>NZ_JBSFNE010000006.1:0-494820 GCF_053586935.1 Nonomuraea sp. NPDC003727
GTACTCGTGGATCACCATGCTGCTCGGGCTCGGGCACGCGCCCCTCCGCCCGCGGCCGGCGCTCCACCACATCGATCCGGCGCGGGCGCGGGCCGAGTTCGCCGCGGTCCGCGCCGCCGCGGAACGCATGGTCGCCGCCCTGCCCACCGCGCACGAATACCTGACGAGCCTGCGATGACCACCGCCCTGGTGGAGTCCTGCCGCATGTTCATGAGCGCCTACCCGACGGGGGTGGCGGTGGTCACCGCCATCAGCCCGGAGGGCGAGCCCTGCGGCCTGACCTGCTCGTCGCTCATCAGCGTCACGCTCAGCCCGCCCACGTTCCTGGTCAGCATGAACATCCACAGCCGGACGCTGGCCGCCGCCCTCGGCTCCGGCGGCTTCGGCGTGAACCTCCTGCCCGCCCGGGCCCGCCCCGTCGCCGAACTGTTCTCCTCCCTCACCGCCGACCGTTTCTCCTCCGTCCAGTGGTCACCCTACGGACGGCTGGGCCTGCCCCGCCTCGAGGAGGACCTGCACGGCTGGGCCGAATGCCTGGTCGAGCAGGTCTGGACGGTCACCGACCACGCTCTGGTGCTCGGCCGGGTGACCGAGATCCACAGCGCCCCCGAAACTCCCCTCCTCTACGGCTTCCGCCAGTACTCCGTCTGGCGAACGGAAGGCGAAAGGACTCTCAGTGCTTGACGTTGCCCTGGTCAACATGCCGTTCGCGGATCGGCGACGACCCTCCTTCGCCCTCAGCCAGCTCGGCGCGCTGGTCCGCCGCGACTTCGGCGCCCAGATCGACGTGCGCGTCTGCTACCTCAACCACGACTTCGTGCGCTTCTTCGGCACCGAGCTCTACGACGCCATCGCCGAAGGCATGGAGCAGCACGTGGCCGGCATCGGCGACTGGCTCTTCCGCCAGGTCGCCTTCCCCGAGGAGCCCGACAACGGCGAGCAGTACTTCGCCCGCTACTTCGCCGGCCCCGACCGCGCCCCCTTCCGCGCGGAGCTGCTGCGCCGCCGGGACCGGCTGGGCGAGTTCTGCGCCTTCCTGGCCGACAAGTACCGCCTGGCCGAGGCCGACCTGGTCGGTTTCAGCTCGATGTTCATGCAGACCGTGCCCAGCCTGGCGATGGCCAGGATCGTCAAGGACCGCGCCCCGGACACCGTCACCGTCATGGGCGGCGCCAACTGCGAGGCCCCGATGGGCGCGGCCCTGGTCGAGCACGCCACGCAGCTCGACTTCGTCTTCTCAGGCCCGGCGCTGAACACCTTCCCCCGCTTCCTGCGCGCGATGCTCGACGGCGAGCTGCCGGCGGCGCACACGATCCTCGGCGTCGTCTCCCGCGACAACTGCCACGAGGAGCGCTACCGCCGCGCCATCGGGGCCGACACCGACATCGACGACAGCGTCGAGCCCGACTACGCCTCCTTCGCCACGTCCTTCGACGAGCTCACCGCCGCGGTCGAGGACAAGGTGGAGCCCATCCTCTTCTTCGAGACCTCCCGCGGCTGCTGGTGGGGCGAGCGCTCGCACTGCACGTTCTGCGGTCTCAACGGCCAGGGCATGGCCTACCGGGCCATGTCGCCGGACAAGGCGGTCGCCCAGTTCGAGCGCCTGTTCTCCTACGCGCCCTGGTGCACCGTCTACTCCTGCACCGACAACATCATGCCCCTGGAGTACCTCACCGAGGTCCTGCCCAGGATCCAGCCCCCTCCGCAGGCCTCGATCTTCTACGAGGTCAAGGTGGGCCTCGACCAGCAGGACATGGCCGAGATGGCCAGGGCCGGCGTCAACCGCATCCAGCCCGGCATCGAGGCCCTGTCCACCGGCACGCTCAAGCTGATGAAGAAGGGCTCCTCCTCCTTCCAGAACATCCAGCTGCTCAAGAACTGCGTGCGCTACGGCATCTCGCCCGCCTGGAACCTGCTCATTGGCTTCCCCGGCGAGCCCGAGTCGACCTTCGCCAAGTACGTGGACGACCTGCCGCTCCTGACCCACCTGCCGCCGCCCGAGGGCGTCTTCCCTGTGCGGTTCGACCGCTACAGCCCCTACTTCAACAACGCCGCCGAGTTTGGGCTCGACCTGCATCCGGTGGACCACTACCGGCTGACCTACCCCTTCCCCGAGGAGTCGCTGCGGCGGCTCGCCTACTACTTCACCGACCGGGCGGTCTCGCCGTACATGATCGGGGTCGCCCGCTGGATCCGGCCGCTCAGCGCGGCCGTGGGCGCCTGGCTCGGTTCGTGGGAAGGGACGCCGCCGGAGCTGCGCATGGAGCGGGACGACGACGGCGTCTGGGTCGTCCACGACTCCCGGTCCGGCTCGCCCCTGCGGTACCCGCTCGATCCCGCGGTGGCCGACGTGCTCGTCACGCTGGAGCGCCCGACGCGCCTCGACCGTCTCGCGCCCGAGGCCGCCGAGCACGTGGCCGCGCTGCGGGAACGGGGGCTGATCTTCGTCGAGGGTGAGCGGGCGATGAGCCTCGTCCTCGTCGAGACCGGGGTCGACCCGCTGCCCCGGCCGCGCCGCTCCCTGGTCAGCTCCCGTCGGAGGCTACCGGTGCTGACCACCACCTGACGGCCGGGCTAGGAGGCGGAGAAGAAGTCCATGATCAGCGAGTTGACCTCGTCGGGCTGCTCCAGGTACCCGTAGTGGCCGCACTTGGCGACCTGCGCGTACCGGCAGCCCGGGATGGCCGTGGCCACCTCCTGGCCCAGGTGGGGCGGGGTGATGAGATCGTCCTCGAAGGCGATGACGAGGCACCGCCCGCTGATCGACCGGTAGGCGTCGAGCCGGTCCGAGATGTTCTCGAGCCGGCTCTGCGCCCGCATGACCGCCGCGGCGGTGGGGAAGACCTCGAAGAGGTCCAGCCACTTGCGTGCCTCCCGCTCGTCGTTGAGCGTGTGCGGGGAGAGGCTGAGCACGGCCCGCAGCACCGCGCCGTAGGCGGCCGGCAGTTCCACGGCGCTGGAGTACAGCTCGGCCTCGGCGGCGCACAGGCGGGCACGGAAGTGGTCGGGCCGCCCGCGGGTGGCCATGAGCACGGCCTGCGAGACCAGCGCGGGCCGGCCCAGCAGCAGCTCCTGGACCACGTGGGCGCCCATGGACACCCCGACGACCCGGCACCGCCCGCCGCACAGCGTCTCGATCAGCGCGGCCAGGTCGCCGACGAGGTCGTCGATCTCGGGCATGGGCCCGCCGTCCGGCGCCAGGCCGCGGTTGTCGAAGGTGATCACGCGGTAGCCGGCGGCGAGGAGGGCGGGCACCTGGTGCAGCTGCCAGACGTGGCCGGGGCTGCCGGTGCCCATGACGAGGATGACCGGCTCGCCCGAGCCCTGGTCAGTGTAGGTGATCGTGGTTCCGTTCACTCTGGCGACGGCCATCCGGCTCTCCAATCGAAGCTCTGGCGAGCGCCATCCGCAGCAGGGGAGGCGCCATGAGCGAGGTGGTGACGGCGATCAGGACGATGATCGAGTAGGCGGCCGGGGTGAGGATGCCCAGCCGCAGGCCGACCGTGGCGACGATGACCTCGATCAGGCCGCGGGAGTTGAGCCCGGCGCCGATGGCGAAGGACTCCCAGTGCGACAGCCCGCTGGTGCGGGCACCGACGTAACCGCCCGCGAGCTTGCCCAGGACGGCGATCGCCAGCGCGGCCGCCGCCGCGGCGGCCACCACGGGGTCGGCCAGGGCGGCCGGGTCCAGGTGGAGCCCGGCGAAGGCGAGGAAGACGGGGGCGAGCACGGCGATGACGACCGTGCGGAGGGTGGCCAGGTGCCTGGGGTCGGCTCCGCCCTTGACACCCACGAGCAGGCCGGCGATGAAGGCCCCGACGACCGGCTCCAGCGCGGCGGCATGGGCGGCCAGGGCGGCGGTGAGGATCATCACCACCACGATCGTCATGGTGGGCGCCTGCTCGCCTCCGCGCAGCACGCGGCGGGCAAGGGGCCGGGCGGCCAGGACCACGGCCAGCAGCACCGCCAGCCAGAGGACGGACAGGCCCAGCGCGCCGACGTCCAGGCCGGTGGCCGCCATCGCGCCGACGACCGCGAGCAGCACCCACCCGACGGCGTCCTGGCACGCGCCGGAGGCCAGGATGAGCTGGCCGATGCGGTGGTCGAGCAGCCGCAGGTCGGTCAGGGTGCGGGCGATGACCGGGATGGCGCTGACGCACAGCGCCACGCCGAAGTAGATGGCGAAGACCTCGCGCCGGGTGCCCGGCCCGAGCAGCACCTCGGGGGCCGCGAAGCCCGCGGCCACCCCGAGCGCGAGCGGCACCAGCAGCCCCCAGGCGCTGATCCGGGCGAGGGTGCCCGCCTGCCGGCCGAGCGCGGCCAGGTCGAGTTGCGCCGCCGTGAGCCCGACCAGCAGCAGCACGCCCAGCTGGGCGATGGCGTCGATCAGGGCGCCGGAGCCCGGCTTGGGCAGCCACTGCGACCATTCGGGCGCCAGCTGTCCCAGCACCGCCGGGCCGAGCAGGAGTCCCGCCGACAGCTCCCCGACGATGGCCGGCTGTCCGAAGCGGGCGGCCAGCCGGCCCAGCAGCACGGCCAGCAGGAGGATCACGATGAGCTGGAGGAGGAAGAGGGGGACGCCGGTGGGCATGGCGCATCCTGTCTAACCGGGGAATTCATATGCCCGCCCAGCGTAAAAGGGCCGGCCCGGCACCCGGTCGCGCCGGGAATGAATGGCGATTTCTCGCCACAGTCGCGCCGGGCGCTTTTCCGCCCCCACTCGCGGCCCTACGTTCCGTAGCAGCGAGATCCCCATCAGGCGAAGCGAAGGATCCCCGCAGTGAATGCCCTCATACTGCAGGAGCTGAACCAGCATGCACGCCGCCCCGGACTGGCCGACGAATTGTCGGCGGCCCGGCAGAAATTCGCCGCCCACGGCTTCGCGACGGCATCTTTCCTGGTGCCGCCGAGCATCAAGGAGGCGGTGTCGGGCGACGTGCTCTCCCTCATCGAAGAATCCGGGGTGCGGCGCGATCTGCGATTCAAGGAAACCGGCGGCACACCGCGCAGGATGCGCAACGTGACGCGGGCGGAGATCGCGGAGCGCAGCAGCGTGATCCCGGCGTTGTACGAGTCGGAAGCGCTCGTCGGGCTGCTCTCGGAGATCGTGGACGAGCCGGTGCTGGCCTGTCCGTACGAGCCGGAGCAGTACGTCATCACCCGCCTGGAGCACAACGGCGACACCCACGGCTGGCATTGGGACGACTACAGCTTCGCGCTGGTCTGGGTCGTCGAGTGCCCGCCCGCCGAACACGGCGGATTCGTCCAGTGCGTGCCCGGCACAACATGGAACAAGCAGGATCCGGCCATCCATCGCGCGTTTCTCGGCAATCCCACCCTTTCGTTCGAGGTGCGGGCCGGGGACCTGTACGTCATGCGCACGAACACCACCCTGCACCGGGTTTATCCGATCAGCGCCGGGGTGCGCACGATCATCAATATGGGTTACGCCGCCAAGAGCGACCTGGAGACGGTGCTGACGCACGAGACCATGGACACGCTCTGGGCCGATTCCGGAAAAGCGTGAGCGAAATGTCGGCGAAAAAGGAGAATCCCATGAGCGCGGATTTCACGCGCGGCCCGGTTGCGGACCTGTTCTCGTCCTATCTCGTCGCGGTGTCCCTGTCGGCGGCCGCCGAGCTGGGCATCCTGGAGGCGCTGAAGGAGCAGGGCAGCTACTCCTTCGAGACCGCCGAGGCGGACGGGCTCGACCGCGGGGTGGTGCGCCAGCTTCTGGTGACGCTCTCGTGGGCGGAGGTCGTGGAGGTCGCCGACGACAAGGCGGTCACCGGCCCGCTCTTCGAGAGCGCCTACGCCGCGCGCGGCTACTTCTACTGGATGGTCCGGGGCTGCGGCGAGCTGTTCTCCGTGGTGCCGGAGGTCGCCAGGACCGAGGACCGGACCGGCGACTTCTACACCAGGGACATGCGGGCGGTGGCGGTCGGCTCCCGGCTGATCGGCGACACGGAGGTCGAGCCGCACTTCGTCGAGCTCCTGGCGGAACTGGACTACGAGGTCATCGCCGACCTCGGCTGCGGCTCCGGCCAGCGGTTGATGGGCGCCGCCGGTCGCCGGCCAGGGGTGCGCGGGGTGGGCGTGGACGTCGCGCCGGCCGCGGTGGAACTGGCCAGGGCGTCGGTGGCGGAGGCCGGTATGGCCGACCGGATCAGCATCGTCACGGGTGACGTGCGGAACCTGGAGCCCAGGCCGGAGTTCGCCGACGTCGACCTGATCACCTGTGTCTTCCTCGGCCACGACTTCTGGCCCAAGGCCACCTGCGTGGCGGGCCTGCGCAAGCTGCGCACCGCCTTCCCCAACGCGCGGCGGCTGCTGCTGTGCGACGTGGTCAGGAGCGAGACGCTGCCCGGCCCCGACACGCGCATCTTCACCCTCGGCTTCGAGCTCGTGCACGCGCTGATGGGGGTCTACCTGCCCACGCGCGAGGAGTGGCACGAGGCCTTCCGGGAGTCCGGATGGGTGTGCGCCGACGAGCGCCACTTCGCCGCCCCGCCCAGGGGCATCCTGTTCGATCTGCGCCCGGAGGGCTGACATGAGCGCCAACCCCTTCGACGACGCGAACGGCGTCTTCCTCGTCCTGGTCAACGCCGAGGAGCAGCACTCCCTGTGGCCGGCGGCCTTCGAGGTGCCCGAGGGATGGAGCGTGGTCTTCGGCCCCGACAGCCGCGCCGCGGCGCTGGAGCACGTCGAGCGCAGCTGGACCGACATCCGCCCCGCCAGCGTCAGGAGAGCGCTCGCATGACGGCGGAGACGGTCGAGTACCTCCTCGACGGCAAGGAGGTGGACGCGATACTGGCCGTCGCCGAGCGCATCAGGGCCCTGGACGAGGACCCCGCCGACCCGGGCTTCTACGACCGGTGCTGGCACGTCCGCGAGGAACTGCCGGTGGGACTGCGGCGCTTCCTGGAGGACTTCCGCCGCACGGAGCCGGCCGGCGTCTGCATGGTGCACGGCTTCCCCGTCGACGACCGGGCGCTCGGCCCCACCCCCGACCACTGGTCGGGCGCCGGGCAGTCGCGGACGGCGAGCGAGGCGGAGATCTTCCTCGCCCTGTGCGGGATGGTCCTGGGCGAGCCCTTCGCCTGGTCCACCCTGCAGGGCGGCCGGATGGTCCAGAACATCGTCCCGATCCGCGGCGACGAGATGCGGCAGAGCGGCCACGGCAGCCAGTCCCTGCTGGAGTTCCACACCGAGGACGGCTTCCACCCGCTGCGCTGCGACTACCTGCTGCTGTTCGGCCTGCGCAACCACGACCGCGTGCCGACCACCGTCTCGTCGGTGCGTGAGCTGGAGCTGCCGCCCGAGCAGGAGGAACTGCTGGGCCGGCCCCGCTTCCACATCAGGCCCGACGACGAGCACCTGCGCCAGCTGGAGCTGCGCCAGCCGGACCATCCGGCGCTGGAGCTGATGCGCCGGATGCGGGACGAACCCGAGCCGGTGCCGGTCCTCGTCGGCGACCCGCGCCGCCCCTACCTCCGGCTCGACCGGCCGTTCATGACGTGCGTGGACGGCGACGCGGAGGCGGAGCGGGCGCTGGACGCGCTGGTGGCCGAGCTGGAGGCCAGGCAGCAGGACGTGGTGGTCGGGCAGGGCAGCCTGCTGGTGATCGACAACTACCTGGTGGTCCATGGCCGCAAACCCTTCTCGCCCCGCTACGACGGCACCGACCGGTGGCTGAAGAAGCTGACGGTCAGCAGGAACCTGCGCAGGTCCATCGGCAACCGGGCGACCGCGAGCCCGCGGGTGATCTTCTGAGGGGGACCGTCATGCGTACTGTGGTCATCTCCGGCGCCTCCAGCGGGATCGGCTTCGCCACCGCCCAACGCTTCGCGCGGTCGGGCGACATCGTGATCAACCTCGACGTGCAGCCGCCCCGCACGGTTCCCGAGGAGCCGGTCCGCTGGATGGAGGCCGACGTCACCGACTGGCCGGCCGTCGAGGCCGCGGTGGCCGAGGTCTGGGCCGAGCACGGCCGGCTGGACGTGGTGATCGCCAACGCGGGCATCAGCGTCCGGCACGGGGTGCTCAACATCGACGAGGCCACGGCGCGCCGCGTGGTGGACGTCAACCTGCTCGGCGTGCTCGGCCTGTGGCGCTGCGCCGCCGGCTACATGGCGCGCCAGGGCCACGGGGTGCTGCTGGCGACCGCCTCCGTCAACGGCTCGCGCGGCTATCCCTACTACGCGGATTACAACGCCACGAAGGCGGGGATCTTGGCGCTGTGCCGCACCTTCGCGCTGGAGCTGAGCCCTCAGGTGCGCGTGGCCTGTGTCAGCCCGGGAGCGGTCCTGACCCCCATGCAGGAAGCCGAGTACACCCCGGGGATGTTCGACGAGGTCAACCGCACCATCCCGCTCGGCAGGCACGCCCAGCCGGAGGAGATCGCCGCCGCCTTCCACTATCTGGCCTCCCCGGAGGCCTCGTTCATGACCGGCCAGGAGCTCGTCGTCGACGGCGGCGAGACGGCCGGCGCGACCACGTCCGCCTTCGGCACCGGAGGCACCACGGACGTGCCGGGCCCGCTCCCCTGGCCGCTCGCCCCGCCCCTCCCGTCGCGCAACCATCCACTCAGAAGGGACCCACGATGATGCGCCGATTCGCGACCACGGTCGTCCTTGCCGCGATCCTGACCGCCCTCTCCGGCGGCCTGGCCCAGGCCGGTGCGGACGAGCCCGGCGGCCCCGGCGAGGGCGCCAGCAACTTCCACTGGACAGGGACCGTCATCGTCGTCCCCAAGCCGTAGCGGCGCGCTCAGCAGCGTTCAGCCGCGCTCCGCAGCGAGCAGGGCGGAGGCACGGGCCCACAGCTCGTGCGCCCCCTGGTCGTTGTGGAGCATCGCCTCGGTGGCGGCCAGCGCCTCCAGGGCGCGCGCGTGCCAGACCCTGGCGCCCAGCTCCTCGAAGACCTTCGCGGCCAGCGTCAGGTTGTTGCGGGCGAGCGCGGCGTTCCCCGTCCCGAAGTAGAGATTGCCCAGCGCCAGCGAGACCGCCCCCACCACGAACTGCTCACTGACCCGGTAGGCGATGTCCCGGGAG
Organism: Nonomuraea sp. NPDC003727; assembly: GCF_053586935.1. NCBI lineage: Bacteria > Bacillati > Actinomycetota > Actinomycetes > Streptosporangiales > Streptosporangiaceae > Nonomuraea > Nonomuraea sp. NPDC003727. The sequence continues at coordinate 9,054 of NZ_JBSFNE010000006.1, forward strand.
GTGAGCAGCGCCTTCTCCGCGTTCTCCGTACGGCCCTGCTTGGCGTAGGTCTCGCCGAGCACCCGCAGCACGTAGGACTCGCCCACCACGTCGCGCAGCTGCTGCACCGTCTCCAGTGCCTTCTCGAGGGTCTGCCGGGCGGCGTCGATCCGCTGGGTGCGCAGCAGCACCTCGCCCAGCCGGTGCAGCGCCTGGGCCACCCCGCGCTGGTGGCCGATCTCCTCGAACATGCCCAGGGCCAGCCTGAGCAGCGACTCGGCCGCGCCGTACTCCCTGCGCTCCATCCGCACCTGCGCGACGCAGGCCGTGACATGCGCCTCGGCCGCCCGGTCGCCGTGCGCCCGCAGGACGCCGCGCGCCTCCTCGTAGCGATCCAGCGCCAGCTCGAAGCGGCCGGCGATGCGGTCGAGCAGGGCGAGGTTGCGCAGCGCCAGGGCGCGGCCGTGGTCCTCGCCCTGTTCCGCGAACATGCTCACGGCCCGCAGGAGCAGCGGCTCGGCCGCGTCGTAGCGCTGGCGGAAGAGCTGGAGGCTGCCCAGGCCGTAGGTGATGGCCGCCTCGCCGCGCGCGTTCCCCGCGCGCCGCGCGGCGGTCAGCGCCAGCTCGTGCGTCGACCGCCAGTCGTCGTAGTAGCTGCGTGACTCGAAGAACGTGGCCGAGGTCATCACCAGGTCCCAGCAGATCTCGGTGTAACCCGCCGCGGCGGCCTGTCCGATGGCCGACAGCAGCTGCTGGCGTTCGGCCTCGAACCACTCGATGGGGTCGGCCAGCAGCCGGTCGAGCACCGCGGGAGCCAGCGGGTAACGCGCGGCCGAGCCGTGCAGGACCGCGAAGTCCCCGCCGAGCAGCCGGGCGTGGGCCGCCTCCGCCAGCCCGAGCCAGCAGCCCAGGGCGCGGCGCAGGGCGGCCTCCCGCTCGTGCTCGCTCTCCTCGGCCAGGGCGCGTTCGCGCGCGTACAGGCGCACCAGGTCGTGGAAGCGGTAGCGGGCCTGCCCGCCCAGGCGGGGCTGGCCCAGTTCGAGGAGCTGGGCGTCGACGAGCTGCTCGATCAGGTCCTGCGCGCGGCCCTCGGGCACCTCCAGGAGCGCCGCCCCCAGCCATGGGCCGAACTCGGCCACGTCGATCAGCGCCAGCCGCCGGAACATGACCGCCACCTGCGGGGCCAGGTCGCGGTAGCTGAGGATGAACTTGGTCCGCAGGTCCACCTCGCCCTGGCTGAGCTCGTCCAGGCGACGGCTCTCGTCGGTCAGGCGCGCGACCAGGTCCGCGCTGGTCCAGGACGGCCTGATGGCCAGCCGGGCGGCGGCCACCCGCAGCGCCAGCATCAGCCCGCCGCAGAGCTCGCTGAGCCGCATGGCGCCCTCGATGTCCTCGCTCACCCGCTGCTCGCCGGCGATGCGGGCCAGCACGCCCACGCCTTCCTCCGGCTCCAGCACGCCCAGTCGCAGCGGGGTGGCGCCCTCCAGGGTGATGAGGCCGGTGAGCTGGTCGCGGCTGGTCACCACCACGGCGCAGCCCGTCGCGCCCGGCAGCAGGGGACGGACCTGGCCGGAGTCGCGGGCGTTGTCGAGGACGAGCAGCACCCGCCGTCCGGCCAGCGCGCTGCGGAACGTGGCCGCCCGCTCCTCCAGCGTGGACAGGGGGTGGTTGCGGGAGACACTCAGCGCCCGCAGCAGGTTGTCGATGACGTCGAAGGGAGACAGCGGCGGGCCGGTCTCGGAGTAGCCGTTGAGGTCGACGAAGAGCTGCCCGTCGGGGAAGCGGGAGGCGATGGTGTGCGACCAGTGCACGGCCAGGCCGCTCTTGCCCACGCCGCCCATGCCCGTGATGACCGCGATGAACGGCAGGCCGTTCTCGAGCTTGCGCTCCAGCAGCTGGTCGAGGTAGCCGAGTTCCCTCTCCCTGGCGACGAAGCCGGCGACGTCGGGCGGGAGCTGCGCGGGGACGGCGGGCGGAGCGCCGGCCGCGGAACGCTCCACCGGCAGCCAGCCCTGCCGCGCGCCGGCCTCGCCGCGCAGGATGGCCTCGTGCAGGCCGGCCAGTTCCTCGCCGGGTTCCAGCCCGAGCCGCTCCACGCTGAGCCGGTAGCCCTCCTGGTAGGTGGCCAGGGCCTCGGCCCGGCGACCGGCCCGGCTCTGGGCCAGCATCAGCAGCGCGCGCAGCCGCTCGCGCAGCGGGAACTCGGTGACCAGAGCGGTCAGCTCCCCGACGATCTGGTAGTCGCGCGAGAGCTCCAGTTCGACCTCGAAGAACTCCTCCAGGATGGCCAGGCGCCACTCCCTGAGCCGCTCGGCCTCCGAGCGGATCACTTCGCCCTCCACGCTGGTCAGCGGCTCGCCCCGCCACACCGCCAGGGCGTCGGCGAGGAACTCCGAGGCCTTCTCCGGACGGCCGGCCGCGCGCACCGCCCTTCCCTGGCGCAGCATCTCCTCGACCTGCTTGACGTCCAGCACGTCGTCCTCGCCCAGGCGCAGCAGGTAGCCGGAGGGCGCGGTGACGATGGGGTCGTGGGCGACTCCTGCGGCGGCGAACTCGCGGCGTAGCCCGGAGACGCAGATCGCCACCTGGTTGCGGGCGGTGGCCGGCGGCCGGTGCCCCCAGATGGCCGTCCCGAGCCGGTCGGTGGTGACCACCCTGCCGACGTTGATCAGTAACATCGCCAGGACCGCGCGCTGGCGGGGCCCGCCCAGCGGGATATGCCGATCACCGGAGACGGCCTCGAGGGGACCGAGGATGCGAAACTCCATGCGCATGCCCACCTGGGTTCGTCTCAGACGTGGTCAGATGCCGTTCCTGAGCTCTCTCCACCGAAGATCGTACGGTACCCGCGGAAGATCGGTAATGCCACAAATGCCGAGAAGGGTGGGCGGTATTTGTGGCGGTGCACATGGACTTCTACCGAGCGGATCCGAATCACCCCCGACATGTACCGATAAATACCGATAACTCGCCGAAATCGCATCCACATAGCGCCCATCTACCGTTCATGGCAGATGGTCCCCCTCAGGTGAGCTGGTTGGTATCGATGTCTCTGACCGCACAGCACAGGCCCCGCACGACCCGGAACGCGGATCGCGATCACTCCCCCTCCGACCTCGGCATCTCGCTCGTCGAACTGGAACTGGCCGAGCAGACCCGCTCGGAGCTGCTGGTCCTGTCAGCCGAGCCGGACCGGATGCATCCTTCCCTGCCGCGGCTGTTCGCCAAGCTGGCCAGGCGGCGCCTGGCGATCCGCATCCTGCACGGGCCCGGGCAGCCGGGCCGCACCTCGCCCTTCACGCAGGCATGGCAGGCGGGCGCGATGGTGCACGCCGTGGCCGGCCTGCCGTACCAGGTGCTGGTGCGGGACCGGATGGTCGTCTACGTGCCGCACCCCGACCAGCCCGCCGCCGACCGGCTGGAGCGGGTGGCCAACCCACTGGTCGCCGCCTCCGTGGCGGGGGTGTTCGACACCATCCACCGGATCCTGACCGACCAGCAGCGCGGCTGCGTGCCCGGCGGGCAGGAGGAGCACGAGGTGCTGCGGGCGCTGAACGACGGGCTGACCGACGACCGGGCCGCGGCCCGGCTGCACCTGAGCAAGCGCACCTTCGCCCGCCGCGTGGCCAGCGTGATGGAGAACCTCAACGCCACCAGCCGGTTCCAGGCCGGCGCGGAGGCCGCTAGGCGCGGCTGGATCTGACCCAGCGCGCCAGCGGCACGAGCGTCTCCTCGGGGCTGCGGGCCCCGTGCTCGAAGGCCAGCCCCGGGTCGGGGATCGGGAAGCGCGGCGAGGTGGCGACGGCCACCACCGCGCCGATCCGCTCACGCACCGGCCCGGTCGGCTCCAGCAGGCCGAGTTCCCCCAGCGCGGTCGCGGGCAGCACCTGCGCGTGGCCGTCGAGCGCGGCGGCCAGCCGCTCGGTGGCCTCCCCCTCGCGGCCGGGCCGGGGATACAGCCAGCGCACCCGGCCGGCACCGCCGCCGGGCAGCTCGCACAGCTCCGGCGACTCAAGCCGCGCCCACCGCTCCGCCAGTTCCCTGTCCGGCGTGGCGGGCACCAGCCCGTGATCCGACCAGGCCATCACGTGCCAGCCCCGCCGGGCCCAGTCGAGCGCGTGCCGCTCCAGCCGGCCCAGCGCGTCCATGGCCCGGCCGTCGTAGCCGTGGCGGTGCACGTGGTCGTCCAGGTTGACGTAGATCCACAGCAGCAGCGGGCGCGCCCGCCGCGTCCCGATGACCGCCTCGACGTCCGCCGCCACCCCGGCCACCAGCTCCTGCGGGTCGCGGGTGAGTCTCCCCGAGGCGGGGGTACGGCGCGCGCCGCGCGTCAGGGCGGTCACCCACGGGCTGGCGAGCGTGTCCAGCTCGCGGCCCGCCACGACCGCATCGGCGACCCCTGCCGCCCGCTCGAAGAGCGTCGGCCATCCCGCGAGCGCCCTCCCGCCGGCAACCCCACCGGCCATCCCGCCGACCATCCCATCGGCCATCCCCCCGGCCGGTCCCACGGCTGTCTCCGCGGCCATACCGACGGCCGGTCGCACGGCTGTCCGCCCGGCCGGTCCCGCGGCCGTCCCCGCGGCCGGTCCCGTCGGTTCCCGTGCCGCCGGACGCCCGTCGACCGGTCGCGCGAGGGTCTTCCCCGTGATCACGTCGACCAGCGGACCTCCGGCCCGCTCCCGGTAGGCCGCGCCCACGACCAGGTGCTCGGCCACGGACGCACCGGTAATCGACGACATCCAGGCGGTGGCGGACGTGCTCGGGAACGTCGAGGTGAGACAGCTCAGCTCGGCCGCCCGCCATGCCCGGCCGGCGGCCTGCCAGGACAGCCCGTCGACGGCCAGCACGACCACGCCGCGACCCGCCCGGCCCAGCTCGTCGAGAACCAGGCCGGGCACATCGCACAGGGAAGGCCCGGGACGGGGCGCGATCCCTGTCCCGGGCCCGGTCATCTCAGTAGTTCGGCACACAATCGGTGCACGTCGTCCGGAATTTCACGACCTGCACCTCCTGGCGTGCGGCCAGCATCTTCTCGACGAATTCCGGAGTTGTCATAATTGGCGTCTTTACCGTGGTCTGGACGCTTTCCCTGATCACATGCGCCTCCTGCGCCGGGTGGACAATTTGTCCACTACCCGATGCATTTAACTCTAGAAATCCGGAGTTTTCGGGTCAATTAGCATGAGAAATGCTGGCATCAACCCGCCATTGCCTTGCCACCAGCACATACGCCGCCACTGCCGCGAAGGCCGTCGCGCTGAAGGCATAGATCACGCGATACTCCACCAGCCCCACGATCCACGCCCCGGCCGCCATCGACAGCACGAAAGGCAGGTCGATGACCGCGTCCATCGCCGTCAACGCCCGGCCCTGCAGTCCGCTCTCGGTGCGCCGCTGCACGAGCGTGGTGGTGGCCACCATGAAGATGGGAATGGAAAGGCCGACGAAGATCCCCGCCACGCACATCGTCACGTCGGTCGTGGGAACGACCAGCGCCAGCCCGGCCGTGCTGAGGGCGAACCCGATCGCGGCCGTCCGGTGCTCGCCGAACCGTCTGATGAGCCGGCCCACCACGAACCCGCCGGCGACCGATCCCGCGCCCTGGAAGGCGCCGATGACCCCGATGAAGGCCGCCGGACGCCCCAGCCCCTGCTCCACGGCGGCGAACATGGCCGGGTTGACCAGACCGGCCGCGCCGAGCGCCGCCGCGACCGCCAGCACGCCGCCGCGCAGCTCGCGGTCGCCCAGGATGTGCCGGACCCCGGCCACCAGATCGGCCCGGAACCGGCCTCGCTCGTGCGGTTGCGGCCGGGCCAGGTCGGGCGCCCGCCTGAGCATCAGCAGCACCAGCACCGACACCAGGAAGGTCCCGGTGTCCAGCAGCGCCACCGCGCCCAGCCCGAGGCTCGCGTAGACCGCGGCGCCCAGCAGCGGCCCGAAGATGCGCAGCCCCTGGCCGAGCGAGCTGAACAGCCCGTTGGCCTCGCCGAGCATCCCGTCGGGCACCATCGAGTGCAGCAGGCCGCCCCGGGCGGCGGTGAAGATCTGGTTGGCGAAGCCGTACCCGAGGGTCACGACGAAGACGATCCACAGGTCGCCCGGATGCCGCACCAGCAGCAGGCCCAGCACCAGCACCCCGGCGGCCAGGTCGTTGACGATCAGCGTCAGCCGCCGGGGGAAGCGGTCGACCAGCAGCCCGGTCAGCGGCGCGAAGAACGACGGCACCGACAGCAGCACGAAGACCACCCCGGCCATCGCGTCCGAGCCGGTCAGCTCCTTGACGTAGATGGCCAGCACCACCAGCAGCGCCCGGTCGCCGACCATGTTGATCGTCTGGCCCAGGAACAGCAGCAGGAACCGCCGGTCACGCAGCAACTGGCGCATCAGCCCTCCTCCGCCCAGCCCGCCTCGACGAGGACGGTCAGGAAGTCGTTCGCGAACTCGCCGGGGACCGGCAGCTCCGCCGCGTGGGCGGCGTACGTGGCGACGGCCGCCCGGTCCCGTTCACCGTCGATGCCGTGGGCCAGCGCGAGCATGAGCGCGTAGGAGCGGGCCCGCTCCGCCGCCACCTGCCCGTCGATCCACGCCCGCCCGGCCGGACCCGCCGCCTCGGCCAGCCCGCGCAGGTTGAAGGGCCCTGACCAGGTACGGCGCAGCCGCGGCCCGCCGGCCCCCGCCGGATCCTCGCCGGGAAGCAGGTCCGCCAGGTGCCCGGACAGCGCGCGCAGCCAGTCGCGGGACCGGCCGCCACCCGGCCCGTAGAGCGCGTCCACCCCGTCGAGCGCCCCCAGCGCCACGGCGGTACGGTGCCGCAGGAACCCCCGGGTGGCCCGCTCCCTCCCCGGCAGGCACTCCATCACGCGGGCCGCGCCCCAGCCCATCGCGATCCGCTCCAGTTCGCCGCGATCGCCTGCCGCCCCCGCGAGCACGGCCGCGGTGGCGCAGGCGATCGTGGCCGTGCGCCTGAGCTCGTCGGGGTCGAGCTTGTCCAGGGTGTCGGCGGCGCTGTGGTTGAACCGGTCAGGCCAGTGCCCGAGCGACACCGTGGGGCAGGCGATGGCGGAGTCCACCAGCAGGCTGTGGTCGGAGGCGCCGACGAACGGCGTCGCCCGCCAGGCCCAGGTGTCGCAGGCCACCGCGCCCGAGTACGAGCGGGCGGCCTGCGGCAGGGCCGCCACGACGTGCTCGGCGAGGGCGTTGACGAGACCGGGCAGGTGGTCGGGACTGCGCTCGACGATGAGCGGCCCGCCGCACCGGCGCTGGTCCTGCCCTGCCATGTCGACGTTGACCGCCGCGACGGGCACGGTGGTGGCCACGTCGTGAAGGTAGGCGGCCATGCCGGTGAACTCCGGCCCCCACACGAACCTGATGCCCCTGCGCCTGGGCAGGTCCCTGGCCACGGCCGCCGCTCCCAGCAGCGCGGCGGCGCCCGAGGCGTTGTCGTTGACGCTCGGCCAGGGATGGCACAGGTGGGCCGACAGCAGCACCTCCTCGGCCGCCTCGCCCGGCAGCACGCCCGTCACCAGCGGCATCGGCGCCCGCTCGTGCACCTGGACCACGACCCGGACGCGGCCCCGCCGTACCAGCTCGGCGACCTGGGCGGAGGTCAGGCTGAAGGCCACCAGCGGGCCGCCCGGCGGCAGCTCGATCCGGCCGGGCCCGGGCAGGCGGTCGGTGACCAGGCCCAGCGCGCCGTGGCGGGCGGCGAGCTCGATCGCGGCCGCCACCGGCGTCTGGGGGTCGTCGTGCACCACCAGCGCGCCGCGCAGTTCCCCGGAGCGCAGCCGGACCACCGGCGCCACGATCCCCTCGCCGGGGGTCGGCGCCGAGTAGGCCGCCAGCGCGAAGGGCTGGTCGGGGTAGCGCGCCACCCCGGCCAGTTCGGCGCGCACGGGCGTCCACGAACGGGGCGACCGGAAGCTCCACCAGCGCCGGGTGCCGTCCGCCGGGAACTCCAGCAGCCGGACATCGCGCAGTCCGGCCTGCTCGGCGCGGTCGGCGACGTACCGCGCGGCGGCCATGACGCCGTCGGAGGCCTGGTAGCGGTCGAACCCGGCCAGTTCGGCGACGTCCTTGACGGCCTGGTCGACGTCGAATCCGGCATGGACCAGGCGGACGACCTCGCCGACGTTCACCTCTCCACCGTCCGGGCCACTGGTCGGGCCACTGTTCGAGCCTCCGTCCGGGCCGCCGTTCGGGCCACTGACTGGGCCTCCGTCCGGGCCGCCATCCGGCGCAGGGCGCTCCTGCGTGCCGCCGACAGCGGCACGCTGACGCGGGTCAGTCCGGGCAGCCGCCGGCCCGCCAGCCCGGCGGGCAGCTCGTCCTCGGTCACCACCCACGGCAGGTCGGGGTGTCCTGCCTCGGCCCGGCAGCCGAGCGCGGCCAGGGCGGCCACGAGCTCCGGCTTGGCCGCGGCCACCGCCGCCCGCAGCGGGGCGAGCACGTCACCCTGGTCGAGCAGGCGCAGTGCCAGCTCCAGGGACAGGGCCGACACGCCGAGCGGCGGCACCGCGGCCCGCACGGCGGCGGCCACGTCGGGAGAGGAGATCGCGAAGCCCGCGCGCAGCCCGCCGCAGCAGTAACCCTTGGAAAGGCTGCGCAGCACGACCAGGCCGGGTACCCGGGTGGTCAGCGGGACGGCGCTGGCCGCCGGGCCGAGGTAGGTGGCGCACGCCTCGTCGACCACCAGCACCCCGCCCACCGCGCTCACCGCCTCGGCCAGCTCGGCGACGTGGTCGAGGGGCAGCAGGTCGCCGCGGACGCCGGGGCGGTCGAGCAGGACCATGGTGGGCCGCTGCGCCGCCACGTCCTGCCACCGGTCGAAGACGCGCACGTCGGCGCCCCGCCGGGCGGCCCAGGCCGGCAGGTCGGGATGGGCGTGCGGGCCGTGCAGCAGCCTTCCAGGCCCGGCCAGGGCGTGCAGCAGCCCCGTCGTGCCGGCTCCGGTCACCACCTGACCGGGGCTGAGCTCCACGGCGAAGTGGCGGCTGAGGACCGGCGCGGAGCGGGCGCCGCCGTAGGGGTCGTCCAGGGCGTAGTGCCGGGCCGCCTCGCCGGGTTCGCCGACGCCGTGCCAGGCGCGCTCGACGGTGTCCCGTACGAACTCGACCTCGTCCGGCGCCCACCGCAGGTCCACGCCTGGCTCGGCGGTCGCGTGGCGGAGCACGGCCGGCTCGGGGCGGGCCGGCGCGACCGCCACGAGCTGGACGTAACGGGTCCCTGGCCGGACCGCAGACCCGGCGGTGAAGTCCGCGTCCGCGCGCAGGAGCTCGAAACCCGCCTCCCCGACCAGGCGCGCCACCTCGCCCGGCAGGTAGAGCCGGACGTCGTCCCGCAGCACCGCGACCGTGCCGTCGCGCCGCGTGACGCGCAGTTCCCCGCGGCTGCGCCCCGACAGCGGGTCGTAGGAGCGCAGGAAGTCGAAGACCTCGCCGTCGGCCTCGAAGCGCGCCGTCGGCCGGTAGCCGGCCAGGATCGCCGCGACGTTGGAGTGGTCGAGGACCAGCACGCCGCCGGGCGCCAGCCGGTCCCTGACCCGGCGCAGGAAGGCCAGCTGCTCGTCGTCGCGTCCCCATCCGAAGGACTGCACGCAGATCGCCGCGTCCACGACCGGCAGCTCGGCGCGGGTCAGCAGGTCCGCGGGCACCAGCTCCAGCGGCACCCCGGCCCGGACGGCCGCCGCGCGGGCCTGCTCCAGCGCCCACGGGCAGACGTCCACGCCGGTCACCTCGTACCCGTGCCGGGCCAGCTCGACCGCGTGCCGCCCCGTCCCGCAGCCCAGGTCGAGCACCCGCCGCCCTGGCGCGTGCTCGGCCAGGACCTTCACCAGGTAGTCCACCTCGGCGGCGGTGCGCTCGGCGGTGTACTCGTGCCGCGCGAACCGCCAGTAGTCCTCGGTGAAGTAGCCGGTGTACCAGCCTGTCACGCGAACTCCTGCCGGGCGAAGAAGTCGCAGACGTCGCAGACGCCGATGGGGTTGCGCACGCCCTCCTGGAGCACGAACACCCCCTCACAGACCCGGCACTTGTCCTCGACCAGCGGGAACATGGAGCGCTGCATGGTGGCGAAGGCCTCGAACAGGTAGTAGTCGATCCCCGGCCAGAGCCCGTAGAGGTGGTCGGCCATCGCGTAGGCCATCGAGCGCTCCTGGGGTCCGGTGGTGAAGCGGCCCGGGGTGCCCTGGCGGTTCAGCTCGGGCGCCACCAGCTCCAGGTAGATGGTCAGTTCCTTCTTGGGGATGCGGTAGAGGGGGAAGATGTAGCGCATCCCGCCGATGTGCCGCACGGGGATGCCGCCCATCCGGTAACCGCTGGTCAGCCAGGTCACCATGCTGGCCACCAGGTCGTCGGCGTTGAAGCCGAAGGCGACCGTGCCGGCGCCGATGCTCTCGGCGTGGTTCTCCAGCATGCGCCGCAGCACCTGGTGGCCGACGACCATGCTGAGGTGGCGCCGATCCCCTCCCACGACGCTGTTCATGGCCTCCACGAAGGGCCGGCGGAGCTTGAAGACCCGCTCGATGTCGGCGGCGTCGACGATGACCTGGTCGATGCCGAGCCCCTCGGCCGAGGCCCTGGCGGCGGCGAAGGTGGCCGGCTCCTCCCAGTCGGGCAGGCCGGTGATGGTCACCGAGGTCATCGAGAAGTCGGGCAGCCGGTGCCGGGTGCGCTCCAGGAGCTTGAGGAAGGCGACGCTGTCACGGCCGCCGGACAGCCCGATCACGACCGAGTCGCCCGGGTTGAGCACGCCGTGGCTGAGGACGCTCTGGACGAAGGTCTCCTCCACGTAGCGGACGAAGCTCTCCTCGTCGAACTGCTCGACGCGCCGCTCCAGGCTTCCGGCGGTGTCGAACAGGATGGACTTGGTGTAGATCGGGTCGGGCGTGCCGTACACGGTGGTGGCGGGCCGGCGGGTGACGTCGAGGTCGTAGTGGCGCACCTGGCGCAGCTCGATGACGTCGTGCTCGCCGACGACGGTCGTCTCCTCGGGGACGATCTTCCCGTTCCGCAGGGTGATCACCGCGTTGACCGGAATGCCGTGGGCCGTCAGCACCTCCGTCAACGGCCGGCCGGGGGCGGCCTCCAGGGTTTCCGATCCGCCCACCTTATTGTGGAAGACGACATGAGCCACGACTTCCTCCTTGCCTCAATTAATGCTTAATATCGTTCTACATCCAAAGAAAGGGCGATATGAGAGAGAACGTGGAAGTTGGCATATTCACGTCAATCGAAGCCCTTGACGACGCGGAATGGGATGGCGTCGTGGCAGCCTCGGGGGCGCCGGTTTTCTATCAATCTCGTTATCTGCGGGCATACGAGAGCTTTCCGCTGACGCCGGTGAAGTTGTTTCGCTATTTCGTGGTCCGCGAACGGGGGCGGGCCGTGGCCGTCCTGCCCGTCTCGCTGATCGACGGCCTGGACCCGCTCGGCCAGCTCCGCGCCCGCTATCCCCTGACCGGCCAGGAGCCTGGCCTGCTCAGCCACGTCTGGCACTGCTACGACGCCTGGCTGCCCGGCGCACCCCACCTCGAAGCGGTCGTCGACGCGATGCGCGAGCTGGCCGGCGAGCTGGGCGCGGCCTGGTACGGCTTCGTCAACGTCGCCCACGGCTCGCCCCTGCGCGAGTCCCTGATCGAGCTGGGCTTCCCTGCCGAGCACATCGAGGATCGCTTCCGCCTCGACCTGCGCGGCGTGACGGACCACGCCGCCCCCGCCACCCCGAGGGGCCGGGCCAACCTGCGGCGCAACCGCCGCCGGGCCGCCGAGGCCGGCGTGTCGTACACGGTCAGGCCCGCGGGCACCGCCGACCTCGCCGAGATCGGCAGGCTGTGCGCCATGACCGCGGCCAAGCACGGCTCGAGCGGCTTCTACCCGCCCGAGCTCTTCGCCGGTTTCGTCACCGCGCTCGGCGATCTCGCGCAGGCGGTCGAGGTCCGTCAGGGCGAGCGGCTCATCGCCGCCGGTGTCTGCCTGCGCGACCGGCACCGCTTCCACGCCTGGGCCTGCGGGGTCGACTACCGGGTCGACGGCCGCTTCAGCCCCTACCCCCTGCTCCACGCCGCCACGGTCGAGCAGGCCATACGCGAGGACCGGACGCTCTTCGAGGGCGGGCGCGGCAACGCCGCCTTCAAGCTCAAGCACGGGCTGGTCCGGCTCGGCCTGGACGCCTGCCTGCTGGAGGTCTGATGCGCGTGACGGCCGGCCTGCGCCCGATCGCCGACGGGCCGCTCTTCGCCACCGGCCGGTGGCTGGCCGCGATGCGCGACCGGGTGCCCGGCCTGCCGTACACCTTCGAGCTGGACGGGGCGGTGCTCCACGGCACGGTGGTGCGCGGCGCGCATCCGGGAGAGCCCTTCGACCTGCCGTACATCCTCACCGCCGACCCGGCGCAGCTGCCGCTCAGCGAGGCCGCCCGCGCCGCCCGCCGGCGGTTCGCGGGGTCCCCGGCCTGGACCCCGCACCTGGTCGTCATGCTGCCCGGCTACGAGTGCCACCCGCTCGGCCCGGCCGCCCGCGACGGCGCGACGCTCGGCGACCTGGTGGACGAAATCGTGGCCTGGTCACGCGCCGAGGGCCTGCGCGCCGTCGCCTTCCTCTACACCACCACACCGGAGCTGCAGCAGGTCCTGGGGCGCCGGGGCTTCGCCCGCATCCCCCTGTCCTACTCGTGCGAGCTCTCACCCGGCGTCCGGCTCCCGGCCAAGCGCCGCAGCGAGGCCCGGCGCGAGCTGCGCCGGCTGGCCGAGGCAGGGGTACGGCTGCGCGTGAGCGACATCTCCCGGCCGGTGCCGGGGATGGTCGACCTGAAGTGCCTGCACTCCCGCAAGTACGGCGGCGCGGCGGACCCGGCGGCCGTCGCCCACCGCCTGGCGGCCCTGTGCGACGGCGGAGCGCTGCTGTTCAGCGCCGAGCACGACGACCACCTGGTGGGTTACGCCCTCTTCATCCCTCACCGGGAGACGTGGTACTGCGTCAGCACCGCCAGGTGGTACGGCTCCGCGGGGGCCCGCCACACCTACTTCGCGACCGTCTTCTACGAGCCCGCCCGCCACGCCGCCGAGCAGGGCGTCACCCGCCTCCACTACGGCCAGGGCAGCTGGCGGGCCAAGCTGTCCCGTGGCTGCCGGGCGGTCGAGCTGCCGGCCTGGGTCCTCGCCCTCGACCCGGCGCTCGAGCCGGTCGTCGAGTGGAGCGCCCGGACCACCGAGCTGTCACCCTGAACGCCGGAGGGGCGGGAAGAGCACCGAACTGTCACCCTGAACGCCGCAGGAGCGGGAAGAGCACCGAACTCTCACTCCGAACGCCGGAGGGGCGGGAAGAGCATCGAGGTCTGCAGAACCGCCTGTTCCCAGCGGTCGAGCGCCAGGCCGTAGCAGGCGAGCAGGGCGGCGGTCCTGCGCAGGTCCACGCGCGGCAGGCCGGGCAGGAACTCGCAGGCCAGCAGGTCGGCCAGCGGATGGCGGGGCGGCAGCAGGGCGGCCAGTTCCGCGCCCGCGCCCGGCCGGGCGCTCGCGGCCAGCTCCGGGGCCAGCTTGCGCGCCTCGTCGTCGAGCTCGTGCCAGATCGCGGCCACCACCCGGGAGCGCACTCCGGCGCGCACGTCGTCGAACTCCCTGCTCTCCTTGGGGATGCCCGCCTCCAGCAGCGCCACCAGGTCGCGCAGCGCCCGCTGGTCGCCGTCGAGCGGGGTGCCGCAGCCCGGGCCGAGGAAGATCTCCGCCTCGTGCCGGGAGTCCTGCGGGCTGTCCGAGCTGTGCACGATGTCCAGCATGACGTTGACGCCGCGCAGGTCGCCCCGGATGGTGCCGGGCGCCGCCTGCGCCGGGTCGCTGGCGCCCTTGAGGGCACGCAGCCTCGCGTGAGCGTCAGCCGTGCACCTGTCCTCTACCAGCAGGACGAGGCTGGGCCCGAGGTCGAACACCAGGTCGACCTGCCGGTAGAAGTAGGCCTTCCAAGCGGAAGTGATCTTGCTTTCGTGAAAGGCGTCCTGGTTGGGCGGCCGGTGCCACACCACCTCGTAACGGACCGGCTCGAACCCGTGCTCCTCAAGGATGTCGAGGACGGGAGTGCACAGATGCCGCATCAGCGCATCGGGCGGAAACAGGAACAGGACGGTCCTGTCCCACACGATCCCGGTCATCCGTCACTCCCTGGAAGACGCCTCAGCCCTTGCGGGACTTCGATACTCGGGGACGTCGCGACACGACTCGGTTACGGTCCATTCTCTGCTCCTCACTTCGTCTGCGGGCGGCCGGACAAGCGCCGCCCGCGGCCCATTCCTAGGCTTATGTTCGCCCCATTTCACGGTGATTTTCCGGGAGCGGGAGTTCTTGGCAGGAAACCGCCATTCCGGCGACGGCCACGATCGACGGCGCGACCATTCCCGTCCCCACCGCCCGCGCCGCCTCGTCCAGCACGACCACCCGCGCGATCCCCTCCGGCGCGACCACCCGCGCCATCTCGTCCGGCCAGGCCGCCCGCGCGATCCCCTCCGGCGCGACCGCCCGCGCCATCTCGTCCGGCGCGACCACCCGCGCGATCCCCTCCGGCGTCACCGCCTCGATGGCCGCCAGCTCGCCCGCGAGCGTCCAGTCCGGGCAGCCGGCCACCAGGGCGTGCCTGCCGTACAGCAGGGCCTCCTCCAGCGACTGCTCCGCCTCCAGCCGCAGCAGCGCGGCCGTGCGCCGCGCGGCCCGCGCCACCTCCGCCGGCGACCAGGCGGGCTGCGCCAGCAGCGCGACGGCGGTCGCCACGACCTCCTCGACATGCTCGGGCGCCGTGGCGACGAAGGCGCGCCACACCCCGGTGTCGCGGTAGGGCGCGGCCAGCGCCCACAGCTCGTAGCAGAGCCCGCGCCGGTTGCGCAGCTCCTCGGTCAGCAGCGCCGAGCTGGCCCCGGCCAGCAACTCCATGAGCACCAGCCAGGCAGGTCGCAACGGGTGCCCGTACGGCACCGCAGGCCCGCCCAGCACCACCCCGGCGGTGTCGCTGTTGAGCTCGAGCGCCTTCCGCCCGGCCCCCACCACCGGCGGGCCGGCGCAGGCGGGCGGCGTCCACGGCGGGAGCGCGGCCAGCGGCCCCTTCTCCAGGGCGCCGGCCACCGCCTCGGGCGCGGCGCCGCCGCAGACCACGACCCCCGTCGAGCCCAGCCACCGGGCGTGGTGGGCGCGCAACGCCTCCAGCTCCACCCGGCCGACCTCCTCGATCGTGCCGCCGACCGGGCGGCCCAGGGGATGGCCGGGGAAGGCGAGGTCGAAGAAGACGTCGTGCACCACGTCCAGCGGGTCGCTGGCGGCCAGCCGCAGCTCCTCCTGGACCACCTTGCGCTCGGCCGCCAGCACCGCGCCGCTCAGCTCCGGCTCGGCCAGCGCCCTGGCCAGCACGTCAAGGGCGCGCACCGCCGCCTCGGTGGGCACCCGCGCGTACAGCACCAGGTGCTCGCGGCTGGTGATCGCGTTGGCCTCCCCGCCCAGCGCCTCCAGCAGGTCCACCGCCCGCTCCCCGCCCGCCGACGGCGCCTGCAGCAGGATGTGCTCCAGCAGGTGCGTGCCGCCCGCGGTGGCCTCGTCCTCGTCGCGGGATCCGGTGCGCAGCCACACGCTCACCGTGGTCACGTCGGCCTGCGGACGGTGCAGGACCCACGCCGGCGGGCCGCCCGCCGGGTCGGCGCGGACCGGTCGCGTCACAGCGCGCCCGCCGCCTTCGCCCCGCCCAGCAGCTCCTCGTCCACCTCGTCGCCGTGGACCAGGATGAACCGCCCGACGGGCGTGTGCGCCCACAGCGCCCCGCCGCTCTCGCCGATCGTCAGCCGGTCGGCGCGGACACCGCCCTCGACCGGAAGCGCGAACAGCGCCAGCCCCGCCTCCAGCGCCGCCTTCGGGCTGAGCCGGTCCAGCACCGCGGCGCCCGTCATGCGGCTCTGCAACGCCGTCGCGGCCAGGCTGACCGGCCTGCGCAGCGCCTTCACCACCGTCGTGCGCCGCCGGAGCCGGCTCGCGCGCACCAGCGCCCTGCGCTCCCCCGGCAGTTCGGGCACCTCCAGCGGGCCGGCCGCCAGCAGTGCCGCCAGCTCGGCGTACTCCGGCCAGAGCGCCAGCTCACTGACCGCCAGGGCGCAGGCCCGCAGCGTCCCTGGGGAGGCCGCCCCCAGCAGCACCGCCACGTCGATCAGGTCCCTGGCCCGGTAGGGCTGCTCGAAGCGCTCGTAGAGCAGGGCCACGAGGTTCTTCACCACCGGGTCGCCCGGCACGCTCGTGCGGTGCGGCGCCCCGAGGCCGTCGCCCAGGTAGGCGAGCGTGCTCAGCTCGATCCCGTACGGCAGGCCGTACGGGTCGTCGGGCCGCCTGCGCAGGCTCAGGATCACCTCCGGCTCCCGCTCCAGCCGGATGAAGGTGGCCGTGTGCATGGACCAGCCGTCGTCCAGCAGCCAGGCCGCCAGCTCCCACAGCCGTTCCCGCTGCGGCACCCAGAAGTCGAGGTCGTTCATGTACCTGAGCAGCGGGTCAGGGTACCTGTCGGCGATCTCCAGCCCCTTGAGCGAGACGACCGCGACGGGCAGGCGCGCCTGCTGCTGCCGGTAGAACGCCATCCGCCCGCGGTGTTGCGCCAGCTCGTGCGCCAGCCCCGGGCCCAGCCGCCGCCCCTCGCCCTCCCAGGCGCTCAGCAGTGTCGCCACCAGCGAGGGCTGCTCCCGCCTGGCGACGTACAGCATCTCGCCGGGAGTCTCCAGCTCCTGACCGGTGACCAGCGCCAGCGTGCCCTCCAGCTGGGCGGCGCTCACCCCGACCCCGCTCACCCCGACCCCGCTCACCCGGCTCACCCCGCTCACCCGGCTCATCGCGGCGGCCTGCGCAGGCACCAGACCGCGGTCGAGGACTCGGGCGCGAGCGGCCTGCCGGTGAAACCGGCGTACGCGCCCTCCACCTGCCAGCCCGCCGCCTCGGCCCAGCCCGCCACCTCGGCCATGGTGAGGAAGCAGAACCGGATGGGCGGGAAGTAGCCGCGCTCGACCACCCTGCGGTCACCGTCCAGCCGCTCCACCAGCCCGACCAGCTCGGCCTCCAGCCCCTGCTTGTCGAGCATGCGGGTGATCTCGTAGATCGCCCGGCCCTCGTCCCAGACCCGCAGCCGGGGCACCCCGTCCCTCGCCTTCTGCCGCTCCGGCCGGGGCTGCACCACCTCGAACGCCAGCCGCCCGCCCGGCCTGGCGTTACGGAAGGCGCACCGCAACGCCTCCGGCACCGACCGCCGGGACAGGTGGTTGAGGGTGTTCTGGCCGCAGTACTGCAGCGCGGCCGGTTCGGGCAGCTCGCACGCGGCGAGGTCGGCCCTGATCAGCCGGATGCCCGGCCCCAGCCGCGTGCGGGCCTCGGCCAGCATCGCCTCCGACACATCGACGCCCACCTGGGGATCCAGCTTGGCCGCCAGCCGCCCGACCCCGATCCCGAGGTCGGCCACCGGCCCGTCGGCCGCGCCGGCCAGGCGCTGGTAGAACTCGATCTCGGCGGGGTCGTCCTGCGCCATCGCCGTCCACGCGCTGTAGATCTCGGCCCAGTGGTCGAAGTCCGCCATCGACGGCTCCTTTCGCGTCGGGCCTCGATCACACCATCCGGGTCCGGCGGCGGCCAGGGTTCCCGCGTGGCAGGAAGATGCCGACCTCAGGCGGGTGCCGCGGCGTCGGCTCACCAGTTGGTGAAGGCCCCGTCGCGGGTGCGCAGGTGGGGGCGTTCGGCGGCGACGGCCTGGTACTTCCTGGCCTGGACGCGGTCGATGTCGACGCCGAGGCCTGGCAGATCCGGGACGTCCAGGCGACCGCCACGGACCTGCGGCCGAGCGGTGAAGACGTCCGCCAGCTCGGGCTGGGCCTGGTGTTCCTGCACCCCGACGTACGGCGCGGCCAGGTTCAGGTGCAGCGACGAGGCGGCGGTGACCGGGCCGAGGGGGTTGTGGGTGGCCAGTTTGACGTAGTGCGTCTCGCACATCGCGGCGATCTTCCTGGCCTCGGTGAGCCCCGCCGCCACGGCGACGTCCACCCTGGCGTAGTCGACGAGGTCCTGCTCGACGAGCCGCTGGAACTCCCATTTCGACCCGAACTGCTCGCCCGCCGCCAGCGGCACCGCCGTGCGGGACCGCAACGACCGATACGCTTCGAGGCCCTCGCAGCGCAGCGGGTCCTCCACGAAGTACGGCTTGGCCGCTTCGATCTCGCGGCACAACGTCACGGCCTCGGGCAGGTCGAGCCGCGTGTGCACGTCGAGGATCAGCTCCACGTCGTCACCCACGGCCTGCCGTACCGCGTGGAACAGTTCGATGCCCCAGCGCATCGAGGCCCGCTGGTCGAGGGTGCCGTCCCTGTCATGGGGCACGGCGAAGCGCAGGTGCCGCCAGCCTTCCCCGACGAGCGCCCGCGCCCGGTCCAGGAACGCCTCGAGGTCGTGATAGTCGTCCCCCAGGTGCGCGTAGGCGGGGACGTGGTCACGTACCCGCCCGCCGAACAACTCGTAGACCGGCACGCCCAGCGTCTTGCCCCGGATGTCCCACAACGCCACATCGATCGCGGCGATGGCGGACGACACGATCCGGTCGGCGGGGAAGAAGCCCCGGCGGAACATCACCTGCCACAGGTGCTCGATCCGGGCGGGGTCCTCGCCCAGCAGCAGCTCGCCCAGGTGCTCGATCGCCCCCGAGACCGCCTTCTGCCGCGAGCGGATGCCCACCTCGCCGATGCCGTGCACGCCCTCGTCGGTGTCGACGACGAGCAGCATCATGCTGTCGCCGTGTTCGGGCAGGGTGAGCACTTCCCAACCAGTGATCTTCACAGGCGAACTCCTATGAGAACGTTACCGGGATTCTCAGAAACGCCATCATGCATCATCTCCACACCGTCCGCCAGACACGGGTTCACCAGGTTTCGAACCGCGAAGATACGCTCTTGACGCTTCCGGGAACGTTTGCAACCATCCTCCGTACCGACGACGTGGCGGAGGGCAACGTGGCAGTGACGATCAGGCAGGTGGCGCAGGCCGCCGGAGTGTCGGTCTCGACCGTCTCCCGCGCGTTCACCACCCCCGACCAGGTGCAGCCCCAGACCCTGCAGCGCATCCGCGACACGGCCGCGAAGCTGGGCTACGCGCCCAACCCGGCGGCCCGCTCGCTGCGCGGCGGGAAGACCGAGTCTCTCGGGCTGATCATCCCCGACATCGCCAACCCGTTCTTCCCGCCGATCTTCAAGTCGATGCAGGCCCGCGCCAGGCGGCTGGGCTACACCGTCCTGGCGGCCGACACCGACGAGCGGGAGTCCGACGAGCTGGAGACCATCACCGCGGTCGCCAAGCGGGTCGACGGCATGATCCTGTGGGCCTCCACCCTGCCGGAGGACAGGCTCGCCGAGCTGGCGCGGACCATGCCGGTGGTGCTGGTGAACCGGCACGTGCCCGGCATTCCGGAGATCCACATCTCGCTGACCGCCGGCATCTCCCAGGCGGCCGAGCACCTGAAGGCCTACGGCCACACCAGGTGCGTCTTCGTCAACGGCTCGCGGCCCGAGCTCAGCCGCGGCAAGTCGATAAGAGAGGCGTTCGAGGCGCACGAGTTGTCCCTCGTCGAGCTGGGCCCCTACGAGCCGCGCTTCGAGACCGGCGTGCACGCCGCCACCCTGGTCACCTCCTGCGACGCCACCGCGGTGCTCGCCCACAACGACCTGGTCGCGCTCGGCGTGCTGCACCAGCTCGCCAAGCTCGGCGTCGACGTGCCGCGGGAGGTCAGCGTGATCGGCATAGACGACACCCTGCTCGCCGAGACCTCCACCCCGTCGCTGACCACCATCCGCATCTCGGCCGAGGAGCTCGCCACCCAGGCCACCGACCTGCTGCTCGACACCATCGCCGGGCGCGGTGCCGGTCGCGTCCTGGAGATCGGCTCCCGGCTCATCCCCAGGGCCTCGACCGGTCCCGTCCTCCGCTGACCGCGGTTCCCGAGGTACGGCGCGCGCCGTACCGCCATCCCGTCATGCCGTCTTCAACACCGTTTTTCCTGCTATGACCTGAATGCGGGAGTTCAGATGAAGAAGATCACCGCCTCCCTCGGCGTCGCCGTTCTGGCCACGACCGCCGCCGCGTGCGGATCGTCCTCCGGTGCCGGGCAGGAGTCCGCCACCATCACCCTCAGGGTCCAGGGCATGCCTCCGGCGACGGACAAGCCGGGCCTGGCCGCGTTCGAGAAGACGGTCGCCGACTTCGAGAAGCAGAACCCCGGCATCACCGTCGAAGGCTCCCCGGCCACCTACGACCCCCTGACGTTCTCCGCCAAGCTGGCCGGCGGCAAGGTCGAGGACGTGATCAAGGTGCCGCTCACCGAGCCGCAGGGCCTGATCGCCCGCAAGCAGGTCAAGCCGCTGACCGCCGAGCTGGCCAAGTGGCCGCACTACAAGGAGGTCAACCCGCAGGTGCTGCGGCCGCTGAGCGACGCCGCCGGCCAGGTGTACGGCGTGCCCCAGTCGCCCTTCGCGATGGGACTCGTCTACAACAGGGAGCTGTTCGAGAAGGCGGGCCTCGACCCGGACAAACCGCCGGTCACCTGGGAGGAGGTGCGGGCCCACGCCGAACGGATCGCCGAGAAGACCGGCAAGGCCGGATTCGTGCACGAGTCCAAGAACAACCAGGGCGGCTGGCAGCTCACGAAACTGACCTACACCTTCGGCGGCGACATGGAGCGGCTGGACGGCGACAGGTGGGTGGCCGCCTTCAACGCCGAGCCCACCCGGCAGGCGCTGACCCTGCTGAAGGAGATGCGCTGGACCGACGACTCCATGGGCGCCAACCAGCTCAACGACCAGAACGACGTGATCAAGCGGTTCGCCGCCGGCGAGGTCGGGATGTACCTGGGCACGCCCGGCACCTACCGGCTGGCCAAGATGACCTACGGCATGCGGAACATCGACGCGTTCGGCATCGGCCCGCTCCCCCAGGCCGGCGGGAACGCCACGCTGACCGGCGGTGACGTCTACATGGTGCCCAGGTCGGCCTCCGCGGGGAAGACGGCGGCGGCGGTGAAGTGGCTGCTGTTCGCCTACGCCCAGCCGCAGTACGACACCGGCGCCGCCGCCGAGCGGGCCAAGGCGCTGGCGGCCGATCCGAACGCCGCCGTCGGCGTGCCGACGCTGCCGATGTTCGACGCCGCCCGGCAGGCGAAGATCGACGAGGCCGTCAGGCCCTACGTGAACGTCAAGCTCGAGCACTTCCGGCCGTGGATCGAGGGCACCCCCAGGCTCCGGCTCCGCGCCGAGCCGCCGGTGCAGGCCCAGGCCGTCTACGCCGTGCTCGACAGCGTGGTACAGGCCGTCCTGACCGACAGGGACGCCGACGTCAGCGCCCTGCTGGCCAAGGCCGAGACCGACGTGAACGCCAAGCTCGCCGCGAGCCGGCAGTGACCGTCGCGACGCGCGCCAGGAGGCGGGGGAACACCGTCATGGCGTTCCTGTTCCTCATCCCGGCCTTCGTCGCCTTCGGGGTGTTCTCCTACTGGCCGATGATCCGGGGACTGCTGATCTCCTTCCAGGAGACGAACCTGGTCGACCCGGCCACCTGGGTCGGGCTGGACAACTTCGCCGCGCTCCTGCGGGATCCGCTGCTCTCCACGGCGATCGCGAACACCCTGCTGTTCGTCGGGCTCGGCCTGCTGATCGGGTTTCCGGCGCCGCTGATCCTGGCCACCGTCATGTCGACGGTGCGGAAGGGCGCGGGGATCTACCGCTTCCTCGTCTACCTCCCGGTGGTGATCCCGCCGGTGGTGGCGATCCTGCTGTGGAAGTGGTTCTACGACCCGGGGCACGGCCTGTTCAACGAGTTGCTGGGCCTGGCCGGCCTGGGCCCCTTCCCCTGGCTGGAGTCGCCCAGGACCGCGATGCTCAGCCTGGTCATCCAGTCCACCTGGGCCTGGATGGGCAGCACGGTCCTGATCTACCTCGCCGCCATGGTCACCATCCCCGCCGAACTCTACGAGGCGGCGCAGATGGACGGCGCGTCGATCGCGCGCCGGCTGTGGCACATCACCCTGCCCCAGCTCCGCCCCACCATCGGCCTGCTGCTGCTCCTGCAGCTGGTCAGCACCACCCAGGTCTTCACCGAGCCTTACGTGTTCACCGACGGCGGCCCGGAGAACAGCACGCTGACGATCCTCCTGCTGATCTTCAGGTACGCCTTCAGGGACGGCGCCTACGGCCAGGCCGCCGCGCTCGCCTTCCTCCTGGCGATCTTCCTGGGCCTGATGTCGGCGATCTACCTGCGGGCCACCCGCGCCTGGAGCTCCTCATGAGCCTGATCTCCCACGTCGAGGAGCGCCGCCCGGCGGTCAGGGCGGCGGTGCGCGCGGTCCAGTGGCTCACCCTGGCCGTCCTCCTGCTGATCGGCGTCGGCCCGCTCTACATGACCGTCAAGGGCGCGGTCTCCCCGGCCACCGACCTGATCGCCGAGCCGCTCCAGCTCTGGCCCGGCGACCCCAGGCCGGAGAACTTCGGCACCGCCTGGAACGACCTGGGCATCGGCCACTACCTGCTCAACACGGTGCAGGTCGTCGGCGGTTCGTGGGCCGTCCAGCTGGTCGTCGCGATCACGGCAGGCTACTCCCTGTCGGTCCTGAAACCCCGGCTCGGCAGGCTGATCTACGGCGCGATCCTGGCCACGATGTTCGTCCCCTACACCGTCTCCATGGCCAGCCTCTTCCTGACCATCATCGACCTGGGCCTGGTCGACTCCTACTGGTCGATCTGGCTGCCCGCCGGAGCCAGCGCCTTCAACGTGCTGCTGGCCAAACGCTTCTTCGACGCGCTGCCGCCGGAGCTCTTCGCCGCCGCCCGGGTCGACGGCGCCGGCTCCTGGCAGCTGCTGACCAGGATCGTGCTGCCGATGAGCCGCCCGATCCTGGCCGTCATCAGCCTGATCGCGATCATGCACAGCTGGAAGGACTTCATCTGGCCGCTCGTGGCCATCACCGACCCGGACAAGCAACCCATCAGCGTGGCCCTGGCCACGCTGGCCGACCAGGCGCCGCAGGACCTCCTGATCGCCAGCATGGCGATGGCGCTGGCCCCGCCGGTTCTCCTGTTCTCGGTCTTCCAGAAGTACGTCGTCGCCGGGCTCGGCTTCACCGGCGTCAAAGGCTAACCCCCCGAAAGGCGGACCCCCCATGCCTGATGTCTCCCGCCGCACCCTTCTCCAGACCGCCGCGCTCGCCGGCGCGGCCTCCGCGCTCACCGTCACCCCCGCCCAGGCGGACGCCCTGTCGATCTCGGCCGACGGCATCACGCTCGTCGCCGAGGCCGGCGGCTCGATCCTCGTCCGCGACGGTTCGGGGACCGATCTCCTCAGGATCGGCCACTTCATGATCAAGGACACCGTGCTCGGGCAGCAGCGCACGTTCGGCGGCACGCCGAGCCTGACCACGGTGAACGGCCGGCCCGCCCTCCAGGTCGCCTACACGATGCCGGCGAGCGCCTCGGCGGTGACCGTGCGCGGCACGTTCACCGTGGCCGCCCGCCGGGCGAGCCTGAGCTGGGAGGTGACCGGCAGCGCCACGCTCTCCCCGACCGGCTACATGTTCTCCCGCGCTCTGGTCGGCAACACCGCGCCGGAGAAGTACGTGCCCGCCACCGTCTGGACGAAGGACCCCCGCGGCGGCGTGCCGTACGAGGTCAACGCGGGCTCGCTCTACCAGGAGACGTGGGCCGGCACGCGCGCCTGCTTCCGGCTGGCGGCCTCCAATCCGTCGTTCACCAACGCCACCTGGATCCACGCGCCGGCCGGCCAGGACGGAGCGACCCGGGTGGAGCTGGTCCTCGGCGACCTGCGGCCGAGCGCGGCCAACGCCGTGGCGACCGCCGCGCCGCTCGGCGTCGACGTGTGGAGCGACCAGCCCTTCGGCCTCTACGAGCCGGGCGCGACCATGGCGGTCAACGCGCAGGTGGTCAACGGCGCCGCCGACGCCAAGCCCGTCACCCTGACCTGGTGGGCCCGCGACTTCAACGGCACCGTGCTCGGCACCGGCCGGCTCACCAGGACCGTCGAGCCCGGCGCGGCCTGGCAGGAGACGCTCACCGTGCGGGGGCCCGCGCAGGGCCTCGTGTTCACCGAGGTCAAGGCCACCTCGGGAGATGAGGAGGCGTTCGCGCGGACGAACCTGGCCACTCTCAAGCCCTACGCCTACCGCGCCGACGGCAGGTTCGGCATCGCGAACTACACCTGGCTGCTCGTCCCGGACAAGCAGCAGGTCGGCCGGCTGATGCAGAGGATCGGCGTGAGATGGGTGCGCATCGCCTACGACGGCGCGCCGGGCATCCCGCCCGCGGAACTCGACGCGCTGGGCATCAGGCACAACGTCCAGCTCGGCGGCGTGATCTTCAACGGTACGGCGGAGCAGATCGCCGCCTGGGCCGACGACCGGGCCAGGATCGCCGTGCAGTCGGGTGCCGCCTACTTCGAGGTGGCCAACGAGCTGAACCAGCCCTGGATGTCCGGGCAGAAGGCCGCCGAATACGTGCGCGACGGCCTGAAACCCATCCACGACAGGCTCAAGGACTCCGGCGTCAAGCTGATGAACTGCGGGCTGGGCGGCATGGACCACCGCTGGACGGCCAACTTCCACGCGGCGGGCGGCTGGGACCTGATCGACGCGTTCGCCTTCCATCCCGGCCGGGGCAACTTCACCGCCGACTACGCCCCGCCGCCGGAGGAGTGGGAGCAGGGCGCCAACGGCTCCTACTGGAACTTCCTGGGCGCGCTGCGCAAGGCCAGGCAGACCCTCGACGAGTACGGCGGCGACAAGGAGCTCTGGCTGACCGAGGCCTACGCCTGCACCCGGCCCAACCGCTGGTGGAACGACACCCACCGCCAGGCCGCCGAGAACGTGCTGCTCCAGCTCGCGCTCTGCCTGTCGGAAGGCGTGGACGGCGTCAACTGGTACCAGCCCCACGACAGCACCATCCACCACCCGCAGGAGGCCGATCCGAACAACCCGGAATACCACTTCGGGCTGCTGAACCGCGACACCAGCGCCAAGCCCGCGCTGCTGGCGTTCGCGACGGCCACACGCCACCTCGAGGGCGCGACGTTCAAGCGCTGGCTCACCTTCGCCGACCCCGACCTGAAGGGCCTGCTCTTCGACACTCCGCGCGGCAAGCTCGCGGTCCTGTGGAGCCGTAAGGACGGCTACATCCTCAACCGCGACCACGGCGCCGACCAGTGGTACCCGCACCCCGAAGGCTGGGTGGACCACTGGCCGACCAAGACGTGCGTGTCCCTGAAGTCCTCCGGTCCGGCGATCCGGGAGATCGACTGCATCGGGCAGGAGCGCACGATCACCGCCACGGGCCGCCGCGTCCAGGTCACGTTGGACGGCGCCCCGCGTCTCTACTACGGGCTGGAGCTATGAGAACCGAATCCCTCTCCCACGACGTGACCGTGATCGGCGGCGGTCTGGCCGGCGTCAACGCCGCCGTCGCCGCGGCCCGGCTGGGCCGTACGGTCGCCCTGGTCACCAACCGGCCCGTGCTCGGCGGCAACTCCAGCAGCGAGGTCCGGGTCTGGGTGGTCGGGGCGACCGGGCACGGCAGGAACCACCACGCCCGCGAGGGCGGCATCATGGGCGAGCTCTTCCTGGAGAACCAGTACAGGAACCCGCAGGGCAATCCCTACTTCTGGGACACGACCGTTCTCGACCTCGTCCGGCAGGAACCGAACATCGCGCTCTTCCTCAACACCGACGTGCGGGAGGTGTCGTGCCCGGCGGGCCGGATCAGCGCCGTGACCGGCTGGATGATGGGCTCGGAGCGGCTGATCACCTTCGAGTCGCCGATCTTCCTGGACTGCACCGGCGACGGGCTCGTCGGCCACCTGGCCGGCGCGAGCCACCGCGTCGGCCGCGAGGGACGCGCGGAGTACGGCGAGCCGTGGGCGCCGGAGGTGCCCGACGACATCACGCTCGGCAGCACGCTGCTCTTCTACACCAAGGACGCGGGCGAGCCGGTCCGTTACGTCCCGCCCAGCTTCGCCAAGGACATCACCGGGACGTCGATCCCCGAGCGGCGGATCATCAGGGCCGGCGACAACGGCTGCGCCTACTGGTGGATCGAGTTCGGCGGCGAGCTGGACACCGTGCACGACAACGACCGCATCCGCGACGAGCTGTGGTCGGTCATCTACGGCATCTGGGACCACATCAAGAACTCCGGGAAGTTCGACGCGGAGACCATGACCCTGGAGTGGGTGGGGTCGCTGCCCGGCAAGCGGGAGTACCGCCGGTTCCTCGGCGACCACGTGCTCACCCAGCACGACGTGCTGGGCCAGACCCCGTTCGACGACAGGGTCGCCTTCGGCGGATGGTCGATCGACCTGCACCCGCCGCAGGGCATGTACGCCAAGGAGGACGGCGCGAAGCAGCGCTACGCCGACGGGATCTACCACATCCCCTACCGGTGCCTCTATTCGCGGAACGTGCCCAACCTGCTCATGGCCGGGCGGAACATCTCCGCGTCGCACGTGGCGTTCGGCTCGACCAGGGTGATGGCCACCTGCGCCACGATCGGCCAGGCGGCCGGCACCGCGGCCGCCCTGTGCGTGGCCGGCGGTCTCTCACCTCGCGAGCTGGACGCGCGCGACCTTCAGAGAACCCTCCTGCGGGAGGACAGCTCGATCATCGGCCTGCCGTACGAGGACCCCTCGGATCTCGCGCGGACCGCCACCGCCTCCGCGTCGAGCACGTTGACCCGATTCGCGGTCGAGACCTCGGCCGAGGTGTGGCCGCTGGAGGCGGACGCCGGACTGGTCGTGCCGGTCGACCCGGCTCTGGACGCGATCGAGCTCATGCTCGACGCGGCTGCCGGCACCGAACTGGTCGTGGATCTCTACGATCCGGTGCTGGGCCAGAACTACGTGCCGCGGGAGCTGATCGCCTCGCATGCCGTACCGGTGGAGCCGGGGAAGAACCAGTGGGTCCGCGTGGATCTGTCCTTCCGGCCCGGTCGGGCGCAGAACGCGTTCCTGCTGATCAGGGCGAACCCTGACGTCCGCCTCCATGTCGCCGACCGGCCCACGCCTGGCGTGCTCTGCCTGACCCGGGTCCCGCTGCGCCCCCAGGACGAGGCGCCCCAGCTGCTGCGGGAGTGGTCCGACGCCGGTCTGCTGCGCCGCACCTTCTGCTTCCGGGCCGGCCCGACGGACGTCTTCGCGCCGTCCAAGGCGCTCGACGGCTTCCAGCGTCCGCACGCCGGACCCCACATGTGGGTGTCGGACACCCTGCCCGCCACCCTCGAACTGTCCTGGCCGTCGCCGGTGACGATCGGCCGCGTCGACGTTTTGGCCGACGACGACGTGAACGAGGACCTGATCAACCTGCACCACCACCGCACGCCGTTCGAGGTCATGCCGACGCTGCTCCGCGACTACCGTCTGCGGGTACGGCAGGACGGCGGCTGGCGGACGGTGGCCGAGGTGCGCGGCAACCGGCGCCGACGCAACGTCCACGACCTCGAGCCGGTCGCCGCCGACGCGCTGAGGATCGTGGTCGAGGCCGGCAACGGGACACCGTACGCCCATGTCGTGGCGGTACGCGTGTATGAGTAGACCCATGAAGCGTGTCCTGGTCACCGGTGCGGCCGGCCGTATCGGCCGGGCCGTCCTCGACCTGCTCGGCCGGCGGGGGATCCCGGCCAACGCCCTCGTGCTGGAAGATCCCGGAGACCTCAGGGCCGAGCTGGTCGTCGAGGGAAGCGCGACGGACCCGCGCGCCGTGCGGGAAGCCCTCAGGGGGGCCGACGCGGTGATCCACCTCGCCGCGATCCCCACCCCCGAGCGGCATCCCGCCGAGACGGTCTTCGCCACCAACACCCAGGCCACCTACACCGTGCTGGAGCAGGCCGGCCAGGCGGGGATCACCCGGGTGTGCACCGCGAGCAGCACGGCGATCTCGGGGCTGCCGTTCGCCGCGCGCGCCCTCCACCCGCGATACGTCCCCGTGGACGAGGAGCAACCGCCAGGGCCCGAGGATCCCTACGCGCTGTCCAAGCAGGTCGACGAGCTGACCGCGCAGATGATGTCGCGCCGCTACGGCATGTCGGTGGTCGCCCTGCGCCTGCCGTACGTCGGCGGCTTCGACGAGCGCCTCCTCGACTTCGCGCGACGGTGCGAGCTGGACCCCGGCCTGCACGCGCCCGGCCTGTGGGCCTACCTCGAGACCCGCGACGCGGCCCGGGCGTGCCTGCTCGGCCTCAGCCCCGCCGGCTTCCACGTCGTCACCGTCGCGGCCCCGGAAACCCTGGTCTCCCACCCCACCGAGGATCTGCTCCGCCGCTATCACCCCGCCGCCGAGATCCGCTGCCCCCTGCCGGGACGCACCGTCCCGCTGAAGCTGACCAGGGCCACCGCCGTTCTCGGCTTCAGCGCGGAGTTCCGCGTCTGACCCGACGGTGGGCGAGGAGCCCCGCCGCGCCCACGCCCGCGCCCAGCAGAGCGGTCGCGGGCAGGAGGACACGGCCGCCCCCGCGCGTGCCGCTGCCCGTCGCCGTGGACGCCCGGCGGCCACGCACGCGGCGCCAAGCCGGCACGTGCGGGTCAGAAGAGGGTCAGCGGTTCGGCGGGCACCGGCTCGGGCAGCGGCTCCACCTCGGGCAGGCGGGCCCGCACTTCGTCGTGGAAGCGGCGGGCGAGCGGCAGCGCGTCGGCGTTGTCGGGCGTGTGGATGAACACGGTCGGCGAGCGGCCCTCGCGCAGCCACTCGGTGACCGTACCGACCCAGTGCCGCCAGCCCTCGACGGTGCGCCCGGTGTCGTCCCTGCCGAGGTAGCGGACGATCGGACGGCCGGTCAGCGCGCGTGACCGGCGGGGCACGCGAGGCTTCTTCGTCCAGGCGTCCCGTTCGGCGTCGCTGGTCGGCGGGCTGCGGAACAGGGTGGTGGTGTCGAACGGGATCCATTCGGCCTCGACGCCCGCCAGCACCTGTTCGAGGAGCCGCTCGGAGCGGGCGTCGTCGAAGAAGGCGCGGTGGCGGACCTCGACGGCGTACCGGTGAGAGCGCGGGAGGCGGCGGAGGAAGGCGGCCAGGGCGCCGAGGTCGGCCGGCCCGAACGATCCGGGAAGCTGCACCCACAGGGCGTGCGCCCGCGGCCCCAGCGGCTCGATCGCCTCCAGGAACGCGCTCAGCTCCTCCTCGACGCCGCTCAGGCGGCGCTCGTGCGTGATGGATCTGGGCAGCTTCACCACGAAGCGGAAGTCGGGGCCGGTCTGGGCGGCCCACGTCTCCACGGTGGCGCGCGTCGGCGTCGCGTAGAAGGTGGTGTTGCCCTCCACCGCGTCGCACCAGCTCGCGTAGGCGCGCAGGCGCTCGCCCGGTGGGAGCGGATGCGGCAGGAAACGCCCCTGCCATGGGGTATGAGTCCACATCGCGCATCCCACGTGAAGCCGCATGGAATCGACGCTATCGGATCCGCGCCGGTGATCCTTTCGTGACCCGGCAGGCGGCGAGCGCCTACCCTGGACGCCACGGCGAGCTTGGAGGACGTGGTGGGGCGCAGGCCGACGATCGACAGGGCGGAGCTGGCGCGGCTGGTCAGCGAGGGCATGAGCGTGCGGGAGCTGGCGGCCCACTTCGGGGTGAGCGAGTCGGGCGTGCTGCAGGCCAAGCGGGCCGCGGGTCTGGCCAAGGCGCAGCTCGACCACGGCGGGGCGCTGCCGTGGACGCTCAGCCGTACCCACGCCCAGTCGGGGCCCGCCACCAACCTGCGGAACCTGTCGGCGGCGGCGCAGGGCAGGCCGGTGGCGCCCGAGCGGCTCAACACCGCCCTGCGGTGGGCGCGGCGGCTGGTGGACCAGGGTCTCGACGTGGCCTATGACCCGGTGGAGGGGTTCACGGAGGTCCCGGCGGCCCCGTCCGGCTCGCATGTCGCCGAGGTGCTGGGCCGCGCTGTGAAGGCCGTCGAGGGTAGCTGACGGAGGCGTTTCGGCACGCGCCTCCGGGGCAGTCGGAAGGCCGATCACGGCACATCCCGACAGACTCCGGAGGCGTCTGATGACCACCTCAACTCTGATCTGGGTGGCCGTCATCGTGGTGGTGGTCATCGCCATCGCCGCGGTCGGCTACGTCATCCTTCAGCAAAGACGCCGGGCCGGCCTGCGCGACAGGTTCGGGCCGGAATACGAGCGCGCGGTCGCCGAGCACGACAGCACGCGCGAGGCGGAGCAGGAACTGATGGCGCGGGAGCAGCGCTTCTCCGAGCTCGACATCAGGCCGCTCGACGAGGGCAGCCGGCAGGTCTACGCCGTGCGGTGGGGCGAGGTGCAGGAGCGCTTCGTCGACGCGCCAGGGTTCGCGGTGACCGAGGCGGACCAGCTGGTCACCTCGGTGATGGGTGACCGCGGCTACCCCACGGGCGACTACGACGACAAGGTCTCGACGCTGTCGGTCGCGCACGCCACGACGCTGGACCACTATCGCAAGGCCCACGAGATCAGCGGCCGCGCGGCCAGGAAGGAGGCCTCGACCGAGGAACTCCGCCAGGCCATGGTGCACTACCGCGCGCTGTTCCAGGACCTGCTGCACGACGACGCCCCTCACTTCCCCCGTCAGGAACCCAGAGGACGGTGAACGATATGACCGAGCACAGACCCGCCGAGGACGCGCTGCAGGTGCCCCCACCGCGCGCCGACCAGGCCAGGAACGATCCCGACGCCACCGACGACGCCACCGACCGCGACTTCCAGGCCACCGCCGCAGAATCGCGTGACCAGAACGCCGAGCGGCAGTGGCAGGGCCGCACGCGCGACGACCTGGCCCAGGAGGACCAGGCGCGCGCCGGCCAGGCGTGGGAGGGCGGCCACGAGGAGCGGCACCAGCCGATGATGGACGCCGACGCCGGCCGTCAGCAGGAGGACACCCGCTACCACGACCCCTACGAGACGCAGGCGCCGGACGACGTCCTCGCCGGCCACCGCGGCGAGACCGCCCGGCCGGAGGCCGCCGGGCAGGGCGCGGGAACGGCCGAGCCGGAGCGGACGCAACCGGCCACGGCCGGGCCCGCCGGGCCGGGATCCGCCGCGGGCCAGGACATCCGCCGCGAGGCCGCCGAGCCGGGCGGGTTCCTGCTCGACCAGGACCCTGAGCAGGTGCGCATCCGCTGGCGTGAGGTCCAGGCCTACTTCGTCGACGATCCCCGCGAGTCGGTCGACCGGGCCGACGCGCTGGTGGAGGAGCTGCTGGCGACCCTGACCTCCCGTGCGGCCCAGCTGCGCGACCGGTGCAAGAACGCCGGCGGGGGCGACACCGAGGTGCTGCGCCAGGCCCTGCGTGAATACCGGTTGATGGTCGACCAGTTGCTCACTCTCACCCCGGCGGAAAGGTGACATGACATGCTCGCCATCGTCGCGGCGATCGTGTTCGGGCTCGGGTTCTTACTCGACCTGCTGAACACGAGGATCGCCGGCATCAGCGGAATGGCCTTCGTCCTGCTCGGCCTGTGCCTGCTCGCCCTGCACCAGGCGGGCATCGGGACGGCCGGCATCAGCGGCTACCGCGGCGGCTGGCGCCGTACCAGGCGCTAGCGCCACCACGATCCACCCTGAGATCACGAGGGGCGCCCTGCGGGAGGGCGTCCCTCGTGCGTGCCCGGCCTGGCACGTGCTCAGCGGGCGTGGGAGACGGTCCGTTCGGTCATGGCGGCGTACTCGAACTCCCGGCGGGGATCGCTCAGCGCGGCCAGCGCCGTGATGTCCCTGCGGAAGAACAGCGCGAGCGTCCAGTCCATGAGCACCCGCGCCTTCCTGTTCATGGTGGGCATCCGCGACAGGTGGTAGGTCCGGTGCACGAACCACGCCAGCGGCCCGCGCAACTTCACGCCGTAGATCTGCGCGACGCCCTTGTGCAGGCCGAGGCTGGCGACCGAGCCCGCGTAGGCGTGCCGGTACGGCCTGCGCGCCGTCCCCCGGATCGTGGCCAGCAGGTTGTCGGCCAGCACCCTGGCCTGCCGTACGGCGTGCTGGGCGTTGGGCGCGGTGTACTGGCCCGGCTTGGTCAGGTCGGGTACGGCGGCGCAGTCACCCGCGGCGAAGACCTCGTCGTGGCCCTCGACGTTGAGGAACGGCGTGGCCCGCACCCTGCCCTTGCCGTCGAGGGGCAGGTCGCCGTGCGCGACGACCGGGTTGGGTTTGACGCCTGCCGTCCACACCAGCGTGGCCGCGTCGAACACCGAGCCGTCGTCGAGCACGATCCGCCCGTCCACGGCCGACTCTAGGCTGGTCTTCAGCCGCACGTCGATGCCGCGGGCGCGCAGCTGCTCCAGGGTCCAGGCGCCCATCTCGGGCCCCACCTCGGGCAGGATCCGGTCGGTCGCCTCGATGAGGTACCACTTCAGGTCGGACGGCTCGACGCCCGGGTAGTAGCGGCACGCGTCGTGGGCCATGTCCTCCAGCTCGGCCAGCGCCTCGACGCCGGCGAAACCGGCGCCGACGAACACGAAGGTCAGCGCCTCACGCCTGATCGCCTCGTCGTCGGTGGAGGCGGCCAGGTCGAGCTGGCCGAGGACGTGGTTGCGCAGGTGGATGGCCTCCTCCACGGTCTTGAACCCGATGCCGGACTCGGCCAGCCCGGGGACGGGCAGGGTGCGGGAGATCGAGCCGGGGCACACGACGAGCAGGTCGTAGCCGACGCTTCGCGCCTGACCCCGGTGCGGCCGGAAGCTCACCTCGCGCCTGCCGGTGTCGATGTCCTCGATGACGCCGTTGAGAATCGTGCAACGTGGCAGCACCCGGCGCAGCGAGACGACGACGTGCCTGGCCTCCAGGTTGCCCGCCGCCGCCTCGGGAAGGAACGGCTGGTAGGTCATGTAGGAGTCGACGTCGATGAGGGTGATGTGCGCCTCGCCCGCGCGAAGCCGGCGCTGGAGCCGCAGCGCGGTGAACATCCCCACCGAGCCGCCGCCAAGGATAACGATGCGAGGAGTCATCGCGCTCCTCTACCCCCGAAGCGCATCGTAACCGTGCTGCCTTCCTCGCCGGTGCGGATGTCGACGCTGCCGGCGAGCCGTCGGGCCACCCACAGGCCCATGCCTCTGGTCGCGTCGGGCGCGGGCGGTGTGGCGCCCGGTTCGCCCTCGAGCTTCCACCGGCCGTCGTCGTGCACCTCCACGACGACCTGGTCGTCCTCCCGCCAGATGCGCAGGCGGGCCTTGTCCCGGGCGCCGTGGGTGACCGCGTTGGTGGTCACCTCGTTCACGGCGACGAGGAGGTCGGTGACCTCCGTCTCGGACAGGCCCGACGCACGCGCCTGGTCCGCGGCGAAACCCCGGACCTCCGGCAGGTCGGACAGCCGGAAGATCACTTCTCTGAGCAGGGCGTTCCTTTGTTCCCCGTCCATGGGAAGCCCCCATCTAGCGCTCCGCGATCAGTTCTGCCCTGAGCTGGTCGAGGACCTTGCGCAGAATGCGCGAGACGTGCATCTGCGAGATTCCGAACTCCGCCGCGATCTCGGCCTGCGTCATGTTGCCGAAGAAGCGCAGCAGCAGGATGTTCTTCTCCCTGGAGGGCAGGGCGTCGATGAGAGGCTTGACGGCCTGCTGGTCGACCAGGGTGTTGAGAGTGTCGTCGTCCTCCGGGATCACGTCCCCCAGGGAGGCGGCGTCGTCGTCGGCGCCCAGCGGGGCGTCCAGCGAGAGCGTGCTGTAGGCGGCGGAGGCGTCGAGGGTGAGCAGGACGTCCTCTTCCGAGATGTTCATCTTGGCGGCCAGTTCGGCCACCGTGGGAGCGCGGCCGAGATCCTGGCTGAGGTCGGAGACCAGCCTGTTGAGCTCGGAGCGGCGCTCCTGGTAGAGCCGGGGCACCCTGATCGCCCAGGTGCGGTCGCGGAAGTGCCGCTTGACCTCACCGGTCATCGTGACGACGGCGTAGCCCCTGAAGGCGTGGCCGAGGCCCGCGTCGAAGCCGTTGATGGCCTTCATGAGGCCCACGTAGGCGGCCTGCAGAAGGTCCTCCATCGGCTCGCCCCGGTAGCGGTAGCGTCTGGCGATCTCCATCGCGAGCGGCCGGTGCATCTCGACGACGCGCTCTCGCACCCTTTCGCGCAGCGAGTCAGGGGTGCCGTCCCTGACCATCTCGGCCAGGAGTTCCTCCGCGGTCATGTCGTCGAGGACGCGTTCCTGAACAGCCATTGGCGTCTGCTCCTCATATGGTCGCAGCCCGCCCCCGCACAGCGAAAAAGCCCAGGCAGAGGCGCGCCTCACGAGAGGTCGCTCGGAAGCCCTCTGCTGGACTTCGACTTCAGTTTTCCCCCTTTGGGATGGAGTATTCAACCCCTGGGCGGTGACAGTAGGGTTGCCCTGCCAGACAGGGGACGACGGAGGAGGCTTCGGGTGACGGTGTCGGAGAACGGTGAGTGGCCGAAGGCCGCCCTGAGTCTGACGTCGTCGATCGCCGGCGGACTGCCCGTGGTGGCCGTGGAGGGCGTGCTCGACGCCACGACGAGGGAGCAGTTCGCCGACCATCTGGCCGAGGTGGTGGCCGTCCACGGCCACGATCTCATCCTCGACCTTGCGGGGGTCACCTTCATGGACTCGCGCGCGCTCGGCCTGATCGTGCACCACTGGCAGGGGTGCACGTCGGCGGGTGGCAGGTTCGCACTGGTGGGCGTGCGCTACTCGCCGTCGAAGGTGATGTGGATCACCGGGCTGGCGCAGCGGCTGCCGCTGTACGAGACGCTCGACGAAGCGCTCGCCGCGCTGAGCTGACCGGCACCTCCCGGCCGACCTCGCGCCGGGCCGGCAGGTGCTCTCACCGCTCCAGGACCGGCGCCTCTCAGCGGGCCTTGCGCTGGTGCTCCTCCACCAGCAGCCGGGCCAGGTCGGCGACCTTGACCTGGTGGTGCTGGGAGACCCTCCGCAACTCCTCGAAGGCCGCCTCGGCGCCGCACCCGCTGGTCTTCATGATGATGCCCTTGGCCTGGTCGATGACGGACCGCCCGGCCATGGCCTCCTGCAACTGGGCGGCGTCGGTGCGCATCTCGTCGAACTCCCACATGTTCGCCATCGCCACCCCGACCTGCTCGGACAGCATCTCCGACAGCGGCGCGGCGGCCTGCGCGGTGAAGGCGCCCGGCCGTACCGAGTACAGGCCCACCACCAGCAGCACGGGCTGGATCTCGATCGGCAACACCAACGCCGAACGGACGCCCCACCGGGTGGCCAGGCCCGCGTAGCGCGCCCAGCGGCGGTCGCGCAGCACGTCGGCGACCACCACGCGGCGCCGCGTGCCCCGCGCCTCGATGGAGGGCCCCTCGCCGATCCGCCGTTCGCCCTCGACCAGCATGATGAGCTCGCTGTGGGACCCCGACACCAGCACCCGGTCGTCGCGCCACAGCTCGGCCGACCCTCCCGAGCAGCCGGGCACCCCCCGGGCCAGGGTCGTGGTCAGCCCGCGAAGTACGCTCTCACTCGAGGTGTCGTCGCCGACCCGGCCCAGCGCAGCCAGGTCGCGCGCCAGCACGGAGGTGATCATTCTCGCCATGGCGAATCCCTTCCCGATGAGCCTAGATTAAACAGGTGACCGAACCCATCGGCCTGGCCGCCCTCGAACACGCCCTCGATGAGCTCGGGGGGCGCGTCTCGTCGCTGCGCGCGGCCCGGTCCGCCTACCCGGGGGAGCTGGCGCAGACGCTCGACGCCGCGCTGGCCGAACTCGACACCGCCACCGAGCTGCTGGCCGCGGCCAAGGCGGAGCTGTCCGGCGCCGCCAGGAACAAGGCGGGCAAGGGCGCCTCCCAGCGGGAGCTGAAACTGCTGCGCCAGGTGTTCAGGGTGTTCCCCGTGCCGGTGATCGTGCTGGACGGCGGCGGCGTGATCAGGCGGATCAACGCCGAGACGGCCGCGCTGCTCGGCAGCCCCGACGGGTTCCTGATCGGCAGGTCGTTCCCGCTGCTGGTGGACGTGCCGCGGCGGGCGGCCTTCCGGTCCCATCTGACGGCGGTGCTGCAGACCGGGCAGTCGGCCGCGTTCGAGACCAGGCTGGCCCACCAGGGCCGCACCCACATCGCGCAGCTGGTGCTGACCAAACTGACGATGCCGGGTGAGCCGCAGCAGATGGTGGCGGCAGTGGCGCTGCCGACGCAGGTGCAGGTGTCCGAGCCCGGCACGCCCCGTCCCGAGCTGTCCGACGCGGCGCTGCTGATGACGGCCGCCAAGCGGCAGGAGCTGCTGGCGCGGATGACGTCGCTGCTGCTCGACGAGGAGAGCCTGCGGCTGCCCGTGGCCCTGTCACGGGCGGCGCGGCTGCTGGCCGAGGAGTGGGCCGACTGGGTGATCGGCGACGTCCTGCGCGACGACCTGCTGAGCAGGTCGGTGGTGCTGGGGCCGAAGGACCAGCCGGTGGCCGAGCTGGTACGGCTGGTCGAGCGGGCCGACCCGGCCGCCGGCCCGCTCGTGGCGCAGGTGCTCGACCAGGGCACCGGCGTGGTGCACGAGATGGTCGAGGACGAGTCGCTGCTCGGCTCGTCCGCCGACGGGCCGCTGCTGACCACGATGGGGGCCGGCTCCATGCTGTGCGTGCCGATCGGCGTGGAGGGGGCGGTCCGCGGGGTGCTCACGCTGGTGCGCTCGCACGACCGCCAGCCGTACACGCTGGCCGACCTGGGGCTGGTGCAGGAGCTGGGCGCGCACCTGGGCATGGCGATGGCGGCCAGGGAGCGCTTCCGCGACCGCTCGCAGGCCGCCGACGCGCTGACGGCCAGCGTGGTGCCGCGCAACCTGCCGCAGATCCCGGGCTTCGAGGCGGCGGCGATCTACCACCAGGGCGCCTCGGTGGGAGCGGAGTTCTACGACGTGTTCCCCGTCAAGGACGGATGGGGGTTCTCGCTGGGCGGCGCGGTCGGCTCCGGTGAGGAGGCGGCCTCGGTCAGCGCGATGGTGCGCGGCGGGCTGCGCGTGCTGAGCGTGTGGGAGAGCGATCCCGACATCGCGGTGCGCAAGGTCAACGAGGCGCTGGTCGCGCAGCGCTCCGGCATGTTCGTCATGGCCGCGGCCGGCTACGTGAAGGGCAGGACGATCACCGTCAGCTCCGCCGGGCACCATCCGGCCGCGCTGGTGCAGCCGGACGGCGGGGTGCGCTTCGTCTCCGGCGGCGGCGTGCCGCTCGGCATCGCGGCCGAGGCCGAGACGGCGGTGGAGGAGATCACCCTGACGGCGGGCCAGACGCTGGTCTTCTACTCCGAGGGCCTGGTCTCCTCACGCGGCGAGCACGGCGAGCCGTACGGGGAGGAGCGGCTGGCCGACGTGCTGGCCCGCAGCGTGCAGCAGCCGCCCTCGACCGTGGTGAAGTCCATCGAGCAGGACAGGCACGCCTTCTCCGGCGGGCGGGTGTGGGACGAGATCGTGGTGCTCGCGCTCCGCGTGGCGTGACCACCGCCCGGTTTGGGCCCCCCGAGCAGGTTTACTTTTCCCGGGCACCGGGGTAAGCCTAGAAGGAAGTGAGTGCCTAAGACGCAGGCACACCCCGCAGCTGTTACCTGCCCGAGGTGTGTCATGCATATCGCCATCGTCGCTTCCGACCAGCGGCGCACTCATATCCTCGCGGTGGCCCGCGAGCTGGGCCGCGAACACAGGGTGACGATCTTCTCCCGCCGCAGTGACGGCCAGGCGAAGCTCAGGACGAAGGTGTGCCATGGCGTCACCGTCGAGTCCATACCCGCGGGCCCGGCCCAGGATCTGCCCGCCGACGACGTGGTGCCGTTCCTGTCGGACGTGGGCGCGTACCTGATGCGCCGCTGGCTCGAGGAACGGCCCGACGTGATCCACGCCCACTCGTGGACCGGGGGGCTGGTGGCGGTGGCCGGGGCCAGCGGGCTGGGCGTGCCGGTCACGCAGACCTTCCACCACGACCTGGGCGTCGCCGTACCGCCGGCGCATCTCAGGCTGGAGCGTGTGCTCGGCCGGCGTGCCGACGCGGTCATCGCCGGCTGCGGCGACGAGGAGTCCGAGCTCATCAGGATGGGCGTCCCCCGCGACCACATCGCGGTCGTGCCCTGCGGGGTGGACGTGGACAGGTTCCGCCGCCAGGGCAGCGCGGCGGCCCGCGGCACCCGCAGGCGGTTGCTGCACGTCGGTCCCCTCTCCCCCGACCGGGGCGCGCACACCGTGGTGCGGGCGCTGGCCGCCGTCCCCGACGCCGAGCTGGTCCTGGCCGGCGGGCCGCCGGCCGAGGGGCTGGAGGAGGACCGCGAGGCCAGGCGGCTGCGCATGCTGGCCCGGCAGGCCGGCGTGGCCGAGCGGGTGAACGTGCTCGGCCGGGTGCCGAAGACGTCGGTGCCCAAGCTCATGCGCAGCGCCGACCTGGTCATGTCGCTGCCGCGCGAGGCGCCCGAGGGGACGGTCGCGCTGGAGGCCATGGCCTGCGGCGTCCCCGTCATCGCCTCGGCCGTGGGCGCGCACCTGGACGCCGTGGTCGACGGCGTCACGGGCCTGCTGGTGCCGCCGGACCGGCCCGCCCAGACCGCCAGGCTCATCCGCGAACTGCTCGCCGACCCGACCAGGCGCACGGCGCTCGGCTACGCCGGCGCCGACCGGGCGCGGTCGCGCTACTCGTGGGAGCGCGTCAGCCAGGAGCTGCTCCGGGTGTACGAATCGCTGTGAGCCGCCCCGCGTCCCGCCCGCCGCGCCCGGGCTGCGGCCGGCCGTCGGCGAGGTGCGTGGCACGGTCAAGGACGACGGCCACAAAACCGCGGAACACCGCGAGAGGGTCGAAAGCGCCGTTACCAAAGCGCAATCTGTGCTTTTCTGAGACTCATGTCGATTCCTGGTTATCTCGTGGCGGCGGCGCTCCTGGCGACGCCCGCCGCCACCACCGCGACCGAGCGGCCGCCGTTCGAGCAGGTCTTCACCGAAGGCTTCGACTCCCTGGACACCGGCAGGTGGATGGTCTACCACTCCCCCGGCGCCGAGACCAACCCCCGCACCGGCAAGGCCACGTCCGTCTCCGGCGGCGTGCTCCGGCTGAAGGGCGGCTTCTACGGCGGCAAGGACCTGTCGGGCGGGCTGGCCACGCGCTCGTCCCAGGAGTACGGCAGGTGGGAGGTCAGGTTCAAGGCCGAGGCCGGCGCCGGCTACACCCCGGTCGCGCTGCTGTGGCCCGACAGTCAGAGCGACGGCGACTACGCCGAGATCGACTTCGCCGAGATCGTCGACCCGCAGCGGCGCGGCGGCGGCATCTTCGTCCACGCGGGCCGCGAGCGGGCGCAGAAGCAGCTGCGCGCCGACTTCACCCAGTGGCACACGGTGGCCGTCGACTGGCTGCCGGGACGGCTGACGTTCTGGCTCGACGGCCGGAAGGTGTGGGACTACCGCGGCCCGCACGTGCCCGAGGGCAGGAAGATGGGACTGGCCCTGCAGAACGACGTCGTGTGCAACGAGTGGTCGCCGTGCAGGAACGCCGCCACCCCCGACACCGTGTCGATGTACGTCGACTGGGTGAAGGTCTACCGGTTCACCGGAGCAGCCTGACCGCCTTCAGCCCCAGGTGGACGGCCAGCCGGTCGTCGCCGTCCGACAGGTCGAGCCCGGTCAGGCGTTCGGCCTTGCCCAGGCGGTAGTAGAGGGTCTGGCGGTGGATGCCCAGCTCCGCCGCCGCCTTCTGGGCGTGCCCGCCGAGATCGAGGTAGGTCTCGACGGTGTGGGCCAGCTCGGTGTCCAGCGGCGCGGTCTCGGCGGCCAGCTCGCGCAGGTCGGCGCCGCCGAGCCGGGCCAGCAGCCGGTGCACGCCGAGATCGGGCCAGCAGGCGACGGGATGGAAGCGCGGGAAGTGCTCGGCGATCCGCAGGGCGTGCCTGGCCTCGCGGAAGCTCTGCCAGGCGTCGGCCGGATCGGCCCGCGGCGCGCCCATGCCGGCGGCGGTGCCGTACGCGGTCTGGAGGTTGCCCGCGATCTCGCCCGCCAGGTGCGCGGGGGCGAGCACGGCGACCGGCTGGCCCGCGCGTGCCAGCACGCCGCGCGGCAGCGTCCAGAGGGCGGCCACCCGCTCCTGCGACTCCCTGACGGCGATCGCGGTCACGGGACCGGCCAGGTCGAGAGCGGCTCCGGCCCGCTCCTCGGGGTCCGACGACAGCAGCGCGGCCAGCTCCCTGCCCAGGTCGTGGCGGCTGCGGGCCTCCTGGGCGAGCATGGCGGCCGCCCTGGACGTGAGCGGCCTGATGCGGGCCAGCTCGGCATCGCCGAGCGTGCCGAGCAGCCACAGGTAGCCGTAGGTCACCGACGTGTGCCGGAGCGGGACGCACACCCTGGCCAGGACGCCGAGCTCCCGGTCGGCGGGGATGCGGACGGGGCCCTCCGCCCTGGCGATGCCGAAGCGCTCGAAGTAGTCACGGACCTCGCGGCTGGCGCGTCTGCGCAGGATGGACTCCTGGCGGACGGTGTCGATGTCGCCGTGCTGCGCGCCGTACGCCAGCAGCCGGAAGGAGCGGTCCTCCAGCGTCGCGGAGACCCCGAGAACGCGGGCGATCTCGTCGACGGTCTCCTGTAGGTCATCGGTGTTGTGCATTTGTATGACAGCCTGCCACAACCCGCGTTACGGACGTCAATGGGCCCCTCGTGAGCAGGGGTTTTAGCCTGGAAACATGCTGGGTCACGTACTTCTCGCCGGGTCGCGCAGCGCGCTCGTGCGCCGCACCGTGTCAGGGCTGCCGCCGACCAGGAAGGTCGTCGACCGGTTCGTCGCCGGCGAGAGCGTCGCCGAGGCGAGCTCCGCCGTGCAGCGCCTGGTGGACGGCGGGCTGACCGTCACCATCGACCACCTGGGCGAGGAGACCCGCGACGCGGGCGCCGCCGCCGCGACCGCGAAGGCCTACCTCACGCTGCTGGAGGCGCTGCGCCCGCTGGGCCTCGGCACGCGCGCCGAGGTGTCGGTGAAGCTGTCGGCCGTCGGCCAGGAGCTGAGCGACTCCATGGCGCTCGACCACGCCCGCGAGATCTGCGCGGCCGCCGCCGCCAACGGCTCCACGGTCACCCTCGACATGGAGGACCACACCACGGTCGACTCCACGCTGGGCATCCTGCGCGCGCTGCGCGAGGACTTCCCCTCCACCGGCGTCGCCGTCCAGGCCTACCTGTTCCGCAGCGAGGCCGACTGCCGCGACCTGGCCGTCGAGGGCAGCAGGGTGCGCCTGGTCAAGGGCGCCTACCGCGAGCCCGCCTCGGTCGCCCACCAGAGCAAGGCCGAGGTCGACAAGGCCTACGTGCGATGCCTGCGGATCCTCATGGCGGGGAAGGGTTACCCCATGGTGGCCACGCACGACGACCGGCTCATCGCCATCACCGAACTGCTCGCCGACAGGTTCTCCCGCGCCGTCGGCGACTACGAGTACCAGATGCTCTACGGCATCAGGACCGACAAGCAGGAGTCCCTCGCGGGCGCCGGCCACACGGTCCGCGTCTACGTCCCCTACGGCGACGACTGGTACGGCTACTTCATGCGCCGCCTGGCCGAGCGTCCCGCCAACGTCGCCTTCTTCCTTCGTGCCCTTGGGGGTAAGTGATCATGG
Source organism: Nonomuraea sp. NPDC003727 (assembly GCF_053586935.1). NCBI lineage: Bacteria > Bacillati > Actinomycetota > Actinomycetes > Streptosporangiales > Streptosporangiaceae > Nonomuraea > Nonomuraea sp. NPDC003727. The sequence continues at coordinate 50,579 of NZ_JBSFNE010000006.1, forward strand.
ATGCGATCAGCAACGTCCCGACGCCGGCCAACGAGCCGGTGTACGGCTACGCGCCCGGCAGCGCCGAGCGCACCACGCTGGAGAACCGCATCAAGGAACTGGCCGGGTCCTCGATCGACCTGACCATGACCATCGGCGGTGCGCAGCGGATGGGTGGCGGCGCGGCCCTCGACGTCGTGCAGCCGCACAACAAGACCGCCGTCCTGGGCCGTACCAACGACGCTACGGCTCAGGACGTGCAGGACGCCGTCGACGCGGCGCTGGCCGCGGCTCCCGCCTGGCGGGCGCTGTCGTTCGACGAGCGGGCCGCCATCTTCCTCAAGGCCGCCGACCTGCTCGCCGGGCCGTGGCGCGCCACGCTGAACGCGGCCACGATGCTCGGCCAGTCCAAGTCGGTGCAGCAGGCCGAGATCGACGCGGCCTGCGAGCTGATCGACTTCCTGCGCTTCAACGTCGCCTACGCCCGCCAGCTCTACACCGAGCAGCCGACCTCCTCGGCCGGGGTGTGGAACCGCATGGAGTACCGCCCGCTGGAGGGCTTCATCCTGGCGATCACGCCGTTCAACTTCACGGCCATCGCCGGCAACCTGCCGACCTCGGCCGCGCTCATGGGCAACGTCGTGGTGTGGAAGCCGTCGCCCACCCAGCAGTTCGCCGCGCACCACACGATGCGGCTGCTCGAGGCGGCCGGCCTGCCGCCGGGCGTCATCAACATGGTCACCGGCAACGGCCAGGCGGTCTCCGAGGTCGCCCTGGCCCACCCCGAGCTGGCCGGCATCCACTTCACCGGCTCCACCGCGACCTTCCAGCACCTGTGGGGCACCGTCGGCGCGAACATCGCCCGCTACCGCGGCTACCCGCGCCTGGTGGGCGAGACGGGCGGCAAGGACTTCGTGCTCGCGCACCCGTCGGCCGACCCGGGCGTGCTGTCGACCGCCCTCATCAGGGGCGCCTTCGAGTACCAGGGCCAGAAGTGCTCGGCGGCCTCGCGCGCCTACGTCCCGCGCTCCATCTGGTCGCGGATCAAGGACGACCTGGTGGCCACCGCCGAGTCGCTGACCGTGGGTGACGTGGCGGCCGACCTGTCCACGTTCATGGGCGCGGTCATCGACGACAGGGCCTTCGCCAAGCACAAGGCGGCGCTGGACCGGGCCAGGGCGACCGGCTCCATCGACGTGCTCACCGGCTCCTACGACGACAGCGTGGGCTACTTCGTCAAGCCCTCGATCCTGGTGTCGGACGACCCGACGGACGAGATCTTCGTCAAGGAGTACTTCGGGCCGATCCTCGGCGTGCACGTCTACGACGACTCGTCCTTCGACACGGTGCTCGACCAGATGGAGGCCGCCTCGCCGTACGCGCTGACGGGGTCGCTCATCGCGCAGGACCGCTACGCGATCGCGTCGGCGTCGGAGCGGCTGCGGTTCGCCGCGGGCAACTACTACATCAACGACAAGCCGACGGGCGCGGTCGTCGGGCAGCAGCCGTTCGGCGGGGCGCGGGCCTCGGGCACGAACGACAAGGCGGGCTCGATCTTCAACCTGATCCGGTGGGTGAACGCCCGCACGATCAAGGAGACGTTCGTGCCGCCGACCGACCACCGCTACCCCCACATGGGCTGATATTTCCGCACACGCGGTGAGTTAGGGGATTCCTGCTCCCCTGACCAGCGCGCACCCACGCGCACCGCGTACCGGCGCCCCGGGTCCCCGCACGGGCCCGGGGCGCCGCCGTTTTCCAGGCCACGATTCCCCGCGGGGAATTGCCCGGCGGCAGGCCACCTCGGCAGGATCGCTTCCATGAGCGAAGTGATCGATCGGTTCAACGCTGCCTTCCAGACGCACAACGCGTCCGAGCTGGCCGACGTGGTGGCCGAGGACTGCGTCCTGGAGAACGTCGACGGCGCCACCTATTCCGGTCCAGGCGAGGCGCTGGGATTCTGGTCGGCGCTGGCCGCCGACCACGGCACCACCTGGACCGTCGAGGACGTCACCGGCGAAGGCGAGCGGGCGACCATCCGCTGGCGCGCCAGGTCGGCCGACGGAACAGTGACCAGAGGCGTCAACCTCATGTGGCTCCGGGACGGCCGGATCGCCGAAGCCACCGGCTACGTCAAGATCTCCTAGGCAGGGTTACGGCATGCGCGCACACCGCCTGGACTCCGGCGGTGGCGGCAAGGGGGATCGGGCCGGGCGTGGTCCCCGTACGCGGCCCGCGGCAGCACGGGCTCGCTGCCCGGATCTTCGCCCGGCCCGAGCAACAGGCGCGGCTTCACGCGCCAGGACCCGGTTGCCCTCGATCACGCGTGGCAACCGCCGTCCAGACGCCACCTGCGCCATCAGACCGGCCTGTCGCAGCGTGAGCTGGGCAGACTGTCGTCTACGACCACTCGCCACACCGTGCGTCGACGCGAAAACGCGTTGCCGTTGATGCTCTCGAAACGTATGGTTTTGCGCTCGTGATCACAGTGGTGGAGCGAGTCCTGCCTGCCCGGCTGGGGACCGGATTCCGATGGTTGCTGGCCTCGAGCTGGCTGACAAATCTCGGCGATGGGGTCGCGGCCGCGGCGGGCCCCCTGCTGATCGCGACGTTGACGCGCGACCCGCTGATGATTTCGCTGTCGGCCCTGGTGGGCTGGGCGCCGCCGCTGCTGTTCAGCCTGTACGCGGGCGTGCTGTCGGATCGGTACAACCGGCGCAGGATCGTGCTCGTCGCGAACGCGGTGCGGGCCGTGGTGCTGGCGGCGCTCGTCACGCTCATGGTGACTGGCACCGTGACCGTGGCGACGGCGCTGGTGGCGCTCACGCTCCGGTCCATCGCCGAGGTGTTCGCCGACAACGCGACGGCCACGCTGACTCCCATGATGGTCAGCAAGGACGATCTCGTCATCGCCAACGCCCGCCTGGGCACGGGGTTCATCACGCTCAATCAGCTCGCCGGGCCGCCGATCGGCGCGGCACTGTTCGGCCTGGGCTCGACCTGGCCGTTCGCGGGCCAGCTGCTCCTGGCGGTGGCGGGGATCGTCCTGGTCTCCCGGATCAGGTTGCCGCCACACGGCCGGCAGGCCGACGATCTCGTGCCTGACACCGCGCGGGAACTGATCGCCGGATTCAGCTGGACGATCCGCCACGCGGCGGTCCGCACGCTGGCGCTCACAATCCTGATCTTCAACTTCACGTTCGGCGCGGCCTGGTCGGTTCTCGTCCTCTACACCCAGGAGCAGCTCGGACTCGGCGCCCTGGGCTTCGGTCTGATGACCACCATCGGCGGGATCGGCGGCTTGATCGGCACCGGCCTCTACGGGGCCATCACCCGCAGGGTGAGCCTCGGCGCCCTGATGCGCATCGGGCTCATCATCGAAACGTTCACTCACCTGGGCTTGGCCCTGACCCATTCGCCGTGGGTCGCCGGGGGCATCTTCCTGGCCTTCGGCGCGCACGCGTTCATATGGGGCACGACCTCGGTCACCGTCCGCCAGCGCGCGGTCCCACCTGAACTGCAGGGCCGAGTGGGCAGCGTCAACACCGTCTGCGTCTACGCCGGGCTCGTGGTCGGCTCGTTGATCGGCGGTGTCCTGGCCACCCGCCTCGGTGTCGCGGCGCCCTTCTGGTTCGCCTTCGCCGGTTCCGCGGTGTTCGTGGTGCTGCTGTGGCGGCAGCTCATGCTCATCGCCCACGACGACTGAGATGTCCGGTGGATGTGAACGTTCGATCTGGTCGACGACACCGGCGATGCCTTCTTCCCTGGGAAAAGATCCTCACGGCGGGAGGCTCGACGTCCTCCCATTCCTACCCAGCCGGTAAAACCCGATAAGTGTACTGAAAGCGTCCTGCAAGGGCCTTTTACTATCATCCGGCAAGATAAAGGGATATATCACCACAAAAGGCCGAAAAGGGCACGAGGTAAGCGCACAGCATCGCCTCATCGCCGAACGCCACCTACGACTGCATCTCGAAGGCACTTCCATGGACACCATTCACCGCATCGCCAGCATCGCCGCGGCGGCCCGCCGCCGGCTCCAGCGAGCGGTCAACAGTGGCCACACCGACCTTGCGCCTTCAGCGATGTTCGATCTCGGCGTCTTGAAATCTGAGCGGGGCCGGGTGGCGGCGGCTCGCACCTGGTACCGCCGGGCGATCGACACCGGCCACGCCGACATCGCGCCGAGGGCGATGCTCAACCTGGGCGAGCTGGAACATGACCAGGGACGGGTGGACGAGGCCCGCGTCTGGTACCGCCGAGCGATCGACACCGGCCACGCCGACCATGCGCCGAGAGCGATGTTCGACCTGGGCGAGTTGGAGGAGAACGAAGACAGGCGAACGGAAGAGGCCCGCACCTGGTACCGCCGGGCGATCGACACCGGCCACGCCGACTATGCGCCCGCGGCGATGCTCAACCTGGGCACCCTGGAAGATGAGCAGGGACGGGTGGAGGAAGCCCGCACCTGGTACCACCGGGCGATCGACACCGGCCACGCCGACATCGCGCCTGTGGCGATGCTCAACCTGGGCGAGTTCGAGGAGAACGAAGACGGGCGGGTGGAGGAGGCCCGCACCTGGTACCGCCGGGCGGCCGACACCGGCGACGCCCACATCGCGCCGAGGGCGATGCTCAACCTGGGCACCCTGGAAGATGAGCAGGGACGGGTGGAGGAGGCCCGCACCTGGTACCACCGGGCGACTGATACCGGCGACGCCGGCATCGCGCCGAGGGCCATGCTCAACCTGGGCACCCTGGAAGATGAGCAGGGGCGAGTGGAGGAAGCCCGCACCTGGTACCACCGGGCGGCCGACACCGGCCACGCCGACTATGCGCCGTGGGCGATGTTCGACCTGGGCAAGTTGGAGTATGAGCAGGGGCGGGTGAAGGAGGCCCGCACCTGGTACCGCCGGGCGATCGACAGTGGGAACGAAGCAGTCCGAGCCTCTGTGCAAGAGCACCGACGCCGCGAGAAGCATCGTCGTTGAGCGCGCCGGCAGGACACGTTCGGTGGTTGGCACGGCGGCCACCGCGGATCCGGCCCGGCCTTCGAGAAGTCAGGTGCAGAAACCGGCGGCAGGGATGATCGTGGAGGAGCATCGGCCCACCCGCCGCGGGCCTGACACAAGACCGCCTGTCAGCCCCCGGTCACCGCGGTGACCAGGACCAGGACGAGGGTGACGACGGCGAGCAGGCCGTGCCCGGCCACGACGGGGACCGGGATGGCCCGCTCGGGCGGCGCCGCCGTGGCGGCGGCGCGGGACACCGGGATCCAGCGGGCGAGCATGACGAAGCCCAGCAGCGCGACCGGGAGCAGCACGATCAGCGCGATCCATGCCAGGGCCCCGCTGTCGAGAGCCAGGTAGAGGATCCAGAAGATCAGCCCGGTCGCGGCGAGCAGCATGTGACCGAAGATCACCGGCGTCGGGAAGCGGCTGGATGCCGCCTCCTTGCGGCGGAGCCCGCCGTGGGAGATCCACACGCCGAGCATGAAGAAGCCGCCCAGTGCGGTGAGCAACCAGGTGACGAGTGCGGCGACGGCCATGATCTGCCTCCCTGAGGTCAGGAACGGAAGCCTTCTGCTTGGGTGGTCTCGTCGGCGACCCGGACGCCGTAGCGGTAGGCCAGCATCCCGCCCAGGTAGCCCGACACCGACAGGACGGCCAGGCAGATCACCGACAGCGCGATCTGCCCGACGGGGACCGGCCCCGCGTGGTCGCCGGACCGCCAGGCCCAGGCCACGCCGTACGCGGCGGTGACGGCGAGGTTCAGCACCAGATGGACACGGGCCGTGCGGAAGGCGGCGGTCCTGGGGGGAATGGCGAGGAAGTCCAGGAAGCCGAACATGGCCGCCGCCAGGGCGCCGATCACCCCGATCGCGATCAGCCACAGCGATCCGCGAACGAGGAAGCCGGCGTCGCCGACGACGTGCGAGGCCAGGTCGAAGACGAGGCTGGTCACCCAGGCGCCGATCGGCACGGTGACCAGGATCGGGTGCAGCGGATGCCCGTACGGACCGGCCATCATCGTGACGGGACGCTTGGCCTGATGCAGCTGATCGGACATTGGCACCACCTCCAATTTCACCAACAAGTCTTAGTCTTATTCCCGCGACGGTCAAGCACTTCGCGGTTTCGACCATCAGGGCGGGTGTTATTGTGTTCGGGTGACGCGGGACGCGGTGCAGGCCGTAGCGGCGCTCGGCGACGAGCTGAGGCGCCGCATGTACGAGTTCATCCGGCAATCACCGGTCCCGGTCACCCGGGACGAGGCCGCGCAGAACGCCGGCATCTCCCGCAAGCTCGCCGCCTTCCACCTGGACAAGCTGGTCGACGTGGGGTTGCTGTCCGCGGAGTACGGCAAGCCCGACGCGGTGCGCCGGGTGGGGCGGGCGCCCAAGGTCTACCGGCCCACCGACCTCGAGGTGCGGATCAGCATCCCGCAGCGCGAGCACGGCCTGCTCGCCGAGATCCTGATGGACGCGGTCCGGACGCAACGGCCGGAAGAGAGCGGGCCGCAGGCCGCCGTGCGCGTGGCGAGCCACCGCGGCCACGCCCTCGGCCACGCCGAACGCGAACGGCTCAAGCCGGGCCGTCTCGGCGCCGAACGCGCCCTCACCTACGTCGGGCACATGCTGGAAGGCCACGGCTTCGAACCCGTCCGCGTGACGCCGACCCGGATCCAGCTGAACAACTGCCCCTTCCACCCGCTGGCGGCCAAGGACCCCGACCTGGTCTGCGGCATCAACCACGCCTTCCTGGCCGCCTACTGCGACGGGCTCGGCGCCACCACGATCACGGCCGCCCTGGTCCCCCGGCCGGGCGCGTGCTGCGTCGAGCTCGGCACCACCGCCGCGTCACCTTGACTGCATGCACGACCGTGCTCGGCCTTGAACCGAGTCGAGGCGGACGACGGCGCATTACCATCGCGGAGGTATCTGGGCGGACCTCCTGCCCACCGGCAAGAGCTGGATGGTCGGAAAGGGCTTCGGCCCCTCCTCGACTCACACGATCCGCTCCTCGCCTTCACGCCGGTCGTCGCCGCCGCCTCCCTGCCCGGGCCGTCCTGATGATGATGGCCGCTGTCGGCGCAACCGAGGCCGGACTGAGGTGCTCCCCGGCTACCCGCGATGTGTGGTGCCGCCGAGGACTTGCTCACGGAGGATGTCCGCGTGGCCGCAGTGCTGGGCCAGTTCACGCAGCATGTGGAGGTAGACCCAACGCAGCGGCAGCGGGCCCCGGCGGTTGCCGCGGAGGAGGTCGTCCAGCGTCAGCTCCGCCGTGGCCCGACGCGACGCCGCGCAGGCCTGCTGGTAGGCCTGCTGGACGGAGGCGATCGTGTCGCCGTCGTCGATGTCGAACGACTCGTCAGGCGAGTCGGGAATGCCGATCTCGGTGCGGGACCGGCACGTGATCGCCTCGTCGAACCAGACCTTCTCGACGAACGTGGCGTGCTTGACCAGGCCCAGCAACGTGGTCTTGGACGTGACCAGCGACCGGCGCGCCTGCTCCTCGGTCAACCCGGTCAAGCTGTCGTTCAGCGCGGACCGGTGCTCGTCGAGGAACGCCTCGAACTGATCGCGCAGTGCCGCGTGGAAGACGGCGGGCTCCAACGACGGGGGGATGACCATGACCGCCACGATAGCCTGCCGAGAACGACGTCAGGTCCTGTGCCGGCGCGGCCGCGCCTCGCTGGAATCGACCGCCGCCGAGGATCGTGGATCTGTGGATCAGGGTTGATCGTGTGGTTGGCGAACCGGCACTCTACCTACGTGACGGCATCTCCCGACCAACCGGAACCCGGCACCGAGCCTCCCAAGACGCCCCCCAAGGCGCCCGCCGCGACGTCTTCACCGGACGCGCCTGATTCCGAGAACGGGAAGCGACAGGTGGACACGAGCGGCGGCTGCACCATCGCGATCGCCGTCCTTGGCGCCTGGTGCGCGGCGGCCTTCGTGATGGCGGTGTTGCTCTACGGGCTCGACGGGGAGTGGTCGATCTTCCTTCTGTACTTCTTCTCCGTCTTGCTGGGCGTCCCGCTCGTCATCTTCGCCGTCGTAACCGCGGTGCAGCGGATGGTACGCGCCCGCAGGCGTCGCGAAGAGCTGATCCTTCGCCGGAAGGACGTTCTCACGAACCGCATCGAGGTGCTCACCACGGTGGTCACGGAAGCCAAGGCGGTCTCCAACGAGCTGGAACTCTACCTCCAGGAACGGCTCGCCGCCCTTGACGCTCTCAGCGCCCAGGTGGAGGAGAAGGAACGCCTGGCCGCTCTCACTCCCGAACAGGTGAAGGCGCTGGAGAAAGCGCTGCAGCGGCAGTTCGTGGGCCAGAATCGATCCGGACTCGCACAGCAAGCGGTTTTCCTGGTTCTGGCATTCGTCCTCGGCTTCGTCGTGAACTGGCTTTCCGATCCGGCCCTTGACTGGCTGGAAGGCCTCTGGACGAGCCTGCCCTGAGAGAAGCGCCGGGCCGGCCACCCGGTGATGCGGGCCGCGCTCGTCAAGGATGTCTGACGCAATCTTGACGAGGCGCTGGGAGCGCGAGAGCACGGGACCGGGGATTTCCTCTCTATAACCCTTTCGGGGTGAATATCCGCGGTCGGCGAGGTGGCGGCATGGGGTGTCTGTTCGCGGTGTTCGCGGGACTCTTCCCGCGGCTGGGGCTCTTCATCGTCTGGGTGGCGCGTCCCCTGCTGGTCGACGCGGCGTTCCACACCTGGATCTGGCCGCTGCTCGGGCTCATCTTCCTGCCGTTCGCTACCTTGATGTACGTCATCCTGTACACGCCCGGCATCGGGCTGCGAGGCTGGGAGTGGTTCTGGATCGTGCTGGCGGCCCTGCTGGACGTGTCCCACTGGGTGGGCACCATCACCCAGCGCCGCCAGCTCCTCGCCTACCGCAAGCCGTGATCCCCCCGCCGGACAGGGCGGCGGTGCCGTGCGGGCCCTCGGTGGTGGGCCCTCGGCCGCAACCTACCCGCTGACCGACGGGTGTCGCCCGGGAAAAGCTGTTGACGCGTGGCGTCGCCGGGCGGTCTTCTGCTCGGATGGCCACGATGCACGCCGACGAACTCCACACCGACGCCGACCTGGTCCGGCGGCTGGTCCGGGGGCAGTTCCCGCAGTGGGCGCACCTGCCGGTCGAGCGGCTGGCCTCCGGCGGGACCGTCAACGCGGTCTACCGCCTGGGCACCGGGTTCACCGTCCGCCTGCCCCTGACGCCGGGCGGCGTCAGGTCCCTGGAGCGGGAAGCGCGGTGGCTGCCCGAGCTCGCGCCGGTCCTGCCCGTTCCGATTCCCGCCGTGGCGGGGACGGGCCGGCCCGCCGAGGGTTTCCCGCTGCCGTGGGCGGTGCACCGGTGGATCGACGGCGAGAATCCGGTCGAGGGCCGGGTCGGCGAGGCCGAGGCCGAGGTCCTGGCCCGTGACCTCGCCGAGTTCGTCCAGGCGCTGCACAAGGCCGACCTGGACGGCGGGCCGACCGCCTACCGAGGTGTCCCGCTGGCGACCGCCGACGCGGGCACACGCGCCGCGATCGAGGAACTGCGCCGCATCGACGAGCCGTTCGACGCCGACGCGGCCATCGCGGTGTGGAACGAGGCGCTGGCCGCGCCGGTGTGGACCGGCGCGCCCCGCTGGGTGCACTCCGACCTCATGCCCAGCAACCTGCTGGTCGCCCGGGGCAGGCTCGCCGCGGTGCTCGACTTCGCCGCCGTCGGGGTCGGCGACCCCGCCTGCGACCTGATTCCCGCGTGGAACCTGCTGCCGTCCCCGGCGAGGAGCGTGTTCAGGGACGCCCTGGACGTCGACGACGCCACCTGGGCGCGCGGTCGCGGCTGGGCGCTGTCCATGGCCGTCATCCAGCTCCCGTACTACCGCGCGACGAACCCGGTCATCTCCGCCAACGCCCGCCACGTCATCCGGGAGACGCTCGCCGCCGCCGGGACGCCGTAGCGGGACCCGCCGTCAGGTCGCGTACAGGGCGGCCATGGCGCGGGCCGTCGCGACCAGCTTGTCCCTGAGGGCCGGGGGCTCCAGCACCTCCGCCTCCGCGCCGAGCTTGAGGAACTCGGTCTGCGCGTGGGTCAGCGACTCGATCGGGACGGTCGCGGTGACCCAGCCGTCCGCGCCCGTCACGCCGCTGGAGATCGCCTCGATCACGGCCGAGCTCATCACCTCGCCGGCCCGCTCGACGCCGGCGGGCGACAGCCGTACGACGGCGTGGCCCTGGACGAGGCGGGCCCGGAAGTCCTTGAGGTGCGCGCGCCAGTGGGCGGCCAGGTCGAACCCCTCGGGCCGGTCGAAGGCGCGCTCGGTCACCCGCAGGTCGAGGATCTGGTTGACGCGGTAGGTGCGCAGGCTGTCGCCGCTGCGCGCGACGAGGTACCACTTGCCGGCCTTCAGAACCAGCCCGTACGGCTCCAGCGTCCGTTCCACCTCGTACGGCTCCCGCCAGCGCCGGTAGCGGACGTCGATGACGAGCTTGTTCCACACGGCGCCGGCCAGGGCGGGCAGGTGCGGCACCTGGTCGCCGTCGTGGTACCAGCCGGGCGCGTCGAGGTGGAAGTGGTCGCGCACGCACCGCGACCCCTCGCGCAGGTCGGGAGGGAGCGCCGCCTCGATCTTGAGCTCGGCCGCCGCGGCCAGGGCGCCGAGCCCGAGCTGGGCGGCCGGCCCTGGCAGCCCGGCCAGGAAGAGCGCCTGGGCCTCCTTCTCGGTCAGGCCGGTCAGCCTGGTGCGGTAGCCGTCGACGAGCCGGTAGCCGCCCTCGTGGCCGGCCTCGCCGTACAGGGGGACGCCGGAGGCGTGCAGCGCCTCGACGTCGCGGTAGACGGTGCGGACGCTGACGCCGAGTTCGTCGGCCAGCTGCTGCGCGGTCATCCTGCCGCGCGTCTGGAGCAGGAGGAGGACCGAAAGCAGGCGGGAGGCGCGCATCCACTGACAATAGATGTCAGTGGGTGATCCTTATCGTCCGGGTCATGGCTTTCCTGGAGAAGAACCTGCGTTCCCTGCCGCCCGTCACGTTGGGCGGCAGGCCGTACAAGCGGTATCACGTCGACCGTGAGGGGCACGAGATCGAGCCCGAGGTGGAGAAGGCGGCCTACGCGTACGTTCCGCGGCTGGTCCCCCCGTCCGCCGACGACTCGCCCGCGGGCTGGATCGTGCTGCACCGGGGCGGCGACAGCGGCGCCTACGTGCTGGTCTACACGTGGGTGTGGGACAACGTGCTCGAGATCCACACCGCGTGCGCGGGGCAGCCGGCCGTCGGCTGCCCCGACGAGGATCCGACGAACTTCATGACGCTGGAGCGGCCGTGGATCGGCTGCGTGTGGGAGCTGCCGCCGCTGGAGCACGAGCGCAGCGCCTTCGTCCGCCACATGCTGGCGCCCGAGGTCCCCGACCTGGACGGTTACCTGGCCGACGCCCTGCCGGCGGGTCCGGTGGGGCTCTGACCCGCTCGCGAGGTCCGGCCGCGGCCCGAGCGCGGCCCAAGTCCGGCACGAACGCGGCCGGAGCGCGGCCGGAGCGCGGCCCGAGTACGGCACGAGCGCGGCACGAGCACCGGCCGGAGCGCGGCCCGAGTCCGGCCTGAGTCCGGCCGGAGTGAAGGGCTCCGCGAGCCGTCGTAGGCTGTGCGTCATGACCGACAGCAGACCTCGCGGCAGGCGGCAGGCGGAGGCCGAGCGTAACGACCGGGCGCTGCTCCAGGCGGCGAGGGAGGTGCTGGCCGCCGACGGCGCGCACGCCTCCGTGGCCGCGATCGCCGCCCGCGCGGGTGTCGGGATCGGCAGCCTCTACCGGCGCTACCGCACCAAGGAGGAGCTCTTCCAGCGGCTGCTGGTGCTCTCCCTCGACCAGTGGATCGCGGCCGCGGAGCAGGGGCTGGCGGCCGACGACCCGTGGGAGGGGCTGGCCGGCTTCATCACCGCCTGCGTGGAGTTCGGCCAGGGCACGCTGAGCCCGGTCGCCGGCACGGTCGAGGGCACGCAGGAGATGCGGGTCAAGAACGACAGGGGTGACGAGCTGCTCGACGCGCTCGTCACCAGGGCCGGTGAGGCGGGCGTGCTGCGGCCCGGCGTGACCGCCGTCGACGTCTCCTTGCTGATCGAGCAGCTGGGCAGCTCTCCCCTGCTCGACCAGCTGCGCAAGCAGGGGCGCGGCGACATGCTCGCCGAGGCCGCCGCCGCCCGCGCCCGCCTGGTCGCCATCGCCGTGGACGGCCTGCGCGCCGTGCACGGCGAGCCGCTGCCCGGGCCGGCCCCGACCGGGAGGCTGTTCACCGAACGATGGCGCCGCCCGCCCACATCCGCCGAGGCGGGAACCGGTCAGCCGTCCGCCTGATCGCCGGACAGGCCCAGCGGGAAGGCGTCGAAGTGGACGATGACGCGCTCGCCGTCGTCACCGTCGTCGTCGTAGGAGTCGAGCAGCTCCTGCACCCGCCTGCCCAGCTCGGCCAGGTGCTCCCGGCTCAGTCGCAGGTGGCGCCGGGTGTGCGTGGCCGACTCGATCCACTCGCGGGACGCGGTCCTCGACTCCTCGACCCAGCGGGCCAGCTCGGCGTGCCGCTGGCGTACCAGACCGGCCATGAGTACCTCGGCGGCCTCGGCCGTGTCGGGGTCCTTGCGGAACCTGTCGGTGTCGCTGGTGAAGCCGGCCGCGCGCCACCACCGCTCCTTGCCCCTGGCCTTCTCCGGCACCTCGACGACGAGCCCGTGCCGGGCCAGCTGCCGCAGGTGGTAGCTGGTCACGCCGGTGTTCTCCTCGATACGGCCGGCCAGCATGGTGGCGGTCGCCGCGCCGTACTCCTCGAGCAGTTCGTACAGCCGCATCCGGATCGGATGCGTGAACGCCTTCAGCGCCTGGGCGTCCATCTCTCTGACGGTCTTGCCTTCCACAGTGTGCAGCCTTATCTTTGCAAAGAAACCTGTGCACAACTTCCTACGCATAAAGGATAGACCGTGGGACGCTCCTTCAGATACCTGCTCGCCGCCACGACCTCGGCCAACCTCGCCGACGGCGTGCTCCTGACCGGCGCCCCGCTGCTCGCCATCACCCTGACCCGCGACCCGGCGCTGGTCTCGCTGGCCGGTGTGGCCACCACGTTGCCGTGGCTGCTGCTGGCGTTGCACGCCGGCGCCCTCGCCGACCGCGGCGACCGCCGCCGGATCATGGTGGTCACCGCGTGGGCGCGGGCCGTGGCCCTGGCCGGTACGGCCGTCGCCGTGGCCATGGACGCTCTCAGCCTGCCGCTCTTGCTCGCCATCCTTCTGGTCTCAGGGGCCTGCGAGGTCTTCAACGACACCGCGGCGCAGAGCGTGCTGCCGATGGTCGTCGGCAAGGACGATCTCGGCAGGGCCAACGGCCACATCGTCGCGGCGCGGACGATCGGCAACAGCTTCGTCGGCGCGCCGGTGGCCGGGTTCCTGGCCGCCCTCGCGCCGGCCGCCCTGTTCGGCGCGCCCGCGCTGCTGTACACCGCCGCGGGGCTGCTCCTGCTCGGCATGCGGGGGCGCCACCGCTCCGCCACCGTCTCCACGGCGCCCCTGCGCCAGGACATCGCCACCGGCCTGCGCTACCTGGTGCGCGACCGCACGGTCCGCGACCTGGCCGTCGCGGCCGGCGTGATGAACATGTGCAGCTCGGCCTACCTGTCGGTGTTCGTCCTGTGGGCGGTCGGCGAGGAGTCGGTGATCGGCATGACCGCCGGCCAGTACGGCGCGGTCCTGACGGTCCTGGCCGTCGGCGCCATCGCGGGCTCGCTGCTCGCCCATCGGACCGCCCGCCGGTTCGGCGAGGGCAGGACGCTGGTCATCCTCTGGACCGTCAACGGACTCTCCCTGCTGCTGCCGGTGCTCGTGCCCACCGTCCCGTCGGTCTACGTCACCGGCGTCCTGCTCGGCGCCACCAGCGCGGCGGGCAACGTGCTGGTCGTCTCCTTCCGCCAGCGGATCATCCCCGAGGAGCTGCTGGGCCGCGTCAACTCCGCCTACCGGCTCATCGGGATGGGCGGCAACCCGCTGGGCGCGGCGCTCGGCGGCGTCGTCGGCGGCGTGGCGGGCCTGCCCGTCGTCTTCGTCGGGGCGGTCGTCCTCTGCCTCATGGTCATGCCTCTCGCCGCCCGGGCTCTTGCCCGCACACCCGAGCCTGTGGCTGTGTGAGTGGTATGGCCGAGCGCACGCGCGTACTCAAGTCAGGCGAGTCGATGAACCCCGGCGACCGGATCCTCTCGCGCAGGACCGCACAGGGCTGGCGGGAGTTCAAGCTGGAGTATCAGACCGACGGCAACCTCGTCCTCTACGACCAGGGCACCCTGCCGAGCGACAGGTACGGCAGGCCGCTGTGGGCCACCGACCACTGGGTGCCCGGCGGGAGGCTCACCATGGACCGCGGGCGGTCTCTCGGCCTCAGGAACGCCGCGGGCGCCGTCTGGCCCGAGCCCGCCTTCCGCCACCCCGAGGGCTCCTTCCTGGTCCTGCACGACGACGGCAACCTCGTCATCTACCCCCCCGACGGCAGGCCCGTCTGGTCGCCGTGCACGGGCACCGAGATCAGGCAGGCCTCCTACAACCGGATCAGAAGCTTCGAGTCCATCGAGCACGGCTTCCCCATCCGCTCCCCCGGCGGCAGGCACTCGCTGGAGATCACCGACAAGGGCGTGCTGACCCTCTTCTCCGACGGCGTGGCCCGCCGCCACGCCAGGATGACCTCACCCCAGCGCGGCAGCGTGTGCGTGCTCCAGCCGGAGGGCGCGCTGGTCGTCTACCGCGCGGCCCGCGACCGCAGGCGCCACCTGGTCTCCTTCCGCTCCGGTACGGCAGGCGCGCCCGGCGGCGAACTGGTCCTGCGCGACGACGGCAACGCGGTCCTGACCGACCCGTCAGGAAAAGTGATCTGGGACTCGGACTCGACGTTCTTACCGCTCTGACCTGCATGCCTACGAACGCGCATATATCTAGATCAGTCGAGGCGGCATATCCTTCGCGATCATTTGACATCATTACCCCTAGCGACGAGGGGATGACATGCGGGAGATCGGCGGCGGGCGATACCGGCTTGGCGAGCAGGCGGGCCGGGGTGGGATGGGCGTGGTGTGGCGCGCGTTCGACCAGCTTCTCCACCGTGAGGTGGCGCTGAAGGAGCTGACACTGGTCGGCGAGGCCGAGGCGGTGCGCAGGCGCGTGCTGCGCGAGGCCAGGCTGGCGGCGCGGCTGACCCATCCGAGCATCGTCACCGTCCACGACCTCGTCGAGGAGCAGGGCAGGCTCTGGATCGTCATGGAGTACCTGGAGGGCCTGTCGCTGCACGACCTGCTCTCCCAGGTCGGCACGCTGCCCGACACCTCCGTCGCCGGCCTCGGCCGCCACCTGCTGGGGGCGCTGCGCCACGCGCACACGTCAGGCGTCCTGCACCGCGACGTCAAGCCGGCCAACGTCATGCTGACCGGCGACCGGGTCGTCCTGACCGACTTCGGCATCGCCACCGCCGAGGCCGACCTGACCTCCACCCGCTCGGGCGGCCTGCGCGGCACCCCCGCCTTCATGGCGCCCGAGCGGCTGTCCGGCGGCATGGCCACCAAGGAGGGCGACATGTGGTCGTTCGGGGCCACGCTCTACAGCGCGGTCGAGGGGCGGCCGCCGTACCCGGGCAAGGACGCCGCCAGCGTTCTCGCGCTCTACCGCCAGGGCGGTTTCCCTCGCCCGCGCCGGGCGGGGATGCTGCGACCGCTCATCGAGGGTCTGCTCCACCACGACCCCGCGCGCCGTCCCTCGCCGGAGCGGGTGGCGGGCATGCTGGCCAGTGTCCGCGCGCCGGGAAGCTACCAGGAAGCGATCTGACGAGGCGGCCCCCGAGGGGGCCGCTCAGCAGTCGCAGCCGCAGGAGCAGCCGTCGCCGCAGCACCCGTCGCCGCAGCACGAGCAGCAGTCGCCGCAGTTGCCGCAGGCCTCGCAACCGCTGCAGTCGAGCCGGGAGCAGCAGCCGCGCTCGTGCTCCTCGTCCCACTCCGGCCGGTACAGGCCGCAGGTGCAGCAGCTCAGCGTCGTGCACGCCAGCGACAGCAGCCCTCCGGGGTCCACCGGGCGCCGCTTGACGCGTTCGGGGCTGTCCGGATCGGTCGCCGCGAACGCGCGGGTGACCGCATGGCCGGCTTCTTTGACCAGCAGCGCCCGGACCAGGCCGTGCCGCTCCAGGTCGAGGTCCTCCACCGCCAGCCGCAGGCCCAGCAGGGCGTCGTCGCAGTGGCGCCGGGCGCCGGCCAGGTCCGTGCCGGTGGCCGCCAGCGGGTTGTAGGCGCCCTGGGCCCGGTCGCGGGGCAGGTCCTCCACCGCGTCGAGCAGGTGGGCCAGCCGGCCGAAGAAGCGGCCCGCCTCCCGCAGCGTCTGCCGGTTGTGGGGCTTGCCGGCCAGCACCGCCGTGTGCTCGAAGGCGGCGGCGACCGCGGCCTCGGTGGGCGCGGTCAGCTCCAGCAGCGACAGGCCCGGCGTGCGTTCGAGCCGGGTCTGCTCGCGCACCGCCAGCGTGAGCGGTCCCGGGTCGAAGCCGAGCGCGCCCGCCGTGTCGGACCCTGCCCGCGACCAGCGGGCGGCCACGCGCTCGGCGGCCGCGGCCACCAGGCGGCGGCGGTAGAGGGCGTCGCCGTCGGCGACGTGGTCACGCAGCTTTCCGGCCGCCAGGACCAGCGAGACCGACGCCGCCAGCCGTACACCCTGGGCCTCGACCACGTCGGCGCCCTTGAACCCGCGCAACGCGCACGGCGCCGCCCGCCTGCGCGGCGCCGCCGCGACGGTCTGCGCCTCGGTCAGGACCGAGACCAGCAACCCGTCGTAGTTCGTCACCAGCCTGGAGGCATGGCCGTGCTCGTCGCGCAGCGCGAGGCACAACCCGCACAGATGCGCCATCCACTGCTTGAACAACCCACCGCATAACGCATGGCGGCACGGGCGGACGATCCCAAACATTCGACCCCTTCGGTACGGCTGGCAGCCAGCCTCCCAGAAGATCGCTACTCGTCGTCCTTGCGGCGTTCGGCCTCGGCGGCGTCCATGGCCGCGGCCTCCTCGGGCGTGGGCGCGGTGCCGCCGAGGTGGGCGGGCTGCCACCACACGCCCGGCGGGATCTCCGGGTAGGTCCGCTGCGCCCGGTCGACCAGCTCCGACATCCTGGTGTGCAGCTGCGTGGTCAGCTCGGCCATGTCGTCGCCGCGCTTGGGGTGCATCGGCTCGCCCACCAGGATGGTGAGCGGCACGTGGCGCTGGGTGAGCCGCTTGGGCCGGCCCTTGGTCCACAGCCGCTGGCTGCCCCACAGCGCCACCGGGATCATCGGCACCTTGGTGGCCTGGGCCATGCGGATGGCGCCGTTCTTGATGTCCTTGACGGTGAAGGAACGGCTGATGGTCGCCTCGGCGAACACGCCCACGATCTCGCCCGCCTTGAGCATGCGCAGCGCGGTGGCGTAGGAGCCCGCGCCCGCGCCGCGGTCGACGGGGATGTGGTGCATGCCGCGCATGAGCGGGCCGGAGACGCGGTGCTTGAAGACGTCGTCCTTCGCCATGAAGCGCACCAGCCGTCTGGCCGGCAGCGCGGCGAAGCCGGCGAAGATGAAGTCGAGATAGCTGATGTGGTTGCTGACCAGCACCGCCCCGCCCGTGCGCGGGATGTGCTCGGTCCCCTCCATGTGGAAGCGGTAGTCCATGATCCGGAAGAGGGTCCGCGCGGTGGCGATAACCGGCGGGTACACGATCTCAGCCATGTGCAGAAGGTAACGCACTCGCCGAGCGCTCAGCACCGGCGCGTGATCACTGGAGGCCCCGCCCTCCTGGACAGTGGTCAGAACTCCGGGTCAAGATTGAGGTAAAGAGGCGCTTCGGCCCGCATCCAGGCGTAAACCGGAGAAGAGGTCGGCGTGATCGCACGTCCCTTGGAACGAGCGGGCAGGAGGATGCGCGTGAAGAAGCTCATCAACAACCCGGAGTCCGTGGTCGCCGACGCGTTGGCGGGGCTCGCGGCGGCCCACCCCACGCTGCGGGTCGACGTCGGCGGGCGGGTGGTCTGGCGGGCCGACGCCCCACGGCCGGGAAAGGTGGCGCTGGTCTCGGGCGGGGGCTCGGGACACGAGCCGCTGCACGCGGGGTTCGTCGGCCACGGCATGCTCGACGCCGCCTGCCCCGGCGACGTCTTCACCTCGCCGGTGCCCGACCAGGTCGTCGAGGCGACCAGGCGCGTCGACGGCGGAGCGGGGGTGCTCCACGTCATCAAGAACTACACCGGCGACGTCATGAACTTCGAGATGGCCGCCGAGCTGTGCGCCGAGGAGGGCATGACGGTGTCCAGCGTCGTGGTCGACGACGACGTCGCCGTCCAGGACTCCCTCTACACCGCCGGGCGCAGGGGCACGGGCGCCACGCTGTTCGTGGAGAAGATCGCCGGCGCGCTGGCCGAGAGCGGCGCGCCGCTGGCGCAGACCACGCGGATCGCCGGGCAGGTCGCGGCCCGCAGCAGGTCGTTCGGCATCGCGCTGACCTCCTGCACCGTGCCCGCCGCCGGCAAGCCCACCTTCGACCTGCCCGAGACGGAGGTCGAGCTGGGCATCGGCATCCACGGCGAGCCGGGCCGCTCCCGCGCGCCCCTCGCCCCCGCGCGGGAGCTCGCCACCGTCGCCATGGACGCGATCCACGGCGACCTGCCCCTCGCCGGTGACCTGCTGGTCATGGTGAACGGCATGGGCGGCACCCCGCTGATCGAGCTCTACGTCGCCTTCGCCGAGGTGGCGGCCTACGTCAAGGCGAAGGGGGCGCGCGTGTCCCGCTCGCTGGTCGGCAACTACGTCACGAGCCTCGACATGCAGGGCTTCTCGGTGACGGTGTGCCGGCTCGACGCCGACCTCACGCGCCTGTGGGACGCGCCCGTGCAGACGCCCGCGCTGCGGTGGGGCCGCTGATGGACCTCGCCTTCTTCACCGCCTGGATCCAGGAGACCATCCGGGTCGTGTCGGTCAACCGCGACCGGCTGACCCGCCTCGACGCCGCCATCGGCGACGCCGACCACGGCACCAACCTCGACCGCGGTTTCACCTCCGTCCGCGAGGCGCTGGCCGAGAGCCCGCAGGACAACCCCGGGCAGCTCCTCACCCTCGTGGGCACCACCCTGGTCCGCCGGGTCGGCGGCGCCTCCGGCCCCCTGTACGGCACGCTGTTCCGCCAGCTGGGCAAGTCGCTGGGCGACGCGCGGGAGGTCTCCCTCGGCGACCTGGCCACCGCCTTCGCGACGGCGATCGACGCGGTGCGGCGGCTCGGGAAGGCGGCGGAGGGCGACAAGACCATGGTCGACGCGCTGGCACCCGCCTCGCGCGCGCTGGCCGACGCGGCGCGGGAGGGCCTGCGGCCCGACGACGCGCTCGAGCGGGCGGCGGTGGCGGCGGCCGAGGGGGCCAAGGCGACGATCCCCCTGCAGGCGCGCAAGGGCAGGGCGAGCTATCTGGGCCCGCGCAGCGTCGGCCACGAGGACCCCGGCGCCGCCTCGGCCGCCCTCCTCGTCTCCGCGCTGCGCCCGTGACCTCCCCCGCGGGGGGCGGCCCGGGACACCCGTGGCGGGAGGACGAAGGTGACGGCTCGGCAGGGCCGGCCCGGGACACCGGTGGTGGCGGGAGGACGAAGGTGACGGCCCGGCGGGGCCGGCCCGGGAGGCGAGCGTGAGCGGCATGGTGGGGATCGTCCTGGTGTCGCACAGCGCCGCGCTGGCGGCCGAGGCGGCCGCGCTGGCGCGGCAGATCGCCGGGCCCGAGGCGATGGTGGCGGGCGCGGGCGGCACCGAGGACGGCGAGCTCGGCACCAGCCTCGACCGCATCGAGCGGGCCGTGGCCGAGGTGGACGGCGGCGCGGGCGTGCTGCTCGTTCCCGACCTCGGCAGCTCGGTGCTGACCGCGAAGCTCCTCGAGGAGCCGGGGCGGGTGGTGCTGGCCGACGTGCCGTTCGTGGAGGGCGCGATCGCCGCGGCCGTGACCGCCGCCGCGGGCGCGCCGCTCGCCCAGGTGCTGGCCGCCGCGGAGGAGGCCCGCACCTACCGCAAGCTCTGACCGCCGCCCGGCCCGGCCACTCCAGCCCGACGCCCGCCGTCCGGCACCCCGCCGGCCCGAGGGGCGGTCAGTGGCCTCGGAACGCCTCCTCCAGCCACCACGACCCATGACTCGCGCTGACCTTCGCATGGACCAGGAGCGGCCGATCCCTCGGCCCCTCCAGCCACGAGACGACCGCGTCCAGGTCGCCCCGCTCCGTGACGGTCACCGCCGCGCAGCCGTACCCGCGGGCGATCCCGGCCAGGTCGACGGCGGGGAAGGTGACCGTGTCGAGCGGGTGCCCCGACGGCCCGAAGTGGTGCACCTCGGCCCCGTAGGCCTCGTCGTCGTAGACCACGATCACCATCGGCAGCCCGAGCCGTACCACGGTCTCCAGTTCGGCGATGCCCATGAGCGCGCCGCCGTCGCCCAGCGCGGCCACGGCGAGCCTGTCCGGCAGGGCCACCGCCGCGCCGATCGCGGTGGCCAGGCCGAGACCGATCGACTGGAAGGCCTGGGTGAAGCAGAACCCCCGCTCGTCGGGGACGTCGAGGAACATCGCCGGATATCCCATGAAGTTGCCCGAGTCGGTGGCGACGACGCGGTCGGCGGGCAGCAGGTCGTCCAGCGCGATCGTGAGCGTCCTGGGGTCGATCCTGCCGTCCCCGCTCTCGTCCTGGTACGGCACGCCGCGCCACCGCACCTCCCCCGCGATCCGCGCGGCCAGCTCAGGCGTGCGGCAGGAGGCCCTCGACGGCGTGCCGCCGAGCGCCGCCGTCACCGCCGTGGCCACCCTGGCGACGTCGCCCACGACGCCCAGCTCGACGGGCCGGTGGGCGCCGATGGCGTCCGGGTCGAGGTCGACCTGGACGACCTTGGCGCGCGGGCCGATGAGCCTGCCGTGCCTGGTCGTCCACATGTTGAGGGCGCACCCCCAGCCCACCAGCACGTCCGCGCCCGCGATCAGCTCGGCTGCCAGGGGGGAGGCGAAGCCGCCGCTGACGTCGAGGTCCCACGGGCTGCCCCGGAACAGCCCCTTGGCGACGGCGGAGGTCGCCAGCAGCGCGCCCGCCCGGTCGGCGAGGGCCTCCAGCTCGCGGCGGGCGTGCCTGGCGCCGCGGCCGGCGACGAACACCGGCCGTTCGGCGCCGGACAGCAGGCCGGCCAGCCGGGCCACGTCCTCCTCGGACGGGGCGGTGGGCGGCTCGGCGGCGGTGCGGGCGCTCAGGACGGCCGCCTTCCACGCCTCGTCCCGGTCCCCGGCCTCGCTCTGCACGTCCAGGGGGAGGTTGAGCAGGACGGTACGGCCGGCCCGCGCCGTGAGGAACGCCTCGACGGTGTCCTCGACGGCGGTCCCGGCCGAGCGGACCCGCAGGGCCGTGGCGCCCACGGCGCGGGCCATCGCGTCCTGGTCGACGTGGAAGTTGGAGCGGACCTGGGTCGCCTCGCCGGCCAGCACGATGAGCGGGGTACGGCTCTTGGCCGCCTCGGCGATGCCGGTCATCGCGTTGGTCAGCCCCGGGCCCTGGTGCACCGAGACGGCGGCGACCCGGCCGCTCATCCGCGCGTAGGCGTCGGCCATGGTCGCGGCGCCGCCCTCGTGGCGGGCGGCCACGAAGCGGGCACCGCCGGCCACGAGGGCGTTGGTGACGTGGAAGTTGCCGCTGCCGACCACGCCGAAGACCGTCTCCACGCCGAGCTCGGCGAGGATCCGGCCCACCAGCGCCGCGACGGTCACCGTTCGACCAGCGCGAGCACGCGGACGGGACTGCCCGAGCCGCCGACGATCGGCAGCGGGGGCGCGATCACGACGCTGCCCGTGGGCGGGAGCTTGTCGAGGTTGCGCAGCTGGGTCAGGCCGTACTTGCCCGCGCCGAGCAGGAAGGAGTGGCACGGGAAGGCGGGGTCGAAGGAGTGGGCGGCGCCGGCGTCCGTGCCGACGGTCTCGACGCCGACGCCGATGATCGGCGCCTGCCTGGCCAGCCAGCGCGCGCACTCCACCGAGATGCCGGGCGAGTGGCCCTCGTTGAGGAAGTCGGCGGGGCTGTCGGACCTGGCGTCCCAGCCGGTGCGGTAGAGGAGCCAGCCCCCCGCGGGCAGCGGCCCGTTGACCCGCTCCCACTCCTCGACGTGCTCCACCTCGAGCAGGAAGTCGGGGTCCTTGGACGCCTCGGCGGCGAAGTCGAGGACGACGGCGGGCGCGAGCAGGCGCTGCACGGGCACCTGGGAGACGTCCTGGCCGTCGCGGTTGGTCACCCAGTGGACGGGGGCGTCGAAGTGCGTGCCGGTGTGCTCGCCGGTGTGGATGTCGTTCCAGTACCAGGCGGGGCCGCGGTCGTCGTAGCGGCTGATCTCCTCCAGCCGGAAGGGGATCGTGTTCCCGAAGGGTTCGGGGAGCTGAAGGA
The DNA here is from genome assembly GCF_053586935.1 of Nonomuraea sp. NPDC003727. Classification (NCBI taxonomy): domain Bacteria; kingdom Bacillati; phylum Actinomycetota; class Actinomycetes; order Streptosporangiales; family Streptosporangiaceae; genus Nonomuraea; species Nonomuraea sp. NPDC003727. The sequence continues at coordinate 73,015 of NZ_JBSFNE010000006.1, forward strand.
TCGGCGTCTGGTCGGAGAGGGGCGCGGTCAGGTCGATGACCTCGATGCCGCCGGTGCGCACGCTTTCCAGGAAGTTTCGCAGGATCGACATGCTCGCATCATTCCCCGCTCCCCCGGTTCCTCCCACGGCCACCGGCTTGCGCGTGTTCCCGGCACTGATCGGCTGCTCCGCCCGCGCTCACTTGTGGCGGAAGTACACGAAGAGCCGCCCGTGGTTCTTGGCGTCCTTGTCGATGCGGTGGTAGAGCGCCTTGATCTCCTTCTGGTCGAGGAAGCGCAGCACCTTCTTCTTGAGCTGCCCGCTGCCCTTGCCCGGGATGATCTCGACCTCGGTGGCCCGCTTGCGGATGGCCTCGTCGATGATGCCCCGCAGCGCCCTGTCGATCTGGTCGCCCTTGTTGTAGATGTCGTGCAGGTCGAGCTTGAGTTTCACAGTTTCACCCATGGTCCACAGCCCCCGCTCTGGAAGGCCTTGTCGGTCGCCTCGATGGTGACGGTCGCGGGCCCGCTGGGCATCCCGCTGGTGATCACGTCGCCGGGATCGCCCCCCGTGCCCTTCAACCGGGCCCAGTAGCACAACGGCTGGCCGGCGGCGGGGCCTTCCGTCTTGTAAGTGCCTGGCTGGATGTCGGTGCCGACCACCTGGATGCCGCTGCCCAGCGGCAGCCCCGCCGAGGGCCCCGCCGAGGGCACGGACGAGGGCGCGGACGAGGGCACGGACGAGGGCACGGACGACCCTCCGGAGGGAACCGCGGCGGGCGGCCGGCTCGGCGCCGGACCGCCGGTGGCCGGGCCCGTGGCGGTGCCTCCCGTGGGCGCTCCCGTCGGTGCCGTCGGTGCCGTGCCGATCCCGCCCGTCGGCGTCTCCGACGGGCTCTCCGACGGGCTCTCCATGGTCACGGTCATCTCCGGCGCCGAGTACGGCGGCGCCGCGGCGGGCTCCGACGATCCGAGGCCCGCGAAGAAGCCGATGAGGAAGCCGAGGATCCCGGTCAGCCCCGAGGCGAGCAGGATCAGCGTCGGGCTGCTCGAGGCGCGTGGTGGCGGGGGGTGGCCGTACGTCACGGGGACAAGCGTGCCATGTCCCCCCGCCTCCGGTCAGCGGTGCAGGTAGTCGACGAGCGAGGCCTTCTCCGTCTCGAGCTGCTCGATGGTGCTCTTGACCACGTCTCCGATGCTCACGATGCCGACCAGGCGTCCCGCGTCGATCACGGGCACGTGCCTGATGCGGTGGGTGGTCATCGTCCTGCGCAGTTCGTCGACGTTGGCGTCGATCTGGCAGGTGCGCACCTCGGCCGTCATGATGTCCGAGACAGGGGCGTCGAGGACCTCGGGGCCCCTGTCGTTGAGCCTGCGCACGACGTCACGTTCGGACACGATCCCGGTGATCACCGAGTCGTCCCCGCACACGACGACGGCGCCGATGTTGTAGTCGGCAAGCCTGGTCAGCAATTCTCGCACCGTGGTGTCCGGGCGCACCGTCACCACGTCTGATCCCTTGCCCCGCAAGATCGTTCCGATGAGCATGGACCACCACCTCGGCTGTAGGTACCCCTGACTCTCCCCTGGGCTCACTCGGACCAATCACGAGCGACATTGTTTTTGCCGTTAAGGTGCAGGGGGGCGCGAGCGTCGTACCATGTGAAATATCACCTCCTACCCCAGGGATCAGCATTGTCCGAGAAGCTGAACACCGGCAGCCACGACCTGCCCATCACCGACGAGCTGGCCGCCTTCATGGAGACGGGCTGGGCGGACACCCGGCAGACCGGCCTCGAGCCGCTTCCCGTCGCGCCGTGGACGGCCAAGCGGCGCGCCGCGCTGGCCGCCCGGTTCCCGGGCGAACGGCTGATCATCCCTTCCGGCTCGCTGAAGGTGCGCAGCAACGACAGCGACTACCGGTTCAGGACGCACAGCGCCTTCGCCTACCTGACCGGCGACACCGAGCCCGACGACGTGCTGGTGATCGAGCCGACCGGCGAGGCCGTGCTCTACCTGCGCCCCCGCTCGCCGCGGGCGGGCAGCCAGGAGTTCTACCGCGACCGGCGCTTCGGCGAGTTCTGGGTGGGCCGCCGCCCCGACCTGGGCGAGGCCCAGGACCTGTACCAGGTGGCGACCGCGCACATCGGCGAGCTGTCGCTGGGCGGGACCGCGCGGGTGCTGCGCGGCGTCGACGCGAGCGTGGACGCGAGGGTCGCGCCGGGCGAGGGTGACGCGGAGCTGGAGTCCTTCCTGTCGGAGATGCGGCTGCTCAAGGACGAGTGGGAGGTCGCCGAGCTGCAGTTCGCGGTCGACGCGACCACCCGCGGGTTCGAGGACGTGGTGCGGGCCGTACCGGCGGCCCTGGGTCAGGTGCGCGGCGAGCGGTACCTGGAGGGTGTCTTCGGCCTGCGCTCGCGCCTGGAGGGCAACGCCGTCGGCTACGACAGCATCGTCGCCTCCGGCGCGCACGCCAACGTGCTGCACTGGATCCGCAACGACGGCAGGCTGGACGAGCGCGACCTGCTGCTGCTGGACGCCGGCATCGAGACAGACTCGCTCTACACCGCCGACATCACCAGGACGCTGCCGCTGTCCGGGCGCTTCTCCCCGGTCCAGCGACAGGTGTACGAGCTGGTGTACGAGGCGCAGAGCGCGGCCATCGCCACCCTCAGGCCGGGCGCGCGCTTCCGCGACTTCCACCTGGCGGCCATGCGCGTCATCTGCGAGGGCCTGCACGACTGGGGGGTGCTGAAGGACTCGCCGGACCGGCTCTTGGAGAGCGGCCTGTACCGCCGCTACACGGTCTGCAGCAGCGGCCACATGCTCGGCCTCGACGTCCACGACTGCGCCAAGGCCAGGGCCGAGAGCTACCTGGACGGCGTGCTGGAGGAGGGCCAGGTCCTCACCGTGGAGCCCGGTCTCTACCTGCAGGCCGACGACCTGACGCTGCCGGAGGAGTTCCGCGGCATCGGGGTGCGGATCGAGGACGACCTGGTCGTCACCGCCGACGGCGCCAGGCTGATGTCGGCGGGGCTGCCCCGTCACCCGGACGAGGTGGAGGGCTGGATGGCGACCCTGCTGGGCTGAGCGCGGCCGCGCACCCAGACAAACGTGCCCGAGCACTCCCGCCGAGCTGCTAGTCTTATGCATGTCGACGCGGGGTAGAGCAGCTCGGTAGCTCGTTGGGCTCATAACCCAAAGGTCGCAGGTTCAAATCCTGTCCCCGCTACTTCGGAAAGGCCCGGCCGTGTATCACGGCCGGGCCTTTCGCTTTGCTCCGGCCCGCGTGTTCCCGCGGCGGTGGACGCCCGAAGGTCACAGGGCCGTCACTTTTCGTGGCGGGCTGACAACCTGTGAGCTGCGTCTCATACCTTTTCCTCAAATTCCCAGGGAACCATCGACTTACTGGACTACCCGTCAGTAAGGTGACTGATCCATAGTCGAGCCCCCGAGGTGGTCATGGCGCTGACCGGGTACGTCGGCCGCAAGGCCGCGAGCGTGCTGGGCCAGGTGGGCGAGCTGTTCGTGATCGCCCTGGAGGGCCTGCGCCGTACCTGGGACGTCAAGGCCTGGTGGTGGGAGTTCGTCACCCAGTGCTGGTTCCTGGCCAGGGTGACCAGCGTGCCCGTGCTGCTGGTCTCGCTCCCCCTGGGCGCCACCGTGGCGCTGCAGGTGGGCGAGCTGGCCTGGCAGTTAGGCGCCTCCTCGGCCACCGGCAGCGCGGTCTTCGTCGGCCTGGTGCGCGAGGTGGCCCCCATGGCCAGCGCGCTGCTGATCGCCGGCGCCGGAGGCAGCGCGATGACCTCCGACATCGGCGCCCGCCACATCCGCGACGAGCTGGCCGCGATGGAGGTCATGGCGGTCAACCCGATCCACCGCCTGGTCACCCCGCGCATGTGGGCGGCCAGCACGGTCGCGGTGTGCCTGGCCCCGCTGGTGATCGTGGCGGGCGCGGCCGGCGGCTACTTCTTCAACGTGGTCGTCCAGGGCGTCACCCCCGGCGCCTACTTCGACGGGGCGCTGTCGCTGGTGGTCCCGACCGACCTGGTGGTGACCCTGTTCAAGGCGTGGGTGTTCGGCTTCGTCGCCGCCGCGGTGTCCTGCTACATGGGCATGACCTGCGCCACCAGCCCCGTCGGCGTGGGCCGCGCGGTCAACAGGGCCACCGTCGTCACCTTCATGCTGGTCTTCGCGATGAACTACGTGATCACCGCGATCTACTTCCTCGCCTTCCCCCCGAAGGTGCTGTGATGGTCACCCGTACGGCGGGCCTGCGCCTGGCGGCAGCCGGCCGCGAGGCGGGCGAGCGCTTCGCGCGCCTGGCCGACTGGCCGCTGTTCGTCTGGAAGGTGCTCTTCTACTCCGTCCGCGACGTGATCCTGCGCCTGAAGTACTTCAAGGTCGTCATGCGCCAGGTCAGCGACGTGGTCGTGGGTGTCGGCGCGACGGTCGTCGGCGGCGGCATGATCTTCGTGGTGTTCACGATGGCCTTCGTCGTGGGGGCGACCGTGGGTCTGCAGGGCTACCAGGGCCTGCAGGCGATCGGCGCCGAGTCGTTCATGGGCCTGGTCGGCAGCTTCGCCAACGTCCGCGAGATCACCCCGATCATCGCGGCGGTGGCGCTGGCGGCGCAGGTCGGCTCGTCGTTCACCGCCGAGCTCGGCGCGATGCGGATCTCGGAGGAGATCGACGCGCTCGAGGTGATGGGCATCAACGCCTTCACCTATCTCATCTGCACCCGGGTCGTCGCGGCGCTGGTCGCGCTGCTTCCGATCTACCTGATCGCGCTGTTCGCCAGCTTCTTCGCCACCCGGCTGATGTGCACGGTGCTGTTCGGGATGGCGCCGGGCGTCTACGACTACTACTTCTACATCGGCCTGCCGGTCAGCGACATCGTCTACAGCGTGATCAAGGTCGCCGTCTTCGCGTTCGTGGTCATCGTCATCCACTGCTACTACGGCTTCTACGCCACCGGCGGCCCGGTCGGCGTGGGCGTGGCCGCGGGACGCGCCATCCGCCAGTCGATCGTCACGATCGTCCTGCTCAACCTGCTGCTGTCGTTCCTGTTCTGGGGGGACGGCAGCGGCGTGAAGCTGACGGGGTGAGCCATGGGCCGTCACGAGCTGTCCCTGCCCGCCCGCATGGCCGTGGCGCTGGTCGTGGTCGTGGTCCTGGTCGCGACGGGCTTCTTCCTCGTGCGCGGCGTCACCGAGATCAGCGGCACCAAGGTCCAGGCGGTCTTCGACCGCGCGGGACAGGGCATGGACACCAACTCCCCCGTCAAGATCCGCGGCATCACCGTGGGCGACGTGACCGCGGTCGACCTGAACGCCAAGGGCCAGGCCGTGGTCACCATGCACATCCAGCCCGGCGTCCGGCTGCCGCAGACGACCGCCGCCTCCATCGAGCCGAGCTCGGTCTTCGGCCCCAAGTTCGTCGACCTGCGGCTCGGCTCCGGTGAGGCGCGCGGCCCCTACCTGGGGGCCGGCGCCGTGATCACCGACACGGAGGGTCCACTCGACCTGTCCGACTCGCTCGGCGACGCCTACCGGGGCCTGGACGCGGTGGACCCGCGCGAGGTCACGGTCATCGTGCACACGATCGCCAAGGGCCTGGAGGGCAAGGGCGGCAAGATGCGCGAGCTCGTCGACGACGCGGGCACCGTGGTCGGCGTCGCGCACCGGCACCGCGAGCGGGCCAGGCGCTTCCTCGGCGACGCGGCCGCGCTGTCGGCCACGCTCGCCGACAAGGGCGACGAGATCGTCGCGATCGGCGCCGACGTCAACACCATCACCCCCGGCCTGCTGGAGCGGGCCGAGAAGGTGCGCGTCCTGCTCGACCAGATCTCCGACGTCTCCGCGCTCGGCGCCCACGGCCTGCGCAAGCACCGGCGGAACCTGCGCGAGGGCGTGCACTCCGCCGAGCGGGTGACCGCGCTCATCTACGCCCAGCTCGGCCTGGCGGGTGACGGGGTGCGCGGCATCACGACGCTGGTCGACCTGCTCAACAAGCTCATCGAGGCGCCCGGCCCCGACGGGAACCGCCAGCTCCAGGTGGAGGCGTTCGTCGCCACCGACATCTGCGAGCTGATCGTCGGCTCCTGCGGTCCGACGGACGGGAGGAAGCGCTGAGATGGCCGTCTCCAGGGAACGCGTCGTGCGCCGCTGGACGCTCCTGCGCTTCGGCCTGTTCTTCGCCGTCACCGTCTCGCTGATCGCCGTGCTCGCCGTACAGATCGCCCGGGTCAGCACGGACGCCGGATACCCGCTGGTCGCCACCTTCGACGACGTCTCGGGGCTGCTGGTGGGCGACCAGGTCAAGATCGCGGGCGCGCCGGTCGGCCAGGTGCGCTCCATCCGGGTCGTCGACGGCAGGGCGGAGGTGACGCTGGAGGTGCAGGAGGCGGTGCGGATCCCCTCCGACAGCGAGGCGGCCATCAGGTGGCGCAACGCCGTCGGGCAGCGCGTGGTCTACCTCGTCCCCGGCACCGCCCCCGACCGGCTCGCGCCGGGCGCCCGCATCGCGCGCACCGCCTCCGTCGTGGACATCGGCGAGCTGGTCAGCGACCTCGGCCCGCTCACCAGGAGCCTGGACGCCGAGCAGATCAACCAGCTGCTCACCGCCGCCGGCAAGGCCCTGGAGGGCAACCACGAGAACATCCCCCGCCTGCTCGACAACGTCAACGACATCACCGGCACGGTCAACCAGCGCAAGGAGCTCATCCGGCAGCTGCTGAAGGACTACGCCACCGTCACGGGCGTGGTGGCCAGGCGCGACCGGCAGATCTCCCGCCTGGTCGACAACCTGGTGACGCTGTCGGAGTCGTTCGCCGACAACCGCAGGCTGATCGACGAGTCCCTGGTGGAGCTGTCGACCACCTTCCGCGTCTCCAACGAGGTGCTCGGCAAGAACGCCGAGGAGCTCGGCGCGGTCACCGACAGCCTGGCCCGGCTCACCTCCGGCATCCGGCGCAACGTGAACAAGGTCGACAGGACGGTGAACACCATCCGGCCGCTGTTCAGCCGCGCCTACGCCAGCGTCAACCGCGGCCACTACTTCATCTCGGCGGTCCCGTGCGTGGCTCTCGGGCCCCAGCCGTGTCCCTATCCCATGGAGTCGCCGCCCCCGCTGCGGGAGAGCCTGAGGATCCAGAGCTCCAAGGACCTGCGCAGGCTCATGGTGGGTGGGTGATGGCGCTGAAATCGTTCCGCGACCGCAACAGGATCGCGGTGGGGCTCGTCTCGCTCGGCGTGCTCGTCTCGCTGTTCGTCGGCACGTTCCTGGTCGGCACGCTCGGCCTGCTCGAGGGCGGCTACTACATGTCGGGGATCTTCGTCGACTCCGGCGGGCTGAAGACGGGCAACGACGTGCGGGTGGCGGGCGTGCGCGTGGGCGAGGTGACCGAGGTGCGCCCCGACTACGGACAGGGTCACGTGGTGGTCACCTGGAAGGTCGACAGCGAGGTACGGCTCGGCAGGAACGCCCGGGCCGACATCACGCTGTCCAACCTGCTGGGCGGGCGTTACGTGAAGCTGACCGGGCCGGTGGCCGCGCCGTACCTGGACCAGCTGCCCGAGGGGCAGCGGACCATCCCGGTCGAGCGCACCGGCACCCCCGTCCTGGTCAACGACGCGCTCAAGGACGCCACCAGGCTGGTGAAACGGCTCGACACCGAGGCGGTCGACAAGCTGCTCACCGAGCTGGGCAAGGTGGACCTGGCCAAGCGGGGACGGGTGACGCGCCTGCTGAAGAACATCGGCGACCTGTCGGACACGATCAGCAGGAGCCAGCCCGACCTGCAGCGCCTGCTCGACAACGGCACCAAGATCATGGACGTCCTGGAGAAGAAGGACAAGCAGATCGGGCGGCTCATCGACGCGATCGAGGTCATGCTGGACGAGCTGCGGGCGCGCAGGGCCGAGCTGCGCACGCTCCTGGGCGACGGCAGCGACCTGGTCGCCGGCACCACCAAGCTGATCGTCGAGCACGAGAAGAGCCTGGTGGACACCCTCGACAACACCAGCGCGATCACCACGAAGCTGACCGGGAGCAGGAAGGAGTTCAACTCCGTGCTGGGGTGGGCCGGCCCGACGTTCGCGGGGCTGTCGACGATGGGCGGGCAGGGGCCGTGGATCGAGGCCATCGCCACCGGGCTGGGACCGATCAACCCCGAGGTGCTGGCCGCGATCGCCAAGGACAGGAAGAACGACCGATGAGCCCCGGCACGCGGCGGCGCCCGCGCACCCTCGCCCGGCGCGGCATGGCGCTGCTCGTCATGGCCGTCCTGCTCGCCGCCACCGGCGGCTGCTCGCTGCTCGGCCCCGCGCCCTACCACCTCACCGCGATCTTCGCCAAGGCTCCGAGCCTCTACGAGCAGGCCAGGGTCAAGGTCATGGGGCTGGACGCCGGCACCGTGGAGAAGATCACCATCGAGGGAGACAAGGTCAGGGTGGACATGTCGGTCTACCCCGAGATCCCGCTGCCGGACGACGTGAAGGCCGTCGTCGCCCCGCAGAACACCCTGGGCGAACGCAACGTCGTCCTGTACCCGCCGTGGAAGCCCGGCAAGCCGAAGATCGCCCCCGGCGCGGTCATCCCGCTCGGGCGCACCGACCTGCCCGTGGAGATCGACGACGCCCTCGACGCCTTCACCAAGCTGACCGAGGCCCTCGACTCCGACAAGCTCGGCGACGTGGCCGGCGACCTGGCGGACGGCGTACGGGGCCGCGGCAAGACCATCAACAACGCGCTGGCCGACACCGCGAAGCTGACCGGCACGCTCGCCGCCCAGGACAAGCAGCTCATCGACCTGGCCAAGGGCCTGAACAGGCTGGCCACCAGCCTCAACGAGCGGGAGAGCCAGGTCACCAAGACCATCGACGCCTTCGCCGAGGCCAGCGCCACGCTGGCGGAGGAGCGCCGGCGGCTGCGCGGGTTCGTCGCCGGCATGGCCGAGTTCGTACGGCGGGGCGACGTGCTCATCGAGGCCTACCAGGAGCGCCTGCCCCAGGGCGTCGCCACGCTGTCGGAGATGGTGCTCACCGTGCGCGCCAACAGCGAGCAGCTCGCCCAGGCCATCAAGGGCGCCGCCGACTTCGCCGACGTGGTCGTCGACGCCTGGGACAAGGAGCAGCACGTCCTCAAGATCCGCGTCGTGCTCAACGCGATGACCAGGGCGTGGCTGGCGCCCCTGTTCGAGTCGCTCAACCTGCCCAGGATGAGCTGCCTGCCGGGCGGCCTGAGCAACTGCCCCTACGAGCGAGGGAGCCGATGAGAGTCAGACACGCCGCGCTCGCCCTGGCCCTGACCACCTCGGGTTGCACGCTGCAGACGGTCGGCGCGACGCAGGGCGAGCTGACGCTGTCGGCGACCTTCTCCGACGTGCAGAGCCTGGTGGTCGGCCACAGCGTGCAGATCTCCGACGTCAGGGTCGGCACGGTCACCGACGTCCGGCTCGACGGCTACCGGGCCAGGGTGACGATGGCCATCCAGGAGGACAAACGGGTCCCCACCGGGACCAGCGCCACGGTGGCCAAGACCTCGATCCTCGGCGAGAACTACGTGCTGCTCACCCTGCCCAAGGGCAGGACCATGGCCACCGGGCCCTTCCTGCCCAGCGGCGCGACGATCACCGACACCAGCGTGGAGCCCGACATCGAGCAGGTCACCGCCAAGGCGGGCCCGCTGATCGAGGCGCTGGGCGCGCAGGACGTCAACGCCATCCTCGACGCCGCCGCCACCGCCTTCGACGGCAAGGGCGACGACCTCAACCGGCTGATCAGGCAGACCGCGCAGGTCACCGACAGCTACGCGGCCGCCAGGACCGAGATCGCGGCCACGATCGAGGGGCTGGCCGCGCTCGGCGACCAGCTCGCCAAGGGCAGCAAGGAGCTCGACCGGCTGCCCGGCACGCTCGCCGCCGCCACCGACCGGGTCAAGCACGGCCGCAAGCACATCAAGAAGGCGATCGTCGCGCTGACGAAACTGGCGAAGGAGGCCAATGTCACGGTCTACCCGCGCCACGCCGCCCGGCTGCGTACGCTGCTGCGGGAGGTGGACGCCATCAGCGCGTCGATGCTGCGCGGCAAGGAGGACCTCAAGACGCTGGTCACCAGGATGCAGGCCTACATCGACCTCCCGCCGATCACCGTCAACGGCCAGGTGCTCATCTACATCTGGCTGAAGGGCCTGCTGCTGCCGAAGAACAAGGGCGTCATCCCGAACCGGCCCGACGTCGACCCCGGCCCGCAGCCCAACCGCAAGGACGACTTCCGGCTGCTGTGGGAGCCGCCGCGATGAGACCCCGCATCTACCTCAACCTGGGCTTCTTCGCGCTGCTCGGCGTCGTGATGACGGTCTGGGCGTTCAGCACGATCATCAAGCTCGACGTGATCACCCAGCCGTACCGGATCACCGCCGAGTTCGTCTCCTCCCCCGGCCTGGTGCGCGGCTTCGACGTCGCCTACCTGGGCGTCCGCGTCGGCAAGATCGGCGACGTACGGCTCGCGCCCGGCAAGATCGTCGTGGGGCTCGACATCGACAGGGAGATCAGGCTGCCCAGAGCCAGCACCGCCGAGGTGCGGCGCAAGTCGGCCATCGGCGAGCCGTACGTGGAGCTGACCCCGCCCGAGACCGGCGTGAACGGGCCCTCGTTCGCGCCGGGCGACGTGATCCCGGTGCGCAGGACGAGCGTGCCGCTCGACTACAAGGAGCTGTTCGAAGGCGTGGGCAAGCTGCTCAACGCGGTCCCCGCCAAGGACGCCAAGACGGTCACCCACGAGCTGGCGGTGGCCCTGGACGGCCGCGCGCCCGCGATCAGGAGCATCATCGACGACGCCCACGGGCTGACCGACACCCTCGCCGACAACTCCAGGACCCTCGACGAGCTGGCCGTCCAGCTCACCCGGCTGACCGGCACCCTGGCCGGCCGCAGGGAGAAGCTTGCCTCGGGCATCTCCGACCTGGCGACCGTGACCGGCTCGCTGCGCGAGTCGCGCAAGGACCTGCACGCCTTCCTCGACCACGGGCCCGGCGTGTTCGGGCAGATCGACACCCTCATCAGGACGGCCAGGCCCGGCCTGTCGTGCACGCTCACCGCCGCGGGCCTGCCGCACCGGCCGGCCTTCTCCGCCGCGACCGAACGCGACGTCCACCACCTGCTCAGCGTCGTGCCGACCGCGCTCAGCCTGACCGACGACATCAGCGACAAGCGCCCGGACGGCACCGTGTACGGCAGGACGACGTTCATCTTCAGCGTCCCCGGCGGCCCGCAGCCCGCCGAGGAGTACGAGAAACCGATCGGGCCGCCGAGGATGGCGCCGCTGCTGGAGTGCCCGAAGCACGCGCCGGTCACCACGGTCGACTTCACGGCGGACCGGGGCCCGCACGAGGACGAGGACGCCCCGACGACCGCCGACCCGCGGCGACCGGAGAACGGCACCGCCCCGCAGGAGTCCGCACCCGACACCGAGCCCGCCGACACCCAGGCCGGCACCCCGGCCGACACCCCGGCCGACACGGACGCCAGGACGGGCGCGGACAAGACCGGCGCCGACGCCAGTCCCGGCACCGACGGCGATACCGGATCGGATGGCGACGCCGGTGAGGCTCTGCCGCGGGACGCCGACCCGGCCGCCTCGGCCGCCGAGGGCGCGGCACCCACGGCTGCCGCCTCCCAGAACCTCGCACCGCTCGTCGTCGCGATCCTGCTGGCCCTCGTCGTCTGCGGCGGGGTGCTGGGCTGGATCGCGGTGGGACGGTCCTCTCGCCGCCGCGGAACGGAGTGACGACACATGACCACCAAGCAGTCCCTCGCCGAGGAGACGACCCGAGAGGAACCGGAGGCCGACATCTCGGGAACCGAGACCGCGCAGCCCGATGTCCCGGAGGCCGCGTCCTCGACGACCGACGCCCCGAAGGCCGACGTCCCCGAGGACGCGGCGACCCCGAAGGCACAGACCCCAGAGGCACAGACCCCAGAGGCACAGACTTCGGGGGCACAGACTCTGGGGGCACAGGCTCCGGGGGCACAGGCTCTGAAGGCACCGGCCTCGAGAACCAACGGTCCGGAGGGCGAGGGTTCGGAGGCCGTCGATCCACCGCCCGTCGCCTCCAAGACCGCGAGCACCGCGGCCGGGGACGCCACCGGAGACGCCGCCGGGGACGCCGGGGACGGGGGTGCCGGCCGTACGGGTGGAGGACGTGGCGCGCGGTGGCGCGGTGTGGCGATCGGCGCGGTGCTGGCACTGGTGCTGGCCACGGCGGGCGCGACCGCGGTGCTCCAGTGGATCAGCGCCGGCCGCCTCCAGGAGCGGCTGGCCCCGCTGGAGCACGACCGCCTCCTGCGTCTGGAGGTGTCGGGCGCCGCCGGCGCGTTCGCCACCACCCTGCTCAGCTACGACTACAAGGACCTGCAGACCACCCGCGGCAAGGTCATCGCGATGACCGCGGGCGACTTCCTGGCCACCTACGACGAGGCGTTCGGCGGCCCGATGGAGCAGGTCATCGTCAAGCTGGAGGCCGTCTCCAAGGCGACGGTCCGCGAGGTGTACCTGTCCGAGCTGGACGACGCCTCCGCCAAGGCGCTGGTCTCGGTGGACCAGCAGGTCACCAGCAAGGAGGCGGTGCGCAACGTCCTCGGCACGCACCTGAAGCTGGTCATGATCAAGCAGAAGGGCGTGTGGAAGGTCAGCGACGTCACCGTCCTCGGCGCGGCCAAGGAGACCGAGACCAAGCTCGACAAGAAGGGCTAGGACCATCCCCCTCCCGACCTCTAGGCTGGGCGGATGCGTGATCCTCTGGCGATGGGCGGACCGGTCGAGGAGATCACCGGTTCGGAGGGGTGGCTGACCGGTGCCGAGCGGGAGCGTGCCGCCAGGTTCGTCCGCGAGGCGGACCGGCGCGCGTTCGTGGCCGCCCACCTCCTCGTACGGCACTGCGCCGCCGCCTACCTCGACCTGCCGCCCGACCGGGTCACCCTGCTGCAACACTGCGACGTGCACGGCGCCGGGCACGGCCGGCCGTACCTGGAGGGGCATCCCGAGCTGGGTGTCAGCCTCAGCCACACCCACGGCTACGTCTGCGCGGCGGTCGGTGAGGGGAAGGTCGGCGTCGACGCCGAGCGGGTGGCCGACGGGCCCCTCGACGAGGCTCTGGCCGGGCAGGCGCTCACCGGCAGGGAGCGCGCGCTGGTCACCGGCAACGCGGACCTCATCAGGATCTGGGCGCGCAAGGAGGCGCTGGTCAAGCGCGGCGAGCTGACCCTCGACCGGTTGGGTGAGGTGGACCTGTCGGAGCTGGCGGCGCTGGAGCGGCAGGAGTGGCGGGGCCGTCATCTGCTGGAGTGGACGGCGCCCGGGTCGGTGCTGGTGACGGTTATCACCGACCGTCCTGCCGTCCGGATTCCGGCGCAATAGGGTCGTCGTGCGTTTCCGCGGTCAGGCCCTCGTCGTCCCCGCCCCTGCGCGGGCAGGCGTTTGGGGTGCGACGCGGTCGTGAGCGCCGCCGGAGAGGTAAATTGGGATCATGAGCACGCCTCGCTGGCTTACCACGACAGAACAGCGCGCTTGGCGTGCCCACCTCGCCGTGCACAAGCTCCTCATGCACCGCCTCGGCATCGACCTGCAGGAGTTCGGCCTGTCGGTGAACGACTACGAGATCCTCGTCAACCTCTCCGAGTCTCCGGGCAAGCGCATGCGCATGAGCGACCTCGCCGACGCCACGATCCAGTCGCGCAGCCGCCTGTCGCACCAGATCTCCCGGATGGAGGCGGCCGGCCTGGTCACCAGGGAGGACTGCGCCGACGACCGGCGTGGCACCTTCGCGGTGCTGACGGACGACGGGTGGGCCACGATGCAGCGCGTCGCGCCGTTTCACGTCCAGAGCGTCCGCGACCATTTCGTCGACCTGCTGACCGACGACCAGCTGCAGGCGCTCGAACAGGCCTACAACCCGATTCTCGAGCACCTCAAGAGCCTGCGCTGAGCGCTACGATCCGGGCATGCTGCGAAAGCTCCTCCTCGTCGTCCTCGCGCTCGCGCTGACGGCCTGTGCCGGCCAGGAGACCCTGCCGCCGGGCCCCGAGCTGGTGAAGAAGTCGGCGGCGGCGATGAAGGCGGTGACCAGCGCCTCGTTCGCGATCACGACGGACGGCGCGCCGAAGATCCAGCTGAAGCGGGCCGACGGCAGGCTGACCGCGACCGGCGAGGCCGATGGCACGTTGCAGGTCCTTCTCATGAACAGCCTGCAGGAGTTCAGCTTCGTGGTGGTCGGCGACACCGTCCATTTCAAGGCCATGACGGGCGGCTACCAGAAGCTGCCGAAGCGGCTGCTGATGGCGGGCGTGGGCTACGACCCGTCGACGCTCCTCGATCCGGACACCGGCATCTCCTCCCTCCTCGGCGGGCTCGGTGACCCGGTCACGGAGGCGGAGGAGGACGGCTCCTACCGCGTCGCGGCCACCTTCCCCGGCAGGACGATGGGCACGCTGATCCCCGGCGTCACCTCCGACATCAAGGGCAAGCTCTGGATCGACGCCGCCTCCAGCCGGCTGAACCGGATCGACCTGCCGCTCGACGGCGGCTCCGTCACCGTGACGCTGGCGGACTACGACGCCCGCTTCACCATCACTCCGCCCGCCGGATGAGCCTGCGCCGCAGCGTCGCCCTCGGGGTCGGCGGCACCGCCGTTCTGCTGGCCGCCCTCGACGCCTACGTGGTCGTCACCGTCCTGATCGGCATCGCCCAGGACGTCGGCGTCCCCGTCAACCGGCTGGAGCGGGCCACCCCGGTGGTCACCGGGTTCCTGCTCGGCTACGTGGCCGCGATGCCGCTGCTGGGCCAGCTGTCCGACAGGTACGGCAGGCGTCCCCTCATCCACGCCTGCCTGGCCTGCTTCGCGCTCGGCTCGGTCCTGACCGCGCTGGCGGCCTCCCTGCCGATGGTCGTGGCCGGCCGTACCGTGCAGGGCATCGCGGGCGGCGCGCTGCTGCCGATCACGATGGCGCTGGTCGGCGACCTGTGGGAGGACGACGAGCGGCCCGTGGCGCTCGGCGCCGTGGGGGCGGCGCAGGAGCTGGGCAGCGCGCTGGGCCCGCTCTACGGCGCGGTCGTGGCTCTGCTGCCCGCTTTCACGCTGTTCGGCGTGGACCTGGGCGGCTGGCACGCGATCTTCTGGCTGAACGTGCCGCTGGCCGGACTGGCGGCGGTCGCGGTCCAGCGGACCGTCCCGCCCTCGGCCACGGGCGGCGGCAGGGTCGACGTGACGGGCGGCGCGCTGCTGGCCGTCGCGCTCGGGCTGCTGGTGGCGGGGCTGTACAACCCCGATCCGGCCAAGGCCGTCCTGCCCGCCTGGGGGCCGGCGCTGATCGGTGCCGGCCTGCTGGTCGGGGCGACGTTCGTGTGGTGGGAGATCCGCTCACCGGTCCGGCTGCTGGATCTCACCGGCGTCGCCAAGCGGCCGCTGCTGGCCACGCTCGGCGTCAGCTTCCTGTCGGGCGCGGCGCTGCTGGTCACGATGGTGTTCGTGCAGCTGGCCGCGCAGACGCTGTTCGGGGCCGACGCGCTGGGCGGGGCGCTGACACTGGCCTGGTTCCTCGGCGCGCTGGTGGCCGGCGCGCTCGCCGGCGGCCTGCTGACCCGCAGGTACGGCGAGCCGCCGGTCATGGCGGCGGGCCTGCTGGTGGCGACGGCCGGCTACTGGCTGCTGTCGGGCTCGCTCACCGGCCCGCTCGAGCTGGTGATCGCCGGCGCCGGGCTCGGCGTGGTGATCGCGCCCGTCTCCTCCGCCGCGTTGCGCGTCATGCCCGCCGCCCAGCACGGCGTCGCCTCCGCCGCGGTCGTGGTGGCCAGGATGATGGGCATGCTGATCGGCATCGCCGCGGTGTCGGCGTGGGGGTTCTACCGTTTCCAGTCGCTGACGGCCGACCTCGACACCCCGCTGCCGCTCGGCGTCGACGCGGCGACCTACGCCCGGCAGCTGGCCGACTACACCGCGAAGGTGCAGGCGGCGCTGCGGACCGAGTACAGCGAGATGTTCGTGGCGACCGCCGCGCTGTGCGTGCTCGGCGCGGCGGTCGCCCTGCTGGTCAGGGTGCGAGCCGGTGCAGGTCTCGCGGGAAGAGCGTCGCGGACCTGACGTTGGCGGCCCCCGTCAGCCTGGCGGTCCAGCGTTCCAGGCCGATCGCGAAGCCGCCGTGCGGCGGCATGCCGTGCGCGAACGCCGACAGGTAGCCCTCGTACGGCCCGGTGTCGCCGCCCAGCGCGGCGAGGTAGTCGGCGTGCCGGTGCAGCCGCTGCCCTCCGGTGACCAGCTCCAGGCCCTTGAACAGCAGGTCGAAGCCGTTGGAGTAGCCGGGCCGCTCCGGGTCGGGATGGGTGTAGAAGGGCCGCTTGGCCATCGGATAGCCGGTGACGAACAGGAACTCCGAGCCGTGCTCGCGCCGCGCCCACTCCGACAGCCACCGCTCCTGCGCGGGTGACAGGTCGGGTTCGTCCTCGCCGGTCAGCGCCTGCGCCTCGGTGAAGTGGATCGCGGGGATCTCCTGCGGCACCTCGGGGAGCGTGACGCCCAGCGTCTCGACGGCCTGGGCCGCGCGCAGCCGTACCTCCTCGGTCATGCCGGCGATCGCCTCCCGCAGCACGGCCATCACGTCGCGGTGGTCGCGCACGAAGCCCAGCTCGGCGTCGAGCGAGGTGTACTGGGCCAGGTGGCGGGCGGTGTCGTGGGGTTCGGCGCGGAAGACGGGCCCGACCTCGTAGACCCGCTCGAACACCCCGACCATCGCCTGCTTGTAGAACTGCGGCGACTGGGCCAGGTAGGCGGGCCGGCCGAAGTAGTCGATGCCGAAGACGTCGGCGCCCGACTCGGTGGCCGAGGCGACGATCTTCGGCGTGTGGATCTCGGTGAAGCCGAGGGCGTCCAGCGCCGACCGGAATCCCGCCACGCCGGCCGCGGCGATCTCGAACGGCGCGCGCAACGCCGGGTGCCGCAGCGCGACGGGCGCGTGGTCGAGGACGGTGGGCAGCGACGCCGGGACCCCCGGCCGGTACAGGTCGAACGGCGGTGCCACGGCGGGCTCGGCCAGCACGGCGATCTCCGGCGACGTCAGCTCGACGCCACCGGGCGCCTGCGGGTTGATCGTAACCGTGCCGGTGACCTCGACGACGCTCTCCTCCACCGGCAGGTCGCCCGAGGTGACCGCCTGCGTGAGACCCGCGCGGTCGCGCACGATGAGAAACGAAACGGACTTCAGCTGCCGCCGGCGGTGCACCCACCCGGCGACCTTCACTCGTTGCCCGGCATGCTCGGCGAGCTCTGCCGACAGGACACGAGAGATCATCACAACTCCTTGAGCCGCATGATCCCTTGGGGACGCGGGGGAGAAGGGAACTCCCGGTGCCACCGCGCCTTCGCCGCCTCGTGAGCGGCCTCATCCGACCCTGTGACGGAGGTCAACCCGGCGGGGCATTTCCTCCCCGCACTCAGGAGTGTCTTCGCCCGGGGTCGCGGGACCGCCTTTCCAGCTTCCGGCGGCTCTCTCGGCCGTTGACGATCCGGGTTACTCGTCTCCCTCAACGTGTTGCGCAGGAGAGTACCACGCGTTACCGGACAGCTGAGTATGGGCCTACTCATGCCCGGCCGGGTGTCCCGGGCGCAGCATGGCAGGACCGATCCCCCCCGAGGAGCACGACATGCGCAAGGTTCTGGTCGTCTGCACCGTGGTCCAGCTCGCCCTCGTCGTCCTGCAGTTCTACCTGGCCACCTACGGCGCCTTCGAGACGCCGAGGCCCGCCGACCCGGACGCGGCGGCCATCAACTGGCACGTCGCCAACGGCTTCATCGTCATCCCCGCCGTCGCCCTGATCACGACGATCATCGCGGCCATCGCGCGGGCGCCGGGCAAGGTGATCGCCGCCGGCGCCGCGCCGATCGTGCTGGTCGCCGTCCAGATGTTCGTGCTGTTCCCGCTGGCCGAACTGGCCGGCGCGACGATGGACAGGACCACGCCCGCGAGCCTGTTCGTCCTGGGCTTCCACGCCGTCGTCGGCGTGCTGCTGCTCGGCGCGGCCATCTCGGCGTCGCGGGGCGCGCGGGCCCACGCCCAGGCGGTCGCCGTCCCGGCGGTGTGAGCACGACCGCGCCGATCTCGTCCCGGACGCGACCACGCCGGTCTCTGGACCGGTCTCCTGGAGTCTCCTGGAGTCTCCGGGAAAGGCGAAGCGCCCCCCTCCTGGGCGGAGAGGGGCGCGGGCCGGGCGGCGGCCTACTTCTTGACCGGGGCGCCCTTCTTCTTCTCGCGGATCTTCATCGTCACCTCGATCGGCGAGCCCGCGAACCCGAACTCCTCGCGGATGCGCCGCTCGATGAAGCGCCGGTAGGTGTCCTCCAGCCACCCCGAGGTGAACAGCACGAACTTGGGCGGCTCGGTCGACGCCTGCGTCGCGAAGAGGATCTTCGGCTGCTTGCCGCCCCGCACCGGCGGCGGTGTCTGCTGGACCAGCTCGGTGAGGAAGGCGTTGAGCCGTGCCGTCGGCACGCGGGTGGACCACGAGTCGAGCGCCTTCTCGATCGCCGGGACCAGCCGGTCCATGTGGCGGCCGGTCTTGGCGGAGATGTTGACCCGCAGCGCCCACGGCGTGCGGACGAGCTGCCGGTCGATCTCCTTCTCCAGGTAGTAGCGCCGGTCCTCGTCGACCAGGTCCCACTTGTTGAAGGCCACGACCATCGCCCGGCCCGACTCGATGACCAGGCCGATGATGCGCAGGTCCTGCTCGGTCAGCGGCTGGGAGGCGTCGATCAGCACGATCGCCACCTCCGCCTTCTCCAGCGCGGCGCGGGTGCGCATCGCGGCGTAGAAGTCGGCCCCCTGCAGCTCCCTGTCACGCCTGCGGATGCCGGCGGTGTCGACGAAGCGCCAGGTGGTGCCGCCGAGGTCGATCAGCTCGTCGACCGGGTCGCGGGTGGTGCCGGCCATCGGGTCGACCAGCACCCGCTCCTCGCCCGCCAGCTTGTTCAGCAGGGACGACTTGCCGACGTTGGGCTTGCCGAGCAGCGCCACCCGGTGGGGGCCGCTCGCCTGGCCGAAGGTCTGCTCGGGAGTCTCCGGCAGCGCGTCGAGCACCACGTCCAGCAGGTCGCCGGAGGAGCGGCCGTGCAACGCCGAGACGGGGTACGGCTCGCCGAGGCCGAGCGACCACAGCGCGTGCGCCTCCAGCTCCATCTGCTGGTTGTCGACCTTGTTGGCGACCAGGATGACCGGCTTGCCGGAGGCGCGCAGCACGCCGCCGACGATCTCGTCGGCGTCGGTGGCGCCCACGACGGCGTCGACCACGAACACGATCACGTCGGCCAGCTCGACCGCGACCTGGGCCTGCTCGGCGATGCGCAGGTTCATGCCGGTGGCGTCCGGGTCCCAGCCGCCGGTGTCGACGACGGTGAAGCGCCTGCCGCGCCAGTTCGCGTCGTAGGTGACGCGGTCGCGGGTCACGCCCGGCACGTCTTCGACGACCGCCTCCCGGCGGCCGATGATGCGGTTGACCAGCGTCGACTTGCCGACGTTCGGCCGGCCGACGATGGCCACCACCGGCAGCGCCACCTGCTCGTCGGCGCTGTGGTCAGGGATCCGCATGTCGGCGAGCTCGGCCTCGATCCAGCCGGAGTCGTCGTACTCCCCCGTAGTCACGTGTCTCGTTCCTTTGAGTACCGCACCTGGCCTCAGGCGCGCTCGGTGTATGGGCGCGGCCGAGCTAGGACTCGTCCTGGCTCGATCGCTCCCTGATCAGCCTCAGCACCTCCGCGATGACCTGGTCGAGGTCGAGCGGCGTGGTGTCGATCTCGACGGCGCCATCCGCCATCGAGAGAGGGTCGGTCTTCCGTGTCGAGTCAAGAGAATCGCGCCTGGCCATCGCGGCGCGCTGCGCTTCCACCGTGGTGGTGTCCGGGACGCCCGTCTCGACGTTGAGCTCCGCCGTACGGCGCAGCGCCCTGGCGTCGGCGCTCGCGGTCAGGTAGACCTTGAGCGTGGCGTCGGGTGCGACCACGGTGCCGATGTCACGGCCCTCGACCACGATGTCGCCCTTGCCGATGATCTCCCGCTGCATCTCCACGAGCCTGGCCCGCACGTCGGGCACGGCGGCCACCAGCGATACCGCGCCGGTCACCTCCTGGCTCCTGATCGGCCCCGCCACGTCGACGCCGTCGACGTGGATGGTGGGGTCGTCGGGGTCGGTGCCCGAGACCAGCGAGGGCTCGCCCACGCGGGCCGCGATAGCCGCAGGGTCGGTCAGGTCGACGCCCCGCTGGAGCATCCACCAGGTGATCGCGCGGTACATCGCCCCGGTGTCCAGGTATCGCAGCCCCAGCGCGCGGGCCACCCCGCGCGACGCGCTCGACTTACCCGACCCCGAAGGCCCGTCCATGGCGACGACCAGAGCGGTCACGGCCTCTCCCTCTTCACGTTTTCCCAACCTCAAGAGGCTACCGCCTTATGCCCATGCGGACAGACACGGAGCGGCGCGGGACGGCGACGGGATCGGTCCGGCGCTCAGGCCGCGCCCGTGTCGGCCACCCAGCTGCCGTGGAAACCGAGGGGGACGCGGGCGGGCAGGTGCACGGTGGCGACCGGCTCGCCGGTGAAGTCCTGGGCGGAGAGGATCAGCAGGTCGGTGGCGCCCCTGCCGGGGTCGTTGACGAAGGCCATGACGTAGCCGTCGTCCTCGGCCACGCCGCCCTGGGAGGGCACGAAGACGGGCTCGCCCGCGGCGACGCCCCTGGGCAGCTCGCGTGTCTCCTGCGTGCCGGCCGCCAGGTCGTGCTTGATGAGCGCGTTGCCGAACGCGGTGTCGGGCAGGTCCTCCAGGTCGCTGTCGCCGGGGTAGACGAGGTCGGCCAGGTCGTCGGCCGCGGCGGCGTAGCCGTACCGGTAGGGGAGGGAGGTGAGCCGCTCGTCGGCGCGGGGGAACTCCTGCGCCCGGTCGTCGAGCCTGGTCTCGGTGACCTTGTCCGAGGTGAGGTCGAGCGTGAACCTGTCGAGCGTGGGCACGCCGCCCAGGTCGAGCCGGGCGTCGACGAACCTCTTGGGGTAGCGCACCACGTCGATGACCACCTGGTCACCGTCGTCGTAGGCGTTGAGGGTGTGGAAGATCCAGCACGGCTCCACCTCCAGCCAGCGCACCGGGCCGCCGCCGTCCTTCGGCAGCAGCCCGATGCGCGCGGGGTGGTCGTCGTTCCAGCTGTACGGCAGCGGCACCCCCCTGGCCGCGTGGTCCATGCTGAAGGTGACGGGCAGGTCGTAGATCACCACGTAGCGCTGGGTCAGCGCCAGGTCGTGGACCATCGGGGCGTCGGCCACCGGGATGTCGACGGTCCTGCTGACCCTGCCCTGCGGGTCGATGACCACGTGCTGGTGGTGGTCCCAGCCGAAGTAGTAGGCGATGGCGTGCAGCTCGCCGGTGTGCGGGTCGAGCTTGGTGTGGGCGGCGTAGCCGCCGGGCAGCGTGCCGCCGAAGTCGCACGGGCCGACCGTGTCGAGCTCGTAGGTCAGCTCGTACGGCCGGCCGCCCGCCTCCACCGTCGCGAACGTGCGCCCCGCGTGGCCGATGACGTGGGTGTTGGCGGCGAAGTCGAAGTCGGCGTGGACGGGCCCCGGACGCGGCTCCTCCCCCAGGCGCGTGGCCACGTCGGCGCTGCGGACCCACCGGTTGCGGTACCACTCGGCCCTGCCGTCGCGCAGCCGTACCCCGTGGACCATCCCCTGGCCGAGGAACAGGTGCGCGGCGGCGGGGTCGTCGAGGCCGAGCGGGTTGGGCCCGTTGCGCAGGTAGCGGCCCGACAGCTCGGCGGGGACGCGCCCGGTGACGGGCAGGTCGAAGGCGGTGATCTCCTCCGCGACGGGGGCGAAGCCGCCCCTGAAGGGGGTGGTCATGACGGTGTCCTCTCGTCGGGCGGGCCGGGCAGGAACGGGGTGAGCACCGAGGCGCACAGCGTGACGAAACGCTGTTCGGCCTCGACCGGGCCGAAGTGCCCGGACAGTTCGAGGCTGGTCGCGCCGTGCGCGGCCATCCAGAGCAGGTCGGCGATCTCCTGGGCGTCGCCGCGCAGCTGTCCCGCCTCCAGGCAGGCAGCCACGTCGGCGTACAGGATGTCGAAGGCCCTGCGGCCCGCGGCCAGCGCGGCGGCGTCGGGCACGAACCCGGGCAGCGCCCCCTGGAACATCACCCGGTAGTACTCGGGCTCGGCGAGGGCGTAGGCGCGGTAGGCGGCCCCGCACTCGTGCAGCCTGGTCAGCGGGTCGGCGGAGGTGCGACCGGTCCGCAGGGCGCGCTCGAACCTGGCGAAGCCCTCCAGCCAGAGCGCCTCCTCCAGCCCCTCCTTGGCGCCGAACAGCGTGTAGATCACCTTCGTCGAGCAGCCGACCGCGCCCGAGATCCGGCGCACGGTCAGCGCCCCCGGCCCTTCGGCGACGAGCAGATGGGTGGTGGCGTCGAGGATCGCGGCCCGGACGGCCTCCTGCCCGACCTGCTGTGCCTCGCTGTATGCCGTCATGGTCGGTAACGCCGTTTCTCTGCGGTAACGCTGTTACCGTCTTTGTACGCGCGCCCGCGCCACGCGTCAAGGGAGCGTTCCCGGATAGAACTCCCCCATGAGCAACGATCGGGTGACCGTGGTCGTCGCGACGAGGGACCGGCGCGAGTCGCTGGCCAGGACGCTGCCCCGGCACCCCGGGCCCGTCGTCCTGGTCGACAACGGCTCAGCCGACGGCACCGCCGCCTTCGTCCGCCACACCTTCCCCCACGTGCGGGTCGTGGAGGCGGGACGCAACCTGGGCGCTCCCGCGCGCAACCTCGGCGTACGGCTGGCGGCCACCCCCTACGTGGCCTTCGCCGACGACGACTCCTGGTGGGCCCCCGGCGCGCTCGACCGGGCCGCCGACGTGCTCGACGCCCACCCGCGCCTGGCGGTGCTGGCCGCCCGCGTACTCGTCGGACCGGAGGAGCGCACCGACCCGGTCAGCGCCGTCATGGCCCGCTCGCCGCTGCCCGGCTCCGCCGGACCCGGCGTACTCGGCTTCCTGGCCTGCGGCGCGGTGGTGCGCAGGCGGGCCTACCTGGAGGCGGGCGGCTTCGACGACGTGATCTTCTTCTTCGGGGAGGAGGAACGGCTCGCGGTGGACCTGGCCGCGCGCGGCTGGGAGCTGGCCTACGTGGCCGACGTCGTGGCCCACCACCACCCCTCCCCCGCCCGCGACCCGCACGGGCGCAGGGCGCTGGCCGCCCGCAACGCCGTCCTGACCGCGGTGCTGCGCCGGCCGTGGCCCGTCGTCGCCCGCACGGTGCTGCGCGCTGCCGCCGCCGGCGCCGCCGGTCGGGCCGGGCTGCGCGCCGCGGTACGGCGGCTGCCGCGCGCGCTGGCCCTGCGGCAGGAACTGCCGCGCGACGTGGAACGGGCCCGTGTGCTGCTGGAACGCCGCCCCTGACCCGTTACCCGCCGCCCGCCTCGGGTACGCGCCCCTCATGGGGAACACACCGAATCCGATCCAGCTGCAGAAGCACCTGTCCGGGGTCGACTACCCCGCGAAACGGGACGATCTGGTGAAGGCAGCCCGCGAGCAGGGCGCCGACAAGGAGATGATCAAGGCGCTGGAGTCCATTCCCGACCGCGAGTACGACGGCCCCAACGCCGTCAGCCAGGCGGTCGCCCAGAAGTGACCAGGACGGCGCTCTCCTAGGGAACCTGCCAGCCGCGTTCCTGCAGGGCCTGGTTCAGGACGGCGACCGCGTCCGGCTGCACCGACAGCTCGGCCAGGCCCAGCGGCAGGCCGGGCGCGTGCTCGAGCCTGACGTCCTCGACGTTGACGCCCACCTCGTCGCAGATCTGGAACAGCCTGGCCAGCTGGCCGGGCCGGTCACCGATGACCACCTGGACGACGGCATAGGCCGCCGCGGGCCCGCCGTGCTTGCCGGGGATCCTGCCGTGGCCGACCACGCCCCGCTTGAGCAGTTCGGTCACCTCGGGGCCGGCGCCGTCGTCGCCCGCGGCCATGGCCCGCAGCGCGGTGGCGGCGTCGGCCAGGTCGCGCGAGACCGCCTCCAGCACCTCGGCCACCGGGGCGGCGTTGCCCGACAGGATGCCCAGCCACAGGCCGGGGTCGCCGCCGGCGATCCTGGTCACGTCGCGCACACCCTGGCCGGCCAGCCCGAGCGTCACGTCCGAGGCCTCGGCCAGGCGGGCGGCCACCGCCGAGGCGGCCACGTGCGGGGCGTGCGAGACGACCGCCACGGCCCTGTCGTGGTCTTCGGCCGCCACCTCGACCGGGTTGGCCCCGCACAGCTCGATGAGGGCGAGCACGGCCTCCCTGGCCTCCGGCGCGGCCTCGGGGGTCGGGCACAGCGCCCACGGCCGCCCGAGGAACAGGTCGGCCCTGGCCGCGCCGGGGCCCGCCTTCTCCCTGCCCGCCATGGGGTGCGAGGCGACGTAGGTGCTCAGGTCGCAGCCGAGCCCGGCCGCCTCGGCGATCGGCCTGGCCTTGACGCTGGCGACGTCGGTGTAGAAGCGGGCCGCGTCACGCTGCTGCAGGCCGCGCAGCTCACTGGCCACATGGCCCGGCGGGACGGCGACCACCGCGAGGTCGACCGGGTCGCCCAGGCGCCATTCCTGGCCCGCGCCCATCTCCCTGGCCAGCCGTACGGCGCCCAGGTCGCGGTCGGCCAGCAGCACGGTCACGCCGCGCTGGCGCAGCGCCAGTCCGATCGACGTGCCGACCAGGCCGGTGCCGAGGACGAGGACGGTGTCGAGCTTCACCGTGTCCACTTTCTCCGTGTCCATTCTCACTGCGCGATTGTCAGGTGCGCGTCACGCGATCACGACCCCGCGTGTCCACGCGCGGTCGTCACTGCGCGATGTCCTGCCGCAGCACGGTCGCGCCGCGCAGGTAGACGTGCTGGATCTCGCTGCGCGGACGGTCGCTCTGCACGTGCGCCATCAACCGGACCACGCGCGGCAGCGCGCCCGGCACGCCGATCTCGGTGCAGCAGATGAGCGGTACCTCATGGAAGCCGAGCTTACGCGCCGCGAGGGCGGGGAACTCGGCAGTGAGGTCGGGCGTCGCGGTGAACAGCACACTGATCACGTCGTCGGTGGTCAGCTGGTTGCGCTCCATGACCGCCGAGACCAGCTCGGTGGTCCCGCTGATGATCGCGTCGCGGTCGTTGGCCTCCACCTGGATCGCCCCGCGAATCGCCCGCACCATGTCAATCCCTCCATATGGTTCGGAGCCCGCACACACGTGCGCGGGCTCCAGCGTCCGGCCAGATTACAGCTTGACCGCCGCGTAGAGGTCGCCGACCTCCTTGAGGGTCAGCGCCCTGATCGTGCCCGGCTTGGTACGGCCCAGCTTGACCGGACCGAACTCGATCCTCGCCAGGTCGATCACACGGTGACCCGACTCCTCCAGCATGCGCCTGACGATGTGCTTGCGGCCCTCGTGCAGCACGACCTCCACCAGCGCCTGCTGCCC
Source organism: Nonomuraea sp. NPDC003727 (assembly GCF_053586935.1). Classification (NCBI taxonomy): domain Bacteria; kingdom Bacillati; phylum Actinomycetota; class Actinomycetes; order Streptosporangiales; family Streptosporangiaceae; genus Nonomuraea; species Nonomuraea sp. NPDC003727. The sequence goes on from NZ_JBSFNE010000006.1 coordinate 98,510, forward strand.
GTGCTCCTGGACGATCTCGAAGTGGTCGGCCTTGGCCAGGCCGTCCTCCAGCTCGATGCCCTTCTTGAGCCTGCGGCCCAGGTCGCGCGGGATGGGACCGGGCACCTTCGCCCAGTACTTCTTCTGCACGCCGTAGCTGGGGTGGGTCAGCCTGTTGGCCAGCTCGCCGTCGTTGGTGAGCAGCAGCAGGCCCTCGGTCTCGGTGTCGAGCCTGCCCACGTGGAACAGGCGGGGAGCCAGCTCCTGCACGTAGTCGGCCAGGCACGGGCGGCCCTGCGGGTCCTCCATCGTGGAGACCACGCCGATGGGCTTGTTCAGCGCGTAGTAGACCAGGTCGGGAGCGGTCGGGATGCGCTTGCCGTCGACGTGGATGACCTGCGTCGCGGGGTCGACCTTCGCGCCGAACCTCCGCACGACCTGGCCGTTCACGGTGACGCGGCCCTCGCCGATCATCTCCTCGCAGGCCCGCCTGCTGGCCACGCCCGCCTGGGCGAGCACCTTCTGCAGCCGCACGCCGCCCGGCACCTCGGTGGTGTCGCGCTCGTCGGCGTAGTCGTCGGGGTAGAAGTCGCGGTCGCGGATGGGCTGGCGAGCCGACTTGAAGGCGTCGCGCGGCTTGCCGCCGCCGAACGACTGCGCCCTTCCGGTACGGCCCGCGCCGGCCTCGCGCTTGGGGGCGGGACGGCTGGGGACCCGGCCGATCGTCTGGGGCTCCTCGCGCCTGCCGTAGCGGGCCCGCGTGGAGCTCTCCCCGCGCCTGCCGACCCTGTCGGCCCTCAGGCCCGCACGGTCGTCACGGCCCGAGGCGCCGCGCTCCTGACGGTCACCGCCCTGGAAACCGGCCCGGTCGCCACCCTGGAAACCGGCCCGGTCGCCACCCTGGAAACCGCGGCCGTCCCGGTCACGGAACCCACGGTCACCGCGGTCGCCGCGGTCACCACGGTTACCCCGGTCGCCGCCGAACCCGCGGTCCGGGCGGTCGCCGCCGCCGGATCCACGCCCGTCACGGCCACCGCCGAACCCGCGGCCGCCGCGGTCGCCGCCGAACCCGCGATCGCCGTAGCCGCGCTCGCGGGACCCGCGACCTTCCCGGTCGCCGCCGCGGAACCCGCGGTCGTCACGGTCACCGCCGAACCGGCGGTCACCACGCTCACCACGCTCGCCACCGCCGGACCCGCGGCCCGGACGGTCGCCGGCACGGAAGCCGCGCTCGTCACGCTGGGCGCGGAAACCCCGCTCGCCCCGGTCCTGGCGGCCGGCGTCGCGGGAGCCGCGCTCGCCACCGCGGAAACCGCGGTCCTCACGAGAACCGCGGTCCTCACGGGCCCGGCCGTCCCGGTCGCCCCGCCCGTCGCGGAAACCCCGGTTGTCTCGGGCCTGATCGCCACGGTGACCCCCGCCGTCGCGGAAGCCGCGGTCCTCGCGCGGGCCGCCGTCGCGGAAGCCGCCACCGCGCTCGTCGCGGGACTGCGGCTTGCCGTACCTGGCACGGGAGCCGCCGCGGTCGGCGCGCATGGAGTCGCGGGAACCGCCGAAGCCGCCCCGGCTGTCGGATCCGGCACGGAAGTCGTCACGGCGGGAACCCCCGCCGAAGTCGTCGCGGCGGGGACCGCCACGAGAGTCGTCGCGGCGCGAGTCGCGCCTGTCGTCGGAGCGGTAGGCGGGACGCCCACTGCCGCCGCTCCTGGAGCTCGCGCCCCGGGAACCGCCGGTGCGTCCTCGACCGCGTCCATCACCGGACGGGGTGCTGCGCCTGTTGATCACTTCGTTGTCTCCTCAAGGTTTTCCACGTCGTCGGGCAGGAAGGGCGCGAGCTCGGGAAGCTCGTCGAGGCTCTTCAGGCCCAGTCGCTCCAAGAAGTAGGAGCTGGTCCGGTAGAGCACCGCCTGGCTCTCCGGATCGGTGCCGGCCTCTTCGACCAGCCCTCTGGCGACCAGCGTCCGCATGACGCCGTCGCTGTTGACGCCGCGCACGGCGGCGACACGGGCGCGGCTCACCGGCTGCCGGTAGGCCACGACCGCGAGAGTCTCCAGCGCGGCCTGGGTGAGCCGCGCCTGCTGGCCGTCGCGGACGAACCGCTCGACCAGCGGGGCGCAGTCGGCGCGCGAGTAGAACCGCCAGCCGCCTGCGACCTCCCTCAGATCGAAACCCCGCCCGGCACCGGAGTATTCCGCCGCCAGCGCATTCAGCGCGGCCTCGACCTCGTGGGTGGGGCGTTCGAGCACCTGGGCGAGGGTGATCGCGTCGACCGGCTCGTCGACGACGATCAGGATCGCCTCCAGCGCCGCGTTCAGATCCGGCGCGGCCGTACCGGGCTCGGGCTCGCCGGCGTCGAGGGGCGCGAAGTCCGCCTCGTCCGGGCGGGGCGGGTCATCGGCCGGCGACCCGACCAGGCCGGACGAACCCGTACCCGGGCTCGTCTCCCCGCCGTCACGGCCGGCACCCCGAACGGCACCGGACACCCCCGCAGCCACATCCCCGGCCTCCGCAGCGGCGAACTCATCCGCCGCCGCGCCCACGGGCCTCTCCGGAGCGGCTAGCTCGGCGCCCGGAGCGCCGGACTCGGCATCCGGAGCGGCGAAGTCGACACCCTGAGCGGCGAACTCGGCCGCGACCGCCATGCGCTCGGCCTCCGGAGCGGCGGGCGTGCCATCCTCGGAACCGGTGTGCCCCCCGGGAACGTGCGCGGTCCCCAGGATGTCGGGCCCGCCCCGTGCCGCCGGAAGGCCCGGCCTGACCTGCGTCGCCGGAGGGCCGGATTCGACCGGCCCGGCCGGAAAGTCCGACGTGGCCCGCGCGACCGGAAGGACCGACGAATCCTGCCCGCCCGTACGATCCGGCTCGACCAGCCCCGCCGGGACGTCCCGCTCAGCGGACACCCCCGGCAGGTCAGGCCCGACCTGGACCTCGGCAGGTTCCGGCTCGGCCCGCGCTTCCAGCGGCTCCTCGGCAGGTTCCGGCTCGGCCCGCGCTTCCAGCGGCTCCGGCGCGTCCGGCGCCGCCGTCTGCGGGGCGGGGTCGTCCACGCGGGAGGCGGCCGCTGGGTCCGCCGGAGCGTCCTCGAGGTCGGCGCCGAAAGCGCCCGAACCCGGCAGGCCCGCCCACGCGGCCCCGCGCGGACGCTCGCGCCGGGGCGCCGGCGAGCCGTCGGCCCGGCGCTCGGACGGCGACGGGTCCCTGGGAGCCGGGAACTCACTCATCAGCAGCCTTCTCCGCGCTCTCTTCGTAGTCGTCGCCCACCGCGACGTCTCCGTCGTCGGCTCCAGTCCAGGTCACGTGCAGATCGCCGAGGGGCTCCACCTGCTCGAAGCTGACAGCCGACTCCCTGAACAGCTCCAGCACGGCCAGAAAGCGGGCGATCACCTCGAAGGTGCCCTCGCAGTCGGCGACCAGCGTCCTGAACGTGGCCGTGCGCAGGTGCCGCAACCGCCGCACAAGGATAGCGGCTTGGTCCCTGACGCTCGCCAGCGGTTGGTAGATGTGCCCGACGCCGACGGTGGGCGGCAGCTTGGGCGTGAACGCCTTGGCGGCGATGCGCGCCAGCTGCTCGGGCCCGATGCCGAGGACCAGCTCCGGCAGCAGGTTGGCGAACTGCGGCTCCATCGGTACGGCCCGCGGGAACCGCAGCGACTCCTCCGCCATCAGCCCGGAGAAGACCTTGGCGACCTCCTTGTAGGCCTTGTACTGCAGCAGCCTGGCGAACAGCAGGTCGCGCGCCTCCAGCAGCGCGAGGTCCTCCTCGTCCTCGACCTCGCCGGTCGGCAGCAGCCGGGCCGCCTTGAGGTCGAGCAGCGTGGCGGCGACCAGCAGGAAGTGGCTGGTCTGGTCGAGGTCCCACTCGGGGCCCTTGGACCTGATGTAGGCGATGAACTCGTCCGTCACCTTCGACAGCGAGACTTCGGTGATGTCGAGCTTGTGCTTGGAGATCAGCCCGAGCAGCAGGTCGAAGGGGCCCTCGAAGACGTCGAGATGCACCTGGAAACCTTGCGGCCGCTCGTCGCCCTGACCGCCGGCTGGGCCGGCCTTCCCGGGCGGGGACTGCCGCCCCTGCCCGGAGCGTGTGGGGGAGGTCGCGGTCACCTGGCCATTGTCGCAGGCTGCTGCCAGCGCGAGAGCACCTCTCTGGCCAGCTCGCGGTAGGCGTTGGCGCCCAGCGAGGACGGGTCGAAGGTGGTGATCGGCTCACCCGCGACGGTCGCGTCGGGGAAGCGGACGGTCCTGTTGATGACCGTGTGGAACACCTTGTCGCCGAAGGCCTCCACGACGCGGGCGAGCACCTCGCGGCCGTGCAGGGTGCGGGCGTCGTACATGGTGGCCAGCAGGCCCTCGATCTCGAGCTCGTCGTTGAGCCGCTCCTGCACCTTGGCGATGGTGTCCATGAGCAGGGCGACACCGCGCAGGGCGAAGAACTCGCACTCCAGCGGCACCATGACGCCGTGGGCGCAGGTGAGCGCGTTGACCGTGAGCAGGCCGAGCGAGGGCTGGCAGTCGATCAGGCACACGTCGTAGAAGGGCAGCAGCGGCTTGAGCACGCGCCCCAGCACCTGCTCGCGGGCCACCTCGGTGACGAGCTGGACTTCGGCCGCCGACAGGTCGATGTTGCACGGCAGCAGGTCGAGGCCCTCGACCCCGGTCTGGAGCAGCACGTCCTCGGCGGCGACGTCGCGCTCCATGAGCATGTTGTAGACCGTCAGGTCGAGCTGGAGCGGGTTGATGCCCAGGCCGATCGACAGGGCGCCCTGCGGGTCGAAGTCGACCAGCAGGACCTTCAGCCCGCACTCGACGAGCGCGGCGCCCAGGTTGATCGTGGTGGTGGTCTTGCCGACCCCGCCCTTCTGGTTGACCATCGCGACCACCCGCGCGGGGCCGTGCGTCTCGCGCGGCACCGGCTCGGGGAACACCGGGCGCGGCCGCCCGGTGGGGCCGAGATTCACGCCCTTGGCGGTCGTGTCGGTCTTCGTGTCGCCCCAGGGGTTCTCAGGGGTCCCCGGGGTCGAACCGTTGGCGGTCACAGTCACCAGCTCGAACCTCCCTGACGGTCCCGAACCGGACCGTCCGGACGGACACTATGGCGTCAGCACTTAGGCGGCAAGAAGGCACGCCGACTTACCGCACGACGCAAAGACTATAGATCACCGGCGGGCACGGGGGTGCGCGGCGGCGTAGACCTCGCGGAGCTTGTCGACCGTCACCAGCGTGTAGACCTGGGTGGTCGTCACCGAGGCGTGGCCGAGCAGCTCCTGGACCACCCTAACGTCCGCGCCGCCGTCGAGCAGGTGGGTCGCGAACGAATGCCGCAAGACGTGCGGAGAGATCCCTTCCAGGCAGGCCCGCTCGGCGGCGGCCTGCAGCACCTCCCAGGCGCCCTGCCTGGTGAGGCGGCCGCCGCGGGCGTTGAGGAAGACGGCCGGCGTGCCCCTGCCGTGGCCGAGCAGGGACGGCCTGGCCCGCACCAGGTAGGCGTCGAGCGCTTCCCTGGCGAAGCGGCCGACGGGCACGACGCGGGTGCGCCCGCCCTTGCCGCGCAGCCGTACCTGGTCGTCCTCGAGGTCGTCGAGAGCTAGGCCGACGGCCTCGGAGATGCGGGCGCCCGTGCCGTACAGGAGCTCCAGGAGGGCGCGGTTGCGGAGGGTCAGCGGCGCGCCGTCGGGCCCGGAGGCGGCGATGAGCCGCTCGACCTCGGCGACGCCGATCGCCTTGGGCAGGCGGCGCAGCTGGCGGGGCGGGCGCACCTCGTGGGCGGGGTCGTGGCCGGTGACGCCTTCGCGCAGGGCGAACCTGTGCAGGCCGCGCACGGCCGAGACGGCGCGCGCCGCCGAGCTGGCCACCAGGGCCGGGTGCTCGCCGTCGCCCTCGCGGAGCGCGGCGAGGAAGGCGAGGACGTCGGCCTCGCCCACCTCGCCCAGCGAGACCCGGCCGCGCGACCGCAGGTGGTCGACGTAGCGGCGCAGGTCTCTGCGGTAGGAGGCCAGCGTGTTGGCAGCCAGGCCCCGCTCCACCGCCAGATGGGCGAGGTAGCTGGAGAGCACTGCCTCCACGGATGATCCTCCCGTCACGCCTCCGGTGCGTCGGCGGGCCGCAAGTGGGCGAATCCGTCGGCCGACGCCGCATATGCGGCGAGGATACCGGCCACGGCCGGGGAATTGTGGATCATTCCCTCGAGCGTCTTCTCGACCGCTTCGGCGAGCGGGACCCACTGGACCGGCATGTCGAACTCCTCGTGGCGGCGTTCGAAGTCGATCTCCGTCTCGGACAGGTCCCTGGCCAGGAAGACGCGGATGCGCTCGTCGGACATGCCGGGCGAGGTGTAGAGGTCGACGAGCGTGTGCCAGGTGTCGGCCTTGTAGCCCGCCTCCTCGGCCAGCTCGCGCGCGGCGGTGGCGACCAGCGGCTCGCCCTCGACGTCGCGCAGGCCCGCGGGCAGCTCCCACAGCAGGCGGCGCGTCGGGTGCCGGTACTGCCTGATCAGCAGGACGCGCTGGTCGGCGTCGAGCGCGAGGACTGCCACCGAGCCGGGGTGGACGACGTAGTCACGCTGGGCGACCTCGTCGCGCGGCATGCGCACGGTGTCGGTGCGCACGCCGATCACGTATCCCCTGAAGTGCTCCCGCGAGTCGACGACCGGCCACTCCTCGGGAGAGTCGGCCACGGGCAGGCCGGCGTCGGAGCTCACTTGCCTGCCGCCTTGGGCGAGCGGCCCGCCGCGTAGGCGAGCGAGGCCGAGATGAGGCCCTTGAACAGCGGGTGGGCGCGGGTCGGCCGCGAGCGGAACTCGGGGTGGGCCTGCGTGCCGATGAAGAAGGGGTGCTGCTCGACGGGCAGCTCGGTGTACTCCACCAGGCGGCCGTCGGGCGACAGCCCGGAGAAGACCAGGCCGACCTTCTCCAGCTGCTCGCGGTAGGCGTTGTTGACCTCGTAGCGGTGGCGGTGGCGCTCGTCGGCCTTGGCCTTGCCGCCGTAGAGCTGGCGGGCCAGCGTGCCCTCGCCGAGCTTGGCGGTGTAGAGGCCCAGGCGCATGGTGCCGCCCATGTCGCGCTCGCCGGCGACGACGTCCTCCTGGTCGGCCATGGTGGAGATGACCGGGTGCTTGGTGTCGGGGTCGAACTCGGCGGAGTTGGCGTCGTCGACGCCGGCCAGGTTGCGGGCGGCCTCGATGACCATGCCCTGCATGCCGAGGCAGATGCCGAGCAGCGGGATCTTCTTCTCGCGGGCGTGGCGGATGGCGCCGATCTTGCCCTCGATGCCGCGCACGCCGAACCCGCCGGGGATGAGCACGCCGTCGACGCCGTCGAGCTCGCGGGCCGCGCCCTCCTCGCTCTCGCAGTCGTCGGACTTGACCCAGCGGATGTTGACGCGGCTGTCGTTGGCGAAACCGCCGGCGCGCAGCGCCTCGGTGACGCTCAGGTAGGCGTCGGGCAGGTCGATGTACTTGCCGACGAGCGCGACCGTGACCTCCTTGGCCGGACGGTGGACGCGGCGCAGCAGCTGCTCCCACTCCTTCCAGTCGACGTCACGGAACGGCAGGCCGAGGCGGCGCACGACGTAGGCGTCGAGGCCCTCGGAGTGGAGCACCTTGGGGATGTCGTAGATGGAGGCGGCGTCGACGGCGCTGACCACGGCGTCCTCGTCGACGTCGCACATCAGGCTGATCTTGCGCTTGATGGAGGTGTGGACGGGGCGGTCGGAGCGCAGCACGATCGCGTCGGGCTGGATACCGATGCTGCGCAGCGCGGCCACGCTGTGCTGGGTCGGCTTGGTCTTCAGCTCGCCGCTCGGCCCGATGTACGGCAGCAGCGAGACGTGCAGGAAGAAGACGTTGTCGCGGCCGACCTCGTGCCTGATCTGGCGCACCGACTCCAGGAAGGGCAGCGACTCGATGTCGCCGACGGTGCCGCCGACCTCGGTGATGACCACGTCCACGTCGGGACCGGCCATGCCGCGGATGCGGTCCTTGATCTCGTTGGTGATGTGCGGGATGACCTGGACGGTGTCGCCGAGGTACTCGCCGCGCCGCTCCTTGGCGATGACGTTGGAGTAGACCTGACCGGTCGTGACGTTGGCCGAGCCGTGCAGGTCGGTGTCGAGGAAGCGCTCGTAGTGGCCGACGTCGAGGTCGGTCTCAGAGCCGTCGTCGGTGACGAAGACCTCTCCGTGCTGGAAGGGGTTCATCGTGCCGGGGTCGACATTGAGGTAGGGGTCGAGCTTCTGCATGGTGACCCGCAGCCCACGGGCCTTCAGCAGGCGGCCCAGGCTGGAGGCCGTGAGTCCCTTGCCGAGACTGGAGGCGACACCGCCGGTGACGAACAGATGCTTGGTTTGCGATGCGCTGCGCAAGAAGTCTCCCGTGGCTCGAGGTGTGGCGTTGACGTCCACGGGCTCTCAGGATATCAAACGGCGCCCCGACATGCCCTAACGGCGTACCAGAGAGTAACTTTGGGCCCTATGTCACTTGTACGGCGGGCGGTCGGCTCCCTCGTTCACCGCGCCTACGCCGCCATCCGCGCCGCGGGAGCGATCACGCCCGCCACCCCCGCCGGATACCGTTTCGGCAGGCTCGGCGAGGGCGTCAGCATCGCCTTCCCGGTGGGCGCCATCTTCGGCGAGCGGTGGATCGAGATCGGTGACCACACGCTCATCGGGGAGCGGGTCTCGCTGTCGTGCGGCATGGGCCCCGGCGTGGACCTCGGCCCCGCCTCCATCCTGCGGATCGGCGGGAGCTGCTCGATCGGCAGGGGCAGCCACATCGTCGCCCACCAGTCGATCGACATCGGCGAGCACGTCTTCACCGGCCCCTACGTCTACATCACCGACCAGAATCACGTCTACGACGACCCGGAGACGCCGATCGGCCGGCAGTGGCCGCGCAACAATCCGGTCTCGATCGGCGCCGGGTCGTGGCTGGGCACCGGCGCCATCATCCTGCCGGGCACCAGGATCGGACGGCAGTGCGTGGTGGCGGGCGGCGCGGTGGTGCGGGGGCAGTTCCCCGACCACAGCGTGATCGCGGGGGTTCCGGCCAAGCTGGTCAGGAGCTACACGCCCGAGCTCGGCTGGCACCCGCCCGGCGTCACCCCGCTCGACCGCCAGGCCACCGCCTGACCCCGCCCGCCGCACCACCCGCAGGGAGCCGGGGCGGGGGTTCTGCCGGCGGCCCGGCCCCGGGGGTTCTGGCAGCCGCCCGGCCCGGGGGTTCTGTCGGCGGCCCGGGCTCGGAGGTTCTGGCAGCCGCCCGGCCCCGGGGTTAGCGTCACGTCATGCGGACCGCGATCTGTGAACGCCTCGGCGTCGAGTTCCCCCTGTTCGCCTTCAGCCACTGCCGCGACGTGGTCGCCGCGGTCACCAACGCAGGCGGTTTCGGCGTCCTGGGCGCCGTCGCCTACACCGCCGAGCAGCTCGAGACCGAGCTGAGCCGGCTCGACGCCCAGGTCCGCGGCCGCCCCTACGGGGTCGACGTGCTCGTTCCCGGCAGGACCGAGGGTCCGCGCCCGGCCATCCCTCCGGCTCACCTCGCCTTCACCGCCGACCTGCTCCAGCGGTACGGCGTGCCGTACGCGGGCCCGGTGGGCGGGCTCGGCGAGCGCGTCACCGCGAGGGGTGCCACCGAACTGGTCGAGGTGGCGCTCAAGCACAGGATCGGCCTGATCGCAAGCGCGCTCGGGCCGCCTCCGCCGCCGATGGTGTCCATGGCCAGGGACGCAGGCGTGCCCGTCGCCGCGCTGGTGGGCACCGTCGAACACGCGCGCAGGCAGGTGGCGGCGGGCGCCGACCTCATCGTCGCGCAGGGCACCGAGGCCGGCGGCCACACCGGTGAGATCGCCACGATGGTGCTGGTGCCGCAGGTCGTGGACGCCGTGGACCCGGTGCCCGTGCTGGCGGCGGGCGGCATCGCGTCGGGACGGCAGATGGCGGCGGCGATGGCGCTGGGCGCGCAGGGCGTGTGGTGCGGGTCGGTATGGCTGACCACGGAGGAGGCCGAGACGCCGCCGTCGGTGAAGCGCAAGATGCTGGCGGCCTCGTCGCTCGACACCGTCAGGTCCCGTTCGCGCACGGGCAAGCCGGCCCGTCAGCTGGCCTCGGCGTGGACGGCCGCCTGGGACGGCGGCGAGGACAGCCCGGGACCGCTGGGGATGCCCTCGCAGATGCTGCTGGCCGAGTCGGCGATGGCGCACGTGGTACGGGCCGCGGAACGGGGCGAGCCGGGGGCGGTGGAGCTGGCGAACTACTTCGTCGGCCAGGTGGTGGGGCAGCTGGACCAGGTGAAGCCGGCCCGCAGGGTGGTGCACGAGATGATGGAGGAGTTCGCCGCGGCCGTCGAACGGCTGTCGGCCATCACCGGCTGACCGGACCACGGCCCGCAGACAGACCGCAGGCCACGCGCCACGGGTCAGGTGTCACGGGCCGCAGACCACGGGCCGCAAACCACGGCCGCAGACCGCGGGTCACGGGCCGCAGGCGCCACAGGCCCGCGGGTCACGGGTCACGGGTCACAGTACGGGGAAGATCCGGCGTCGGGTGCGACGCCATGGCGAGCACCGCGGTTCGGCCGGCGTTAGCGTGAAGGACGGAGGGTCACGCAATGACCGCGGCGGGCTGTGGGGTGCCGGCCGTACAGGACGGGGAACACCATGCTCGCAGCACTGACCGGTCTGGGCCTGAGCACCGCGGCCGGGCTCAACGCCTACATCCCGCTGCTGGTCGTCGGGGTGCTGGCCAACATCACGGACGCGGTCAAACTGCCCGACGGCTACGCGTGGCTGACCGACTGGTGGGTGCTGGCGATCATCGCGGTGCTGCTGCTCGCCGAGTTCGTGCTGGACAAGGTGCCGGTCGTCGACAGCGTCAACGACGCCATCCAGACCGCGATACGGCCCGCGTCCGGCGGCGTGGTCTTCAGCGCCACGGCGGCCGCCGCCGAGTTCGACAACTCCACCTGGATGGCGGAGCACCCGTGGGCCGGGTGGCTGATCGGCATCGTGACCGCGCTGGCCGTGCACGTGCTGAAGTCCACGGCCAGGCCGGTCGTCAACGCCACCACCGGAGGGCTGGGCGGCCCCGTGGCCAGCACGGTGGAGGACGCCGGTTCGCTGGGCGTGAGCCTGGTCGCCATCTTCCTGCCGGTTCTGGTGCTGTTCCTGATGATCGGGATGGCGGTGCTCGCGTGGCGGCTGTTCAGGAAGGTGCGCAGTCCGTCGAGGAGGTGAGCCGATCTCACCCGGCAGGCTGATCCCAAGACCCGGCCCGGCCCCTAGCCTTCGACGGGACGACGTGCGGGCGACGTGCCCCCGCCCTGGCGCCCGCACGTCCGTCGCCGCCTCCGAACGAGCCGCGCCCGGCCGCCAGGGATCGCTTATCCTCTCAGGTAAAGGCCGGACGGGAGGTCCCTCCAATCAGCACATTCCTTCTGATCCTGCTCGCGATCGTCCTGATCTTCCTGGCGCTCGCGGGTGTGGCCGTCTACGCCCTGGTCAAGGTCGGCAAGCGGGCCAGCCGGTCGGCCCGGCAGGTCACCGCCCGCCTGGCCACCCACGTCAACGCCATGGGCGTGGGCGACGCGGCCGAGGTCGAGCGGCTCCGCCTCGACCTGCGCCGGGAGGTCTCCATGACCCGCCAGGCGATCGACGCGGCGACGCAGCAGGGCTGGAGCCTCGGCGACCTGCCGCACCTGATGGGCGAGCTGTCGCGCCAGGCCGACGTGCACGACACCCAGCTCGGGATCTACGCCCAGCAGCGCCGCGTGTCGCCGTACATCGACCACGTCACGCTCGACCGGCTGCGCGAGCACCAGGCCAAGCTGACCGCCATGTGCGCCAGGATCAGGGCCGATCTGCTCGACAGCCAGGTCCACCACGCCGGCACCGGCATCGACGAGCTGCACGCCCGCACCGAGCTGGAGATCGAGTCGCGCCGCCGCACGGTCGACCCGCTGGACGAGATCGACGAGCTCTACCGCAAGACCCTGCAGGAGCGCCGAGACCAGACCTGACGGTCACCGACTGTGTCATCATGGATCCGTCGCGTGATCCCCCCGGAGGAGGTACCCGATGACCACCGCACTTCCCGAGTGGTTCTGGCCGGGTCCTCCAGGCGGGTGGACCGCTGACATGCTCGATCGTCTCCCCCCCGACGCGCCCAAGCACGTCGAGCTGATCGATGGGTCCCTCGTCATGATGTCGCCGCAGACCTACCGCCATATGCTCGTGATCGACCTGCTCAGAGACCGGCAGCTGGGTATCAGGCCGCCCGCTCATCTTGCGGTCGCCCGAGAGATGAGCGTCACTCTTGGCCTGCGCCAGCGCCCCGAGCCGGACGTCCTCGTCGTCAACAGATCGGCGATCGTCGGCAACGTCACATCGTTCAAGCGGGAAGACGTCCACTTGGTCGTCGAGGTGGTTTCGGACGAATCCCGAGATCGCGACCGGCAGACCAAGCCCATCAAGTACTCCGACGCGGGCATCAAGTACTTCTGGCGGATCGAACTCGAAGACGACCGGCCCGTCGTCTACACCTTCGAGCTCGAACCGGCGGTCAAGGCCTACGTCCCCACCGGCATCCACCGCGAGAAGCTCCACACCTATGTCGGGTTCGACGTGGACATCGACCTCGATCTCGACCAGGTCATATGACGAGTTCGGTGGCGAGCTCCTCGTAGGCGGCGCCCTTGTTGATGCGGGCGCGCAGGGCCTGGGCCTGCGGCGTGGTGAGCATCGCGCCGCCCATCACCAGCGGGAAGCTGATCTGCCAGCTGAGCAGGGCCCGCGGCGAGTGCCGGTGGCCGTTGCGCAGGACGGCGGCGCCCACCCGCACGGCGTGCTCGTTGCGCGGCGCCACACCGGGCCGGTCCACCTCGCGGGCGGCGTAGCGGAACCCCTCGTCCAGGTCGCACGGCGGGCAGCCGGTCGGCCCCCTGCCCCGCCGGTTGCCGCACCGCGCGCAGGTCAGGCGATCGAAGGCGGCGTCGACCACCCGCCAGTCGTAGCCCTTGATCTCATCGACGATCATCTCGGCCAGAGCCGGGTCGTCCTCGAACCCCTGCTCGGCCAGAAACGCCTGGTAGCCGTCCTCGACGATGCGGTCGACCAGCGCCAGGCAGCGACCGCAGCCCGGCGCTCCGCCGTACGGCAGCCGGCCGCACTCCGCGCACCTTTCCATGCCGCGATGGTAGGCGACCGAAAATACGTTGCGCCGCCGGTTTTCGCTCCGGCACACTCGTCGGAGCTTCAACCGAAAGGAGGGTCAACCGTGACGACGACTGTTCGCATGCCGTTTTTCGCGTCCTGTTTCCTCCCCACCGGTCAGCTTCCGACCTGATCGCGCGCCGGTGGGCATTCTCATCAGGAGAACACCACCGTGCCGAAGAAGAACCGTCTCGACGCCGACGACCTCGAGTGGCTCGAGAACAACCCCGTGGACCTCGACGGGCCGCCCGCCGGTGACCGCTGGTCCACCTGGGATCTCAGCACCCCGACCGAGCGCGGCCCCCGGCCGCATCCCGACTGGCTGGTGACCGAGCTGGCCGCCGTCGACACCGAGCTCGGCATCCTCAAGACCGGCAAGGAAGCCGACGTCCATCTCATCTCGCGCGGCGTTCCCGACACCGACCGGGTGTGCCTGCTGGCCGCCAAGCGCTACCGGTCCAACGACCACCGGCTCTTCCACCGCGACGCCGGATATCTGGAGGGCCGCCGGATGCGCGACTCGCGGGCGAGCAGGGCCATGGCCTCGCGGACCGCGTTCGGCAAGCAGGTGATCGCCGGGCAGTGGGCTCAGGCGGAGTTCGCGGCGCTGGTGCGGCTGTGGAAGCTGGGGTTGCCGGTGCCGTATCCGGTGCAGATCCTCGGCACCGAGATCCTGGAGGAGTTCGTCGGCACCGCCGACGGCTATGCCGCGCCCCGGCTGGCGACCGTCGACGAGGGGCTCGACGACCTGTGGGAGCAGCTGGTGGCGGCCATGGTGACGCTCGCCGGGGAGGGGCTGGCGCACGGCGACCTTTCGCCGTACAACCTGCTGGTGCACGAGGGCCGGCTGGTGATCATCGACCTGCCGCAGATCGTCGACGTGATCGCGCACCCGACGGGGCCCGACTTCCTGGACCGGGACGCGCGCAACGTGGCCACCTGGTTCGCGCACAAGGGCCTGCCCGTCTCGGGGGAGGCCCTTGCGGCGCTGCTGCGCAGCGAGGCCGGCCTGGCGTGACCTTGCGGGGCGCCTCCCGCTCGGGACGGCGCCCCCGGTGCGGTCACTGCGCCGCGCCGGCCGTCTCCTCGCGGGCCGGATCGAGGAGGTCCTCGTGGGCCAGGTCGAGGAAGAGCGCGGCCGACCAGCCGAACCCGCTGGTCGCCCGGCCGGCCCTGCGGCCCGTCAGCGGGTTCCAGTACTCGTAGAGGCCGCCGCCGTCGCGGACCATCGCCAGCGTGCGCCGCCGCAGCTCGCGGGCCGTCCCGGGGTGGCCGGACCGGCGCAGCCCTTCGATCAGCAGGTAGTTGATGTTCAGCCAGACCGGTCCGCGCCACATGGCGTCGGGGTCGAACCTCGGGTCGTCGAAGGCGACGGTGGGCACGGGACGTTCGCCCCAGAAGCTCGGCGAGCGCAGGTCCGCGACGAGCCGGGCGGCGATGTCCGAGGGGAGCCGGCCGGTCAGCAGCGGCATGAGCTCCAGCGGGGTGCGCACCGCCACCTCCTGCCCGCCGACCCTGGTGACGAACCGCGTGCCGGTCCAGCGGCGCGCCACCATGCGGTCGACCAGTTCCTGCGCCCTGGCCCGCCACGGCGACGGGTCGCGGCCGAGCGCGGCGGCGATGTCGCCCAGCCGGTCGTACTGCAGGGCCAGGTAGGAGTTGAGGTCGGGGGGCTCGGCGCGCGGCCCGTGATCCCAGACGGGGCTGTCGTCCAGGCCCGAGGAGTACGGGTGGAGGTACTCGGCCAGGCCGTCGCCGTCGGGGTCGGAGTGGGTGAACCACCACTCCTGCGAGCGGACCAGCGGCTCGAAGACCTCGGCCAGGAAGTCGGGGTCCGGGTCCACCTCGTGGATCTTCCACACCGCCCAGGCGGTGAGCGGCGGCTTGGTGACGGGCACGACCTCGCGGACCGGCTCGCCGCCCACGTGCTGGGCCAGGCGGGCCAGGTCCGAGCGGGGCAGGTCGGTGGTCTCGCTGAGCACCCCGTGGTCGTGGACCACGTCGGGGATGAGGCCGTCCGGGCGCTGGTTGTCGAGCAGGATGCGGATCTGCTCCCTGGCCAGCGCGGGGTCGGCGTGCCTGAGCGCGATGGCGTGGAAGTAGGAGTCCCAGTTCCACAGGCCGACGTAGCCGTACTTGGAGGGGATCAGCGACTGCCTGCCCCTGATCGGTACCAGGTTCACCCCGAGCGTCCACCACGCCTGTTCGGCGCGTTCGCGCAACGCCTGCGGCACGGACGGCATGGCGGCGAACCAGTCACGCCAGCGCGCGGCGGCGGCCGCCAGCACGCCGGGACCGTCGCCGGTCGGGGAGCCGACCAGTGTGAGGCAGCCGTCGATGTCCGCCTCGCCGCCGTCCCACACCGCCCGCGCGTCCCTGCCGGTCAGCACGATGGTGTCGGGCCCGGCGAAGGCCATCGCCACGCCGCCGGCGAAGTCGATCCGGTCCGGCAGCGCCTGCCGTACCGGCAGCTGCCTGTCACCGGCGAGGACCCGCAGGCCCGTGAGGACGGTCGTGTCGCTCAGCCGGGTCTCGTACAGGGCTCTGGCGATCCACAGGGAGCCGTCGTCGGCCGCCATCACCAGCAGCCGGGAGCCCCGGTCGGTGAACGGCCGTTCTCTCAGATCCAGCATCAGCGTCCACCCAGTCCGGAAGCCGCCATCGAATTGATGATCTTCCGCTGGCCGATCAGGAAGGCGATCAGCGTCGGCACGACCGCGATCGCCGACCCCGCCAGGATGAGCCCGTAGTCGACCGCCGTGCGCTCCCCGGAGAACTGGCTGAGCAGCAGCGGCACCGTGAACAGCTCCGGCGAGTTCAGGAAGATCAGGGGGAAGAAGAAGGAGTTCCACGAGGCGAGGAAGGCGATGATGCCGAGCGCGCCCAGGCCAGGGCGGATGTTCGGCAGCACGACGTTCCAGAAGCACCGCCAGCGGCCCGCGCCGTCGATCCTGGCGGCCTCCTCCAGCTCCACCGGCACCGCCCTGATGAACTGGCGCAGCAGGAACACCGCGAACGGGTTCGCGATCGTCGGCACGATCAGCGCCAGGTGCGAGTCGATCCACCCGAACTCCGCCAGCATGAGGTAGAGCGGGACGATCGTGACCTGCACCGGCACCATCTGGGTGGCCAGGAACACCACGAACAGCACGCCTGAACCCTTGAACCTGATCCGGGCGAAGGCGTAGGCGGCCATGGCCGACGTCAGCAGCGTGAGCGCGACGTTGAGCACGGCGATGTAGAAGCTGTTCCAGTACGCGGTGCCGAACGGCATCGCCGCCAGCGCGTCGGGATAGTTCTCCCACCGCCACGGGGCGGGCAGCCAGTCGAGCGGGTTGTTGAGCATCTGCCGCACGCCCTTGAAGGACGTCAGCAGCATCCATACGAACGGGAAGAGCATCGCCAGCCCGCCGATGGTGAGCGCGGCGTGCAGGGCTACCTGCCGGTGTCGCATCCGGGCTCCCTCACGTGTCGTAGTGGACGAGGCGCTTCTGCGCGGCGAACTGGACAAGGGTCACCAGCAGCGTCAGGACCAGCAGGATCAGCGAGGCGGCGCTGCTCATGCCGAACTCGAAGTCCTGGAAGCCGAGCTCGTAGACCTGGTAGACGATGGTGCGGGCGCCCTCGTTGTACTTCGGGTTGACCAGCACGTAGATCTGGTCGAAGGCCTGGAACGAGCTGATCACCGCGACCACCGTCGAGAAGAAGATGGTGGGCGAGAGCAGGGGCAGGGTGACCGAACGGAAGATGCGCAGGCTGCCCGCGCCGTCCATCCTGGCGGCCTCGACGATCTGCGGCGGGATGGTCTGCAGCCCGGCCAGGAAGATCACCACGTTGAGGCCGAGGGACGACCAGATCGTCACGACGGCGATGGCCACGATCACCCAGCCGGGGTCGCGCAGCCAGTCGGGCGCGGTGATGCCGAACCAGCGCTGCAGCGAGGTGTTCAGCACGCCGTACTCGTCGCCGGCCAGGATGATCTGCCACATCAGCGCGACGGCCACCGAGCTGGTGACCACCGGCATGAAGTACAGCACGCGGTAGAAGCCGCTGCCCTTGACGCTGTTCAGCGCGATCGCGATGAGCAGCGCCAGGGCGAGCCCGAACGGGACGGTCAGCAGCGCGAGCTTGATCGTGTTCCACACGGCCAGCCCGAACTCGGGGTCGGACAGCTGGGCGGCGAAGTTGTCCAGGCCCACCCAGTCCTTCTCGCCGAGCCCGTCCCATCGCATGAAGGCCAGCACGACGGCGAAGCCGAGCGGGAAGACCAGGAACAGGGCCAGCGCGACGAGCTGCGGCCCGAGGAAGAACGCGGCCCACCAGCCGTCCCTGTTCCTGATGGTCTGCTTCCCCCGGGCGGCCGCCCGGGGGCGCGCCTCGGTGACGATGGCCACGGCTAGCCCAGCTTGCTCTCGACGAGCTTCTGCAGTTCGTCCATGCCCTGGTCGAAGCCGACCTTGCCGGTCCACACCTTCATCAGGTGCTCGTTGATGTCGGCGGTGAGGCCGGGCACGGACACCTCCTCGGAATAGTTCGCGAAGCCGGTGTCGCGCACGTCGAGGAAGGTCTGGGCGTGGGCGGGGTAGTTGTCGCCCAGGACGACCTGCTCGGCGCCCTTGATGGACGGCACGGCGCCGCCGTCCTTGAGCCGCAGCAGCTGTCCGTCCTTGCCGACGAACTCGGTGAAGAAGGTGAAGGCCTCCTTCGGCAGCTTGGTGTCCTTGTTGATCGCCAGGTAGGAGGCGGCGACCGCGCCGGGCATCGGCTCACCGGTCGGCGAGGGGAACGGCACGATGTCGTAGTTGCCGAGGTCGCCGCCCTTCCTGAGCGAGTCGATCATCCATCGGCCGCCGGCGTAGAAGCCGGCCTTGTGCTTGAGGAACTGCGTGCTGGGCCCGTTGCTGTCGGGCAGCGTGTCGGCGCTGAGGAAGGTCTCGTCCTGGTAGCCCTTGGCCAGCGTCTGCAACGCCTCGCGGGACTTGGCGTCGGTGGTGGCCACGAACTTGCCGCCGTCCCACACCTTGCCGCCGAAGCCGTTGATCATCGAGTACGTCGAGCCGTACCAGTTCCAGAAGATCGAACCGGCCTTGCCCGCCGCCTTGAGCTTGGTGTTCATCTCCAGGTACTTGGCCATGGTCCACTGCTTGGCCTCGTGGAGGGCGGCGGGGTCCTCGGTGATCCCGGCGTCCTTCAGGGCCTGCTTGTCGAACCAGAGGACCTCGGGGTTGGTGTCGTTGGGGACGCCGTAGATCTTCCCGTCGCGCTTGGCGCCGCCGTACACGCCCTCGAAGAAGTCCTCCGGCTTGCTCTTGGAGTCGGCCCCGGCGAGCTGGTCGTTGAGCGGGGAGAGCACGCCGGCGGAGACGAACTTGCCGATGTTGTCGTCGCCCACGAAGAACACGTCGGGCGCCGTCTTGCTGGTGAGCTGGGCCAGCAGCTTGGGGTGGTACTCCTCGTACTTGGCGACCGACTCCATCTTGAGCCGGATGCCGGGGTGGCGCTTGTGGAAGTCCTCGGTGAACTTCTCGTACAGCTTCACGTCCTCGGCCGATCCCCAGGTGGACCAGCGGACGGTGACCTGGCCGCCGCTCGTGCCGGGAACGTTGCCGCCGCCGCTGCCGCTGCACGCGGTGGTGGCGAGGGCGAGTGCGCCCAGGAGGGCTAGCGCACGCTTCATGGTGGCTCCTTCAGGCTTTTCGGGGGGTGGTGAGGCGATTCGGGGCCCGGGGGACGGGCCCGGGGGTCAGGCGAGGCCGCCGCCGTCGACGACGAGGGCCGATCCTGTGATGTAGCTGGCGGCGTCGCTGGCCAGGAAGAGCACGGACTGGGCGATCTCGTCCGGGGTGCCGGACCTGCCCATCGGCCGGTCGGCCGCGTCGGCCTCGAAGGCCGACCAGTCCTCGCCGAGCTGGCGGGCCTCGTCGCGCAGCATCGGCGTGTCGGTGTCGCCGGGGTTCACCGAGTTGACGCGGATGCCGGCCTTGGCGTGGTCGATGGCCAGGGCCCTGGTCATGTTGACGACGGCGGCCTTGGAGGCGCAGTAGGAGATGGCGTTGCCACCGCCCTTGAGGCCCCAGCCGGAGCCGGTGTTGATGACGGAGCCGCCCTCGGTCATGGCCGGGATGGCGTGCTTGCACATGAGGAAGACGGACCGCACGTTGACCGCCATGACGCGGTCCCACTCCTCGACGTCGAGGTCCAGGGCGGTGGTCCGGCGGATGATGCCGGCGTTGTTGAACAGCACGTGCAGCCCGCCGAAGGTGTCGACGGCGGTGCGGACGATCCGTTCGCAGTCGTCGGGGTCCGACACGTCGGCCCGCACCGCCACGGCGGCCTTGTCGCCCGCCTCGGCCGCGATCTGCTCGGTCGTCGCCTCGGCTCCGGGGCCGTCGAGGTCGGCGACCACCACCTGGGCGCCCTCTCGGGCGAACAGCAGCGCCGTCGCCCGCCCGATGCCCGAGGCACCGCCTGTGACGATCGCGACCTTGCCCTCGAGCGTCTTCATCCGTGGAACTCCTCACTTGCTGTACAGATCTGGTAAATCGTGCTTTCGCGGTATCCGGTGATCACCTGGACGTGGCCGCTGAGCTTGCGGTCCAGGTCCTCGTCGCCGCTGTCGGCCAGCAGTGGCCGGCCCCGCAACGCGGCCAGCTTCTGCGGGGTGGAGACCACCAGCAGGCGCCGCGCGGCGGCGTCGCCGTACCCGATGACCGCGTCGAGCACCCGGGGCGAGATCTGCTGGTTGCCGCGGCCGAGGACGAACCCCTGCCCGCCGATCACCGACAGCACGACGACCGCCTCCCGGCCCGCGACGAGAGCCAGCAGTTCCGGCTCGGAGACGTCGCCCGCCACCAGCACGCCCGTCTCACCGGACTCGACCACGTCCACCCCGAGCAGCGTGGTCGCCAGCCCGAGGGCGCGGCCGACCGCCTGCGTGGTCGCGCCGGGGCCCAGGACGTAGCGGACGCCGGGCCGCATGCGGGCCACGACCTCCCGCGCGATGCCCTCGACGGTGGCCGGGCCGATCCCGCTGGATCCGGCCTTCCGGCCCGACAGGCCGGCCCTGGCGGCGGGGACGCGCAGGATTCCGTAGAGGCGCGGGCTCACCTGTCCCTGCCGGTAGCGCTCCTCGTCGAGATCCACCACCTCGGCCTCCACCGTGCCCGGTACCGCCGGGCCTGGTGCCGCCGGGCCCGGTACCACCGGGCCTGGTGTCGCCGGGCCTGGTGCCGCCGGGACCGATTGCGCCGGGTCCGGGTCCGCCGGGTCCGGGTCCGGGTCCGCCGGGACCGCCGTCCCGGCGCCGCGCCGCAGGCCGGCCTCGGCGGCAGAGAGATGGTCGGCGGCGAGCAGTCCCGCCGCGGCCGGGCTGACCGCGAAGCAGCCCGAGTAGACCTTCACCCCCGCCGGGATCCCCAGCACCGGGGGCGCCTGGTCGCCGAGCCCGCCGACCGCGTCGAGCACGTCCCGCGCGGTCCCGTCGCCGCCGGTGAACAGCAGCAGGTCGACGTCGGCGAGCGCGCCGACCGCCAGCCGCGTGTCACGTGCAGTGGTGGCCACGCCCACCGGGAGGTCCGTTTCCGGCGTTCCGGCGCCCGCCGAGAGGTCCACTTCCGGCGTTCCGGCGCCCGCCGAGAGGTCCACTTCCGGCGTTCCGATGCCCGCCGAGAGGTCCGCTCCCGGCGTTCCGATGCCCGCCGGGAGGTCGGTTTCCGGCGTTCCGGCGTCCGCCGGGGCCGGCCGTACCAGGGTGAAGGACGCTCCGGCGGCGCGGGCGCTGTCCTCGCCCATCGGACCCGGCACCGTGACCACGCGGGTGCCGGGACGGCGGGCCAGCAGGGCGCGGACGGCGCGCGCCGCCCGCTCCCCCGCCCTGGGCGTCGCGCCCCTGGCCAGGGCCTCACGCTGGATCCGCGCGCCGTCGCTGCCCTTCAGACCCGCCGCCCCGCCCAGCCCGGCCACCGGGTTCACGATCAGCCCGACCACCGCGGCGCGGGCCGGGCGCGGGGCGGGCAGGCCGGCGGTCATGACAGGTGCTTGCGGACGTAGGCGCGCCAGGTGGGCGCCCACTCCTTGGGGTCGTCGAGCGGCGTCGGGTCGATCTTGTGCACGCTCTGGTTGTACGGCGCGCCCTTGACGAACTCGGGGTCGCGGCGCGCCTCGTCGGCCACGTGGGCCAGGATGGCGGCGTACTCGTCCAGGTCCTCCTTCGAGTACGACTCCGTGGGCTCCAGCGTGAACGGCTCCGGCACCAGGTAGGGGTGGTGGCTGGTCCAGTAGTGGACGCCGAAGTCGGCCGCCCTGACGCCGATCTCCTCCGAGTGGACCCCGGTCTCCTCCGACAGCTCCTGCCAGGAGTAGCGCACCTGCTCGACGCGCCGCTTGTCCCAGGGCGCCGACGCGCCGGGAATCTGCAGGATCTTGTGCATCAGGTAGTTGTTGTTGAGCACGGCCGTCTCGGCCACCTGCCGCAGACCCTCGCCGCCGAGGGCCATGATCCAGGCGTAGGCGCGGACGATGTTGGGGGTCACGCCGAGGAAGGGACGCACCTTGCCGATCGAGCGGGACGGGGTCTCCAGGCCGTAGGCCGAGCCGTCGAAGCTGACGACGGGGCCGGGCAGGAACGGCTCCAGCGCCTCGGAGACGCCGCACGCGCCCGCCGCGGGGCCGCCGCAGGCGTGCGGCGTGGAGAAGGTCTTGTGCAGGTTGAAGTGGCACAGGTCGAACCCGGCGTCCCTGGCCCTGGTGATGCCGAGGATGCCGTTGGCGTTGGCCTGGTCGTAGCAGGCCAGGCCGCCCACGCCGTGTACCAGCTCGACGAACTCCCTGATGCGGGGGTTGAAGATACCGGTGTCCTCCGGGTTGGTGATCATCAGCGCGGCGGTGCGGGGGCCGACGGCCGCGCGCAGCGCCTCGATGTCGGGATAGCCGTCGGCGTCCGGCATCAGGGTGATCACTTCGTAGCCGGCGGTCTTGGCGCAGGCGGCGTTCGACGGGTGGGAGAACATCGTGGTGATGACCTGGTCGCGGTGGCCCTCGCCGTTGGCGGCGTGGTAGGCGCGGATCATGGCGATGTTCGCGTAGATGGCCGCCGACCCCGATCCGGGCTGGAGGGAGACCCTGGACATGCCGGAGATCTCCGCCAGCATCCGCTCCAGCCGCCAGTAGATCTCCAGGACGCCCTGGACGGTCTCCTCGTGCTGCAGCGGGTGCACCTCGGCGATCGCGGCGGCGAACCTGTCGTTGACCTTGGGGCTGTACTTCATCGTGCAGGTGCCCTGGCCGACGTCGATGTTCAGGTCGACGCCGAGGTTCTCCTGCGACAGGCGCAGGTAGTGCCGCAGCACGTGCAGCTGCGCCATCTCGGGCAGCTTCGGGGGCTCGGCGCGCCGTACGGACTCGGGCAGCTCCACGCGCGGCGCGCCCGGCTCCGGCACGGCCAGGCCGCGGCGGCCGGGGGCCGACAGCTCGAAGATGATCGGCTCGTCCCAGCGGGCCTGGTGGAAGCGGCGCAGCGGCGGCTTCGGCGCGACGGGGAGTTCGGCGAAGGACTCACCGGTGTTCACAGCACCTCCTGGACGGCTGCGGCGAGGCGGTCGATGTCGGCGATGGAGTGGCGCTCGGTCACGCAGACCAGCACCGTGCGGTCGTCGAGGGCGACGCCGCCGTAGATGCCGCGGGCGCGCAACCCGTCGAGCAGGGCCCGGCTGGAGGGCACCTCGATGGCGAACTCGCGGAAGTGGATCGCGTCCCTGTGCAGCACGGTGACGGATCCGGCGAGGGCGTCCATGGCGTAGCGGGTGCGGGCCAGGACGGTCTCGCCCAGCTCGCGCATGCCCTCCGGCCCCATGAGCGCCAGGTAGACGCCCGCCGTGATGCCCCAGAGGGCGGCCGCGGTGCCGACCCACTCCTTGCCCTCCTCGCGCAGGGCGAAGGAGGTGCGGTCGTAGTAGACGTCGCCGAAGCCGTACTCGCCGGGGACCTTGGTGGGCGCGATGCCGAACAGCCGGGAGGGGAACTCGGCGACCAGCGGCTCGTGGTCCTGGGTGGCGATGTAGCCGGCGTGGCCGCCGCCGTAGCTCTGGTGCATGCCGAGCGACTGGATGTCGCCGCAGACGATGTCGGCGCCGTAGGCGGCCGGCGGGGCCAGCACCCCGAGCGAGATCGGGTCGGCGCCGACCACGAGGAGCGCGCCGTGGGCGTGGGCGAGGTCGGCCAGCTCCCGTCCGCGGGTCTCGACGACGCCGTAGACGTTGGGCGTCTCCAGGTAGACGGCCGCGTAGGAGTCGTCGAACGCCGAGACGGAGATCTCGCCGCCGTCCCCGACCGGGGCCAGGACGATCTCGATGTCGGGGCTGAGGAAGTCGCGCAGCTTGCTCAGCTTGTCGGCGCTGACGGCCGCGCTGAGGAGCACCTTCGAGCGCCCGGTGTAACGGCAGGCCATGCGCAGGGCCGTGCCCGCCGCCTGGAAGCCGTCGTAGGTCGGGACGTTGACCACGTCCATCTCGAGCAGCTCGCCCATCATGCTGACGTACTCGAACAGGGCCTGGAAACGCCCGTGGTCCTCGTACGGCTCGCCGGCGTAGGCGGTCAGGAACTCGCTGCGGGAGTTGACCTCGTCGCAGACGGCCGGCACGTGGTGGGGGTAGCAGCCGTGCCCGAGGAAGCTCAGCGCCTGCTCGGTGTCGGTGACGCGGTCGAGCAGGCCCTTCATGTGGCGCACGAGGTCGCGCTCGGCCGGGAACGGCTCCGGGAGGTCGAGCGGCCTGGCCAGCCGCAGCTCCGCCGGGATGTCGGCGTAGAACTCCTCGACGCTCGCCGCGCCGATGGCGGCGAGCATCTCCGCCCGCACGCCGGGCTCGGCGTTCGGGATGTAGGGGTGCGTCACGTGTCTCCTTCGATCCTCAGCACGACGGCGTCGCGCGGGGCGAGTTGGATGGCGCCTCGCAGGTCGGTCTGGGTGAGCAGGTCCCTGCCCGGCCTCGGGAGGGTGACCTGTTGCGGGGTGGCGGTGTGGTTGAGCAGGAAGAGGTGGTTCTCCCGCCGGGTGGCCTCCACGCCCGCGGGGACGTCGATCGCCTCGACCCCGTGAAGCACCCGGTCGAGGACGGGCGTGACGTCGTCGAGCAGGCAGCTGACGTAGGTGACGGTGCCGTTGCGGGTGACGGCGGGCAGGCCGTCCAGGTCGCCGCCCTCGTAGCGGGCCAGCACCTCGACGGCGTCGCCGACCAGGCGCGGCCATTCGGCCCACGTGCGGGCGAGGCCGGGGGTGCCGTCGGCGTGCCGTACCGGCTGGGCGGTCCCGTCGGGCAGCGGCCAGAACTCGTCGATCGCGACGCCCAGCAGGTCGCGCAGCGGGCCGGGGGCGCCGCCGTCGTGGACCTGGTCGGAGGCGTCGACCACGCCGCTGAACGGGCCGACGACCAGGTCGCCGGTGACCGACGCGAGGGCCTTGGCCTGCTCGGCCGTGCACAGGTACAGGTTGGGGACGATCACGACGCGGTAGGCCGACAGGTCGCGGTCCGGCGGCGCCAGGTCGACCGCGATCCCGCGGGCGTGCAGCGGCGCGTACCAGGCCAGCAGCAGATCCTTGAGCTTGAGGCGGTTGGAGGGCATCGACTCCGGCGCCTCCAGGCCCCACCAGCTGTCCCAGTCCATGACCAGCGCCACCTCGGCGCGCGTGGCGGTGCCCGCGACCTCGGCCAGTCGCCGCAGGTCGGCGCCGAGCCGCAGCGTGTCCTGCCAGCCGCGCGTCCGGGTGCCGCCGTGCGGGAGGAGGGCCGAGTGGAACTTCTCCGGGCCGTACTTGGCCTGGCGCCACTGGAAGAACATCACCCCGTCGGCGCCGTGGGCCACCGCCTGGAGGCTGTGCAGGCGCATCATGCCGGGCGGCTTGGCCACGTTGACCTCGCGCCACGACACCGCCGAGGGCGCCGACTCCAGCAGCAGCCAGGGGCGCTGCTTGAGCGAGCGCATGAGGTCGTAGCTGAGGGCGATCGCCACGTGCGAGTGCGGGTCGGCGGGGTCGGGGTAGGCATCGTCGCTCACCAGGTCCTCGGCCGCGGCCCACGCCCAGTAGTCGAGGCCGTGCAGGATGCTCATGAAGTTCGTGGTGACGGGTACGGCGGGCGTCACCACGCGCAGCGCGTCCCGCTCGGCGGTGAACAGCTCCAGCAGGGCGGCGCTGCAGAAGCGGCGCCAGTCGAGCAGCTGGGCGGGGTTGACCGGCCCGGGCGCCTTGCGGGGCGGCTCGATCTGCCCGAAACCCGTGTAGTGCTGGCCCCAGCAGGAGGTGCCCCAGGCGTCGTTCAGCGCGCCGATCGTGCCGTAGCGGGCCTCGAGCCAGGCGCGGAAGTGCCGGGCCGACTCGGGGCAGAAGCATTCGAGCGTGTGGTCGGCGTACTCGTTGCCCACGTGCCACATCGCCAGCGCCGGATGATCGGCGTACCGGGTGGCCATCGCCGTCGCGAGGCGCACGGCGTGCTCACGGAAGATCGGCGAACTCGGGCAGTACCCCTGCCGGGACCCGAACTCCAGCCGCACCCCCTGCGCGTCCACCGGCATGATTTCCGGATGCTCCCGAACCAGCCAAGGCGGCGGGGTGGCGGTGGCGGTCGCCAGGTCGGCGGTCACCCCGTGCTCGTGGAGCAGGTCGAGGACCCGGTCCAGCCAGCCGAACTCGTACACGCCTGGTTGGGGCTCCAGCCTTGACCAGGAGAAAACCGCGACGGTGGCCATCGTGACCCCGGCCTCGGACATGAGCCGCACGTCCTCGGCCCAGACCTCCTCCGGCCACTGCTCGGGGTTGTAGTCACCGCCGAACAGCAGTCCCGGCACTCGGGTCAGGCGCACTGATCGCTCCTTCCGGACATCCGAAATCTGTATACAGAATTCATAGTGCTGTATTTTGCATGCCGTCAAGGGTTAAGCTGATCAGGGCCGAACCGAAGGAGTGATATGCCGATCGACCGGCGACCGCTACGCGAGCAGATCAGGGAAGAGCTGCTGAGCAGGCTCGATCGAGGCGACTTCGCCGCGGGGACCGACATCAACGAGGTCGCGCTGGCCGCCGACCTGGGCGTCAGCCGCACCCCCCTGCGCGAGGCGCTGATCACTCTGGCGGGTGAAGGCGTGCTGGAGAGCAACCAGGGCCGCGGGTTCCGGTTCGCCCCGGTGAGCAGGAAGGAGTTCAGGGAGCTCTGCGAGATCGTCGCCGCGCTGGAGTCGCTCGCGCTCGACTGCTCCGACCCGGCCTACCTGCGCGAGATCGGCCCCAAGCTGCTCGAGCTGGCCCGCGACTTCCCCGACCGGATCGCGGAGCAGCAGGAGATAGAGCGGCACGACGACGAGTGGCACGACCTGCTGCTGAGCGGCTGCCGCAACGAGCGGCTGCTGGACCTCATCACCAGCGTCAAGGCCGGGATGCGCCGCTACGCCCACCTGCTCGCCGGCGACGAGACGCCCCTCGAACGCGAGGCGGCCGAACACTGCCGCGTGGCCGAACTCCTCATGACCGGCGATCTCGCCCAGGCCGGCGAGGCGCTGCGCGACAACTGGATCAACGGCATGGAACGCATGATGTCGCACATCCCCGCCTCCTGACCGGGCACACCCGTTCCTTCACCACCGCAGGACACGCGTGTCGCGCCCCTTCTGGATGCGTGCTGCAGCTCTTCCCGGTGGCAGCGTGATGCGGCCTTTCCGGTTGCGTGCTGCGGCGCTTCCGGGTGGATACGTGATACGGCCCTTCCGGATGCGTGATACGACCCTTCCCAGGGGGCAGCGTGATGCGGCCCTTCCGGGTGCGTGATACGGCCCTTCCGGGTGGATGCGTGCGGCGCTTCCGGGTGGATGCGTACTGCGGCCCTTCGGGGTGCGTGATGCGCCCCTTCGGGCCGGCCGGATGCTCCTCTTGGGCGGCGTCGAACCGCGGACAGGCGGTCCGGTCTGGCCAGGTCGCCCACAACCCTGAGTCCGTCACCAACCCGACAGGCGCTCACCCTGACGATCAGCCCGCAGAGCCGGCGTCGGGGACGCCAGCCGGAGTCCCGCTGGAGTACGCGTGATGGACGGGCGGCCACCGGTGACCACGGTGGCCGTGACCCCGCTTGCCGTACGGGCACCCACCAGCGGCCCCGACCACCCCCACGGATATCGGCCGACACCCCAGGAACGCCCCGCTACAGACACCCCAGGGGACGCCGACCGGCGCCCCGCGGATGCCGACCGACAACCCCGCGGACGCCGGGGTAAGGGCCCCGTCGCAGGTCGGCGAGGGACCCTGGACATACCGGCGGGGGCTATTTCACCCCGGCCTCGCGCATGTCGCGGAGTTCGCGCTTGAGCTCCTTGATCTCGTCGCGCAGCCGGGCCGCCACCTCGAACTGCAGGTCGGCCGCCGCCTGGTGCATCTGCTCGGTGAGCGAGTCGATGAGCGTCTCCATCTGGGCGCGCGGCATCTCGCCCGCGATCGCCTTGGCGTGCTGGCCGGCCGGGGTCGCGCCGGAGGCACGCAGTGCGCGCTGCGCGGCGAAGCCCGGCACCGGCGCCTTGCCGCGCGACTGCTGCCTGCCGCTGCCCATCAGCTGCTCGGTGTCGGCGTCCTCGCGCTGCAGCGAGTCGAGGATGTCGGCGATCTTCTTGCGCAGCGGCTTCGGGTCGATGCCGTTGGCCTCGTTGTAGGCGATCTGCTTGGCGCGGCGCCGCGAGGTCTCCTCGATCGCCCGTTCCATCGACGGGGTGATCTTGTCGGCGTACATGTGGACCTGGCCGGACACGTTGCGGGCCGCGCGGCCGATCGTCTGGATCAGGGAGGTCTCCGAGCGCAGGAAGCCCTCCTTGTCGGCGTCGAGGATGGCCACCAGCGAGACCTCGGGCAGGTCGAGGCCCTCCCGCAGCAGGTTGATGCCGACCAGCACGTCGAACTCGCCCATGCGCAGCTCGCGCAGCAGCTCGATCCGGCGCAGCGTGTCGACCTCGCTGTGCAGGTAGCGGACCCGTATGCCGAGCTCGAGGAGGTAGTCGGTCAGGTCTTCGGCCATCTTCTTGGTGAGCGTGGTGACCAGGACCCGCTCGTCCCTGTCGGCGCGCTCGCGGATCTCGTGGACCAGGTCGTCGATCTGGCCCTTGGTCGGCTTGACGACGACCTCGGGGTCGACGAGGCCGGTCGGGCGGATGACCTGCTCGACCACCTCGCCCTTGACCCTGCCGAGCTCGTAGGCGCCCGGCGTGGCCGACAGGTAGACGGTCTGGCCGATCCGCTCCAGGAACTCCTCCCACTTCAGCGGCCGGTTGTCGAGCGCCGACGGCAGGCGGAAGCCGTGGTCGACGAGGGTGCGCTTGCGGGAGGCGTCGCCTTCGTACATGGCGCCGATCTGCGGCACCGTCTGGTGGGACTCGTCGAGAACCAGCAGGAAGTCTTCGGGGAAGTAGTCGAGCAGCGTGTTGGGCGCGCTGCCCGCCTCGCGGCCGTCCATGTGGCGCGAGTAGTTCTCGATGCCGGCGCAGGTGCCGACCTGACGCATCATCTCGATGTCGTAGGTGGTGCGCATGCGCAGCCGCTGGGCCTCCAGCAGCTTGCCCTGCCGCTCCAGCTCGGCCAGCCGCCCGGTCAGCTCGGCCTCGATGCCCTCGACGGCCCTGGCCATGCGCTCCTCGCCCGCGACGTAGTGGGAGGCGGGGAAGATGTAGAGCTCCTCGTCCTCGGTGATGACGTCGCCGGTCAGCGGGTGCATCGTGGAGAGCTTCTCGATCTCGTCGCCGAACATCTCGATGCGCACGGCCAGCTCTTCGTACTTCGGGATGATCTCGATCGTGTCGCCGCGCACCCGGAACGTGCCGCGCGTGAAGGCCAGGTCGTTGCGGGTGTACTGCATGTCGACCAGGCGGCGCAGCAGCTGGTCGCGGTCGACCTCCATGCCGACGCGCAGCCTGGTCATGCGGTCGACGTACTCCTGGGGCGTGCCCAGGCCGTAGATGCACGAGACCGAGGCGACCACGATGGTGTCGCGCCTGGTGAGCAACGAGTTTGTCGCCGAGTGGCGCAGCCGCTCGACCTCGTCGTTGATCGAGGAGTCCTTCTCGATGTAGGTGTCGCTCTGCGGCACGTAGGCCTCAGGCTGGTAGTAGTCGTAGTAGGAGACGAAATACTCGACCGCGTTGTTGGGCAGCATCTCACGCAGCTCGTTGGCGAACTGCGCGGCCAGTGTCTTGTTGGGCTGCATGACGAGCGCGGGCCGCTGCAGGCGCTCGATCAGCCAGGCGACCGTGGCGGTCTTGCCCGTGCCAGTGGCGCCGAGCAGCACGTTGTCCTTCTCCCCCGCCTTCACCCTGCGCTCCAGCTCGGCGATCGCCGTCGGCTGGTCGCCGGAGGGGGTCATCTCGGTGACGACCTCGAAGGGCGCCACCTTGCGCTGCAAATCTGTTACCGGCCGCATGTCATTCACTGTAGGTGGTGGGACTGACATTTCTCACGGCGAGCCCGCCCGCCCGCTGACCCTGCCCGGGCACCCCGGCGGGACTCCGGTACGCGCGGTCGCATCGGGCTGATTTTCTCCCGCCCGCCGTGCAACATCAGCGCCTCCCTCCCCGTCTATACCGGGATGGAAGGGACCACATGACCGACGATGCGCTGTTCGAATCGTTCGTCGCCGGCCGGGCCGACGCGCTGACCCGTTACGCGTACGCGCTGACCGGCAACCCGCACGATGCGGCGGACCTGGTGCAGGAGGCGCTGGTGCGGCTGCGCGGCTCCTGGTCGCGGGTGCGCCGCAAGCACGACCCCGAGAGTTACGTGCGGGTGTCGATGACCCGGCTGCACATCAACGTCTGGCGCCGGCGGCGGCGCGAGCATCTGGCGTGGGACCCGCCGGAGAGGGAGACGGCCGACGTCCCGTCGGCGTGGGCCGACTTCGACTCCGATCTGTGGCGGGAGCTGGCCAAGCTGCCCCGCCGTCAGCGCACGGTGATCGTGCTGCGCTACTACGAGGACCGGTCGGACGAGGAGATCGCCGCGATCATGGGCGTCTCCCAGGGCACGGTCCGCAGCCAGGCCTCCCGCGCGCTGGACAAGCTGAGGTCGAGCCTGACCCTGCTCCCCGAGCCCGAGCCGACCACATGAGCGCTCCCTTGACCACCCCCTCGGCCGCCCCATGACCATCTCCATGACCGTCACCATGCCTACCCCCATGACCGTCACCGGTCCTGCCCCCGCGAGCCGCGGGCCGAGCCTGCGCCCCGGCGCACGCCGATCCCCCGGCCGCCGCGCCAAGCGTCCCGGATCGGCGCGACCCATCCCCCGAGAAACGGAGAGGACACGATGAGCGAGCTGGAAACCCTGCTGCAGGACTCCCTGTCCCGCTCGGCGGGCCGCGCGCCGGCCGCCCCCCACGACCTCCTCCAGCGGGTGGACGCCGCCGCCCGCCGCCGCCGTCGCAGGGGCACGGCGGTGGCGGGCGCGGCCGCCGCGGCTGCCGTGGTCGCCGTCACGATGACCGGCTTCCTCGTGACGTCCTCGCTGACGCCGGCGCGGCCGGCGGAACCGGCCGCGCCGGCCACGGCGTCCGGCGACCCGCAACCGCTGAGGAAGGTGTGGCCGCAAGCGGTCCACACCCTTCCGCGCACGCTGCCGGACGGCAGGCCGTACCAGGTGGAGAGGTTCCTCGACCGGGACACCCTGCTGGTGCGCACGACGAAGGACGGCAACCCCGACCGCCCCGACGGGCTGTGGTCCTACAACGTGAAGTCCGGCGCGCTGACCAGGCTGGTCGCCGTCCAGCCGCCGAAGGGCACAGTGGTGTCCTGGCCCTTCACCGCCGCCGGGGAGGGCCGGCTGGTCTGGTGGACGCTGCGCAAGGACGGCGCCCGCCGGGTGACCGACATCTGGGCGGCTCCGGTGAAGGGCGGCGCGCAGCGCAGGGTGACCTCCTTCGAGAGCGCGCCGGGACGAGGGGAGATCGGCCACTTCGCCGTCGCCGAAGGGAAGGTGGTCTGGTCGCTGGGCGGGGACGGCGGCCTGTACGAGGCGCCGCTGAGCGGCGGCGCTCCCAGGAGGATCGGCGGGACCGAGGGGCTGCATCTGCTCGGCTGGCCGTGGGCGGCGGCGTTCCAGTATCCGCGCACGAAGAAGCAGCCGGAGCCGCCCTTCGGCGAGCTGGTGAACGTGCTGACCGGCGAGCGGCGCGCGGCTCCGGCGATCAGCCAGGACCGGCCGGTGAACTGCGGGATCACCTGGTGCGTCGCCGGCGAGCGGGCCCTGACGCGCGACGGCTCGCGCGAACGCCTCCTGAGCGGTCGTGCCTGGGACGTGCCCGCGATGGACCGGTTCGTGCTCGCCACCAAGGTCGAGGACCTACGGCTCCAGCACACGCAGCTGTACGACCTGGCCACCGGCAGGGCGGGTGATCTGGGCATCAGGGCGGAGAAGAGGGGCGGATGGGCCTCCCCGACGCTCGACCGCCGCGCTCCGGGTGTGTTCGCCTACGAGCTCGACGGCAAGCTGACGGTCGTCGACCTCACGATCGCGTCGCGATGAGCCACGAAGAGGTAACAGGCCGTTTACACCGGGGCGCCTCCTCGGGTATCTCCTAGGGAGGTCCGCACCGTCCCAGCACGACACCTCGGGCACCTGCCGGGGCCTTCGACCGTCACGGGCTGTTGACACTCTTTTGCAAGCGATCATCAAGGCTTGCCCGATACGGTACGGATTCCCCCCGGTTCGACAAGAGAGGTGCGATGTCTCGACCACGAGAAGCCCTGATCCAAGCCGGTCAGGGCATAGCTCAGGCCGTGGCCCAGGGCAGAGACGTACGGCAGGCGATGGGCCAGGCCGTCGAACAGGCCGTGGACCAGGTCGGGCAGCTGGCAGGGCAGGCACCGGGCTTCCAGCTCAACCCCCGCGACTTCCTGGCCGCCCGTGACGGCGGCGCGTCCGTCGGCACGATCATCGAGGCGCGGTCGGCGACGCTGGGCGAGGCCGGTGAGATCGTCAGCCGCAGCTTCACCGAACGCGGCCCGAACGGCGAGCCCCTGCACGTCATCTCCCCCGTCGTGATCCCCAAGGGCAGCACCGCCAAGGTGCTCATCCCGCTGGCCATCCTGGTCGTGCTGGGGCTCGTCGGCGCCCTCGGCAACGTGGTGCCCGGTGTCGACGTGCTGTTCGGCGTGCACTACTGGGTGGTGCTGGTGCTGGCCGCCGCGTTCCTGTGGTGGCGGCGCAGCGTGGTCATGGTGCCCGAGGGCTGCAAGGCGCTGATCACCAAGTTCGGCAAGCTGGTGCACATCGCCGATCCCGGCCGGGTGACGCTGTTCAACCCGTGGAAGCGGGTCAGCTACATCGTCAACACCACTCGCGAGTACCCGTTCAACGCGCCCATCAGGGAGGCGCCGACCCAGCAGGGCGTCAAGGCGAGCGTCGACCTGTTCCTGCAGTTCAGGATCGAGAACCCGGCGGAGTTCATCTTCGTGCTCGGCTCGGTCAGCGGCTTCCAGTCCAAGCTGCAGAACGCCATCAGCGAGGTCACCCGCTCGCTCATCTACGCGCAGCGCGCCGAGGAGATCTACGACCTGGTGGGCGAGAGCACGCTCGGCATGCTCGACAGCCTCAACCAGCAGTTCCTGCCCGCCGTACGGCTGACGGACGTGAACATCACCCACGCCGAGCCGTCCAGCCAGGAGTACCGGATGGACCTGGCGGCCCCCGAGATGGTGCGGGTGGCCAAGGAGGCCTACACCTACGAGTACGAGCTGCAGCTGCGCAAGGAGCAGAACGAGGGCGACCTGGTCAAGGAGCTGGCCGGCCTGCAGGAGACACTGAGCGCCATCCAGGCCGAGATCGCCTCCTACCAGGCGCGCATGGACACCGCGCTGGAGCGGGCCTCGCACCAGGCCAAGGCGCAGGCCAGGCAGCGGCTCGTCGAGGCCGAGTCGACGGCCAACGCCAACGCGGCGCTGCTGGAGGCCCAGGCGCTGGACATCAGGGCGCTGTCGGCGGCCGAGGCGCCCGAGATCCTCGACTACCGCTTCCAGCAGGACCTGCTGGACAAGCTGGAGTCGGTGGCCGCGCGCCTGCCGCAGGTGGTGCAGGTGGGCGAGCAGACCGACATCGATTTCCTCGCGCTGGCCCAGCAACTGGTCGGCGGCAAGGGGGCGGCGCTGTTCTCGCCCGAGGACATGGCGGCCATCAGGGCCAGGCTGGCCGAGATCGCGCAGCGGGTCGAGCAGCGCGAGGACGAGATCACCGCACTGCTCAAGCGCGCCGCCGACGAGGTGGCGACCGCCGCCGATCCCGAGCCCGCGGCCGTCCCCGACGCCGTGATCACCGCCATCGCGCAGGCACCCGCCGAGCCGGCGCGTCCCGCCGCGGCCACTGCCGCCCCCGGTGCCGCCGGCAGCGGCGCCTTCGGTGGCGCCGCCCCCGGTGACGGCGCGGCCGGCTCCCCCCGCGCGGCGGCCGGCGGCCCCGACTGGGCGGACGTCGACGCCGAGACGACGATCGAGCGCCCGATGCGCCTGCCCAACCCGGCGCCTCCCTCGGCGCCCAGCGCGCTGCCCTCCTACGAGCGGCCCGTGCCCCCGCCGCCCGCCCCCGGCTCGGCCGTCCCCGGCCCGTCCACGCCGGGCTTCCCCGACTTGTCCGCACCCGGCTCGGTTCCCGGCGCGCCCGCCCCCGGCCCGTCAGGCGGGGGCTGGCCCGCGCCGCCGCCCGAGCCGCGCCCGCTCGGCACCCCTGTCTGGCCCGCCCGGCAGCCCCAGGGCAACGAGGAGGATGACGCCCGATGAGCCGCGAGTTCTCGAAGATCAAGGAGTCGCTGGCCGCCTGGTCCGAGATCCGCCAGCTGCTGCGCGGCGGTGAGCAGGGCCAGCTCGTCCCCGTCGTCATCCCCAAGGACAGGCGCGGCTTCGCGTGGATGACCCTGGTGTTCCTCGCCCTGTACTTCGCGCTGATGGCCGTCTTCACCGGCGAGCTGCTGGCGGTCCTGGCCGCCATCGCCGTCCTGCTGATCGCCCTGATCTCGGTGTGGCGGGGCGCCATCATCGAGATCGAGGAGGGCACCACGGGCGTGCGCAGCAGGTGGGGCGCGATCACCGGGGTGCTTCCCCCCGGTCGCCACTACCTGTGGCTGCCCTGGGACAAGGTGGACGCCGTCGTCGACACCTCCACCGAGATCCCCTACTCGGCGCCCATCTCCGCCTGCCCGACGGCCGAGAACGTGCCGCTGAAGTCGATCGAGTTCTTCCTGAAGTTCCGCATCGTCGACCCGGTGGCCTTCGTCCGCACGATCGGCGCGGGCAACTTCGACCTGGTGCTGTCGAGCGCCGTCCAGGACGCCATCAGGCAGCGCAGCCGCAGGGTCAACACCGAGCGCGCCTACGACCTGCGCGGCTCCGACGTGGGCGACATGCAGGAGGCGCTCAACAGGCAGCTCGGCCGCTACGGCGTGCGCGTCACCGGCGCCAACATCCCGGACGTGCAGCTGCCCGACCAGTACCAGCAGCACCTGGCCACCCGGGAGAAGGTCGCCAAGGAGCTGTCGGCCTACGAGCGGGAGTGGGAGCTGACGCGCAAGCGCCGCATCGACACCTTGCTGATGGAGATCGAGCGGTCGAAGAAGACCCGCGACGCCCGCGTCGTCGAGGTCAAGGCCGCGCACAACACCGCCCGCAAGGACGTCGCCCGTATGCTGGAGGAGCAGGAGACCGAGGCCCAGCGGGTGCGATGGGAGATCGAGGCGCGCGGCAGGGCCGAGCTCACCGCCGCCGAGAACGAGGCCAAGGCACTGCGCAGGCTCGCCGACTCCTACCGTGACAACCGCGCGGTCCTGCAGTACGAGCTGGCTCGCCGCCGGCTCGACGTGGGGGCCAAGCTGGCCGAGAACGCCCCGCAGCCGCTCGTCGTCCGTACGGCGAGCGGGCAGGGCGATTCGGCGCTGTCCACCCTGCTCCTGGCCCAGCTGCTGCCCAGGATCGCGGGGAACGGCCCGGCCAACCCGCCCGTTGGCCAGTAAAAACCTCAAGGAGAACGCTCATGGTGTTCCGCAAGCTGAAGGCCGCCTTCGGGGCAGGCGTCGAGGTCGACACGGTTCTGCACAACACCACTGTCCGGCCGGGTGAGGCCCTGCGCGGCGTGGTCAACTTCAAGAGCGGCAGCTCGGACTACAAGGTCGACGGGATCACCATCGACCTGACCGCCGTCGTCGAGGTCGAGAGCGGCGACCACGAGTTCAAGACCACCTACAGCTTCCTGCGCCAGCAGGTGGCCGGGCCGTTCCACCTGGCCGGGGGGGCCGCCCACCAGCAGCCGTTCCAGATCCCGGTGCCGTGGGAGACGCCGATCAGCGCGATCGGCAACCACCCGCTGCACGGGATGCGCCTGGGCGTGCAGACCGAGCTGTCCCTGGCCGGCGCGATGGACAAGGGCGACCTCGACCCGCTGTACGTCACGCCGCTGCCGGCCCAGGAGCACGTGCTGGCCGCGCTCGACCGGATGGGCTTCCGCTTCAAGAAGGCCGATCTGGAGCGCGGCACGCTGTACGGCTCGACGATGCCGTTCTTCCAGGAGATCGAGTACTACGCCGGCGGCCAGTGGCGCGGCCACTTCAACGAGCTGGAGCTGACGTTCATCGCGGGTCCGACCCAGATGGACGTGATCCTGGAGGCCGACAAGCGCGGCGGCTTCCTGACCTCCAGCCACGACACCTACAACCGTTTCACCGTCCGCTACGGCGACCACCCCGGCGCGGCCGAGCAGGCGCTCCAGGCGGGCCTGGAGCAGATGGCCCGGCGCCGCGGCTGGTTCTAGCCCGTGGGGTACGACACGGAGTGAGGGGCTGCCCGGCCCCTCACTCCCGCCCCCGCCTACCGCTCGGGCGGCGCGACGGTGTACATCCGGCCGACCCAGTCGCCGTAGCGCGGCGCGCCGCGGGTCCGGTAGTCGTGGCGCCGGTAGATCTGGAAGACCACCCGTTTCAGCCACGCGGCTCCCGCCCGCAGGTTCGGCGGCGCCGACGTGATCGGATACCCGCGGTAGGACCGCACGCGCACCCGCATTCCCGCCGCCGCGGCCCTGGCGAACCTGGCCGAAGCGGTGTGGTCGTGGTGGTCGGCAGGCGTTCCCGACGGGTCGGGGTCGAGCGTGCGCAGCTCGGTCGGCCCGAACCCGGTCAGCAGCGCGGCCAGCATGCCGACCACGTCCGCCTTCGACAGGCACCTGCCCGGCAGGCTGAAGGCCCGCACGCAGCGCGTCACACCGGACAGCAGCCGCGACAGCGCGTCCGGCCCGCCGTCGGCGCGCGGGTCGCCGCCGTCGGGTAACCCGGCGAAGACCAGCCGCACCCTCGGGCTGCCGACCAGCCACTCGGTCCTGACCGGCACCCCGCCCGCCAGCTCCGTACGGCCGTGCCACCGGTCGGGCACCCCGGCCAGCCACGCGTAGGCGGCGCGGATGCCGTCCTGCCGTCGCCGGGCGTACTCGTGCGGATCGTGATCGTCGTCCAGGCCCGCCGTCCCCTCCCCCGCGGTGAGGAACACCGTCATGGTGGGCCACCCCGCCACCACGGCGGCGAACAGGTCCGGGCTCATGAACAGCAGGTCATCGTCGGGGTGCGCCACCACCTGGACGTAGCGCTCCCCCTCCGGGGGCCGGCCGGACAGGCACCGGTCCGGGCGGACCGCCACCGGCAACGCCGCGAGCACGATGAGCGCGCCGCCGACGAACAGGCTGAGCGCGCGCGTGCCGTACCGGCCGAAGAACAAATCCCACCCCCGTGAGCCCCGTCCGTCGACCGTAGGGGTGGGCGATATGTCGTGACATCGGCCGGAAGTCGGGTCCGCCTCCTCCCCTGGTATTACCGTGCGCTGGTGATCGCGTGACGCGCTCGTTACCATGGCGTGGGGAGTCATGAGGAGGTGCGGGGCACACCATGAGGCGGCTCGTCACGGGGATCAAGCGGGCCGCGCCCTGGGCGGCGCAGAACGCCGACGGCGCCATCGCGCTGACGCTCGCGGTCGTGGTCGGCGTGCTCGGCATCATGCCGGACCCGGTCATCCTCGACACCGTCAAGACCCAGCTCATCAGCTCCGCGACGCTGGTCATCCTGGCCCTCGTCGCCACCGCGCTGCTCAGGGACCGGGTACGCCAGGCCCCCGTCGAGCGCACCATCACCTCGGGCGCCCTCGCCCAGCTGCCCGAGCGGCTGCAGCGCCTGGAGCACCTGGAGTCGCTGGTCGCCGGCACCCGGCGGGCACTCGACGAGTTGCAGCTGGTCAGGGTGCTCGGCAGCCGGCAGGAGATCGCCGAGGCGCTGGCCGCCGCCCGCAGGGACACCACACGCTGGAGCTTCAAGGGCGGCACGGGCACCTACCTGCGGGCCGTCACGCTGCCGCAGTGCGTGGCGGCCGCGCGCCGGGTGCGGCGGCATCTCACGATCACGATCGAGATCATCGACCCCACCGACGAGAACGTCTGCGAGGCCTACGCGCACTACCGGCGCTCGCTGTCCGACCTGCCCGACGGCACGGGCGAGCGATGGTCGACCGACCGGGCCAGGAAGGAGTCCTACGCGACGATCCTGGCCGTCTTCTGGCACCGCCAGCGCTACGGGCTGCTCGACATCGGCGTCGGCCTGTCCCGCACGATGACCACCTTCCGCTGGGACCTGTCGGCCACGCGGCTGGTCATGACCGTCGAAGACCCGAACAGGGCGATGAGCGCCCTGGCCGGCACCTTCTACTACGAGAACTGCGACTCGGAGCTGCGGCTCAGTCTCGAGCAGGCCCGGCGGGTCCCCGTCGAGCGCTACAAGGCGGTGCCGCTCAGCGACGAGCCCACGGTCGAGGAGGTCGAGGAGCTGTTCAGGCGGATCGAGCTACCGTTGCCCAAGGCCTACACCGAGCACGACGTCGTGGACGTCACCAGGAAGGCCCTGCAGGCCAAGGACCCCTACGGGTCATGAGCCACCAGGCGGTGTACGAGGAGATCCTGCGCGGCGGCGCCCGGCGGTGGGCGCTGGAGGCGCTGGCCGGCCTGGGCGACCTGCGCGCCGTACGGCATCCGCTGGGTTTCGTCTGCCTGCCGCTCGAGCGCGACGGCGGCGACGGCGTGTGCCTGCACCTGTGGTCCAAGGCGTTCCCGCACGCCGACGCCACCACCTCACAGATCCACTGCCACAGCTGGGACCTGGTCAGCCACGTCCTGTACGGCCAGGTGCGCAACGTCCACGTGATCGTCGAGGACGCCGCCGACGACGCCACGCACCGGGTGTTCAAGGTGGTCAGCGACCCCGGCGGCGACCGCATCGAGCCGACCGAGCGGACCGTGCGGCACCGCACCAGCCTGGTGGAGGTGTTCGGCGAGGGCGAGACCTACACGCTGCCGGCCGACCGCTTCCACGCCAGCGTCATCCCCGAGGACGGCGAGGCGGCCACCATCGCCCTGGGCAGGGGCCGGCCGGGCAGCCACGACCTGTCGC
This sequence comes from Nonomuraea sp. NPDC003727, assembly GCF_053586935.1. Taxonomy (NCBI): domain Bacteria; kingdom Bacillati; phylum Actinomycetota; class Actinomycetes; order Streptosporangiales; family Streptosporangiaceae; genus Nonomuraea; species Nonomuraea sp. NPDC003727. The sequence continues at coordinate 137,151 of NZ_JBSFNE010000006.1, forward strand.
TCGGCCCGCTCGGCACGTCGGCCCACCACACCATCCGCGAGCATCTCGACGCCGCCGAGACCGCCCGCGCGGCGAGGCTGATCGCCGAGCACCTCATCTAGGGAGGATCCCGTGGATCTCGAGCACGCTCGGCACGTGGCGGTGCAGGCCGCCGAAGCCGCCGGGAGGATCCTTCGCGAGGGCGGGCCCGCGCCCGCCGTGCGGCCGAAGGGCGACAACGGCGACGTGGTCACCGACCTCGACCTGGCCTCGGAGAAGCTCCTGCTCGAACGGATCCTGACGGCCTTCCCCGCCCACTCGGTGATCGCCGAGGAGTCGGGGCTGGTGGGGGCGGCGGGCGGGGAGTGGACGTGGCTCATCGACCCGCTCGACGGCACCAACAACGTGGCCATCGGCCTGCCCGCCTACGTCGTCGGGCTGGCGCTGTGCCACCGCGGGCGGCCCGTCGTGGGCGTGGTGCACGAGCCGGTCGCCGACCGCACGTGGTCGGCCCTCCGCGGGAGCGGAGCCTACGGCCCTGCCGGGGTACGGCTGGCGCCGCCGTACCGGCCCTGGCGGCACGGGCCCGTGGTGGCGTGGACGCAGGGTCACGGGGTCTCGCGCGCCGCGGCGCACCCGCTGAAGATGCGCCTGGACCTGGGGGCCCGGCGGGTGCTGCAGCTGTGGGCGCCGCTGCTGTCGTGGGCGATGCTGGCCAGGGGCGACATCGACGGGTTCGTCGGCTACTGCGCCGAGGCCGTGGACCTGCCCGCGGGGGCGTTGCTGGCCCACGAGGCCGGCATCGAGATCAGGGCGCTGGACGGCGGCCCGTTCCCCTGGAGTCTGGAGGGGCCGCCCGAGGACCGCAGTTTCGTCGCCGGGCACCCGCGGGCGATCCCCGCGCTGCTGGAGCTGATCGGGTCAGCCTGAGGAGGCCGTCAGCGCGGCGACGCCGGCCAGGATCCCGGCGACCGCCAGCCCGGCGCCGGTGAGCAGGAAGCGGCCCATGGGCACCTTGACCCCGTGCCTGGCGCACGACTCGAACCACAGCAACGTGGCAAGCGACGCCCACGGGGTGACGACGGGGCCCACGTTGACGCCCATGAGCAGGGCGAGCGGGTCGGCCACGACGCTCTCCAACGCCTTGTACGCGGGCAGGTTGTTGATCAGGTTGGCCAGGCCGGCGCCGACGAACGCGGTGCGATAGGGGTCCTGGGCCTCGCCCAGCAGCCACGACATGGCCGTGCCGAGCCCGTGCGCGCTCAGTGTCGGCACGACGAGGAACAGCCCGGTGACGAAGATCAGCAGCTGCCACGGGACCAGGCCCCAGGTGAGCTTGGCCCGGTCCCTGACCGAGAAGGCGACCACCACGATGGCCGCCGCGACCGGTGCCGCCACCGACACCGGCACCTCCAGCAGCAGCGCGCCGACGAAAAGCACGCACGCCACGGACGCGGCCCAGAACAGCACCCGGTCGGCGACCGGCTCCAGGACGGGAGGGGTGTAGCGCCGGTTGCCCCGCCAGTAGAACACCCACAGGAACACCATCGTCACCGCGATGGCCGCCAGCTGGGCCGCCCACATGTGCCCGGCGAACTCCCTGGTGGACAGGTTGATCCTGGCCATGCCCAGCAGGTTGGTGAGGTTGGAGACCGGCAGCAGCAGGCTGGCGGTGTTGGCCAGCCAGATCGTCGTCATCGCCAGCGGCAGCGCGGCGATGCCCGCGCGTGGCGCCAGGGCCAGCATGACGGGCGTCAGCAGGACCGCCGTGGTGTCGAGATTGAGGAAGATCGTCACCAGCGAGGCGAAGAGCACGCACAGCAGGAAGAGGGCGACGTTGCTGCCCCGCGCCAGCACCGCCATCCTGCCCGCGATGACGTCGAAGACCCGGGCCTCCTTGGTCAGCTCCGCCAGCACGATGACCCCGACCAGGAAGATCATCAGCGGCCAGATGCCGTCGAGCTCCTCGACGGCCCTCTCGAGGGGGAGCAGCCCCGTCGCCACGAACGCCAGCCCGAGGGCGAGCAGCCCGATCCTGATCCAGTCCAGGACGCCCAGTCGGCTCAGCACGGGTCGATCTTCGCACATGGACCCGAGTCGACGAACTGATCGTGTCGCGTGCCGTAACCCTCCACAACCGCGTCCGTAGCGGGGATACTGGCGCAATGGCGCGTGACGGCAGGCCCACCGACATCTTCGTCAGCTACTCCCCCGCCGACACGGCCTGGGCCACGTGGATCGCCTGGGAGCTCGAGGCGGCCGGCTACCGGACGATGATCCAGGCGTGGGACTTCGTGCCCGGCACGAACTTCATCGACTTCATGGACAGAGGCGTCAGCGAGGCGCAGGTCGTCGTGGCCGTGCTGTCGCGCAACTACCTCGGCTCCCGCTACGGCCGCATGGAGTGGCAGGCCGCGCTGCGCGCCGTGCCCGACAACCCCTCCGCCAAGCTGATCACCGTCCGCCTCGAGGACGTCCCGCTCGGGGGCCTGCTGTCCACCATCACCTGGGTCGACCTGGTGGGCGTCACCGACCAGGCCACGGCGCGCGGCCTGCTGCTCAACCGCATCGCCGAGGCGGTCGCCGGGCGGGCCAAGCCCCACCTGCCGCCCGCCTTCCCGCACGGCGCGGCCGAGCCTGAGCGCGAGCCGGAGCCGGAGCCCCCGCACGAGGCGCCCTCCAGGGAGCGCCTCGACCGGGCCAGGCGCACCCCGCGGACCGCCCCGTCGTTCCCGCTCGGCCCGGCGCAGCAGCGCACCCGCGACACGCTCAGCGTGTTACATCTGGGCGGCACCAGGTTCGGGCGGGCGCTGCCCGAACCCGGCGAGCCGTTCACGCCGGAGGACCTGCAGGCCCGCATCTGGGCGGACCTGACCAGGATGCAGGACAAGGGCATGCCCAAGCCGGACCTGATGCTGGTCACCGGCGACCTGACCGAGTCGGGCACGCTCACCCAGTTCGGTCACGCCACCCAGTTCCTGACCAGCCTGCGCGTGCTGCTCGGTCTCGAACCGCGCCGGCTGGTCGTGGTGCCGGGCCCGCGCGACGTCACCAAGGCCGCCGCCAAGGCCTACTTCGCCACCTGCGAGGCCGACGACGTACGGCCGCACCCGCCGTACTGGCCGAAGTGGCGCCACTACGCGGGCATGTTCGCCGAGCTGCACCACGACGGGGCGGTGTTCGACGGCGGGCAGCCGTGGACCCTGTTCGAGCTGCCCGAGCTGCGGCTGGCCGTGGCGGGGCTCAACTCCACGATGGCGATGAGCCACCTGGAGAAGGACGCCTACGGCCTGGTCGGCGAGGCGCAGGCGGCCTGGTTCGCCGAACGGCTGCGCGAGTACGAGGAGCGCTCCTGGATGCGCCTGGGCGCGATCGGCCACGCGCCCAGCGGGTTGCGCGACATCACCACGATGGAGCGGCTGATCGGGCACCGGCTGAACCTGCTCTTCCACGGGCCCGGCCCCACCGCCGAGGGCACGGTCGGCGCGCCCAGGCGCCACCAGGTCGTCGAGCTGACCCCCACCGGCATCCGGCTCTGGCGGCCCGACGGGGAGCCGGAGCGCACGCCGTACCGGTGGAAGGCGGCCAGGTCGACGTTCACCGGCGAGGCCGCGCCGGGCCCCGCCAAGACCCCGGAGGTCGTCGAGCGCCAGCCGAGCCCCGCGCAGCTGCTGCTCGACCGCATCGCCGAGGTGTGCGAGGCCAGGCACGAGCGCGTCAAGATCCGCAGGTTCGACACCCATCTGGTGATGACCTACCCGGAGGACGGCTTCGTCCGCCAGTCGATGATCGCCGCCCACGTGGGCGAGCTGTCCGCCGAGCACACCGAGGCCCTCGTCCGGCAGGCGCACGCCACCACCCTCGCCCTCGAACTCGTCTACCAGGGCCCGCCGCCCCCCAGGGTGCTGCGCGAGGACCTGATGCGCAGGGGCGTGCGGGTGCGCAGCTTCACCGAGTTCCAGGGCCTGCTCGACCTGTCGGAGTACGTCGCCGAGCAGTCCATGAGGTTGCGCGCCGACCGCCGCTACCCGCCCGAGCTGTACGTGCCCCAGCGCTACCGCGAGCTCGACCGCCCCACGCCCGAGACCAAGGACGGGCTCACCGACGAGCTGATGCGGCTGCTGTCGGCCGACCACGGCAGGTTCCTGCTGCTGCTCGGCGACTTCGGCCACGGCAAGACGTTCGCCCTGCGGGAGCTGGCCAGGCGCATCCCCACCGAGCTGCCGCACCTGACGCCGATCCTCATCGAGCTGCGCGCCCTGGACAAGGCGCACTCCGTCGACGGGCTGGTGGCCGCGCACCTGGCCAACCACGGCGAGGAGCTCATCGACCTCAAGGCCTTCCACTACCTGCTCCGGCAGGGCCGGATCGTGCTGCTGTTCGACGGGTTCGACGAGCTGGTCACCCGCGTCACCTACGACCGGGCGGCCGACCACCTGACGACGCTGCTGGCAGCGGCCGAGGACAAGGCGAAGATCGTCGTGGCCAGCCGTACCCAGCACTTCAAGTCCCACGGGCAGGTGCTGACCACGCTGGGCGAGATGGTCGGGGTCCTGCCGCAGCGGCGCGTCATCAGCGTCGAGGACTTCACGCACGGGCAGATCCGCGCCTACCTCGCCAACCGCTTCGCCGACAGCGACGAGGCGCAGGCCCGCCTGTCGCTGCTCGAAGGCATCAAGGACCTGCTCGACCTCGGGCGCAACCCCAGGATGCTGAGCTTCATCGCCGATCTCGACGCCGATCGGCTGCGCACGGTCGCCACCGCGCGCCACACGATCAGTCCGGCCCTGCTGTACGAGGAGATCCTCACCTCCTGGCTCGCCTTCGAGGAGCGGCGCACCAGCGTGCCGGGCGCCCCCGCGCCGCTGACCGCCGGGGAGCTGTGGCGGGCGGTCACGGCGCTGGCGCTGCGGCTGTGGGACACCGGCGAGTCCTTCCTCGGCCTGGCGGAGCTGACCGAGATCGCCGAGACGCTCACCGACCTGGCCGACGGGCAGCTGACCGGCGTGCAGGCGGCCCACGCGGTCGGCACGGGCAGCCTGATGGTGCGCACCGACGAGGGGATGTTCGGCTTCATCCACGCCTCGGTGATGGAGTGGCTGATCGCCCGGCAGGTCGCCGCCTCACTGCCCGACTCGTCGCTGCTGGCCAGGCGCCCGCTGTCGGCGCTGATGGTGGAGTTCCTGTGCGACCTGGCCGACATCAGGGCCACCCAGAACTGGGTGGCCACGGTGCTGTCCGACCCCGGTACCGACGACGTGGTCAGGGCCAGCGCGGTCAAGATCCTGGCGCGGCTGCGCACCCCCGCCAAGGCCGACCTGCGCGGCGCGAACCTGCAGGGCGAGGACCTGTCCGGGCGCGACCTGCGCGAGGTCGACCTCACCGGCGCGCGGCTGGACGGGGCGACGCTGGCCGGCACCGACCTGTCCAGGGTGACCCTGCGCGACGCGGTCCTGCAGGGGGCCCGGCTCGACGGCGCCGTCCTGTCCGGCGCGGACCTGCGGGGGGCCGACCTGTCAGGAGCCCGGCTGTTCGGCACCGACCTGAGCGACGTCTCCGTCGAGGGCAGCCGCTGGCACCGCGCCGCGCTCATCAACACCAAGGGGACGCTGCCGCCGCTGCGCGGGGCGGCGGTCGTGCCGGGCGACCCGGTCGAGGTGGAGCTGGCGCCCGCGGCGATCGGCGTGCCGTACGGGTACCACTTCCAGACCAGCCGCCTGCCCGAGCCGATCGCCTACAGCCCCTCGGGCGCGCTGCTGGCGGTCGGCAACGAGGACGGCGGCGTGCTGCTGTCCACCGGCGGGCTGCCGGTCCGCACGCTGCAGGGCCACAGCGGGCGCGTCTACGCGGTGGCCTTCAGCGACGACCTGCTCGCCACCGGTGCCAGCGACGGAACGGTGGTGCTGTGGGACCCGCTCACCGGCCGGCCGCTGCACACGCTGCGCGGCCACGCCGACGGCGTGTGGCCGGTGCGCTTCAGCCCCGCGGGCGACCTGATCGTCGCCGGCGGCGGGGACGGCGTCGTGCGGATCTGGTCCGCCTCGACCGGCGCGCTCCTGCACCGGCTGAGCGGCCACACCGCGCCCATCTTCACCGCCGCGTTCACCCCTTCCGGGCTGGTCACCGGCGACTCCGCGGGCACCGTCCGGGTGTGGGACCCCCGCTCAGGCCGGCACGTGCGCACGCTGTTCTCCGGGCAGGGCGCGGTCTACCGCGCCGCCGCCGGCGCCGACCTGCTGGCCACCGGCCACGAGGACGGCACGGTGCGGGTGTGGCGGAACGGCGAGCTCCTGCACACGCTGTCCGGGCACCAGGGGCGGATCTACTGCGTCGCCTTCTCACCTGACGCCGACCTGCTGGCCACCGGCGACACCGAGGGCGCCGTCCTGCTGTGGGAGCCGCGCTCCGGCCACTCACGCGGCCTGCACACCACCCACCGGGCCGCCGTCTACCAGGTGACCTTCTCCCCCACCGGCGAGCTGCTGGCCACCGGAGACTCCGACGGCACCGTCCGCGTGCAGGAGATCGGCGGGCCGCGCAGGACCGAGCTGTCGGGGCACCGCAGCTCGGTGTGGCCCTTCTCCTTCCGCCCCGACGGGGCGCAACTGGCCACCAGCAGCAACGACGGCACCACCCGCCTGTGGGATCCCGTGACCGGCCAGTGCACCCGCATCCTGCGCGGCCACGGCCGCCGCATCTCCTCCGTCTCCTTCAGCGCCGACGGCTCGATGCTGGCCACCAGCGGCAACGACGGCGTGGTACGGATCTGGGAGCCGCGCACGTGCCGCCGCCTGCGGGAGTTCACCGGCGCCGCCGACCGCCTGATCTCCGCCGTCTTCTCCCCCGCCGGGCCCGTCCTCGCCACCGCCAGCAACGACGGCGGCGTCCACTTCTGGAACGCGGTCACCGGCGACCACGAGCGCGAGCTGAACGTCGAGACCGACCACGTGTGGGCCGAGGCGTTCAGCCCCGACGGCTGGCACATCGCCACCGCCAACGACGACGACAGCGTCCGCATCTGGTACCGGCCGACCGCCCGCCTGGTCAGCGACCTGGCCGACCACAAGGGCAGGGTGCGCTCGATCGGCTTCAGCCCCGACGGGGTCTTCGTCGCCACCGGCTGCGACGACCGGCTGGTCCGCGTCTGGCACGTCGAGTCGGGCGGCAGGGTGGCGACCCTGGAAGGGCACACCGACCGCGTCTACTCCGTCTCCTTCGACCCCACGGGCCGCCTGCTGGCCAGCGCCTCCAACGACGGCAGGGCGATGATCTGGGAGCTGCGCCCGGGCAAACCGTGGAATCCCCGGCTGCTGCACACGCTCAGCGGGCACGCGGGCCGGCTGTGGAGCGCCGACTTCTCCGCCGGGGGCGACCTGCTGGCCACCAGCGGCGACGACCTGGCCGTGCGGGTGTGGGAGGTCGCCACCGGACGGCTGCTGCACACGCTGACCGGCCACACGCGCCGGGTGCTGACCGTCGCCTTCTCCCCCGACGGGCTGCTGGCCAGCGCCGGCGACGACGGGGTGGTCATCCTCTGGCGCGACGGCGTACGGCAGGCCACGCTCCTCGGCCTGCCCGAGGGCTGGGCGGCGCTGGCGCCCGACGGGCGCTACAAGTTCCAGGGCGAGGTGGCCGGGCAGTTCTGGCACGTGATCGGGACGGCCAGATTCGAGCTGGGCGAGCTGGATCCGCACCTGCCCGCCGTCCGGTCGGTCGCCCTGGACGCCGAATTCTGATCGTGGTAGATGGCGTCCTATGGGAATCTCCGCGCGGCTGCGCGACATCGCGGGCAACCTCGACATCATCGTGGTTTTCGTGGTCGCCATGGTGGTCGGCGGGCTCGACCTCCTCAACGTCATCGAGGACGGCAAGGCCGACGGCGTCATCCTGCCGGTGCTGGCGGCTCTCGCCTTCGTGTGGATCAGGGACCGCCACCGCCAGCGCCGCGTCGCCGACCAACTGGCCAAGGTGGCCACCACGACCGACGGCATGTGGTCGCTGCTCACCAGCGGGCAGTCGGTCATCACGCTGACCGGGCCCGCCATCAGCAGGGAGCTGACCGCCGCCCGCGCCGAGACCGACCGCTGGCTGTTCAAGGGCAGCACCGGCACCTTCACCCTGCCCGAGTGCGTCGAGCACGCCCAGCGCCAGCGCAGGAAGCTGACCTTCCGCCTGGAGATCCTCGACCCGGCCGACCTCGACCTGTGTGCCGCCTACACCCGCCTCCACCGGGACCTCGCCCCGGCCGGCACCGAGGAGAAGACCTGGACCGACCTGGGCACCCGCCAGGAGCTGTACGCCACCATCCTGGCCGCCTGCTGGTACCGCCAGCGCAACCGGCAGTTACTCGACATCGAGGTCCGGGTCTCCCAGACCCTCTCGCTGTTCCGCTGGGACCTGTCGTGGAGCCGCCTCATCATCACCCAGCGCGGCCCCGCCTTCCCCGCCGTGTCCATCCCGCGCGGCAGCCCCCACTACAACCTGTGGGCCACCGAGCTGGAGAACAGCCTCAGCCAGGCCCGGCGGCTCCCGCTGGAGCGCGCCACCCCGCTCGGCGACACACCCACCGTCGAGGAGGCCCACCAGCTGTTCGCCGCCCTCGGGGTGGCCGTGGACCTGGCCCCGGCCGACCTGCTGGAGGTCACCCGCATCGCGCTCGACCACCTCGACCCCTACCGCGACCACGTCGCGACGGTCAACCCGTGAGCCGCCGCCACACCTCGGCGACCCGGGCGTCCAGGTCGTCCAGCGAGCCCTCGTTCGGGATCACGACGTCGGCGACCGCCAGCCGTTCCTCCCTGCCGGCCTGGGCGGCGATCCGCGCCCTCGCGTCCTGCTCGGACATGCCCCTCACCCGGGTCAGCCGCTCGAGCCGGACCTCGTCGGCGGCGTCGACCACGATCACCACCTCGTACATGGGGGCCAGCTTGTTCTCCACCAGCAGCGGCACGTCGTAGACCACCACGGCGTCGTCGGGCGCGTCCTGCTGCAGCCGCGCGACGCGCTCACCCACCAGGGGATGGACGATCCCGTTCAGCGTGGCCAGCTTGTCGGGATCGGCGAACACGATCGAGCCCAGCCGTTCCCTGTCGAGCGAGCCGTCCGGGCGCAGGATCTCCTCGCCGAACGCGGCCACCACCCTGGCCAGCCCCTGCGTGCCGGGCTCGACCACCTCACGCGCGATCTTGTCGGCGTCGATGACCACGGCGCCGCGCTGCGCCAGCCGCTTGGAGACCTCGCTCTTACCCGACCCGATGCCGCCGGTCAGACCCACTTTCAGCACAGGCAGAGCCTATCCGCCGAGCGGCCCCGCAGATCAATCTCGCCGCATGTGCACCAGCGTGAGGTGATCGTCCATCCGCTCCCGGTGTGTCTCCCTGTAGCCCAGGCGACGGTACAGGCGCAGGTTGCCCTCCGACAGGTGACCGGTGAACAGGTCGAACGCCGCCGCCTCCGGCACCGCCTCGTGCAGGGCCTCCAGCAGGGCGGTGCCGACGCCGCGGCCCTGCGCGTCCGGCGCGACCACCAGCCGCCCGACCCGGCAGGCGGTGCCGGCCAGCCGGCCCCTGACCGCGCCGACGATCCGCTCGCCGTCGGTCGCCTTGAGCACCACGGCCGACTCGATCGCGGCGCGCACCTGCTCCACCGACTCGACCAGCGGGGGGATGAACGGGTCACCGTACAGCTGGGCCTCGGTGACGTAGGCCGCCCGCTGCACCGTCAGGATCTGTCCCGCATCGCGTGCCACCGCCCGCACGATCATGCGCCCACCCTACCGGCCACCCACCCTCCGGACAGGGCAGGCAGCCCCGCCACCTCGGCCCCCGCGCAGAGTTCGTCCGCATCGCCCCGGCCGAGCGGCGCGGCCAGGCGGTCGGCGTGGCGGCCTCCGGGCTCACCGCGGCACAGGGGCTGGGCGTGCCGCTCAGCGGCCCGCTTGCCGATCTCGCCGGACCGTCGGCCGCGATCGCGATGTACGGAGTGGCGGGCACTATCGCCGCCCTCCCCCTCATGAGAACCTGGCGACGCCGGGTCGCGATCACGGGCCGCTGAGCCGGGTGCAACGCGTCCACATGACGATCATGAACCAGAACCCGAGCGGCAAGGGCCACGCTGCCCGGCCTCGACCATCCGGCACCTGATGAAGATCGAGATGCTCCGTCGACCAGGAGTGACGCATGTGTGACGATCCGATGCTTCCCGAGCCGGTGGCCCGCGCGGTCGCCGACTACCGCGACCTGCGCGACAGGCACGGCCTCACCTGGGGTGAGGCACCCTTGGGGTACGTCGTCCAGGCCCGCGCCACCGTTTTCCTCGACCGGCGCTACAACTACGTGACCGCCGCCCTGCGGCAGCTCGCCGAGCGGCACCCCGGCGCCTCCCCCGGCGAGCTGGAGGACCGGCTCGGCGAGGTGGACGTGGACAGGGCCGTGCGCGACGGGCTCGGGGGCGACGTGCTCGGCCACCTGCCGGCGCTGCGCCTCACACCTGAAGGTGTCACCCTGGAGGCCCGCACGAGGGTCGTGCTCGGCGACGCGCCGTTCCGGACGGCCCTCCTGCTCGACTCCAGCCGGGAGGAGCCGGTCACGGTCGTCGTGGACGGCGTCGCCCACGAGGTGGCCCCGCGCGGCGCCAAGGTGGTCGAGGCCGCACGCGAGGTACGGGTCGGCGGCCAGGCGGTGGACCTCGCGCCGATAGCCAGGCGGGCGCCTGCGGCCAGGCTACGGCTGCGCGCCGGCCTGCCGTGCCGGTGGAGCATCACCGGCGTGGACGGGCAGGGCTGGTATCCCGAGGGTGCGCCGCACAAGGTGGACGCGCACCTGCGGCCGTACTTCCACGGCGACGACCTGGTGGTGGAGGTGCCGGCCGAGCCGGTCAGGGTGCGCGTCACGCGCGGCATGGAGTACACCGAGTCGGGTGTGTCGCTCACGCCTGCCGCGGGAGAGGAGACGCTGGTGGAGCTGACACCCGAGCGGCTCTACGACGCGGCGGCCCACGGCTGGTACGGCGGCGACCTGCACGTCCACCTCAACTGGATGGGAGAGGAGCCCGCCGCTCCCCGGCTGGCGGCGGCGGCGCAGCACGGCGAGGGCCTGCACGTGCTCGGGCTGGTCGCGGGCAACGTGGCGGGTCGGCGGGTCTACGACCTGGAGGCGCTGGCCCACTGGGTGGGCCGCGACCTGCCATGGTCCGACAGCGAGCACATCGCCCGGCTCGGCGTCGAGTACCGCAACGACCTGGTGGGCCACTTCAGCGCGTTCGGGCCGCGCGGCCTGCCCGAGCGCTACCACTCGGGCTTCGCGGGCGAGGCCGACTGGCCGCCGAACGCGACGGCGCTGGAGGAACTTCGCGCCCTGGGCGCGATGACGGGCTACGGTCATCCGTTCCACCAACCGGTCTCCGACGACGACCCGCCCGAGGCGGTCCTCGACCGCGGGCGTGACTGCTCCGCCAGGGAGATCGTCGCCGACGCCGCTCTCGGACTGGTCGACACGCTCGACGTGCTCAACCACTCGTCGATCCAGGGGACGGCGGTGGTCTACCGCCACCTGGTCGGGGCCGGCAATCGGCTCGCGGTCACGGCCGGCACCGACGCCGTGCTGTCCTTCTGCCGGCGCGGCACCGCATCCGGCCCTCCAGGATGGGCTCGGGTGTACGCGCACGTGGACGGGCCGCTCACCGCGGAGTCGTACATGGAGGCGGTACTGCTCGGCCGCACGTTCGCCACCACCGGGCCGTGGCTCGGGCTCACCGTGAACGGCCACGAGCCTGGCGACACGCTGGACCTGGCGCCGGGAACCCGGGTGGAGATCGAGGTGGTGTCCATCGGGCCCGAGGTGGAGCGGCTGGAGATCCGCACCGCCGACGGCGTCGTCGCCGAAGGACCGCCCGGCCGGCTGACGACGACGCTGGCGGTGGGCGAGCCGACCTACGTGGTGGCCGTCGCGAGCGGCGGTCCGCACCCACGCTCGCAGGCCCGGTGCGGCGCCTACGCGCACACCAGCCCCGTCTACCTGGACGTGGCGGGCGACCATGTGGCCCGGGAGTCGGACGTGCGCTGGTGCCTGGCGTGGCTCGACCGGCTGGAGGAGCTGATCGCGGAGTTCGGCCGGTTCGAGAGCAAGGAGCAGCACGCCGACCACCTCGCCGTGTACGAGCGGGCCAGGCAGGTGTACCGGTCACGCCTGCGATGAGCTTGACCCGACGACCCGGAGCCGCCGTACCCGGTGAAGCCCATCGGGCATCGCGTGGATATACCGGGCCTGTACGCGGCTGACGAATCCTTACTTCCAGCAGCCGCCATTCCCGGTTGAGGTCGCACGTTGTCACGGCCTTTCACCGCGATAGCGGGACGGGAAAGTGCGTATTCACATTCGTGCTCCGGTCGCGCCCTTACCGGCATCGTGATGCCCGTTTCAGCGGTCTCGAGAAGCTGTAGTACGAGAATCGCCTTGACGGCCTGCGCGAAGTGGGCAGCAGCGGAGCTCGCGGAGGATACGCCAGGTCTTCAGTCGCGCATTGGCGCGCTCGCCGGGGCCGCGCAGCTTGGCGTGGGCGGAGTTCGCGCCCTTCTGCGAGGCGGGCTTGTTCTTCCCGTTGTACCGGCACACGCACATGCTCACCCGCGCCGACGTAACCCTTGTCGGCGAGCGTGACCAGCCCGGCGGCGGCCAGACGGCGCAGGATGCCCCGGATGCGAACGGCCTTCAGATCGCGCACCGACCCGGGCAGCGAGCCGCGGTCCACAGCGGCGCTTGTTTCCTCGGCTGGTCGACTCGGGGAGCCAGGGACCAGCCGATTTCTTTCGACCCGGGGGGCATACCCGGACGTAGTTTTTCGTCCCTTCACCAGGCCCCAGCGAGAGCACGACCATCCGTGCGCGCGCGATGAGGCAGCATGCCCCGGGTCTTGCCGCAAGCCCCGGGGTGCGCTATGCGGTAAAAGTGGCGAAGAGTGCGAGCTGGTCCAGCGTGTAATGATTCACCAGACAGCGGACCTCGGGGCTGCCTATATTTCAGGGACCAGAATTCCCGCGTTGGAGGCCCAGGTGTCCGATGTGTTCGCCAAGGATCTCAGCCGTCGAGTCGTGATGAGAATCGCTCCCTCCGAATCGCCCCTGTTCGACCAGACCTGGGACGCGCTCGGCGGCAGGAACAGGTCGAGGCCTCATCGGGAGCCGCTCGGGTTCGGGCTGCCAGGGGTGGACGAGATGCTGGTGACGGCGATCGTCTCCGGCGTCGTGACCACGGTGCTCATGGATGTGGGCAAGGATGTCGGCTCGTGGACCGGCCGGCTGATCGGCCGGTTGCGCCGTCGTCCGAGGGAGCTGCCCGAGGGCCCGCCGCCGTTGTCTCCGGCCCGGCTGGCGGAGATCCGGAAGGTCGCGTACCGGAAGGCGCGCCGGATGGGCATGTCGGAGGCACAGGCCGACGCACTGGCCGATGCGGTGGTGAGTGAGCTCGCCCGCAAGCCGTCATGAACGGCCGCATCCCGTCGGCCACCGCGTCCGCGTTCGTCCTGCTGATCAGTCTGGCGTTCGCGACGACCGCGATCTACCGGCCAGGGGTGTTCGACCTGCTGTCGACGCATGGGCCGGAGGTCGCGGCAAAGGTCAGGGAGGCGTGCCTGCTGGCGGCGCTGAAGGGCCGGGACGATCCTGCGTGCGAGGTGATGAGCCGTGCGGCCGACCAGGATCTCCGGCCGGGCACGTTGCTCTGTTTCGCGACGCTCATCCTGCTCACAGGGCTGCAGTACTGGTTCGGCCCGGCCTGGCGGATCCGCCGCCGGCGGCTGCGTCCGGTCGTCGGCGAGGTCCACGATGAGTTGCGGCGGATGTCCGAGGAGGTGCTCGGCGGCCGCCGGGTCGTCTTCCTGCTCGACGTGCTCAACCCCGCGGTGGCCGGGCTGGCGTTCGGCCGGGCCGGGCACAGGTATGTCGTGATCAGCCGGGGCACCTTGATGTTGTTCGAGCGCGATCGGCCGCTGTTCCGTGCGGTGGTGCTGCACGAGCTGGCGCACGTGCGCAACAGGGATCTGGACATCACGGCGGTGACGCTGGCGATGTGGCGGTCGTACGCCGCGGTGATTCTCGTGCCGGGCCTGCTCGCCGCCGTGATCGGGGTGCTGTCGGAGCATGCGCCGTTCCTGCGGTCCGAGCAGATGCCGTTCGGCTCGAACGTGGTGCTGTCGTGGTTGTTCGCCGCCCAGATCGCCGGACTGGCGGTGCTGTCGTGGCTGACCCGCTCGGTGGTGCTGCAGTCGCGTGAGCTGATGGCCGACGCCCGCGTGTTGTCGTGGCAGGAGGACGCGACGCCGCTGCGCCGCCTGTTCGAGGAGGCGCCGGCTCCGCGCCGGTGGCCGGTGTCGCTGCGGGTGCGCACCCACCCGCATCTCGCCGTACGCCGGGCCGCGCTGGACGATCAGGCGCCGCTGGTACGCCAGGGCTTCGTCTTTCCGCTGGCCCTGGGCGGCTGCTTCTCTCTGACCATGGATCCTGCCACGTCGCTGACCGCGCAGGGACGCACCAACACGTTGCCGTGGCCGGCGGAGGTGTTCGCCCTGCTGCTGGCCGTCGCGCTGGGATTGCGGGCGTTGCGGGCCGTGGGGGCGGAGAGCGACGCCGTGCACGTGCCGCTGGGCCTGGCCGTGGGGCTGGCGGGTGGCTGGGTTCTGGCCCCGAGCAGGATGACGGACCACGCGCTGGCCCCGTTCCCCGTGTCGGTGCAGCTCGCCGGGCTGGTGGTGCTGGCGGTGGCGGGCCTGCTGCTGGGGGTCTGGGTGCGGTGGGTGGCGAGAGTGTGGGCGCCGCGGGTGCAGGGCCTGTGCTCGGCGCTGGCGCTGCTGTTGCTGATCGCGGCGGTGGTGACGCTGAGCGCGCGGACGTTCTACGGCATCCAGACCGACATCATCATCGCCCATGTCCAGAAATATCCGGCCGTATCCGACCCGCTGGCACACGTCCTGATCAGCGCGCAGATCGTGCTGGACACCCGGCTGTCGCCGGGCGTCCTGCTGCTGATCGCCATCGTCCTGCTCATGCTGGCCCCGATGGCGGTACGTCTGGCCACCCTCGGCGAACGCCGGCCGCCGATGCCCCGCCGCAATGGCCGCATCGCCCTGGCTCTGGGCTGCGGAGCCGCCGCGGCGGTGATCACGGCGTTGGTGTCGGGCACGGTCAACGGCTACGTCTTCCAGAGCCCTGGCACCACCCTGTCGGGCTTCATCGCGGCCGGAGCCGCTTTCGGCGCCGCCCTCGCGGCCGGCGTGGCCGGGTTGTCCGGGACGTCGCCGGTCGCGAAGGGCATGGTGACAGGGCTGGCCGCCGCGGTGCTGTACGCCCTCGTGCTGGAGTTGGTGGTGCTCCCCATGAGGGCGGCGCTGCCGTGGATGATCCACATGCTCATCCTGGAGCGCATGCTGGAGGCCGCGCTGATCGCCGGGCTGGCCACGGCCCTGCTGGCCCGGTTGCTGCCCGTCCGCAGGGAGCTGGGTCCGGTCGGCGGTGTACCCGTACGGGGGTGAGATCGGCTTTCCCTGGGCGAAGCGGGCGGGGGCGAAGGCGGAGACGTCGATGGTCTGCGGGATGCCGAGGGCGAGCCCGGCGAGAGCCCGCCCGCCGGCGGGGCAGATCTTGAACCCCCTCCCGGAGAACCCAGCCGCGCCGATCAGCCCTTCGGCCCCGGCCCCGGCCACGGAACCGAGCATCGGGCCGGGCATCGGGCCAAGCATCGGGCCAAGCATCGGGCCAAGCATCGGGCCAAGCATCGGGCCGGGCATCGGGCCGGGCATCGGGAAGCGCATCCACCGCGGAGAAGGTCGATCGGCCGTGAGCGAGGGCCTTTTCCTGCGTCCAGGGAATCGATCGTCGGCATGGGAAGCGTGTCTCGGGCGGGGGCGATTGGCCGGGCAGGTCCGATAAGTTGGCTAAATGTCCTTTGCCAGCACATTGGCGCCACCGAGCGGAACTCCCGTTCTGTCGCGTCTGGCGTGGCTGGACGCGCTCCGCGGCATCGGGGCGGTCGCCGTACTGGCCGAGCACATGCTGCCGTGGGTGATCCCGTCGCTGCGGCCGTACTGGTTCAACCTCGGCATGTACGGCGTGCTGGTCTTCTTCCTCGTCAGCGGCTACATCATCCCGACCTCCCTCGAACGCCGCGGCGACGTCGGCGGCTTCTGGATCGGCAGGATCTTCCGCCTCTACCCGCTCTATCTCACCGTGATCGCCGTGGTGCTGGCCACCTCGTGGTGGATCCCGGTCCGCGTGGACGTCCCGCGGGAGCCGTCCTCGGTCGCCGCGCACGCCACGATGCTCCAGGACGTCCTCGGCACCGCCGCCCTGGTCGACACCATGTGGACCCTCGCCTACGAGATGGTCTTCTACCTGGTGGTCACCATGCTGTTCGTCGCTCGAGGGCACCGCCGCAGCGGCCCGATCGCGATCGTGTTCGGCGCGGCCGCCGTGGTCAGCGGACTGGTCATGGCCGCCGCGCCGGTCCCGCCGGGCCCCTGGCCCTCGTGGTCGGCGTTCGCGGTCTTCGGTGTCGGTCTCGCGTGCCTGGTCAGCGGCAGGTTCGTGAAGCTCGCCGCCTGGGTCATGGGCGCCGGCGCCCTGGCCCTGCTGGTGCTGACGAGCAGGGTGCCGTGGTTCGGGCTGGCCATCCTCGCCGTCATGTTCGCCGGGACCGCCATCCAGCGGTGGGAGCGGGGCGAGGGCGCGCTGTGGCCCGTCGCGGTCACGGCCGCCCTCGTCGCGGTGGCACCCGCGTGGGCGACCCAGGCCGGCTGGTGGTGGGTACGGCCCGGCGTGTGGATCACCACGATCGCCCTGGCAGCCGCGACGTTCGCGGGGGCGATGGTGTTGCGGCGGCGCCTTCCGTTCCGCTTCCTGGCGTGGCTCGGAACGATCAGCTATTCGCTCTACCTGCTGCATCATCCGCTGCTGAAGGCCTTCGTCGTCGTGACGGGGGATCTGCGCCGGGCCGCGCTGCCCGTCCAGGCGGGGATGGCCGCGCTGTATGTGGTGCTGGTGCTGGGGGCCAGCTGGCTGACCTACCGCTGCGTGGAGTCCCCCCTGCAGCGCCTCGGCCGCCACGTCATCACCCGCCGCCGCTGACCCCGAGCTAACGAACACCACCCACACCGACCCACCGGATGCACCCGGGCCGATGCTTCCCCGCACCCCGGTAAGGCTTCCGCGCCGTGCCGATGGCTACCGGCTGCCGGCTACTCGCTGCTCTCCCGGCCCGGTCGCCGGACCCGTCGAACGGGGGTGGCTCGGTGTGCCTGGTCCGTTGGGGCGGCCAGCCACGTGCGCTCGGTGACGCGTATCCCTGGACAGGCCCCGGCCCCGTGCCCAGGGTGGCGCGTGGCACGGCTTGCCGTACGGGAAGGAAAGCGCCCCGCCGTACGGGAACGAAGGCAACCCGCCGCACGGGGAACGAAGGCAACGCGCCGCACGGGGAAGAAAGCGAGTCGCCCTACCGGAACCACAAGAAAGAAGCGCGGGAACGGGAAAGGCCCCGCACGAAGGTCGTGCGGGGCCTTTCGGCTAGCTCAGGTCGAGCGAGGGTAGAGCGTCAGCTCTGCCCGCCGGCGAGCTTCTCGCGCAGGGCCGCGAGAGCCTCGTCCGAGGCGAGCGCGCCCGCGGCCGGAGCCGAGGACGAGCTGCTGCTGGACGGGGCCTGGGTCTCGCCGCTGTAGGACGAGGGGACCTCACCAGCCTCAGCCTCGGCCTTGCGGGCCTCCTCGATCTGCTTCTTGTGGGCCTCGAAGCGGGTCTGCGCCTCGGCGTACTGGCGCTCCCACTCCTCACGCTGCCTGTCGAAGCCCTCGAGCCACTCCCCGGTCTCCGGGTCGAAGCCCTCGGGGTAGATGTAGTTGCCCTGGTCGTCGTACGTGGCCGCCATGCCGTACAGCGTCGGGTCGAACTCGACCTCGGCGCCGACGCCCTCGTTGGCCTGCTTCAGCGAGAGGCTGATGCGACGACGGTCGAGGTCGATGTCGATGATCTTGACAAAGATCTCGTCGCCGACCTGGACGACCTGCTCGGGGATCTCCACGTGGCGCTCGGCCAGCTCGGAGATGTGGACCAGGCCCTCGATGCCCTCCTCGACGCGGACGAACGCACCGAACGGCACCAGCTTGGTGACGCGGCCCGGCACGACCTGGCCGATCTGGTGGGTGCGGGCGAACTGCTGCCACGGGTCTTCCTGCGTCGCCTTGAGCGAGAGGGAGACGCGCTCGCGCTCCATGTCGACGTCGAGAACCTCGACGGTGACCTCCTGGCCGACCTCGACGACCTCGGAGGGGTGGTCGATGTGCTTCCAGGACAGCTCGGACACGTGAACCAGACCGTCGACGCCGCCGAGGTCCACGAACGCACCGAAGTTGACGATCGAGGACACGACGCCCTTGCGGACCTGGCCCTTCTGGAGGGTGTTGAGGAAGGTCTGGCGGACCTCGGACTGGGTCTGCTCGAGCCAGGCGCGGCGGGACAGGACCACGTTGTTGCGGTTCTTGTCCAGCTCGATGATCTTGGCTTCGAGCTCGCGGCCGACGTAGGGCTGCAGGTCGCGAACACGGCGCATCTCGACCAGGGACGCCGGCAGGAAGCCGCGCAGGCCGATGTCGAGGATGAGACCACCCTTGACGACCTCGATGACGGTACCGGTGACGATGCCGTCCTCGTCCTTGATCTTCTCGATCGTGCCCCAGGCGCGCTCGTACTGGGCGCGCTTCTTGGACAGGATCAGGCGACCCTCCTTGTCCTCCTTCTGGAGAACGAGGGCCTCGACGTGCTCGCCGACCTCGACAACGTCGGCCGGGTCGACATCGTGCTTGATCGAGAGCTCACGCGAGGGGATGACACCCTCGGTCTTGTAACCGATGTCGAGCAAGACCTCGTCTCGATCGACCTTGACGACGGTGCCCTCGACGATGTCGCCGTCGTTGAAGTACTTGATGGTCTCGTCGATCGCGGCGAGGAAGGCCTCTTCGGAACCGATGTCGTTGACCGCTACCTGCGGGGTGCTCGAGGTGGCCTCGGTGCTGCTCGTCATGTGTGGAATTGCTCCGAACGCGGACAGATGTCGATGTGGCGGATGCGCAGCAGGCTCTCTTCCGCATCAAGCCGAGGATGACGTCATCGACGAGACCGAGCGCGAGCCCGCTCCGTCTGAGGCGCGCGCGAGCCCACAGCGCAGCGATCAGCATATGAGACCTGGCGGGCGGGGTCAATCCGAGGACACGGGAGTGCAACGGGCGCAAAGCCGCGTGAGGCCGCCTAGTAGGCGTTGAGCTGGGCTCTCCGCTTGGCAGCGATATTACCCGCAGATTTCCGTGGGATGGAGATCCGCTGTGGGTCTCCATCGGAGACGTAGCGCTCACCAGGGTGCTTGTTCAGCCATTCCAGCCAGTACTCCGAGCACCACTTCCGGCATTCGCCCCGTTTGCCGTTGCTCTGGATGCGTTGGATCGCACCCCGATCGAAATTTTTCGCGTAAGGCGAAACGGAGGGCTCCGCTCCTGCGAGGAAGACGCCGGCGAAATCATATCCGGTGCCGTTCCATGATCCGGCCCTGGCGATCTTCTTGGGGTGCGGCATGGAGCCGAACGGCAGCGCGAGCGTGTCGCCCTCCGGCGCGCCGAGCTTCTTCAGCAGCCGTTGCAGCCTGACGATCTGCTCCCTGACCTTCTTGTCCGGCAGCACGGCCAGGTTGGGGTGGCCCCAGGTGTGGTTGGCCACCTCGAAGCCGTGGTCGGTCAGCCACCGGACGGCCCTGGCCTGGTCGTCCTGCCGCTGCAGCCCGAACGGCTGGCGGTTGACCCAGAAGGTGGCCACGGGCCGGAAGCCGGGGTACTTCCTGGCCACGTCGTAGATGATCGCGACGGCGGTGTCCTTCTTCGGCATGCCCGCGCCGTCCAGCGCGAAGTGGCTCGGGTGGCCGTCGTCGAAGGTGAGCACGACGGGGAACTTGCCGGCCGGCACCGCGATGTCGCCGGTCACGAACTCCTTGGCGGTGATCGGGACGTACCCCTGCCTGGCCAGCTTCTCCAGCTCCTGGCGGAACTGCGAGGGCGTGCGGTCGATCGACGCGAACCGCTTCTTCATGATCCGGTGATACATGATCGCCGGGACCAGGCCGAGCTCGTTGGCCTTCACCTGCTTGGCGAACTCCGGCGTGGCGGTGACCGGGGGCGGCCGGTCGGAACTGGGCAGGTCCGCTTCCGCCTCGGGGGTCGCAGGAGCGTTCCCTGACGGCTTGGCCGTGCCGACCGTCGCGGCCTGCCCGACGGTGGGCTCGCCGGCTGTGGGCAGCAGTAAGAGGGTGGCGATCGCGATCGTGATGACCACGACGTTGGCTATCCCGATGATCCGCGTGAGCAACGCTGAATTCCGCACTGAACTCCCGTGCCGATCGGGGGCAGACCAACCATCTCAGCCTAGACCAGAACGGCTCAGAGGCTTTCATGATCGATCCGCCCGGTGGTCACATTCCCCTGCCGCTGCCCGCCGCCGGCGGCCGCAACCCCGCGCCGAGCGCTTCCCGCACAGGCCGGCCCTGTCCAGCCGAGGCACCCACCCGTCACGAGCAGGGCGCATCCCCGGCCGGGCGGGTCACGGGCGAGGTCAGGATCCCGAGCGAGTCACGCCGACCGAGTCACGCCGAGCGCCGCGCATCCGGACGGCCACGCGCCGGACGCAGCGCACGAGCGTTCAGGAGGAGACCCGCCCGGCCCGGACGGAGCGCACGGGCCTCCGGAAGGACACCCGCCAGGCTCGGACGCAGCGCACGGGCCTCCGGAAGGACACCCGCCAGGCCCAAACGGAGCGCACGGGCCTCCGGCAGGACAACCTGGGCAGGTCGTTCGCCGGCGGACAGGCGCCGTGCCGAGGGCGCGGGAAGCGCCGCTCCCCCGAGACGAACAGCCCGTCAGTCACCCCCGTGGCCGGCGGCAGCGGCCACGGCAGGCCGCGCGCGAGCGTCCGCCCGCGGTCCGAGGAAGGCGGCCGACGACCCCGGCGTCCGCCACCCCGGCCCCGCGGGGCTGGAGCGGCGTGATGGACGGGCGCCGGCCCCGTGCCCAGAGTGGCCTCTCCCCCGCGTGCCGTACAGGCACGGGGACTTCTCCCGCGCGCACAGGCATGGGGCCTCTCCCCTGCGTGCCGTACAGGCACGGGAGCCTGTCCCGTGAAACGGGCGCGGTGGCCTCTCGCGTGCGCGTACAGGCACCCCCGTCGGTGCGCCCGGCGGGCATCCCCGGCCGGACGCCCGGCGGTCAGTGGCCGGCGTCCTCCCAGGTGCGGCCGACGCCGACAGAGACCTCCAGGGGCACGCGCAGGCTGTAGGCCGAGTTCATCTGGTCGCAGACGACCTGGCGGAGCGTCTCCAGCTCGCCAGGGGCCACCTCGAAGACCAGCTCGTCGTGCACCTGCAGCAGCATGCGCGAGCGCAGCCCCTCCTCGCGCAGCGCCTGGCTCACGTGGAGCATCGCGACCTTGATGATGTCGGCCGCCGAGCCCTGGATCGGCGCGTTGAGCGCCATCCGCTCGGCCATCTCCCGCCGCTGCCTGTTGTCGCTGGTCAGGTCGGGCAGGTAGCGGCGGCGGCCCATGATGGTCTCGGTGTAACCGTCCTTGCGGGCCTGGGTGACGATCTCGTGCAGGAAGTCGCGGACCCCGCCGAACTCCTCGAAGTACTCCTCCTTGAGCGCCCTGGCCTCGGCGACGGGGATGTTGAGCTGGCCCGACAGGCCGAAGTCGGACAGCCCGTAGGCCAGGCCGTAGTTCATCGCCTTGATGCGGGCCCGCAGCTCGCCGTCGACCTGCTCGGGCGGCAGGTCGAAGACGCGGGCGGCGGTCGCCTGGTGGAAGTCGTGGCCCGACTCGAAGGCGGCGATCAGCGACTCGTCGCCCGACAGGTGGGCCATGATCCGCAGCTCGATCTGGCTGTAGTCGGCCGTCAGCAGCGTCTCGTAGCCCTCCCCGACGACGAAGCCCTGCCGGATGCGGCGGCCCTCGGACGTGCGGATCGGGATGTTCTGCAGGTTGGGCTTCTCGCTCGACAGGCGCCCGGTGGCGGCGACGATCTGGTTGAACGTCGTGTGGATGCGTCCGTTGTCGGAGATCTCCTTGATCAGCCCCTCGACCGTGGTGCGCAGCTTCTGCTGGTCGCGGTGGCGCAGCATGATGACCGGCAGCTCGTGGTCGGTCTGCGTGGCCAGCCAGGCGAGCGCGTCGGCGTCGGTGGTGTAGCCGGTCTTGGTCTTCTTCGTCTTGGGCAGGTTGAGCCTGACGAAGAAGATCTCCTGCAGCTGCTTGGGCGAGCCGAGGTTGAACGGCTCGCCGACCACGCGGTGCGCCTCCTCGACGGCCTGCTTGACGGCGGCGCCGAACTCGGCCTCCAGGCCCGCGAGGTAGGCGCGGTCGGCGCCGATGCCGGCCCGCTCCATCTCGGCCAGCACGCTCAGCAGCGGGAGTTCGACGTCCTCCAGCAGCTGGGTGCCGCCCCGCCCGGCCAGGAACGACTCCAGCGAGTCGGCCAGCTCGCGCACCGCGTGGGCGCGCAGGGCGAGGTCCTTGGCGGGCGCGTCCTCGTCGTCGCCGAACAGCGCGGCCTGGCCGCCGGACTCCTCCTCGACCTTGAGGTCGCGGTGGAGGTAGCGGCGGGCCAGATCCTCGAGGGCGAAGGTGCGCTGGCCGGGCATGGCCAGGTAGGCGGCCAGCGCCGTGTCGCACGACAGGCCCTTCAGCTCCATCCCCTGGGCCCACAGGGCCAGCATGGGCCCCTTGGCGTCGTGGACGGCCTTCGGCCTCGCCTCGTCGCCCAGCCACGCCCTGAGGGCGCTCTCGTCGGCCTCGGTGAGCCGTGTGGGGTCGATGTGGGCGGCCGTGCCGTCGGGCGAGGCGATCGCGATGCCGTCGATGCGGCCGCGGCCGCTGCCGTAGGCGCCGCGGAAGGCCACTCCCGCGCGGCCCTCGGGCATCGCCGACAGCCATCCGGCCACCCTGTCGGGGCCGAGGATCACGGTCTCGACCTCGAAGCCCTGCTCGGGCTCCGCCTCGCCGGTGCCGAGCACCTTGAAGACACGCTCGCGCAGCTCGCCGCGGATCTGCAGGGAGTCGAACAGCTTGTTGATCTCCTCGCGGTCCCAGGTGCCCTGCCGCAGCTCGGCCAGGTCGGCCTCGAGGGGCACGTCGCGCAGCAGCTCGGTCAGCCGCCGGTTCATCAGGACCTGGGCGACGTGCTCGCGCAGCTTGTCGCCGACCTTGCCCTTGACCTCGTCGACCCGGTCGATGAGGGCGGTCAGCGAGCCGAACTCGCGCACCCACTTGGCCGCGGTCTTCTCGCCCACGCCGGGGATGCTCAGCAGGTTGTCGCTGGGGTCGCCGCGCAGCGCGGCGAAGTCGGGATACTGCTGCGGGGTCAGGTCGTACTTCTCCTGCACGGCCTCGGGAGTGAAGCGGGTCATGTCGCTGATGCCGCGCCGGGTCATCAGCACCGTGACCGCGGGGCTGACCAGCTGGAGCGCGTCGCGGTCGCCGGTGACGATCAGGACGTTCATGTCCTCGGCGGCGGCGCGGGTGGCCAGCGTGGCGATCAAATCGTCCGCCTCGTAGCCGGCCAGCGACAGCCGCGGGATGCGCAGCGTGTCGAGCAGCTCGAAGATCAGCTGCATCTGGCCGCGGAAGTCCTCCGGCGTCTCGCTGCGGTTGGCCTTGTAGTCGGCGTACTCGGCATGCCGGAACGTGGGCTCGGACCGGTCGAAGCACACCACCACGTTGGTCGGCTGCTCATCCCGCAGGATGTTGGTCAGCATGGAGGTGAACCCGTAGACCGCCTCGGTGTGCTGACCGTCGGTGGTCATCAGGTTGGCATCCTTCAAGGCGTAGAACGCCCGATAGGCAAGGGAATGCCCATCCAGGAGCAACAGGCACGGACGGGCGGGGGTCACTTCACTCTTCGGCACACTCGCAGCCTAGTCTCCATGTGCGACAGAAAACGTGAGCTCTAGGCACAGGAGGCATCCCCTTGACGTTCGACGTGGCAGCGGTGAACGAGCTGAACAAGGGCACGATCGGCGAGCGCATGGGCATCGAGTTCCTCGAGGCCGCCGCCGGGCGGGTGGTGGCGAGGATGCCGGTGAAAGGCAACACCCAGCCGTACGGCCTGCTGCACGGCGGCGCCTCGGTGGTCCTCGCCGAGTCGATCGGCTCGATCGGCGCGGCCATCCACGCCGGACCCCGGCGCATCGCGGTGGGGATCGAGATCAACGCCACCCACCACAGGTCCGCGACCGAGGGTTACGTGACCGGCGTGGGCACCATGCTGCACGGCGGCAGGTCACTGGCGAGCTACGAGGTGGTGATCACCGACGAGCAGGGCCGCCGGGTGTGCACCTCGCGCATCACCTGCATGCTGCGGGACGCGTGAGTCACAGGCGCGACTTGTGCCTATTCTTTGCGCGCCCGCCCCGGGGATCGCTACGGTGGTGCCGACAGACCCGCGGGGAGGCCGAGTAGAAAACGTGTGGGGCCGGGGAAGCCCTGCACGGTCCCAAAGGCCCCCCCGGGTTGCCCCTTACGGCTAGAGCACCTTCGACAGGAACAGCTTCGTCCGCTCGTGCTGCGGATTGCCCAGCACCTCGCGCGGCGCCCCCTTCTCGACGACGACGCCGTCGTCCATGAACACCAGCGAGTCGCCGACCTCGCGCGCGAAGCCCATCTCGTGGGTGACCACGACCATGGTCATGCCCTCCCGCGCCAGTCCCTTCATGACGTCGAGGACCTCGCCGACCAGCTCGGGGTCGAGCGCGGAGGTCGGCTCGTCGAAGAGCATGAGCTTCGGCTGCATGGCCAGCGCCCTGGCGATCGCCACGCGCTGCTGCTGGCCGCCGGACAGCTGGGCGGGGTAGTTGCGCATCTTCGCGCCCAGCCCGACCCGCTCCAGCAGCTCGGCGGCCCTGGCGCGGACGGCGGCCGAGGACTCCCGCTTGACCCGCTGGGGCGCCTCCATGACGTTCTCCAGCGCGGTCATGTGCGGGAAGAGGTTGAAGCGCTGGAACACCATGCCGATGTCCTTGCGCTGCGCGGCGACCTCCTTCTCCTTGAGCTCGTGCAGCTTGCCGCCGTGCTCGCGGTAGCCGATCAGCTTGCCGTCGACCCACAGGCGGCCGGCGTTGATCTTCTCCAGGTGGTTGATGCAGCGCAGGAAGGTGGACTTGCCCGATCCCGACGGGCCGATGACGCACATCACCTCGCCGTTGCGCACCTCGAGGTCGATGCCCTTGAGCACCTCGACGTGGCCGAAGTTCTTGCAGACCTGCTCGGCCCTGACCATCACATCGCTCACGCCGCACCGCCTATGATCCTGACCCGGCCGCCGCCAGGGTGCGCTCCCCTGGCGAAGTGGCGCTCCAGGTAGTACTGCCCCACCATCATGATCGAGGAAAGGATCAGGTACCAGATGCACGCCATGATCAGCATCGGGATGACCTGATAGGTCGAGGCGTAGATCGTCTGCGCGGTGAAGGTCAGCTCGAGGTACGGCACGGCCGCCACCAGCGAGGTGTTCTTCAGCATCGAGATGGCCTCGTTGCCCGTCGGCGGCACGATGACGCGCATCGCCTGCGGCAGGACGATCCTGCGCATCGTCTGCATGCGGGTCATGCCCAGCGCCTGGGAGGCCTCCTGCTGGCCGGGATCGACCGACACGATGCCGGCCCTGATGATCTCGGCCATGTAGGCGGCCTCGTTCAGGATCAGGCCGATCGCCGCCACCAGGGCCAGATTCCCCACCAGCGACTGCGTGCTGAAGCTGATGAACTCCGGCCCGAAGGGGATGCCGAGGCTCAACGTCGGGAACAGCGCCCCGATGGCGCTCCAGATCAGCAGCTGGGTGTAGAGCGGGGTGCCGCGGAAGATCCACAGGTACACCCACGCCGTGCCGCGCATCAGCGGGTTGGGCGACATCCGCATCAGCGCGAGCACGACGCCCAAGCCGATGCCGCCGACCATGGCCACGAGCGTGAGCCAGATCGTGTTGCGCACGCCGTTCAGGACCGGCGCGGACAGGAAGTACCGCCACTGCTCGGGCCAGTTGTAGTTCGGGTTGGTGATGAGGTTGCTCACCAGCATCGCGGCGAGCACCACGATGACGGCCGCCGCCACCCACCGGCCGGGGTGCCGGACGGGCACGGCCCTGATCACCTCAGGGCGTGCCCTCTCCGTGTCGCTCATGGGTTATCCCTGTGCTCCGTTGATGACCGGGTCCGTGATGGCACCGTCGCCGACGCCCCACTTGTCGAGGATCGACTTGTAGGTGCCGTCCGCGATGAGCTCCTTCAGCGCGCCGAGCCACGCGTCCTTGAAGGTCGCGGAGTTCTTTCCGATGGCGTAGCCGTAGGGCGCGGTGTCGTAGGCCTGGCCGATGATCTCCAGCTTGCCGCCGGTCTGCTTGACCGCGTAGCCGACGATGGGCGAGTCGGCGAGCATGCCGTCGATCTTGCCCGACACCAGGTCGGCGTTGACCTCGGTCTGCTGCTTGCGCACGACCTGCTCGATGGCGGGCTTGCCCGCCTTGGTGCACTCCTCGCTCTTGGCCTTGATGTCGTCGACCTGCACGGTGCCCTGCTGCACACCGATCTTCTTGCCGCAGGCGTCGGCGGGGTTGACCGCCTTCGGGTTGCCCGTCTGGGTGGCCCAGGAGGTGCCCGCGGAGTAGTAGGTGACGAAGTCGACGACCTTCTCCCGCTCCTTGTTGTCCGTGAAGGAGGAGGCGCCCAGCTCGTACTTGCCCGACTGCAGGCCCGGGATGATCGTGTCGAAGCCGGCGTTCTGGAACTCGGCGGTCAGGCCGAGCTTGCCCGCGACGGCCTCCACCAGCTCGACGTCCCAGCCCACGATCTTCTGCGTGGCGGGGTCGACCGACTCGTTCGGCGGGTAGGAGGCGTCGACACCGACGATCAGCTTGCCGTCCGACTTGATGGCGTCGGGCACCATCGCCGCCAGCGTGCTCTGCGGGCTGGCCGCCGCCGAGGAGGCCCCGGTTGCCGCCGTGGCCGCCGGACTGGCGGCAGTGGTGCCGCCTCCGCCACCACAGGCCGTGAGCGTCAGCGCGCCCGCGACGACGAACGTGCCAGCCGCGAGCGCGCGGCGGGAAAGAGTACCCATACTCACAACGGTCCCCTTCGGTTCCTGGTCTTGTCGCAGAGATGCTCCCGCAAGCTTGTCACCAGGCAGATCACCGCTCAGACACAATCGGACAACTTCCTACAAGCGTAAGTCTTTCGATGAAGACCGAATATCGGCTCAACATCTCTTGCGGCGGACACCTGTCACATTGCCCGCCCTCCTCGTACGGTGGCGACGTGCGCCGACCCGTCCTCACCGCGTGCGCCCTCGTGGCGCTGAGCGCCCTCCTGGCCGCCTGCAGCCCCGCACCTCCACCGGCGAAGCCTCAGGCCAGCCCGACCTACGACCTGCCGGCCCGCCCGGTCCGCGTCAACGAGGTGCCGATCCACGCGGCGCCCGTCACCGACGGCGACACGCGATTTCAGGTGATCGGCCTGCAGACCGGCCAGGCCAGCCTCTCAGGCAGCCACGCGGAGTGGCCCGCCAAGGGGCAGTTCGTCACTGTCCGTGTCGTGGTGGAGAACCCGGGAAGATCCACGTCCCGGTTCGACGCGCGCAAGCAGCGGCTCGTCACGGCCGACGGGCGGGAATTCCCCATCAGCGACACCGCGCAGATCACCAAACGCCAGCCCGTCGAGATCCCGGTGGGCGCCGGCGTGCGCATGGAGATGGACCTCTGGTTCGACATCCCCAAGGACGCCAGACCCACCGCGGTCAAGCTGTACGGTGACCCGCCCATCGGCTATCCCACCACCGACGGCGTCCAGGTGGCGCTCACGTGAGGGTGAGGTGAGCGCGGGCGGAACCTGGACGGCCCCGCCCGCGCCGTACGTCAGTGCTGCTGGCCGTTGGGGCTGGTCTCGCCCAGGTCGCCGCCCAGATAGGCGGCGCGCACGGCCGGGTCGTTGAGAAGGTCGTGCGCCGGAGCGCTCTTGACGATCTTCCCGGTCTCCAGCACGTAGGCCCGGTGGGCCAGTTGCAGCGCCTGCTGGGCGTTCTGCTCCACCAGCAGGACCGTCGTGCCCCTGCGGTTGATCTCCTCGATGATGTCGAAGATCTGCTTGACCAGTAGCGGCGCCAGACCCATCGAGGGCTCGTCGAGCAGGAGCACCTTCGGCTTGGCCATCAGCGCCCTGCCGATCGCCAGCATCTGCTGCTCACCGCCGGACATCGTGCCCGCGGCCTGGTTGCGCCGCTCGGCGAGCCTGGGGAACAGCTCGTAGGCCTCGTTTAGCTCGGGGGCGATGTCGCCGCTGCGCGAGTAGGCGCCCATCAGCAGGTTGTCGTGGACCGACATGCCGGGGAAGATGCCGCGGCCCTCGGGCGCCTGGCCCAGGCCCGCCTCGACCCGCTTGTGGCCGGCCAGCTTGCTGATGTCCTTGCCGTCGAAGACGATCGAGCCCGACGACAGCGGGCGCAGGCCCGAGATGGTCTTCAGCGTGGTCGTCTTGCCCGCGCCGTTGGCGCCGATGAGTGTGACGATCTCGCCCTCGTTGACCTCGACCGAGATGCCCTTGATCGCCTCGATCTTGCCGTAGTGGACGTGGATGTCCTTGACCTCAAGAAGCATCTGCGGGTGCCCCCAAGTACGCCTCGATGACCCGAGGGTCGTTCCGCACCTCGTCGGGCAGGCCGTCCGCGATCTTCTGACCGAAGTCGATGACGCCGATGCGGTCGCTGATGCCCATGACGAGGCTCATGTCGTGCTCGATCAGCAGGACGGTGCGCCCCGCGTCCCGGATCTTCCTGATGAGCTGCTGCAGCGACTCCTTCTCCGCGGGGTTCATGCCCGCCGCGGGCTCGTCGAGCAGCAGCAGCTTCGGCTTGGTGGCCAGCGCCCTGGCGATCTCCAGCCGGCGCTGGTCACCGTAGGCGAGATTCTTGGCGTAGTCGCCGGCCCGGCTGGCCACGCCGCAGAACTCCAGCAGCTCCATCGCCAGCTCGCGGCCCTCGCGCTCGGCCTTGCGGTGCCACGGCAGGCCGAGAGCCACGCTGACCATGCCCGACCTGTGGTGCGCGTCGGCGCCCACCATGACGTTCTCCAGCGCCGACATGTTGTGGAACAGCCGGATGTTCTGGAACGTACGGGCGATGCCCCGCTTGGTGATCTTGAAGCGCTTCAGGCCGCTGATCTTCTCGCCCTCGAAGCGCACCTCGCCCTCGGTCGGCTGGTAGACGCCGGTGACCACGTTGAACACCGTGGTCTTGCCGGCGCCGTTCGGGCCGATCAGCGCGAAGATCTCGCCCTCGTTGACGGTGAGCTCGACGCCGCGCAGCGCCGTCACGCCGCCGAAGCGCATCGTGAGCCCTCGCAGCTCGAGCAGGGCCTTCTTCTCCTGGTTCACTTGCTGGCCCCCTCAACGACCTCGGGCTTGGCCTCGGGCCCCGCGACCTCTGCACCGAGACTGCCCATGCCGCCCGAACCTTCCTTCAGCTCGGCCTTGCGTTGTCTGGAGGGCAGCAGACCCTCCGGCCTGAAGATCATCAGAGCGACCAGCACCGCACCGAAGATCAGCATGCGGTATTCCTGCAGGCCACGGAAGCGCTCGGGCAGCCACGCGACGATGAACGCGCCCAGCATGACACCCGGAAGGTTGCCCGCGCCACCCATGACCACCGCGGCCAGGATCGTCGCCGACAGCAGGAACAGGAAGTCGTTCGGGTTCAGCGAGATGACCTTGGCCGCCCAGACCACGCCCATCGCGCCACCGATCGAGGCGCCGATGGCGAAGGCGAGCATCTTGAACCTGAAGGTCGGCACGCCCATGACCTCGGCGGCGTCCTCGTCCTCCCGGATGGCCGCCCAGGCCCGGCCGACACGGCTCTTCTCCCAGCGCTTCACCAGGATGATCACGACGACCGCGAGCGCGACCAGCATGTAGTAGTACGGCCGCGGGTCCAGCACGCCGTACTTGAAGATCTGGATGCCGAACAGCTCCACACCCTCGATGCTCGGCGGGTGCGGGATGCCGCGGATACCGTTCGGGCCGCCGATCGCGTCGGTGTTGCGGGCCGTGATGCGGATGATCTCACCGAAGCCCAGCGTGACGATCGCCAGGTAGTCACCGCGCAGCCGCAGCGTCGGCGCTCCCAGCACGACGCCGGACAGGGCGCAGATGAGGATGCCGACGACCAGGATCTCCCAGAAGTTCCAGCCCAGCCTGGTGCCCAGCAGGCCCATCGCGTAGCCGCCCACCGCGTAGAAGGCGACGTACCCGAGGTCGAGCAGACCGGCCTGGCCGACCACCACGTTGAGGCCGATCGCCAGCACCACGAAGGTGCCGATCGGGAAGAACAGCACGCTCGCCCAGTCGGAGTACGGCGACATGATCGGCGCCAGCGAGTCCGACGGGAGGAGCAGCGCGGCGACGATGAGCAGGATGTAGACCGCCCAGCGCTGCCACCAGGGAGCCACGGCCCACGCGTGGTGCAGGCGGTCGGTGAAACCGCCCCACGCGGAACGGATGTTTGACATTGCGTTCTTCTGGTTCATGCGCGCGCCTGCTGGAGTGATTCACCGAGAAGACCGGTGGGCCGGAACATCAGGACCAAGACGAGGACCGTGAACGAGATCACGTGCTTCCAGTCGGAGCCGAAGATGATGGCGCCGTAGTTCTCCACCAACCCCAGCGCGATTCCGCCGACCAAGGCGCCACGAAGGTTTCCGATGCCGCCGAGAACGGCCGCGGTGAAGGCTTTGATGCCGAAGAGAAAACCGATGTAGTAGTTGGTGTTCTCGTACGCGAGCAGATACAGCGCGCCGGCCACACCGGCCATCGCGCCGCCGATCAAGAACGTCATCTGGACGATCTTGTTGATGTCGACGCCCATGAGCACCGCGGCCTCGGGATTCTGCGCGGTCGCGCGAATACCACGGCCGATCTTGGTCCGGTTGACCAACCGCTCCAGCAGGATCATCATCAGCAGCGCGGACACGACCACGAACACCTGGTGAGCCATCACCTTGTGACCGAAGATCGAGAACAGCTCCGTGCGCTCCATGATGCGCGGCAGGCCCATCTGAATGCGGCCGCGCTCAGGCCTGTCGAAGACGGTAGGGATGATCAGGAGCGCGAACAGCTCCTGAAGGAAGATGGAGGCGCCGATGGCCGAGATGAGCGCGGCCAGGCGGGAGGCGCCACGCTTGCGCAGCGGGCGGTAGGCGATCCGCTCGAGCGCCGCGGCGGTGCCCGCCGAGGCGAGCGCACCGGCCGCGATCATGGCCACGACGAGGCCGACCAACGCGACACCGGTCAGGGGCGAGTTGATGCCGAGCGCGAACGGCACGTACATCGCGCCGAAAGTGCCGATCATGAACACTTCGGAGTGCGCGAAGTTGATCAGCCGCAGCACGCCGTACACCATCGTGTATCCGAGCGCGATCAGCGCGTAAATGGATCCGAAGGCAAGGCCGTCAATGGTTTGCGGCCAGAACTGAGCAAAGAAGTCATTGAACACTTGACGATAACCACTTCTAGGCGAGGGTTCTCCAGCACTGCCGGTAGCGAATGCGCGAAAGGAGCGGGACCGCTCGCGGCGATCCCGCTCCCCGCGTTCATCAGCTACCCGATCTCACCTGAGAGACAGGCGGGAGACCGTTACCCGAGCTTGGCCTCGGAAGCCTTGCCGAGCAGGCTGATGTTGCCACCCTTGACCTGGTACATGTAAATGTCCTTGGCCACGACCTCACCATTGGACTCGAACTTCACCTGCTTGGAAACGCCGGGGAAGTCGACCGTCTGGATGAAGGTGTTGATGTCCTCGGGCGTCACCTTGCCGGCCTTGACGGCCTCGATGAAGACCGAGGCGGCGTCGAAGCCCTCGGTGGCGTAGATGGCGGGGTCGGCGCTGTAGGCGGCCTTGTAGTCGGCCGCGAACTTCTTGACCTTCTCGTCGGTCACGTCAGGCGTGGCGATGTAGCAGGGGCAGCCCACGAGCGCACCCTCGGCGTTGGCCGCGCCGGCGCCCTCGATGAGACCCTTGTCCAGCGAACCGTCGCCGCTGAAGAACTTGGCGTCCTTCACACCCTTGTCACGCAGCTGCTTGAGCAGCGGACCTGCCGCCGCGTAGTAGCCGCCGAAGAAGATGGCGTCGGGCTTGCCCGCGGCCACCTTGTTGACCACCGAGGAGAAGTCACTCTCCGCCGGGTCGAGCGAGTCGTCGGTGACGGTCACGCCCTTGGACTTCAGCTGCGCGCGGACAGCGTCGGCCAGCGGCTTGCCGTACTCGGACTTGTCGTCGATCACGAAGACGTTCTTGGCCGCGGCGGCGCCGGCGATGAAGTCGGCGATGCCGGGACCCTGCACGCTGTCGTTCGGCAGCACGCGGTGCCAGTACTTCCAGCCGTTCTGTGCCAGCGCGGCGTTGGTCGCCGAAGCCGAGACACTCGGAATCTTGGCCTCTTCAAGCACCGGAGCCACCTGGGCGGACTCACCGGAGAACGCGGGGCCGACCAGAGCCACGATCTTGTCGGTCTTGATGGCCTGCTGAGCGAGGCCGACCGCCTTGGTGGCGTCAGCCTGGCTGTCGTACTCCACCATCTCGATCTTGACCTTGGGGTTGGTCGCGTTGTACTGGTCGATGGCCAGCTTCGCGCCGTTCCTGGGCGGGATCACGATGCCCGCGTTGGAGCCAGTCAGGTCGCCCATGAAGCCAATCTTGACAGTGGTGGGCGCCGCTTCACCGCCACCAGTGGGCGCTCCCGCGGGAGCGTCGGAGCCGCCGCCGCACGCAGCGAGACCGAGCGTGAGAGCCATACCAACGGCAAGCGCGCCGCCGAAGCGAGCAATCTTTGGCCGCAAGGCTGCCTTCCTTTCGCCTGATCCTTTGTCAGGACCGGAATCACAGAGTCATACCCATGCTGGGCTGACCCAGGGGGGTTGTGACGGTTAGTACAGCCAGGAGATGTCACGGGTTGGTACAGCGAACAGCCTCGTTACCGCTTCGTTATTACACCGATCCTTTACGGCTACCGCAGCGAATTGAAAGGTCAAACAACCTCAAAGGAACGTTCCACAGTATGAAACGACCAGTAGACACTTCCGCACAACAGAGGGCATGCTGATGTGAAATCGGCCGGCGGATGACGCTGTGGCGGTCGGGAATCCGGCCGATTCCTCACCCCTGCTTGGCGGAGTCGTCCACGACGATCTGCGCCACCTCGCGCATGCTCAGCCGGCGGTCCATCGAGGCTTTCTGGATCCACCTGAACGCCTGGGGCTCGCTCCAGCCGTGCTGGGCCATCAGCAGACCCTTGGCTCGCTCGACGAGCTTGCGGGTCTCCAGCCGGCCCGACAGCGACGACACCTCGGCCGCCAGCGCCACCATCTCCTCATGCCTGCTGACCGCCATCTCGATCGCCGGCACGAGATCGGCCTTGGTGAACGGCTTGACCAGGTAGGCCATGGCGCCCGCGTCACGCGCCCGCTCCACCAGGTCACGCTGGGAGAAGGCGGTGAGGATGAGGCAGGGCGCGACCCTGTCGGCCACGATCCGCTCGGCGGCGGAGATGCCATCGAGGATGGGCATCTTCACATCGAGGATCACCAGGTCGGGACGGAGCTCGGTGGCCAGCTTGATCGCGTGCTCGCCGTCACCGGCCTCGCCCACGACGACGTAGCCGTCCTCCTGGAGCATCTCCTTGAGGTCGAGGCGGATCAGCGCCTCGTCTTCCGCGATCACCACTCGCCGCTGCGTACTCACGAGCAGAAGCCTACCGACGTCCGCTAGATTAGATCCACGCTGGCGTCCGGGGCTGATCCACCGCTGTGGGTAGACTCTGGACAGCAGAACCGGACAAGTCCGAAAAATGCCCCGATATCCCAATGGCAGAGGAAATGGTCTCAAACACCATCGAGTGTGGGTTCGAATCCCACTCGGGGCACCATCACCGCCGACCCTCCGATCCCGCCCCTCCGTAGAGCCACCATCCCGAAACTGTCGGTGACGGTTGCCATGCTGGCGGCATGCACCCTCGCGACACCGTGGACCGCGCACTCTCCCTGTCCGCCCAGGGCGTGAGCGACAGGGAGGTGGCCGCGCGATGCGGCGTCTCCGTCGGCGCCGTCAGGAAGTGGCGCACGGGCGAGCGGCGGGCCCGCGACGAGGCCGACCGACGGCGGCGCCGCGACTGCCCCCGATGTCACGACCGCCCGATGGACGTCACGGCCTACGCCCAGTTGCTCGGTCTCTATCTGGGCGACGGCCACCTCGCCCTGGGGCGCAAAGGGGTCTACCGGCTGTCGATCTCCTGTGCCGACGACTGGCCCGGCCTGATCGAGGAGACGGCCTCGGTCATGTCACGTGTCATGCCGACCTCGGCGGTCCACCGTCGCTCACGCAGAGGCTGCACGGAGGTGACGAGCCAGTCCACCCACTGGGCGTGTCTGTTCCCCCAGCACGGGCCCGGCCCCAAGCACCTGCGCGCCATCGTGCTGGTCCCCTGGCAGAAGGAGATCGTCGAGGCGCATCCAGGCCGGTTCGTGCGGGGGCTGATGCACGCCGACGGCTGCCGCGGCGTCAACCGGGTCAGGCGCGTGCTTCCCAGCGGGGTTCGGTGGTACGAATATCCGCGCTACCACTTCAAGAACGAGTCGGCCGACATCCTCCGGCTCTGCGGGGAAGCGCTCGACCTGCTGCGGGTGGCATGGCGCTACAGCAACCGCAACGACATCTCGGTGGCCAGGCGCGAGGCCGTCGCTCGGCTGGATCTTCATGTCGGCCCCAAGTACTGAGCCCTGCGCCGGCGGCGCCCGGGCCGACCGGCAGCCCGGACGCGGTCCCTGGTCGGGGCTCGCCCGCGGCCCCCGGTCAGTCGAGACCCTTCCTGCCCGGGGTCCAGAACGGCTTGGTGATGACGTCCCGCCGCGGCCAGCCCCGCTCGCCGACCAGGTGCGCGCGGACGGCCTGGATGGTGCGCGCCTCGCCCGCCAGGTAGGCGACGCCGGGCGCGTCGGGCAGGTCCAGCGCCGCCACCGCCTTCACCAGCGTCTCGGAGCCGGCCGCGGGGGCGCCGCTCCTGCACACCCTGACCAGGTCGCGCGGCAGGTCGAGATGGTCGCCGCCCTCCTCGGCCTCCACCGCGCCGAAGACCGCCGCGTCCGCCGGTACGGCACGCAGCATCGCCCCGAACGCCACCGCGGCCGTCTCCTCCCCCGCGAACAGGTGGTACGGCGCGCCCTGCCGTACGGTGAGCTTGCCTTCGGGTTTGGTGAAGGCGACCTCCTGGCCGGGGCGGGCGGTCCTGACCCAGGTGGCGCCGGGCGCGTCGGCGCCGTGGTCGTAGCCGATCAGGTCGATGCACTCCCATGTGGGGTCGTGCTGCCAGACGGCGTACGTGCGCAGCGTCAGCGGGGAGTCGACGAGGACGCGGACGTGTTGTCCCGGTGTCCAGGCCAGGCCGGCGACGGCCTGCCCGGCGATCCTGAGCCTGCGCATCCTGGGGGCGACCTGTTCGGCCGCCACGATCTCACCGGTGACGAACAGCCGGGAACGCAGCGCGCGGGTGATGGTGTTCACGGCACCCCTCTCCGATATATCTGTACTATTCGACGACTATATCGCGACATATCGCGCTGGGCACGGGGTTCTGCGCCCCGAGATGTCGGCGGCGGCTCGGTTGGGATCGCGCTGGGCGGGGATGTTCTCCATCGACGTGATCACTGGAGGGGGGCAGGGATGACGCTGACCGTGTCGGACCGTGAGGCGTTCCTGGCAGAACCGCACATCGGGGCGCTGGCCGTACATGAGGAGGAAGGGCGCGGGCCGCTGGCCGTGCCGGTCTGGTACCACTACACGCCCGGCGGCGAGGTGGCGTTCCTGACCGACGGCGACTCCCGCAAAGCCGCGCTGATCACCAAGGCGGGGCGGTTCACCATGCTCGCCCAGCGGATGATCCCCACCTACCGCTACGTCTCGGTCGAGGGCCCCGTCATCTCCGCCAACCCGACGACCGTGGAGGAGATGGCCAAGATCGCCGCGCGCTACCTGCACGAGGACGCCGTCGAGGGCTACGTCGCCCAGTCGAACCTCTCGGCGCTCGTGACCTTCCACATGCGTCCCGAGCGCTGGCTGTCAGCTGACCTGGGCACCATCTGACGCTCCGGTATTTTGTGCCATGTGACTGCTATCGATCCCACCAGCACCGGCGCGTACGGCGTCGGGCTTGCCACGATTGCCGCCGACGGCACGGTTCTCGACACCTGGTTCCCCGCCCCCGCGTTGGGTGAGCCGCCCTCCGTGGGCACGCGGCGCCTGTCCGCCGAGGAGGCCGGCGACCTCGCCGCGCTGACCGGCAGGGACGACGCCCGTGGGGTCGAGGTGGTCGCCGTGCGCACCGGCATCGCCAAGCTGTCGGAGGCACCCGCCGACGCCCACGACGCCTACCTGCGCCTGCACCTGCTGTCGGCCCGACTGGTCCGCCCGCACGGGCTGAACCTGGACGGCGTGTTCGGCAAGCTGGCCAATGTCGTGTGGACCAACCACGGCCCGTGCGCCGTCGACGGCTTCGAGCAGACCAGGGTACGGCTGCGCGCCAAGGGCACGGTGACCGTCTACGGCGTGGACAAGTTCCCGCGGATGGTCGACTACGTGGTGCCGTCCGGGGTGCGCGTGGCCGACGCCGACCGGGTACGGCTCGGCGCCCACCTGGCCAGCGGCACCACGGTCATGCACGAGGGCTTCGTGAACTTCAACGCCGGAACGCTCGGCGCGTCGATGGTCGAAGGGCGGATCTCGGCCGGCGTCGTGGTCGGCGACGGCTCCGACGTCGGCGGCGGCGCCTCGATCATGGGCACCCTGTCCGGCGGCGGCAAGGAAGTCATCTCGATCGGCGAGCGCTGCCTGCTCGGCGCGAACGCGGGCATCGGGATCTCGCTCGGCGACGACTGCGTGGTGGAGGCCGGGCTGTACGTCACGGCCGGCACCAAGGTGGCCCTCCCCGACGGGCGCGTGGTGAAGGGCAAGGAGCTGTCCGGCTCGAGCGGGCTGCTGCTGCGCAGGAACTCGCAGACGGGAGCGGTGGAGGCGGTTCCGCGCACCGGAACGGGCATCGAGCTGAACGCGGCCCTGCACGCCAACGACTGACCCCGGACCCTTCTGTGTCGCCGACCGGAGTCATGGCCGGTCGGCGACGTCAGTCGAACAACTCGTCCACGGTGGTGACGTCGAACGCCCGGTCGATCCACGCGTCCGCGAGACCGGGATCGTGGCAGGCGAGGATCCGCTCCCGCGCTTGCTCCGAGACGACGAGCTTCCGCCTGGCGAGGATCTTCAGGATGGCCTCGGCCTTCCCTTCAATCTTCCCTTCGGCCTGATACTTCCGAGCGAAGTCGCTCTTGTACTCGTAGGTTCCCACAGCCATCAATTCCTCCAGATGCTTGCGGGCGGCCTCCGGCAGCGCCGAGACCAGGTGGTTCAAGGGCGAGACCCATGGCGGATTATCGATATTGCCTTCGAGGAAGGCGTGAGGTACCGCGGGAGCGCGACAGCACACTCCTGAGGAGCGCGCCTGCGCGGCGGCTCCCCGGAGGATGCGCATCCGGGGAGACACAGCCGAGGGCGCCGGGCGGGTGACCGTACCGCTCGCCTGGGGTCCGCCCGTCCCGTCTGGATCGGGACGGCACGGGCGCCGGGTGAAGGGCGTGCTGTCAGTGGGCGTGGGAGACGGCGGAGCCGATCGTGTGGACGCGCAGCGCGTTCGTCGAGCCGGGCGTGCCAGGAGGCGAACCCGCGACGATGACGACCTTGTCGCCCTTCTCCAGCCGGCCGGTTGACAGCAGGGACGCCTCCACCTGCCTGACCATGTCGTCGGTGTGGTGCACGAACGGCACCTGGAACGTCTCCACCCCCCACGTCAGCGACAGCTGTCCGCGCACGTGGGGCGCGGAGGTGAAGGCCAGCAGCGGGATCGGCGAACGGTAGCGGGCCAGGCGGCGCGCGGTCTCGCCGGACATCGTGAACGCGACCAGCGCCTTCGCCCCGACGATCGCGCCGACCTCGGCCGCGGCGCGGGCGATGGCGCCGCCGGTGGTCTCGGGGAGACGGTCGAGGCTGTGGGTGGCGCGCAGCGACGACTTCTCCGCGGCGCAGGCGATGCGGTCCATGGTGGCGACGGACTCGACGGGGAAGCTCCCGACCGAGGTCTCGCCGGACAGCATGACCGCGTCGGCGCCGTCCATGACGGCGTAGGCGACGTCGGAGGCCTCGGCGCGGGTGGGACGCGGGGCGTTCATCATCGAGTCGAGCATCTGGGTGGCCACGATGACCGGGCGGGCCTTCTCGCGGCACAGCTCGATGATGCGCTTCTGGACGATCGGCACCTCTTCGAGAGGCAGCTCGACGCCGAGGTCGCCCCGGGCGACCATGATGCCGTCGAACGCCTCGACGATCTCGGGCAGCCGCTCGACGGCCTGCGGCTTCTCGATCTTGGCGAGCAGCGGGAGCCGTACGGCCTCCTGCTCCATGATGTTGCGGACCACGTCGGCGTCGGAGGGGCGGCGCACGAACGACAGGGCGATCATGTCGAACCCGGTGCGCAGCGCCCAGCGCAGGTCGGCCTCGTCCTTGTCGGTGAGGGCGGGGGCGCTGACGTTGACGCCCGGCAGGTTGAGCCCCTTGTTGTCGGAGATCATGCCGCCGATGACGACGCGGGTGGTGACGCGCGGGCCGTCGACGCGGGTGACCTCCAGGACCACGCGCCCGTCGTCGACGAGGATCGTGTCGCCGGGCCGCACGTCGTTCGGCAGGCCCTTGTAGGTCGTGGAGACCTGCTCGCGGTCGCCGGGGACCTCCTCGGTGGTGACGGTGAACACGTCACCGAAGCCCAGACGCACCGGGCCTTCCTCGAACTTGCCCACCCGGATCTTGGGGCCCTGCAGGTCGGCGAGCACGCCTACACCGCGGCCGAGGTCGGCCGCCACCTCCCGCACGCGGTCGAAGACCTCTTTGTGCAGCTCGTGGGAGCCGTGGCTGAGGTTGAAGCGGGCGACGTCCATGCCGGCGCCGATCAGCTCGCGGAGCCGGTCGGGCGTGGAGGTGGCAGGACCGAGGGTACAGACGATTTTCGCGCGACGAGTCACGTGTCCTACCTTAATTGGTACAGACCACTTGGCAGTCACGCGCGGGAGAAATCCCGGTGACGACGTCTCCACAGGTACCCGACCCAGGAGATAACTACAAGGACGGCCACGCCGAGCCGTACGAGATTGGTGTATTGCTCCGGATAGATGACGCCCTCGATGTAGTGGTCGATGAACCCGGACGGCGGCAGCCCCGCCATCCCGGCCCGGCGCCGCCCCCAGTCCTCGGCGACGGTCAGCGGGCACTCGACGCCGGTGATGATCGACAGCGCTCCCCAGCCGGCGACCGCCAGGTGCGCCCAGATGGAGCGCGGCCACCGCCACGCGAGGAAG
Source organism: Nonomuraea sp. NPDC003727 (assembly GCF_053586935.1). Taxonomy (NCBI): domain Bacteria; kingdom Bacillati; phylum Actinomycetota; class Actinomycetes; order Streptosporangiales; family Streptosporangiaceae; genus Nonomuraea; species Nonomuraea sp. NPDC003727. Next base: position 176,673 of record NZ_JBSFNE010000006.1, read on the forward strand.
CCGCCCACCGCCAGGTAGGCGAGGAACAGGAAGTGCGTGGTCATCGCGGCGTCCGCGACCAGCCGGTACAGCATGCCGTCCAGTACGGTCCTGTCCAGCAGCGTCCCGTCCGGTAGCGTCCCATCCAGTACGGCAAGCACGAGATAGCTCCTCCGTGGTCACCGGCTGACGTCTGCCCGGTCGACGCCACTCGGGCGCTACGGCGGGCCGCCGTCCCATCACCCGCCGATCGCCTGGCCGCGCGCCGAACGAACCACGGATCCGCCGACCGCCTGGCCCGTGTGCCGACCGCCCGCGATCCGCCACGCCGGTGAGTCCACCGGTGTCGCGGTCCACGGGGCTGACCGCTCGCGAGCCGTCGAGTCGGGGCCCGCGATCCGGAGACCCCCGACTGAGGGGCGCCGGGGCGCGTGACCACGGGGCAGCCGGACCACGGACCGAATGAATCCGCAGCCCACCGGTCCAGGTGCCGCCGACCCCACGGACTTGCCAGGCCGCCGGACCACGGACCGCCGAACCCACGGACCCCGGACCACGTAACCCGCGAACCACCTAACCCACGATCCACGATCCACGGACCGCCGGACCGAGGACCGCCGGACCTACGGACCTACGGACCACGTAACCCACGATCCACGGACCGCCGGACCGAGGACCGCCGGACCTACGGACCACGTAACCCACGATCCACGGACCGCCGGACGGAGGGCCGCCGGTCCACCGGACCGTGCGACCACCGGGACCGCGCCCAGGAGACCACCGAGCCGCCAAACGATCGGACGCCGAGCCATCCAGCCGCCAGCCCACCAGCCGTCAGGCCTCAGGCCTCAGGCCTCAGGCCGCCGGACTACCGGACTTTCCATCGGACCGGCAAACCGCCGAACCGAAGGGGCCCGGATCTGCCGAGCCGACAGATCGCCAAGCCGCCAAGCCGTCAGGCTGCCAAGCCACCAAGCCGCCAGATCGCCAAGCCGCCGAGGTCCCCGGGCTGTCGGGTCGCCGAGCCGCCGAGATCGCCGGATCGCCGAGGTCACCGGTCCGCCGGATCACGGGACCGCGACCCAGGAGACCGCGACCGTGAAGACGTCAGGTCGGAAACCGAACCCTTACCTCATGTTCTACCTCGCCGGCCCGCCTCGCGCCCCGTCTGTGTCAGATCAGATCCGCGCCCGTTTCAAGACGCGATCGTCTTCCCCAGCGCGAGCGTCTTCCAACGCGCGAGCGTCATCCAAGGCGGGAGGTTCATCCAGGGCAGCGAGCTTCATCCAGGGCGCGAGCGTCTTTCAGGGCGCGATCGTCGCCGCCTTGTAGGCGTTGACGACGCCCCTGCCGTAGAACCCGTTCTTCGCCGTGTCGCCCTCGCAGACGTGGGTCTCTGTCTGCCCGAAGTACTTGTACTGGAAGGCGCGCGGCGACGGGCACGGCTTCGGTGTCGCGCTCGAGTACATCAGTCGCTCGACCGAGGCCGCGTCCATGGTCACCCCGCCGGGGCCCGGGCGGCCGAAGCGGCTGATGAGGATCGCGGCGACGCCGGTGGCGTGTGGCGCGGCCATCGAGGTGCCGTCCAGGTACTGGTAGTAGGCGCACCTGCCGTCGTGGCAGTCACGGACGACCTCCGCGGTCTTGGGCATGCCCGCCGCGTCGATCTTGTTCGTCGCGCGCATCGCGGCGGTAGGTGCCGCGGCCAGGATGGACCTGGTGGGCGAGATGCCGCCGCCGTCGAGCGAGTCGCCGCCGGGCGCGGACAGGTCGGTCTGCTCGATGCCGTAGTCGGAGTAGACCGCCTTGCGTCCCGACGGGCCGAGCGCGGCGATGGAGATGACGCCGTTCGACTCGACCGGCACGTTCAGGCAGGTGTTGTCAATCGTGCGGGACCGCTGGGAGTCCTTGGGGTAGTTGGGGCTCTTGTCGTCCGTGCGTGGGTGGCCCAGATCGGTGGAGCCGTTGCCGAGAGCGGCGATCACCGTGACGCCCTTGCTGCGGGCGTAGTCGATGGCGCGCTGCATACCGGTGATGATGGCGCGCTGCTCCGTCCGCTCGCGCTGGCTGTCGGCCTTGTTGTTCGGACAGTTGAACATCCACGGGTCGAGGTAGTAGCTCATGTTCACCACGTCGACGCCGGCGTCGGCGGCGTAGGTGAGCGCGTCGAGGCTGGGCTTGAGGAAGAACATGCCGGAGTCCTGGCCCGCCCGCAGGTTGAGCAGCTGCACGTTGGGGGCGACGCCCGCGATGCCCTTGCCGTTGATCGGGGAGCCGATGGTGCTGGCGACGTGGGTGCCGTGCCCGTCGTCGTCGACGTCGACGGGGTCCTTGCAGCTCTTGACCTCGCAGGGTCCGTCGAGGGGCTGGCCCTTGGGGTCCTTGGGCCGGTCGGTGACGAAGTTGCGGCTGAGCTCGCGGTTGAAGTTGGGGGCGATGTCGGGGTGTTTGCCGTCGATGCCGGTGTCTATGACGCCGACGAGCACCTTCTTGTCGCCGGGCGCGATCGCGTTGGCACGGTCGGCACCGATCATCTTCATGTCCCACTGGCGGGAGGCCAGCGGTTCGGCGGCCCGGGTGCCGGGCGCTCTCATGTCCGGCATGACAGCGGCGCGGGCCGACAGGGGCCGGGCGGGGAGGGCGGAGGCGTCGGCGCGCCCCGCTTCGGGGTGGAGGGCGGCCCATCGGTCCTGGGCGGCGGCTGAGGCGAAGCCGATCGGGCGGTCGCTGGAGACTCCCACGATCGCCGCGTCACGGGCGAGCGTGTCGACGAACGCGCCTTCGGTTCCCTTCACCACCACGTATCCGAGCTTGGGCTCGACCGACACGGCACGGCCGCCGTGGGCGGCGATCGCGGCGACGGCCTGGGCCTGCCTGCCCGCGGCGTAGAAGACGAGGTAGTCGGCGTCAGCGGAGGAGACCGGCCGCGCGAGCGTGGCGGCGGTGGTACATGCGGTCACCGACATCGCCATCGCCGCCGCGAGAAGTCCCAAGGTGATACGCCGCATAGAAACCCCCGTTTTCGGTCGCCGCATACGAGGGGAGCATCTTGTCGAGACCATTCCCCGTCTGCAACTTATTCACCCCTTTGTGTGCTTTATCGCGATCTTTGCCGCATGTTGGTCACGTACGCCAGCGCGCCACGCCGCCAAGGCGTACAGAACCTGCCGGCGCCGTGGAAGGGCCACGCCGGTGAACGGCGCCGCCCTGACGACGCGACCTGCCGGACCAGGCACCGTGGACGGCGTGACAGGCACTAACGGCACCGTCTGGACGACGCGGCCTGCCGCCAGCCACGGATGGGGTGACAGGCCACTGAACGGCACCAGGTCAGGCGTCATGGACGGGATCGCACACCACTGCACGGTACCGCCGGGGAGACACGTCACGACCTGCGGTGGCACTCGACGCGCACAGATGGAGCCCCGCCACGGCCCGCGCCGGCCAGCCACGCCGCCGGGATGCACATCACCTGCTGGAGCATGCGACGGACCGGCGCACACCGGCGGCCACCATGGTGGGCGCGGCCAAACCACGCCGCCGGGGATGTGCGCGAGCGGGCGCCAGGAGCGTTCCGGTGGTTCTGCGGCACCAGGCGTCATAACAGGCACACACCGGCGAACGGCCCCGCCAGGGGCGCACAGAACCCGCCAGAGCAGACGCCATGGGACGGGCCGCACGGCGGTCAACGCCGCCAGGGCCGCACACAACCCCGCCGGAGCAGACGCATGAACCGGCACACACTGACAAACCGCACCGCCAGGGGGGCACAGGACCCCGCCGGAGGAGGCGCATGAACGGGCACACACCGACGAACCGCACCACCAAACCCGCACACAACCCCGCCAGAACAGATCGCCATGGGACGGGCTGCACGCCGGTCAACACCGCCGGGGCCGTCATGGACCGACACACACCGACAAACCGCATCGCCAGAGGGCACAGTTGCGCCTCCTCCGGCGGGTCGCACACAACCCCGCCGGAGCAGAAGCACCGGGCTCGTCGGAGCAGGTCAGGCGGGTTGCGACCCCCGAAGAAAGCGGGCTGCCGATCATCGCCGTGGTGTGCGCCGGACGAACCCGCCGGGGCCGCGCCGGCCACCGCGATGGCGAGGGCGGCGGCGCAGCGCCGTACGAGAGGCGACGAGAACGCCCGCCCGGGAAGCCCGGGCGGGCGTTCGTCGTTCACCTCGGCCGCGTCACACCAGCGGGCGCGCCGTCGGCAGGATCGGGTACGGCAGCGCCGTCTCGCCGGTCAGGAAGCGGTCCACGCCGGACGCGGCCGCCCGCCCCTCTGCGATGGCCCACACGATGAGCGACTGGCCGCGTCCCATGTCCCCGGCGACGAACACGCCGTCGACGTTGGTCATGTAGGTCTTGTCGCGCGCCACGTTGCCCCTGGCGTCGTAGTCCACGCCGAGGTCCTGCAGCAGCGCCCCCTTCTCGGGGCCGACGAAGCCCATCGACAGGGTGACCAGCTCGGCGGGGATCTCCCGCTCGGTGCCGGGGATCGGCTTGAAGCCTGCCTGCGGCCCCTCGACCTCGACCAGGCGCAGTGCCCTGACGTTGCCGTCGGCGTCGCCGACGAACTCGGTCGTGGAGACCGCGTAGACCCGTCCGCCGTCCGCGTCGGCCAGCTCCTCGTGGGCGCTCTCCATCTTGAACAGGATGGGGAACGTCGGCCAGGGCTGCGAGCCGGGCCGCGCGGCGGGCGGCTGGGGCATGATCTCCAGCTGGGTCACCGAGGCGGCCCCCTGGCGGATCGCGGTGCCGATGCAGTCGGCTCCGGTGTCGCCGCCGCCGATCACCACGACGTGCTTGCCGCGGGCGTTGATCGGGGAGTCGTCGAAGTCCCTGTTGGCCGGCGGGAGGTACTCCATCGCCTGGTGGACGCCCTTGAGGTCGCGTCCGGCGACCGGCAGGTCGCGCCAGGCGGTGGCGCCGCCCGACAGCACGATCGCGTCGAACTCCTCGCGCAGCTGGGCGGCGGTGATGTCGACGCCGACGTTCACCGAGGTCCTGAACTCGGTGCCCTCGGCGCGCATCTGCTCCAGGCGCCGGTCGATGTGGCGCTTCTCCATCTTGAACTCGGGGATGCCGTAGCGCAGCAGCCCGCCGACGGCGTCGGCCCGCTCGAAGACCACGACGTCGTGGCCGGCGCGGGTGAGCTGCTGGGCGGCGGCCAGGCCCGCGGGCCCCGAGCCGACGACCGCGACCTTCTTGCCGGTCTTCACGGCGGGGGGCTGCGGCGTCACCCACCCCTCGGTGAAGGCGCGGTCGATGATCTCGACCTCGACCCGCTTGATCGCCACGGGGTCGGAGTTGATGCCGAGCACGCAGGCCGCCTCGCACGGTGCGGGGCAGAGCCTGCCGGTGAACTCGGGGAAGTTGTTGGTGGCGTGCAGCCGCTCGATCGCCTCACGCCAGTCGTGGCGGTAGACGAGGTCGTTCCACTCGGGGACGAGGTTGCCGAGCGGGCAGCCGTTGTGGCAGAACGGGATGCCGCAGTCCATGCAGCGGGCGGCCTGCTTGGTCAGCTTCGGCGCGGGGAAGTCCTCGTAGACCTCCCGCCAGTCGCGGATGCGGACGTCGACGGGACGGCGCGCCGGCAGCTCCCGGTCGTGCGTGAGGAAACCCTTGGGGTCGGCCATGGTGTGCGCCTCCTTAACCCTGAACCGCGGCGGCCATGACCGCCTCGTCGATGTCCCTGCCTTCGATGCGGGCGGCCTCTGCGGCCTGCAGTACCCGCTTGTAGTCGGTCGGCATGACCTTGCCGAACCTGGTGAGCGCGCCGTCCCAGTCGGCCAGCAGTTCCTTGGCGACGGGGGAGCCCGTCTCCTCGAAGTGCCTGCCGACGGTCTCGTGCAGGAAGGCGGCGTCCTTGTCGGTCAGCGGCTCGATGGCGACCATCTCGCGGTTGACCCGCTCGGCCCGCAGGTCGAGCAGGTAGGCGACGCCGCCCGACATTCCGGCGGCGAAGTTGCGCCCGGTCGGGCCGAGCACGACGACCTTGCCGCCCGTCATGTACTCGCAGCCGTGGTCGCCGACGCCCTCGACGACCGCGGTGGCGCCGGAGTTGCGGACGCAGAAGCGCTCGCCGACCACGCCGCGGATGAACACCTCTCCCGACGTCGCGCCGTACAAGGCGACATTTCCGGAAATGATGTGGCCGTCCAGCGGGGCGGTGTCGTGCGGGCGGAGCGTGATCCGGCCGCCGGACAGGCCCTTGCCCAGGTAGTCGTTGGCGTCACCGGTCAGCCGCAGGGTCACGCCGCGCGGCACGAACGCGCCGAAGGAGTTGCCCGCCGAGCCGGTGAAGCTCACGTCGATCGTGTCGTCGGGCAGGCCCGCGCCACCGTACCGCCTGGTCACCTCGTAGCCGAGCATGGTGCCGACGGTGCGGTTGACGTTGCGGATCGGCAGGTCGAGCGTGACCGGGGTGCCGTGCTCCAGCGCGCCCTCGGCCAGGGCGATGAGCGTGTTGTCGAGCGCCTGCTCCAGACCGTGGTCCTGGGCCACGGTACGGCGCAGCGGCGTGCCCTCGGGCAGCTCGGGCCGGTGCAGGATCGGCGACAGGTCCAGGCCGTTGGCCTTCCAGTGGTCCTCGGCCGCGCTCATGTCGAGCATCTCGACGTGCCCGATCGCCTCGTCGAGCGAACGGAAGCCCAGCTCGGCGAGGTACTCGCGGATCTCCTCGGCGATGAACTCGAAGAAGTTCACCACGAACTCGGGCTTGCCGCTGAAGCGGCTGCGCAGCTCGGGGTTCTGGGTGGCGACGCCCACGGGGCAGGTGTCGAGGTGGCAGACGCGCATCATGACGCAGCCGGACACGACCAGCGGGGCGGTGGCGAAGCCGTACTCCTCGGCGCCGAGCAGGGCGGCGATGACCACGTCGCGGCCGGTCTTGAGCTGGCCGTCGACCTGGACGACGATGCGGTCGCGCAGGCCGTTCAGCAGGAGCGTCTGCTGGGTCTCGGCCAGGCCGAGCTCCCACGGGGCGCCCGCGTGCTTGAGCGAGGTCAGCGGGGAGGCGCCGGTGCCGCCGTCGTGGCCGGAGATCAGCACGACGTCGGCGTGCGCCTTGGAGACGCCCGCGGCGACCGTGCCGACGCCGACCTCGGCCACCAGCTTCACGTGGACCCTGGAGACCGGGTTGGCGTTCTTCAGGTCGTGGATGAGCTGGGCCAGGTCCTCGATGGAGTAGATGTCGTGGTGCGGCGGCGGCGAGATGAGGCCGACGCCGGGCGTGGAGTGCCTGGTCTTGGCGATCCACGGGTAGACCTTGTGGCCGGGCAGCTGGCCGCCCTCACCTGGCTTGGCGCCCTGGGCCATCTTGATCTGCAGGTCGTCGGCGTTGACCAGGTACTCGCTGGTCACGCCGAACCGGCCGCTGGCCACCTGCTTGATCGCGCTGCGCCGGGCGGGGTCGTACAGGCGCTCGGGCTCCTCGCCGCCCTCACCGGTGTTGGACTTGCCGCCGAGCCTGTTCATCGCGATGGCGAGCGTCTGGTGCGCCTCCATCGAGATGGAGCCGTAGGACATGGCGCCGGTGGAGAAGCGCTTGACGATCTCCGAGACCGGCTCGACCTCTTCCAGCGGCACGGGCGCCCGGTCGGACCTGAAGGTGAACAGGCCGCGCAGCGTCATCAGCTTCTCGGCCTGCGAGTCGACCAGGCCGGTGTACTCCTTGAAGATCTCGTAGCGGCGGCTGCGCGTGGCGTGCTGCAGCTTGAAGACCGTCTCGGGGTTGAACAGGTGCGGCTCGCCCTCGCGCCGCCACTGGTACTCGCCGCCCACGTTGAGCCGCCGGTGGGCGTTCTCGACGCGCGGGTAGGCGTGGCGGTGGCGGGCGGCGGCCTCCTCGGCGAGCACGTCGAAGCCGACGCCGCTCAGGCGCGAGGTGGTGCCGACGAAGCAGGTGTCGACGACCTCCTCGCCCAGGCCGAGCGCCTCGAAGATCTGCGCGCCGGTGTAGCTGGCCACCGTGGACACGCCCATCTTGGACATGACCTTGATGACGCCCTTGCCGTAGGCCTTGATCAGGTTGCGCACGGCCTTGGGCTTGTCGACCTGGAGCATGCCGGTGTCGACCATGTCCTCGACGGTCTCGATGGCGAGGTAGGGGTTGACGGCGCCGGCGCCGTACCCGATGAGCAGCGCCATGTGGTGGCACTCGCGCGCCTCGCCGGTCTCGATGACCAGGCCGATCTTGGTGCGGGTCTTCTCGGCGATGAGGTGGTGGTGGACGGCACCGGTCAGCAGTAGCGACGGGATCGGCGCGAGCCGCTCGGAGAAGCCGCGGTCGGACAGCACGATGACGCGCGCGCCGCCCGCGATCGCCTCGGAGACCTCGGCGCAGATGGCGGCCAGCCGGTCGCGCAGCGCCTGCCCGCCGCCGGCCACCTCGTACAGGCCGCTGACGACGTAGGGGTGGAAGCCGGGCAGGTGGCCCTCGTCGTTGATGTGGATGATCTTGGCGAGCTCGTCGTTGTCGATCACCGGGTACGGCAGGACCAGCTGCCGGCACGAGGCGGGGCCGGGCTCGAGCAGGTTGCCCTCGGGGCCGAGCGTGCTGGCCAGCGAGGTGACCAGCTCCTCGCGGATGGCGTCCAGCGGCGGGTTGGTGACCTGGGCGAACAGCTGGCTGAAGTAGTCGAACAGCAGCCTGGGCTTCTCGCTCAGCACGGCGACGGGCGTGTCGGTGCCCATCGAGCCGATCGGCTCCTGGCCGGTCCTGGCCATGGGGCCCAGGATGATCCGCAGCTCTTCCTCGGTGTAGCCGAAGGTCTGCTGCCGCTTGACCAGCGTCTCGTGGGTGGGCAGCTCGTGAGCGCGGGCGGGCAGCTCCTCGAAGCGCACCAGACCCGCGTGCAGCCAGTCCTCGTACGGGTGCGCCGAGGCCAGCTCGGCCTTGATCTCGTCGTCCTCGATGATCTTGCCGCGGGCGGTGTCGATGAGGAACATGCGGCCGGGCTGCAGGCGGCCCTTGCGGACGACGTCCTCCGGCGCGAAGTCGAGCACACCGGCCTCGGAGGCCAGCACGACCAGGCCGTCGGTGGTCACCCAGAACCGGCCGGGGCGCAGCCCGTTGCGGTCGAGGACGGCTCCGGCCAGCGTGCCGTCGGTGAAGGTGATCGAGGCGGGGCCGTCCCAGGCCTCCATCATCGAGGAGTGGAACTCGTAGAAGGCCCGGCGCTGCGGGTCCATCTCGGTGTGGTTCTCCCACGCCTCGGGGATCATCATCAGCACCGCGTGCGGCAGCGAGCGCCCGCCCAGGTGCAGCAGCTCCAGCGTCTCGTCGAAGGAGGCGGTGTCGGAGCCGTCCGGGTCGCAGATCGGGAAGAGCCGCTCCAGGTCGCCGGGGATGAGGTCGGAGGCCAGCATCGCCTCGCGGGCGCGCATCCAGTTGCGGTTGCCCTTGACCGTGTTGATCTCGCCGTTGTGGGCGACGTAGCGGTAGGGGTGGGCCAGCGGCCAGCTCGGGAAGGTGTTGGTCGAGAAGCGCGAGTGCACCAGCGCGATGGCGGTGTCGTAGCGCTCGTCGGACAGGTCGGGGAAGAACGGCTCGACCTGCAGCGGGGTGAGCATGCCCTTGTAGACCAGGGTGCGGCTGGACAGCGAGGGGAAGTAGACGTCCGCCTCGTGCTCGGCCCGCTTGCGCAGGCAGAAGGCGAGCCGGTCCAGCTCCAGGCCGCTGCCGCCGTTCGGGTCGGCGACGAACAGCTGGCTGAAGTGCGGCATGACGGCGCGGGCGCTCGGGCCCGCGTTCGAGGTGTCCACGGGGACCTCGCGCCAGCCGAGGACCGTCAGGCCCTCCTGCGCCGCGATCTCCTCGATGAGCCGCACGGCGCTCTGCCGGGCCTGGCCGTCGACGGGCAGGAAGGCCATGCCCACGGCGTAGTGGCCGGGCTGGGGCAGCGGGAAGCCGGTGACGGCCCGCAGGAAGGCGTCGGGGATCTGCGTCAGGATGCCGGCGCCGTCGCCGGTGTCCGGCTCACTACCCTTGGCCCCCCGGTGGTCGAGATTGCACAGCGCCGTCAGGGCCTTCACGACGATCCCGTGGTCTCGGCGCCCGTTCGCGTCCGCGACCATGGCGACACCGCAGGCGTCGTGCTCGTTGGCGGGGTGGTAGAGGCCCTGGGGGGCGGGGAACCCGATGTGGGCAGCAGGCATTGAATCCCTCCCGTCGTCATCGTCTGCTTTGGTGTTGCAGGCGGGGACGACGTTGGCCCTGCTGCTGTTCGGTGGGTAGAGGGTATCGCACCCTGCCGGATTAGTGCCCACCCGGTCCACATCGCGAACATTCACAATATTTCGGCATGTGGACTCAGGTGTCCCAACACGCGATACCTTCCACATATTCCTCACTGATGTCCGCCCAGTCGCCGGTGCCGGGCGCGCAGGCGCTCCCCCGTCGCGCGGCTAAGGTTGCTCCATGGAACGCGACGGCCTCGAAGCCCTGCTGGCGAGCGCGGGCGCCGACGGCAAACGGCTGCGCCACGCCCTCATGCTCGTGTGCGACAGCCAGTGGTGGACCCTGGCCGACCTGGTCAGGGCGAGCGCCACCTCCAGACGCTCCGTCGAGGCGCTCCTGCGCGAGATCAGGCTCGAACGGCAGGGCGAGCGCTTCCGGGTGCCGCTCCCGCACACCCCCGACTACCAGGACCTGTTCGCGGTCAGCGAGCCGCCCGCCGACCCCGTCGCCCACCTGCTCCCCCACTACGAGCACGTGGTCAAGCGCATGCACCACCTGATCAGGCATGCCCCCGCCGCGCGGCAGGCGCTCGACCACGTCTCCGCCACCGCCGAGACCGTCGTCCGCCGCGCGCTGCTGCTCGGCGCCAGGTTCTGGCTGCCGGGCGCGCGCGTGCTGTGCGTCGGCGACCACGACCTGACCTCCCTCGCGGTACGGCTGGTGCATCCCGAGGCCGAGGTGACGGTGGTCGACATCGACGAGCGCATCCTGGCCTACATCGACGCCCAGGACCTGGGCGTGTCCACGCGGTGGGCCGACCTGCGGCTCGGGCTGCCCGCCTCGGTGCGCGAGCACGACCTGGCCGTCACCGACCCGCCGTACACGCCGGAGGGGGTGGGGCTGTTCGTGGGCCGCGCCGTCGAGGGACTGAAGGACGACGGCCGGATCCTGCTGGCCTACGGCGCGAGCGAGCGCACGCCCATGCTCGCGCTCAAGGTGCAGCACACGCTGTCGGCACTCAACCTCGCCTACGAGGCGGTCTACCCCGACTTCAACCGCTACTTCGGCGCGGAGGCGATCGGCTCGGCCGCCGACCTGTACATCCTGCGGCCCACGACGAAGACCCGCCCCGCCGTCGCGGCCCGCGTCGACAAGCTCGCGACCGCGATCTACACCCACGGGCCGCAGTCGATCGAGTCGGCACCCAAGGGGGCCGAGAAACCCCAGGGCGGTCCGGGCACGGGGCCCGACCTCGCGCCCGGGTTCGCGCCCGACCTGCTCGTCGGCGACTGGCCCAAGGAGCTGCCCCAGCCGCGCGCCAGGCTGGCCACCTGGCTGACCAAGCCGCACGCGACCGCGCCCTCGACGGTGGCGATCGCGGTGCCGGCGGGGCTCGAGGCCGCGCTCCCCCGCCTGCTGCTGGCCGGGCGCGCGGCGCGCGTGCGGGTCCACCTGGCCCAGCCGCCGCGCGACCTGCCGCGGCTCCCGGACGTCTACGAGATCACCATGGACGGCCCGGTCCTGGACGCGGTACGGCTGCCGCCGCCCGCCGACGAGACAGGCCGGCTGGTGCGCCGGGTCCTGGACAACGCCCACGGCAAGGCGGCCAACACCTGGCGGGAGGGGCTGATCGCCGCCGCCGCGGCCAGGGGCGTGACGCTGACCAAGAACGACGCCAGGGCGCTCATCCGGGCGGCCGCCCCGTGGGTGGAGTCGGTCACCGTGCTGGAGCTGCCGCTCCACCGCCTGGAGTCGCTGCCCGAGGCGGTCGCCGCCACCCTCGCGGCCCTCCCCCGCTGACGGGCCCGGCGCCCGCCTCCGCCGCGGGACAAGGTGCCGGGCGGCGCGGCCCCGCACCGAGCTCAGGTCGCGCGACCGGGCGGCGGCCTCAGGCGGCTCAGGTGGGGCGGGCTCAGGCGGGCTCAGGCGGGCTCAGGTGGGCTCAGGTGGCGGGCCCTCAGGCGTGCTCAGGTGGCGGCGATGACGCGGTCCGCGACGACCGCGCGGGCCAGGCCGTCGAGCGCGATCTGCGGGTGGACGAGGTCGTGGTCGCCGCCGCCGGCCGGCCCGACCCAGCTCACCGTCACGAAGTGGCCGAGGGCCCGGGCCTGCGCCCTGCTGCGGGCGGCGTCGAAGGCGACCGTCTGCCGGACGAAACCGCTCGATCCCAGCGCGGACACCAGTGCGTCGGCGGCCCGTCCGTCGGTCAGGTTGAACAGCAGGAACTGGCCCGCGACCGTCCGGTCCGCGCTGGTGTAGGCGGCGTGCAGGACCTGCGTGCAGCCCTCGGCCGCCACGCCCGCCAGCATCTCGCCGCAGTCGTCCAGCAGGCCGGAAGAGCCGCGCACCATGGTGACCCCGCCCGAGACGAGCGTCGTGGTCTGCGGGCCGAGAACCTCGGCCACGGTGAGCGGCGTGGGGTCGAGCGCGGCGGTGTCGATGACGGCGTACTGCGCCGAGGTTCGCTCGCCGGCGAAGACCCCAGGCCGCGGCCCGTCGCCGCGCAGGAAGAGATAGGCCGTGGCGGCGGCGAGCGCCACCAGGGCGACCAGGACGGGGATGAGAACGCGGCGCGGCACGGTCATCAAGCCTAGGAGGTGCCGGTGAGCGCCACGACCCGCTTGAACAGAGCCTTCTCGGCGGCCCGCACGGTCAGGGCGAGGTTGGCGAAGTCGTCCCTGGGTGCGGGCTCGGCGCCGTCGGCGCGCGCCAGCCACACCAGCGCCACGTAGTGGCCGAGCGCGTAGGCGCCGCCCTCGGTGTAGGCGTCCGGGGGGAAGGCGGTGACCGGACGCACCCAGCCGCCCCTGTGCAGCGACTTCAGCGACTCGACCAGCTCGCCCGCGACCTTGGCGTCGTTGAGGTTGAGCAGCGTGAACTGGGCCAGGTAGCGGCCGTCGGCGCTGGTGTAGGCGGCGCGCGCGGCCTGCGAGCAGCCCGCCTCGGCGGCCTCGGTGACCAGCTCCGCGCCCCAGAGGGCGGCCGCGCAGTCGGCGTCGACGACCTTCTCCGACAGTTTGAAGGTGACCTTGTGCGCCCCGGTGAGGGTCCTGCCGGGGAACAGCTCCTTGGCGGTGAACGGCTTGGCGTCCTTGGACCGCTCGGCGATGGGCTCGAACACCTTGGGCGAGGCCCATCCCTCGAACCGCTCCGGCCGTAGCCCCTCGACGGTCAGCCCGGCGGCCTGCTGCGGCTCGGTCCTGGCGTCGGCGCCGAGCGCGGCGACGACGGAGGTGAGCGTCACGGCGGCGACGAGCACGCCCGCGACGCAGGCGATGATCACCAGCAGGCGCTGCTGTTCCGGCCTCAGCCCCCAGTCGGTGAGCAGGGGGAGGTTCCAGTCGGGCGGCGGTGTCTTCCGGCGTTTCCTGGTGCTCACAGCCCGCCCGTTCCTCCGATCAGGTGGCCGAGTCCGAAGGTGAGGCCCGCCGCGACGACCCCGACGACGAGCTGGCGCAGGCCCGAGTACCACCAGCTGCGGGCGGTGACGGTGGAGACCAGCGCGCCCGCCCCGAACAGCGCCAGGCACGACAGCACGGCCGAGGCGGTCAGGCTCGTGACGCCGAGCAGATACGGCAGCAGCGGCAGGAGCGCGCCCACGCTGAAGGACAGGAACGACGACACCGCGGCGGTCTTGGGTGAGGGCAGGTCGGCAGCGGTGACGCCCAGCTCGGCCTGGGTGTGGACCTCCAGCGCCCGGTGCGGGTCGCGGGAGATCTGCCTGGCCACCTCGGCGGCGAGCTCCGGGTCGACGCCCTTGTCGATGTAGGCCTGGGCGAGCTCTTCCTGCTCGGCCTCGGGATGCCGGGCGAGCTCGCGCCGTTCGACGTCGATCTCGGCGAGGGCCAGCTCGCGCTGGCTGGCCACCGAGACGTACTCGCCGCCCGCCATGGAGAACGCGCCCGCGGCCAGCCCCGCGATGCCGGCGAGCGCGATCACCTTGGTGTCGCCGGTGCCGCCCGCGACACCGGCGATGAGCGCGAAGTTGGACACCAGCCCGTCCATCGCGCCGAAGACCGACGGGCGCAGCCATCCGCCGTTGACGTCACGATGCTGGTGGTGGATCTCCGCGCGCCCGCTCATCAGGACTTCTCTTCCTCCGGTACGGCCTGGGCCTTGCCGTCCCCTTCCCCGTCGGGCGCCTTGTCCTCGTCGTCGTTCCGCTCGCTCCCCGCGCTGTCCTCCTCACCGGCGGGCGGCGCCTGCTCGGCGGCGGTGTCGCCGCCGGACGGGTCGGCCGAGGGCGAGACGACGATCTCCTCGGTGTCCTTGTTCCTGGTGGCCCAGAAGTAGACCAGGGCGCCGACGAACAGCACGAGCGCGGTCCACTGGTTGATGCGCAGGCCGAGGAAGTGGACGGCGTGGTCGACGCCGCCGACGGGGTCGACCCGCAGCCCCTCGATCCAGAACCGGCCGAGGGTGTAGCCGGCCACGTAGAGCGCGAACAGCCTGCCGTGGCGCAGCGTGAACCGCTTGCCCACCCAGATCAGCAGGAAGCCGAGCGCGACGTTCCACAGCGACTCGTACAGGAACGTCGGGTGGTAGAGGCCGGTGTAGCCCTCGATCGTGCCCGCCTTGCCCGGCTCGATCTCCAGCCCCCAGGGCAGCGTCGTCGGGCTGCCGAACAGCTCCTGGTTGAAGTAGTTGCCCCACCGGCCGATGGCCTGGGCGAAGGCGATGCCGGGCGCGACGGTGTCGGCCACCGCGCCCAGTGACAGCCCCCGCTTACGGCAGGCCAGCCAGACGCCCACGCCGCCGAGCGCGATCGCCCCCCAGATGCCGAGCCCGCCGTTCCAGATGAACAGCGCCTCGTACGGCTCGTTGGGCGCCCGGTCACCGAAGTAGAGCTGCCAGTCGGTGATCACGTGGTAGAGGCGGCCGCCGATCAGGCCGAAGATCACCGCCGGGACGGCGATGTCGACGATCGTTCCGGGCGTGCCGCCGCGAGCCCGCCAGCGACGCTCGCTGATCCAGACCGCGACGATGACGCCCAGGACGATGCACAGCGCGTAGGCCCTGATCGGGATCGGGCCGAGGTACCAGACCCCCTGGGAGGGGCTGGGAATCGAGGCAAGGGGCATGTCAGTGGAGAGTAGCGGACCGAGGGCTACTTGGCGGCATCGAGCCGAGGGCTACTTGCCGGCATCGAGAACGACCCTGCGCAGCTCGCTGGGCACGAAGGCGACGTCCTGCTCCATCTTGGTGCCGTTGAGCTTGACCGTCGGCGTGCCCTCGATCTTGGCAGCGGCGAGCGCCTTGTCGCTGTCGGCGATGTGGGTCTGGGCGTGCTTCTGCGAGGTCACGCAGGTGGCGAAGTCGGGGGCGGTGACGCCGGCCTCCTTGCCGAGCTCGACCAGCTCGGCGGTGGTGAAGCCCTCGACGTGCTCCTGGGGCTGCTTCTCGAAGAGCTTGTCGTGGAAGGCCATCCACTGCTTGCCGTCGGTGACGCAGCGGGCCGCGGCACCGGCGCGTACCGAGTTGTTCCGGGTGATGCCCTTGTTCATCTGCGGCGGGAAGATCGTCAGCGGGTGGTAGACGACCTTGGCCTTGCCCTCGGCGGCCAGGTTCTTGAACGTGGCGCCGCTGGTCTTCTCCAGCTGCTTGCAGGCGGGGCACTGGAAGTCTTCGTAGATGTCGATGACGGGGGCGGTCACGCCCGGGTTGGCCATCACGGCCGTGCCGTCGCTCTGCAGCGCGATGGGCGCGAGGTTGTCGCCGGCCTGCTCCGACTGGCTCTGGTTGGCCGCGTACAGCCACCCGGCGCCGACGGCCGCGAGGGCGACGACGCCCACGGTGACGTAGGTGGCCATGCGCTTGCGCTGGTCCTGCTTCTTGTCGGCCTCGCGCTGCGCCTTGATCCTGTCCCGCGCGGACTGTTCCCGCTGGGCCTTACTCATCGTCGTCCCCTTCGAAGTCATCACTGTGCCCGCTTCCCCCCGCCAGCCCGAGGGCGGCGTCCAGGGCGAACCGCCCCGGAGGGAAGCGAACGGTCCACGCGGCCAGCAGCACCAGGCCGAAGTCGCGGACGATGTCGAGCAGGTAGCTCGGCTCCTCCCA
Source organism: Nonomuraea sp. NPDC003727 (assembly GCF_053586935.1). NCBI lineage: Bacteria > Bacillati > Actinomycetota > Actinomycetes > Streptosporangiales > Streptosporangiaceae > Nonomuraea > Nonomuraea sp. NPDC003727. The sequence continues at coordinate 192,903 of NZ_JBSFNE010000006.1, forward strand.
CGCCTTGAGCTCGCCGCCGCCGCCGAAGCAGCCGCAGTCGATCCGCAACCCGTTGGCCCACGCCCACGCGATACCGAGGACGAAGGCCAGCATGAGGAGCCCGCCCACCACCGCGGCCACCCTGGTGAGCAGGCCGGCCACCAGCAGCACGCCGACGACGATCTCCACGATCGGCAGGGCGTAGCCCACTGCCGTGGCGATCGCCTCGGGCAGCAGCTGGTAGGCCTTGACGGCCAGGACGGAGTTGTAGATACTACCGATCTTCAGGCCGCCGGCCACGATCAGCACTCCACCCAGGACCAGTCGAGCGACGGTCGTCACCCAGGGTATCGCCACCCTCGCACGCTGTAGCGGTTGCAACGCGGTCACATGCCTCTCCTCTGTTGTCGCACCTGGGAATGCGCACAGTACCTGGGTGTCATCTGATCACGTGCTGAATAAGGCTCAACTAAGGTCGGCGGTCACCAGACCGCCGTGTTGCTGAGCGCGGAACTCGCTGGGCGGCAGGCCCGCCCTGCGGGTGAAGATCCTGGTGAAGTAGGCGGGGTCGTCGTAGCCGACCCGCCTGGCGATCGCGGCGACCGGCAGCTCCGAGCCGGCCAGCAGGTCCTTGGCCCGGTTGAGCCTGATCGACAGCAGGTAGTCCTTGGGGCTGCAGCCGGCCAGGCGGCGTACCACCACGCGCAGGTCGCCGACCGTCATGCCGAGCCGTTTGGCGTGCTCGGCGACGGAGATGGGCAGGCAGGCGTCCCTGGCCAGGCCCGCCAGCACCGGGTGGCCGGTGGCGTCCTCGTCGGCCCTGGCGTGCCGGAGCGCGACGAGAACCTCGTGGACCAGCGCGGAGGTCTCGACCTCCAGGTAGGGGCTGCCCCTGCGGATGGCCTGCGCGATGCGGCCGATGGCGTGCGCGGCGGGCTCGGCGGTGGTCAGCGGGGTGACGGGCGTGGCCGTGTCGACGAAGCCGAGGTCCTGGTAGGCGGTGGCGGCGGGCCCGGTGAAGTCGACGAACCATTCGACCCAGCCGGTGTCGTGCGGCGCGTAGTGGTGCTTGACGCCGGGCAGCAGCCACAGGACCGACGGGGCGGTGACCTCCACGGGTACGCCGCCGGCATGGGAGAACCAGCCGTTGCCCTGGGTGACGACGACGGCGACGTGGTGGTCGAGCGCGCGCGGGCCCACGGTGGGCAGCCGGCCCTCCAGGTGGCCGACGCCGAGGCAGACGAGGCCGAGCCTGCGGTGAGCGGGGCCTGGGGTGAGGTAGTGCATCCACCGCCGGAAGTCTTCGGCCATCCGCTCCCCCTTCCGTCCAACAACTTCACCAGCTTTGTCCATGGCCCCTGAGCTGGGGAATCGGCAAGCTGCTACGCGCGGAATCCTATCCCAAGGGGCAAGATGCGATATTTCACGATAAATGGGGGCGCTTTTCGGCTGGACGGCGAGGAGTTCAGGGTGCTTTCAGGCGCCCTGCACTACTTCCGCGTCCTCCCCGAGCAGTGGAGCCACCGGCTGAGGATGCTGAGGGCCATGGGCCTCAACACGGTGGAGACCTACGTGCCATGGGACCTGCACGAGCCCCGCAAGGGAGAGTTCCGCAGGCTCGACGAGCTGGGCGCCTTCCTCGACGCCGCGGCGGCCGAGGGGCTGCTGGCCATCGTCAGGCCCGGGCCGTACATCTGCGCGGAGTGGGACAACGGCGGCCTGCCCTCGTGGCTGACCGCCGAGCTCGGCCCCCGGGTGCGCACCAGGGACGCCGAGTACCTCTCCCACGTCGAGCGCTTCTTCGACGAGGTCGTCCCGCTGATCGCCGACCGGCAGGTCACCAGAGGCGGCAACGTGATCATGGTGCAGGTCGAGAACGAGTACGGCTCCTACGGCAGCGACGCCGTCTACCTGCGCCACCTGGCCGACGACCTGATCGCGCACGGCGTCGAGGTTCCCCTGTTCACCTCCGACGGCGCCGACGACTTCTACCTGACCGGCGGCACCGTCCCCGGCGTGCTGGCGACCGTGAACTTCGGCTCCGGTCCCGAGGCGGCCTTCGCCAAGCTGCGCGAGCACCGCCCCGACGACCCGCTGATGTGCATGGAGTTCTGGTGCGGGTGGTTCGACCACTGGGGGCAGCCGCACGTCACCCGCGACGCCGCCGACGCGGCCGACAACCTGGAGCGGATCCTGGGCGCGGGCGCGTCGGTGAACCTGTACATGGCCCACGGCGGCACCAACTTCGGTACCACCGCCGGCGCCAACCGGGTCGGCGAGCTGGCCCGCGGCGAGTACCGGCCCACGGTCACCTCCTACGACTACGACGCCCCGATCGACGAGCGCGGCGCCCCGACGGAGAAGTTCTGGCGCTTCCGCGAGATCCTGTCCCGGTACAACCCGTCGCCGCCGGACGTGCCCGGACTGCCTCCCGTGCTCCCGCCCTCCGTGGTGCCGCTGGCCGAGTCCGTACGGCTGCGCGACGTCCTGGACGAGGTGGCGGGTCCCGCGGTGACCGCTCCGCTGCCGCCGTCGTTCGAGGATCTCGGGCTGGCCCACGGTCTGGTGCTGTACCAGGTGGAGGTGCCGGGGCCGCGCAGGCCGTACCGGCTGCGGGTGGGCAGCGTGCACGACCGCGCCCACCTGTACGTGGACGGCGAGCTGGCGGCGGTGCTGGAGCGCGACGGCGAGGAGCCGGTGCTGGAGGTGCCGGGCCCGGCGCGGCTGGAGCTGCTGGTGGAGTCGATGGGCAGGACGAACTACGGGCCCGCGCTCGGCGAGCGCAAGGGCCTCATGGCGCCGCCCATGCACGACCGGCAGTACCTGCACGGCGTGACGGCCAGGCCGATCCCGCTGGACGAGCTGCCCGCCCTGCCGTACGGGGAGGGGCCGGGCGCGCAGGTGCCCGCCTTCTTCCGCGGCGCGTTCGAGGCGGCCGAGCCGGCCGACGCTTTCCTCGCCCTGCCCGGGTGGGGCAAGGGATACGTGTGGGTGAACGGTTTCCTGCTCGGCCGTTACTGGGACAGGGGCCCGCAGCGCACGCTGTACGTGCCGTGGCCGCTGCTGCGGGCGGGCGCGAACGAGGTGGTGATCCTGGAGCTGGACCACGCGGGGTCGCCGGAGCTCGAGCTGCGTCCCGAGCCCGACCTGGGCTAGTGGTCACATGAGGCGGGCCCCAGGGGAACCTCCCCTGGGGCCCGGCGCGTGTCAGGGGTCAGCGGCAGGAGAGCCTGGCATCGCCCCAGTCGGCGTGGTCGTTGCCGTTGCCGTCGCCGCCGTCGGCGACGCGCAGCTGCACGTTCCTGGCGCCGGTGACGTCGGCCTTCAGCTCGTAGGCGGGGTCGGCGGCGCGCAGCACCGGGCTCTGCGCCACCACCGTGCCGTCGGCCACGACGGAGTACTGGACCGACCCGCGCGTGGTCTGCACGTCGTCGACGCCGACCCAGGCGGACAGAGCGGTGCAGCGCCCGCCGAGGAAGTAGGTGATCGTGGCGGGAGCGTGGGTGCCCAGGCCCTTGGCGAAGGACCGGCCGCCGATCGTGATCGGCCTGCCGTCGCCCTGTCCCTGCTCGCCGTTGGACTGGTCGCGCTCGACGGGCCCCCAGCCGTTGGTGGCCGCGGTCCAGTCGATGTCGCTGACGTACACGTCGCTGGTGGGCGGCGGCATCGTCCGTACGGCGGCGCCGGCCTCCAGCGTCTTGACGACCCCGCCCACCTCGTAGGTGAGGGTCGCCTTGAGCTGGTAGGGCTGGTACGGCGCGTCGACGGGCGGCGTGACCTTCCACGCGGTGGACAGCTGCCGGCCCGGCTCCACGGCGGCGGCGGTGCCCTCGCCGGTGACCGTCCAGCCCTGCGGCGCGGTCAGCCGTACCGAGACGTTACGCGCGGCGGTGTCCTCCAGGTTGGCGAACACGGTGGTCACGTCGTTGGGCAGGCCGGGCTCCAGCGTCTCGGCGGCCGGGCGGACCGCCAGCGAGGCGCAGGCGAGCTGGTCCTGGGCGGGGCCGAGGTCGGTGACGGAGAAGTCGTCGAGGACGAAGTCGGCGCCGTCCCTTTCGGCCTGCAGCGAGCGCAGGCCCACCCAGACGTCGCCGCAGCCCGCGACGACCCGCTCGGTGAACGTGGCGGTGGTCAGCTTCTGCTCCAGCGGGGTCTGGCGCAGTTCGACCGTCTGGCCGGCCTTGTCGTAGCCGGTCACCCAGGCGAAGGTGTTCGGCAGCGCGTTCTGGTAGCGGAAGGACACCTCGTAGGCGTGTCCCGGCTCGAACCTGGTGCTCCACGGCACGGTCCGGTAGACCAGTCCCCTGCGCTCCTCGTGCGCCTTCAGCGACTCCTGCCCGCCGATGACGTCGTCGACGGCCTTGCCGTTCCAGCCGGCCTGGGTGTAGGGGGCGTGCTTCTGGGCGATGTGGGTGCGCGGGTCGGTGCTGCCGCCGGCGTCGCCCTTGACGAACGGGCCCCAGCCCTGGTCGACGTGCTCGAAGTCCTCGACCTTGCCGGTGGGCTCGGCCCGCACCAGCCGTACGTCGTCGACGCGCACGGCCGCCTGTCCCGCCTCGGCGGTGACGTGCACGGTCGCCTTGTCCTTGGGCGCGGTGAAGACCACCTTGACCCGCTGGAAGTAGGTGTCGTGCTTCTCGTCGGCGGCGACGTGGTTCTTGACGGCCGAGCGGTCGAGGGAGGCGGAGACGTTCAGCCCGCGACCGCCGTCCACGGTGAGCGTGGTGCGCCGCGAGGCGCCCGGCTGGACCTCGATCCACGCCGAGAGGCTGTAGGTGGCGCCAGGGGTCAGGCCCTTGAGCCGCTGCCGCAGCTCGGCGCGCTCGCCGCCGCCGAGCAGCGCCACCCGCTGGCCCGTGGCGGTGGTCTCGACGCTGACCGCGCCGCCGGTCTCCCATGCGCCGGTGAGGTCGCCGTTGAACCCGGGGTCGGCGACGCCGCTGCCCTCACCCCAGCGCGGGCGGTCCTGCTCGGGCGCCTTGCCGGGGTAGAGCACGTACGGCACGCCCGCCTCGGCGGTCAGGGTGATCTTGCCGTCGACCGGGGTGACGGTGCCGGCCTCCACCCTGCCCTGGGTGGTGAGCTTGTAGACGCGCATCGTGGTGGTGGCGTCCCACGTGGTTGTCCCGCCCGCCGGGTTGTAGTGGTAGTACCTGCCCTCCCACGGGATCAGGTAGGTGCCGCCGTCGATCACCTTGGCGGTGCCGGCGTAGACCTCGCGCTTGCCGCCGACGGCCGTGGCGCGCACGCCGTCGCCGAAGACGATGCCGTCGGCGTTCCAGTCCATGATCGGGAAGTGCTGGAGGTACTTGGCGGGGAGGTTGTTCTCCCAGATGTTGCGGTAGAAGGGGGTCCAGTCGACCTCGCCCGTCCAGCCCTCGAACTCCTCGATGCGGGCGTTGCCCAGGATGGGGTGGTTGTTCCAGACGTCCTTCTCCTGGTTGCGGATGAAGCGGATGATCTGGGAGTTGAGCCCCTTGTTGGTGGCGCCGCCGTAGTTGAGGTCGGCGGCCCAGTGCGACCACAGCGAGGCCCGCTCCAGCTTGTCGGCCCACTCGCTGGAGACCTGCCAGCCCTGCTCGCGCAGTTCGGCCAGGGTGCGGTCGGCCACCCAGCCGTGGGTGTAGTAGACGTCGAGGTAGAGCAGCGCGAGGTTGCGGTCGGTCTCCTCGCGCAGTTGCTTGAAGCGCTTGGCCAGGTTGCCCGTGGCCAGGTCGTGGCGCTGGTCGATGTAGTACGACTGGCCGAGCCAGTCCCAGCCGCGGGCGTTCTTGTTGACCAGGTTCTCGTCGAAGGCGCCGGCCTCGGCGTACGCCTCGGTGGCGTTGACGTGCACGCCGAAGGCGGCGTTCCAGTCCTTGCCGGCGCGCAGCAACGTGTTGAGGTCCTTCAGCCCGCCCGCGCGCTTGTTGTAGTTGCCGCCGTAGTCGGGGTGGGCGGAGTCGTGGCCCTCCGACTGGTAGCCCTTGAGGATGGCCAGCTGGCCGAGCCCGTCGGTGGCCAGCGAGATGCGCTTGACGTCGTCGAGCGTGCGCAGGAACGGGTGGGTGGCCTGGCTGGCGAAGTTGAAGGGGATGTGGATGGCCACGCGGTCGCGGGTCTGGTCGGCGCCGGGCGGCTTGACGCCGATCTCCCGGAAGGCGACGGCGCCGTCCTGCCAGTCGACGCCGCCGTCGCCGTTGGCGTCGGGGGTGACGACGACCTTGGCCCACGGCAGTTCCTCGGTGAACGGCGCGCCCGCGGCCCGGTAGGTCCACTGGCCGCTCCACACCCCGACGGTGACCCGGCCTGCCGCGTCCTTGCGGGCCTGGTGCCAGAACCTGGCCGCGTCCACGTTGGTGGGGCCCGAGGGCTGGTCGTAGCTGGAGTTCGACTCGATGGCGGCGGCGAGCCCGCCGGTGTTCACGATGGCGTAGGTGGCGCCCACGGGGGCCGTCTCGGCCGGGGTGGCCGGGGTGACCTGCGCGAACCTGTCCGCGGTGCGGGTGGAGTCGGGGTCGAGCCTGGTGAAGGCGGTGGCGGCGCCCGCCTGGTCGCTGGAGACCGACACCAGGTCGTGCCCCGGGATGTCGATCGTGCCGACCCTGAAGGCCTCGGTGTCCTTGACGGCGTCGATCCTGAACGTGGTGGTCCGGCCGTCCAGGGCGATGCTGGCCTCCAGCTCGACGCCGGGCAGCGCGTCGAAGGTCAGCCGGTACCGGGCCGCCGCGGCGTCGCTCCCGATGGAGACGCCCTTGACCGGGTACGGCTTGCCGTTCAGCACCACGTCGGTGACCGGGGCGGCCGAGCCGCCGAGCCTGTCGCCGCTGGGGGCGGTGTAGCCGAGCACGCGGGGGAAGTCGCTCGCCACGGCGACGGTGAGCTCCGGCGAGGTGAGGGTGATCACCTCCTCGGCGGCGGCCGGGGGCGTGAGTGCTAATCCGGACAGCGTGAGGCCGCCCGCCAGGGCAGCCGAAAGCAGACGCATGGGCATCGCTCCTGCGCGTTAGGGGGGTGTAAGGGGGGTGTTGGGGGTGAGAAGGGGGTGGAGCAGGCTCAGAGCTTGACGCCGCCCGCGGCGAGGTCCGCTTTCCAGAACCTCTGCAGGCCGATGAAGGCGAGGATGACGGGGATGACGGACACGAACGCGCCGGTGATGACCATGTCGCGGTAGAAGCCGTAGCGCAGGCTGTTCCACTTGACCAGGCCGAGCGTGATCGGCCACAGCGACTCGTCGTTCAGGACGATATTCGGCAGGAAGAAGTTGTTCCAGATCGCCACGAACTGGAACAGGAAGAGCGTGACGAGGGCGGGGGCCATCAGCCTGATGGCGACGGTGAAGAAGATGCGCAGCTCGCCGGCGCCGTCCAACCGGCCCGCCTCCAGCAGCTCGCCGGGCACCGCCGCGTCGGCGTAGACCCTGGCGAGGTAGACGCCGAACGGGCTGACCATGCTCGGCAGCAGCACCGCCCACATGGTGTTGAGCAGGCCGATCTGGGTGAGCAGCAGGTACAGCGGCAGGCCCAGCAGCGGGACGGGGATGAGCACCGCGAACATGATCGTGGCGAAGACGGCGCCGCGTCCCCTGAAGGGGTACTTCGACAGCGCGTAGCCCGCCATGGCGGAGATCACGGTCGCGCCGAGCGCGCCGCCGACGGAGTAGACGACCGTGTTGAGCATCCAGCGGGGGTAGACGCCGCCGTCCTGCTCCATCAGCCTGGCGAGGTTGGTGCCGAGGTTGAGGTCGCCGAACCACAGCGCGGGCGTGTCGAACAGGTCGCCGCCCGACTTGGTGGCCGAGACCAGCAGCCACCAGATCGGCAGCAGGATGTAGACCGCGACGAGGAACATGAACGCGGTGGTCAGCGTGCGCGAGCGCACGGTCGGCTTCATCGGTTCACTCCCCGGGCGGTCAGCCAGGCCGACAGTCGGATGAACAGGTAGGACAGGCCGGCCGCGAGCACCGCGAGCGTGAGCGCGATGGCCGTGCCCTGGCCGTAGTCGTTGTTGTCGAGGGCGACCTGCAGCGACCGCATCAGCGGCGTGTAGTCCCTGCCGACGGCGGGGGTGATCCTGCTGAGCACCATCGGTTCGTTGAACAGCTGCAGGGTGCCGATGATGGAGAACACTCCGGTGAGCACCAGCGAAGGGCGCACCAGTGGGATCTTGACGTACCAGGCGGTCTTCCAGCCGCCGGCGCCGTCCAGCTCGGCCGCCTCGTACAGCGAGGATGGGATCGACTGCAGCGCCGCGTAGATGACCAGCATGTTGAAGCCGACCCAGGTCCAGGTGACGATGTTGGCCATCGACCACATCACCACGTTGTCCGACAGCAGGTCGAAGGGGAGCAGGTCGGCCACCGGGGAGATGTCGGGGGTGTAGAGGAACGACCAGACGATGGCGGCGATCACGCCCGGCACCGCGTACGGCAGGAAGTAGGTCAGCCGGAAGAAGCCCTTGAACCGGGCGCTCGCGCTGTCGAGCAGGAGGGCCAGCACCAGCGAGAGACCCAGCATGATCGGCACCTGGACGACGCCGAACAGCAGCAGCCTGCCGACGCCGGCCACGAAGCTGCCGTCGGCGAAGACGGCGGTGAAGTTGTCCAGCCCGGAGAAGACCCGCTCCGGGGTGCCGAAGCCGAGCCCCGAGCGCTTCACCCGGTAGAAGCTCTCGTTGATCGCGTAGCCGATCGGGACCAGGAAGAAGACGACGAACAGCACCGTGAACGGCAGCAGGAAGACGAACGCCGCCTTGTTGCTGGTCGGCCTGCCGCGTCTGCGGGCGGGGGCGGCTCTGGTCTCGTCGGCTCGGAGCTGGATTGCTGCCATCGGTCCTCCACGTCACCGCCGGTCGGGGCGGTGACGGTCTCGCACGGTCGAAGCTGTGGGGTGTCGTCGGGGGGTGCGGGCGGCGCGTCAGGGGGCGACGGTCAGGCCCTTGTCCTTCACGGTGGCCACCGCCTTGTCCTGGATGGTCGCCAGCGCCGAGCCGAGCGTGCCGCCCTTGCCGTTGGCGGCCTTGGCGAACTCCTCGCCGAAGACGGCGTTCACCGCCGGCATCGTCGGGCCCCACCCGAAGTCGGGGCTGACGTTCTTGCTCGCCTCGGCGAAGGTCTGGAAGACCTTCTGGTCGCCGTAGAAGGGCCGGCCCGCGTTCATGTTCGGCAGCGATGCGCCGTCGACGGTGACCGGGAACAGGCCGCCCTTGGCGATCAGGCCGTCGAAGGCGGCGGCGTCGGTCGACATCCAGGCGGCGAAGTCGACCGCCTCCTTGACGTTCCGGCAGCCCTTCAGCACGGCGCTGGGCGAACCGCCCGCGTTGCCGACGGCGGGGCTGGCCGGGTCCCACACCGGCATCGGCGCGACCGCCCACTTGCCCGTGGTCTTGGGGACGGAGTCCTCGAGGACCTTGGTCATCCAGACGGCGCCGACGACCGTGGCGCTCTTGCCGTCGGCGTAGTTCTTCCACATCGCGTCGGACCAGCCGGGCAGCACGTCGACGACCTTCTTGTCGATCAGGCCCTGCCAGTAGTCGGCGACCTTGACCGACGCGGGGTCGTTCATCTTGACGTGCCAGGCGTCGCCCTCGATGCCGAACCACTTGGCGCCGGCCTGCTGGGCGTACCCGGCGAACAGGTACATGTCGTCGGGGGTGAAGGTGGTGATGGAGACCTCGGGGTCGGCCTTGCGCAGCTTCTCGCCGGCGGCGGCGAACTCGTCCCAGGTCTTCGGCACCTCGATGCCGTGCTTGTCGAAGATGTCCTTGCGGTAGAACATGCCCATCGGGCCCGAGTCGACGGGGACGCCGAACTGCTTGCCGCCGAAGGTGACCGTCTCGAGCGTCCAGGGCTGGAACTTGGCGTTGTACGGCTGCGCGTGGGCGGTGATGTCCTCGAGCGCGCCCTCGACCAGGAAGCTGGGCAGCGTCTCGGCCCCCACCTGCGCCAGGCACGGCGCGTTGCCGGCCTTCACGGCGGCGAGCATCCGCTGGTAGCCGCCCTGCGAGCCCGGCTGCGTCTGGGTGAACGTCACCTGGACGTCGGGGTGGGTGGCGTTCCACGCCTTGACGGCGTCCTCGTAGCCGGGCGCCCAGCCCCAGAACTCCAGCGTCACGGGCCCGCCCTTGGCGCCGGTCGGCGCGGCGGCGGAGGGCGCCGCCGAGCTCGCGGTTCCCGCCTGTCCGCCGCACGCGGCCACCAGCGACACACAGACCAGCGCGCCCGCGGCGCCCAGGATCGTCCTTGACTTGCCCATCGTCTTTCCCTCCAGGCCACGCGGGTGCACCACCCGCGTCCGATGCCCGTAACCTTGGCCCGCGTGCCGGTCGGGAGCCATGGACAAACGATGAGCAGCCCTTGCACTTACGTGTTCAGAGGGCGGCGATATCGCACAGAAACAGAAACGCGGCTGTCTTGTTACGACAGCCGCGTCGCATCTGTTACTTCCATGCGAGCTGTATGAGCCATCTCCATGCCGGCGTGACGGCGGTCGCCGTCGGCGTGGCGGCACCCCACGGAGGGGACGGCGGCGCGCCGGGACGGCCGGTCGCCTCCCGCGGTGGCGGGCGGATCAGCGGGCGGCGACGCCCGCGCGCATCTCGGCGGCCAGCGTGCGCACGTCGGCCAGGCCGGCGGCCTGGTCGGGCGCGTCGAGCAGGCGGCGGATGAAGGCCGAACCCACGATGACGCCGTCGGCGTAGCCGGCCACCTCGGCCGCCTGCGCGCCAGTGCCGACGCCCAGGCCCACGCACACGGGCAGCGAGGTGTGCGCCCGCGTGCGGGCCACCAGGCCCTCGGCGGCCACGTTCACGGTCTCCCTGGCGCCCGTGACACCCATCAGCGAGGCCGCGTAGACGAAGCCCGTGCAGCACTCCACGACGGCCTTGATGCGTTCCTCCGTCGAGCTGGGGGCCACCAGGAACACCGTGTCGATGCCCGCCTCGGCGGAGGCCGCCCGCCACGGGCCTGCCTCCTCGGGCGTGAGGTCAGGCGTGATGGTGCCCACGCCGCCGGCGTCGGCCAGGTCGCGGGCGAAGCGCTCGACGCCGTAGCGGTCGATCGGGTTCCAGTAGGTCATGACCAGCGTCGCCGCGCCGGTCCTGGCCACGCCCTCGACCGTGCGCAGCACGTCGGCGATGCGCGTGCCGTTGACCAGCGACCGGTGCACCGCGTCCTGGATGGTCGGGCCGTCCATGAGCGGATCGGAGTACGGCAGGCCGATCTCGATGACGTCGCAACCGGCCTCGACCATGGCGGTGGCGGCCTCGACCGCGCCTTCCTTGGTCGGGAACCCCGCGGGCAGGTAGCCGACGAGCGCCGCCCTGTTGTCGGCCTTGGCCTTGGCGAACACCGTCTGAAGAGTCGTCATCTCACAGCCCAAAGTACTTCATGGCGGTGCCCATGTCCTTGTCACCGCGGCCGGACAGGTTGACCAGGATCGTGGCCTCGGGGCCGAGCTCGCGGCCGAGCTGCAGCGCGCCCGCCAGGGCGTGGGAGGACTCGATGGCCGGGATGATGCCCTCGGTCCTGGCCAGCAGGGCGAAGGCGTCCATGGCCTCGGCGTCGGTGATGCCGTGGTAGGTCGCGCGGCCGGTGTCCTTGAGCCAGGCGTGCTCGGGGCCGACGCCGGGATAGTCGAGCCCCGCCGAGATGGAGTGGGACTCGATGGTCTGGCCCTCGTCGTCCTGCAGCACGTAGGTGCGCGAGCCGTGCAGCACGCCGACCGAGCCCGCGGTGAGCGTGAGCGCGTGTTCGCCGGTCTCCAGCCCCCGGCCGGCGGCCTCGTAGCCGTGCAGGGCCACGTCGTGGTCGTCGAGGAAGGCGTGGAAGATGCCGATGGCGTTGCTCCCGCCGCCCACCGCGGCGCAGATCGCGTCGGGCAGCCCACCGGTCAGCTCGAGCATCTGGCGGCGGGCCTCGACGCCGATGATCCGCGCGAAGTCGCGGACGATCTCGGGGAAGGGGTGCGGGCCCGCGATGGTGCCGAACAGGTAGTGCGTGGTGTCGACGTTGGTGACCCAGTCGCGGAAGGCCTCGTTGATGGCGTCCTTGAGGGTCTGGCTGCCGTTGGTGACGGGCACGACCCTGGCGCCGAGCAGCTTCATCCTGGCGACGTTGAGCGCCTGGCGCTCGCAGTCGACGGCGCCCATGTAGATCACGCACTCCAGGCCCATGAGGGCGGCGGCCGTGGCCGTGGCCACGCCGTGCTGGCCCGCGCCGGTCTCGGCGATCACCCGGCTCTTGCCGAGCCGCTTGGTGAGCAGCGCCTGGCCGAGCACGTTGTTGATCTTGTGGGCGCCGGTGTGGGTGAGGTCCTCGCGCTTGAGCACGATCCTGGCGCCGCCGGCGTGCTCGGCGAAGCGCGGCACCTCGGTCAGCGTCGTGGGGCGGCCCGCGTAGGTGCGCAGCAGCTGGTCGAACTCGGCGATGAAGGCCGGGTCGGTCCTGGCCGCGGCGTAGACGGCGGCGACCTCGTCGAGGGCCGGGATCAGCGCCTCGGGGACGAATCTGCCGCCGAAGATGCCGAACTTGCCGGCGGCGTCGGGGTCGTCGCCGCGGGCTCCGTTGCCAGCCAGGTCGGCGGCGGTCAGGACAGTCATCTCATCCCTCTGATCCGTGGTCGGGTCGCGTGGCGGGGTGGGCGCCGGCCGTCACCAGGGCCTCGACCGCCTTGCGCGGGTCCTTGCCGGTCACCAGGCTCTCGCCGACCAGGACCGCGTCAGCCCCCGCCCGCGCGTACGCTAGCAGGTCGTGCGGGCCGCGAACGCCCGACTCGGCGATCTTGATGATCCCGTCGGGAATCTTGGGCGCGAGCTTGGCGAAGACGTCACGGTCGACCTCCAGGGTCTTGAGGTTGCGCGCGTTGACGCCGATGATCCTGGCGCCCGCCGCGACCGCCCGCTCCACCTCCTCCTCGGTGTGGACCTCGACGAGCGGCGTCAGGCCGATCGACTCGGCGCGCTCGATGAGGGAGACCAGCGCGGGCTGCTCCAGCGAGACCACCATGAGCAGGACCAGGTCGGCGCCGTGGGCCCGCGCCTCCCACAGCTGGTAGGAGGTGACGATGAAGTCCTTGCGCAGGATCGGGATGTCGACCCTGGCGCGGACCGAGGCCAGGTCCTCGAGGCTGCCGCCGAAGCGGCGCCGTTCGGTCAGGACGCTGATGACGTGGGCGCCGCCCTCTTCGTAGTCGGCGGCGAGCGCCGCGGGGTCGGCGATGGCGGCCAGCGCGCCCTTGGACGGGCTCGACCGCTTGACCTCTGCGATGACCGAGACCTTGTCGCCGCCGAGCGCCGCGTAGGCGTCCTTGGCGGCCGGGGCGCGCCTGGCGCGCTCCTTCAGCTCGTCGAGCGACACCGCTTTCTGCCGTTCGGCAAGATCTTCTCGCACACCGGCCAGGATGTCGTCGAGAACGGTCCCGCTCAGGCTCCGCTCGTTCACGCGATCAAGATCCCTCCGGTCGGCTGTGGTGGGGGCGACGAGGAGTTCGCGCCGGCGTCCGCTCCCCTTCTTGTCTTGCGATGGTATCGGCCGCGCCGAGGTCACCTCGCCACAGCCCCCCTGCTACGGGGCAAGAAACGCGCCGAAAGGCAGGTTACGGACGACCCAGAAGACCAGGATGAGCGCCAGCAGCGACCAGATCAGGAGGGGCCGCGGCGCGGGCGGCCGCCAGGGCCGCCCTCGCCATCCGGCGACCAGCCATCTGGTCCAGAAGTAGGCCAGGACCGGCACCGCGAGCACGATCAGCGGGTTGAGGCCGAGCGCGGCCACCGGGTCGAGGTGCGCGAGCGCGTGGGCGGCCCGCAGCCCGCCGCAACCCGGGCAGTACCAGCCGGTGAGCGCGAGGAAGGGACACGCCGGATAGTGGCCGGGCTGGTTGGGGTCGACCAGCCCCACGTAGGCGAAAGCCGCCCCCGCCACCAGGGCCACGCCCAGCGGTGCGAGGACGGCTTTCCGGCCGCGTGTGCCGGTGAACACGCTTCCCACGTTCCTAGTAGGTGGCGCTCACCGAGGCCGCCCAGCCGAACAGGCCGATCCAGAAGATCAGGAAGAGCACCCAGCCCGCGATGCCGACGTAGGACAGGATGAGACCGGCCAGGGCCATGCCCCTGCCCTCCTCGCCGGTCTTCTTGATCTGGCCGAGCGAGATGTGGCCGAGGATCACCCCGACGATGGAGGCCACACCACAGGTGATCAGACCCACGATGCCGCTGATCAGCGCGGCGATCGCCATGCCGTTGGTCTTCGTCGGCTGCGGGCCGCCGTAGCCGTAGGGGTCGTAGCCGCCACCGGGAGGAGGCGGGTAGCCGCCGGCGGGCTGCGCTCCGTAACCACCCGAGCCGTAACCACCCTGCTGGTACCCGCCCGAGCCCTGGCCGGCGCCGTAACCACCGGAACCCTGGCCCGCGCCGTAACCGCCCGAGCCGGCCCCGTACCCTCCCGAGCCCTGACCCGCGCCGTAACCACCGGAGCCCTGACCACCCGCCGGCGGGCCGTAACCGCCACCCCCGGGCGGCTGTTCGCCGTAGCCCCCGCTACCGCCCTGGTTTCCGTAGCTCATACCGACGACTCCTCATGAATAGCGAATTGCCCGCCGAGCTTAGCGAGAAGCTGTCCGCCACGCGCAGAAGCCGCTGTTTTGTGGGCCTTTTGTGATCCTGCGATCAGGCGTGCCGCTCGCCGAGCCCCACCGGTTACGTGATCGTGCCGACCGTGACCCCCTGCCGTCTCGCCGAGCCCTCCCCAGCAGCCTAGCCCCGCGACGGCGCCAGGCCGAGACCCACGGGGACCGAGCCGCCGGGCGATCCGCGCCGGGCTCTCACGGCGATCCGCACCGCCGTCCCACCGCGGTCCGGACCGGGATCCGCGCGGAAGGGTGCCCGGCTCCCGTCAGCGCTCCTCGGTGGGATCGTCTCCCCTGTCGATCGCCTCCCACAGCGACCTGTCGTCGCGGGGCCCCGCGGCCGGCCCCGGGCGGTCGTAGCGGGCCGACATGCCGGCCCACCCCGTGGCGCGCAGCACGGCCAGCACGCCGCCCGCGCAGAGCAGCACGCCGCCCGCCACCGCCACGTACGGCCAGGCGGTGTGGGCGATCGCCACGGCGTCCTGCGTGGCCGCCCCGACGGGATTGCGCCGGGCGGCGAGCTCCAGGGCCGCCGAACCCGCCGTCGCCACCCAGGCCGACAGCGCCACGCCCAGCCCGCACAGCGCCAGCACCGCGCCGACGACCCTGCGCCACACGCCCCTGGTCGCGAACAGCGCCACGACCGCCGCCAGCCCGGCCAGGGCCAGCGGCTGCGCGGCCGGCGCCAGCTCGCCGCCGGTCAGCTCGACCGGCGCGCCCGCGCCGTACGTGACGGTGGTCCAGACGCGGCCGGCGGCCAGCAGCGACAGGCCGGCGCCCGCCGCGCACAGCAGCAGCCAGAGGGTGAGCTCTCGTTTCACGACAGGGGCAGCGGATCGGCGTCGAAGCAGGTGCGGTCGCCGGTGTGGCAGGCGGCGCCCACCTGGTCGACCTTGACCAGGATCGTGTCGCCGTCGCAGTCGAGCGCGACGGACTTGACGTGCTGGACGTGGCCGGAGGTGTCGCCCTTGACCCAGTAGGAGGCGCGGCTGCGCGACCAGTAGGTGGCCCTGCCCGTGGTCAGGGTGCGATGCAGCGCCTCGTCGTCCATCCAGGCGAGCATGAGGACCTCGCCCGTGTCGTACTGCTGGACGATGGCGGGCACGAGCCCGTCGGGATTGCGCTTCAGTCGCGAGGCGACCTTCGGGTCGAGGGACATGCGGCCATTCAACCAGGCACGGGCGGCGATGCCGTCCCTCACCCCGGCGCACCGCCACCGCCGGTGAACCTGCACCGGCGGCCGCCCGCCCCACCGCCCTCATACGGCACCGGCGCCCGCCGTCCTGTCACCCTCATGCGGCACCGGCGCCCGCCCGTCCTTCCGCCCTCGCAGGGCACCGGCCGCCGCCCATCGTCCGCGGGCGGCGGCCGGTGCCCCTGCGCCTCGCGGGCAGGGGCGGGTCAGGAGCGGGCGGCGGAGACCCAGGAGGCGTGCAGGTCGGCGTAGACGCCGGGCTCGCGGACCAGGTCGGCGTGCGGGCCGCGCTGGACGAGGCGTCCGGCGTCGAAGACGAAGACCTCGTCGGCGTTCTCGGCCGTCGACAGCCGGTGCGCGATCGAGATGGCGGTCCGCCCCCTGGTGACCCCGTCGAGGGCACGGGCGAGCCGTACCTCGGTGGCCGGGTCGACGGCGGAGGTCGCCTCGTCCAGCAGCAGCAGGTCGGGGTCGGCGAGGTAGGCGCGGGCGAGGGCGACCAGCTGGCGCTCGCCCGCCGACAGTGACTCGCCGCGCTGTCCCACCGTGGTGGACAGCCCCTCGGGCAGGCCCTCCAGCCAGTCGGCGAGGCCCAGCTCGGTCAGCGCCAGCGCGATCTCCTCGTCGGTGGCCGACGGCCTGCCGAAGCGGACGTTGTCGGCGAGTGTCCCGTCGAACAGGAAGCCGTCCTGCGGCACCATGACGATCCGCTCCCGCAGCGAGGAGAAGCGCACGTCGCGCAGGTCGTGGCCGTCGACGGTGACGCGCCCGTCCACCGGGTCCATCAGCCTGGTCAGCAGCTTGGCGAAGGTGGTCTTGCCGGACCCGGTCTCGCCGACGACCGCGACGCGGGCGCGCGGGGGGATGGCGACCGACAGCTCGCGCAGGACCGGCGCGCCGCCGGGGTAGGCGAAGTGGACGTCCTCGAAGGCCACGGAGATCGGCCCGCGGGGCAGGCTGACGCCCTCCTCGCCGGGGTCGGCGACGTCGGGCGGGGTGTCGAGCACGCCGAGGACGCGCCGCCAGCCGGCGACCGCGTTCTGCGCCTCGTTCAGCACCTCGGTGGCGATCTGCAGCGGCGAGACGAACAGGGTGACCAGGAACAGGAAGGCGACCAGCCGGCCCGCGGTGATGTCGCCCGACAGGCCCAGCCTGACGCCGAGCAGGACGATCCCTGCGATGGCCGCGGCCGCCACGATCTCGGTCAGCGGGAAGACCAGGCCGACGATCTTCTGCGCCCTGACCTGCGCGCTCCGGTTGGCGTTGATCGCGGTGTCGATGCGGTCGGAGGTCCGGCGCTCGGCGCCGTAGGCGCGGATGACGGCCGCGCCGACGACCGACTCGCTCACGGCGGCGAGCATGTCGCCCGTGCGCTCGCGGACGATGGTGTAGGCGTTCGACAGCCAGCGCTGGAAGCGCGGCAGGGCGATCATCAGCGGGATGAAGCAGACCCAGACCAGCAGGGTCAGCTGCCAGGAGTAGACGAACATCAGCACCGTGGCGACCAGCAGCTGGCCGAACGCCACGATGATCATCAGGCCGCCCCACTGCATGAAGTTGCTGATCTGGTCGATGTCGTTGGTGACGCGGGAGACCAGGGCGCCGCGGCGCTCGGAGTTCTGGGTGAGCACGGACAGGTCGTGGACGTGCCGGAACCCGCGGACCCTGAGCGTGGCGAGGGAGGCCTCGGTGGCCTTGTAGAGGCGGACGTTCATCACGTAGCCGCACAGGGCGGTGATGACGACCGCCGCGGCGCACAGCAGGACCGCGCGCGAGATGTAGGAGATGTCCGGCGTGCCGGTCTTGAGGCCGGTGTCGATCGTCTGCTGCACGGCGATCGGCACGATGACCTTGCCGATGGTGGCGACGACGGCCAGGACGAGTGTGCCCGCGAGGCCCTTGCGGAACTCTGGCGTCAGCGAGAGCCCGTGTCGCACGGTGGCGAGCGCCGACCGCCCCGAGTCCTGGAAAGCGACGCTCATGCCACGACCTCTTCCTCTTCCTCTTCCGCCGTGATCGCGGCCCGCTCGGCCTCTTCGCGCTCGTAGGCGGTGACCAGGTTCCGGTAGCCGGGGCAGCGCTCGAGCAGCTGCTCGTGGCTGCCGCGGTCGACGACGTTGCCCCTGTCGAGATAGACCACCTCGTCGGCCAGCGCGATCGTGGCCAGCCGGTAGGCGATGACGACCACCGTCGAGGCGTCGCCCGGCCGGCCGGCCGTGTCCTGCTCGCCGGTCGCGGCCGCGTTCAGGTGGCGCAGGCCGTACAGGATCTTGGACTCGACCTGGGGGTCGACGCTGGAGGTGGCGTCGTCGAGGATGAGCAGGCGCGGGCGGCGGACGACCGCGCGGGCCAGCGCGATGCGCTGGCGCTGGCCGCCCGACAGGGTGGTGCCGCGCTCGCCGACCTTGGTGTCGAGCCCGGCGGGCAGCTTGGCGACGAAGCCGTCGGCCTGGGCCAGGCGCAGGGCGGCCCAGACCTGGTCCTCGGAGACGTCGAGGCCGAGCGTGATGTTGCCGCGCACGGTGTCGTCGAACAGGAACGTCTGCTGCGGCACCAGCGCGACCGTGTCGGCGATGCCGCCGTAGGCGATGTCGCGCAGGTCGACGCCGTCCAGGCGCACCTCGCCCTTGTCCGGGTCGACCAGGCGGCCCAGCGCCTGCACGAGCGTGGACTTGCCCGAGCCCGTGGGCCCGACCAGCGCCACGGTACGGCCCGCCGCCACCTCGAAGGTGACGTCGTGCAGCACCTCGGCCGTGCCGTAGGAGTAGGACAGGCCGGAGACCGCCAGCCCCACGGCGCCCGAACCGGGCACGCTCGAGCGGCCGTAGTCCATCGAGCCCGTCGCGTCGAGCACCGCCTGCACCCGCTGCCAGCCGACGACGCTGCGGGGCAGCTCGGCCAGCACCCAGCCGAGCGCGCGGATCGGGAAGGCCAGCAGCGTGAACAGATAGGCGACCTGGACCAGTTCGCCCGAGGTGATGGAGGCGGCCGACAGCCGCATCGCGCCGACCATCAGCACGATGAGCACGCCGAGCGTCGGCAGCGCCTCCAGCATCGGGTCGAACAGGCCGCGCACCCGGCCGACGGCGATGTTGGCGTCGCGCAGCTCGCGCGCCCTGCGCTCGAACCGCGCGGTCTCCAGGTCCTCGCGGCCGAGGGTCTTGACGACCAGGGCGCCGTCGAAGCTCTCGTGGGCGATCTCGCTGACCTCGGCGCGCAGCTGCTGGGCGCGCGTGGCCAGGGGGCTGAGCCTGCGCTGGTAGACCAGGTTCAGGACGGCGATGGCCGGGAAGATCAGGAAGCCGACGAGGGCGAGCACCGGGTCGGTGATCACCATCGCGACCGCGGCGGTGACCAGCATGACGATCACGCCCACGGCCATGGGCAGCGGCGCCAGCGGCGCCCAGGCCGCCTCGGCGTCGGCGCTGGCGTTGGACAGCAGCTGTCCCGTGGGGTGCTGCTGGTGCCACGACAGCGGCAGGCGCAGGTACTGCTTGGTGACGTCCCTGCGCGAGCGGGCCTGCATGCGGTACTGCAGGACGCCCGCCAGTATGCGCCGGCCCGCCACGCCGAGCGCCTTGAGCAGCGCGGTGCCGACGATGAGAAGGACCGAGATCCACAGCGCGCCCGCGGTGACCTCGCCCTTGGCGAAGGCGGGCAGGACGGCGTTCTCCGTGGCCCAGCCGAGCGCCCAGGCCGAGGCGACGGTCATGCCGCCGTACAGGGCGCTGCTCAGCACGGCGGCGGTGAACACCGCCTTCTCTGTGCGGATGGCGACCCCGAGAACGCGGAGTCCCTGGCGCATCACGGCTGAGGTGACCTTGGTCGCCACTCGAGGGAGATCCTTCCGCTGGGGATATTTGTACTTAAGTCCCTATCATGGTCGATCATCTGCTTATTCCCCGCCCCAGTAGAATCGTCTGGTGACTCACGCCCGCGGCGAACGCGCCGCACTGTGCGACCTGCTCGACACGCTCGGCCCCGACGCCCCCACGCTGTGCACGGGCTGGAGCACCCGCGACCTGGCCGCCCACCTCGTGCTGCGCGAGCGGAGGATCGACGCCAACCCCGGCATCGCGCTCAAGCCGCTGGCGGGCTACACCGCCTCGGTCCAGGAGGGCCTCAAGGCCAAGCACTCCTTCTCCGAGCTGGTCGGCCTCGTGCGCAGGCCGGGCGGCGTGTACGGCCTGCTGCCCCCGCTCGACGAGGCGGTCAACACGCTGGAGTACTTCGTCCACCACGAGGACGTGCGCCGCGCCCAGCCCGGATGGGAGCCGCGTGAGCTGCCCGACGACCTGGAGCGCCTGCTGTGGCGGCGCCTGGAGATGGGGGCCAGGATCATGCTGCGCCGGTCGCCGGTCGGGGTGGTCCTCCACCGCCTGGGCGGCGGGGTGGCCCTCGGCGGCGCCAAGGAGGGCCCCAAGGTGGAGGTCACCGGCAAGGGCAGCGAGCTGCTGCTGTTCTGCTTCGGGCGCCAGGAGCACACCAGGGTCGACCTGACCGGCGACGCCGACGCCGTCGCCCGCCTCACCCGCGCCCCGCTCGGCATCTGACCGGGCCCGGCGCGCGCGGGGCGGGCTCAGCAGGCGGCGGGCCCGGCCGTCCGGAGCGGCTGCGACCTCTCCACCTGGGCGATCCTGCGCAACGCCGCGACCAGCGCGTCCCCGAGCGAGGTGGCCACCACGACCAGTTCCATCGCGCGCTCTCTGTCGTCGGCCGGCCCCAGCACGCCGAGGTCGACCGCGGCGATCCGGTCGGCCGCGGCGGCGTAGGCGTCGAGCGCGGCGATCATGTCCTGCCGCCCGAGCTCCCCCAGCGCGGCCAGCACCCCGACGGCCATCCGCACCGCGGGATGGGCGGCCTGGGACCTGCTCCATCCCCTCCTGGTCATCATCTCGCCCATCAGCCGCTCGGCCGCGGCCAGGTGCGGGCCGCCCCGGGGCTCCTGGCGTCCGGTCATGGCCATCTGCGTGAGGGCGAGCAGGTCGTAGCCGGAGCGGTCGCCGCCGTCCAGGTGGCCGACCAGCTCACGGATCGTCGCGATCGGCAGCCCGCCGTAGTCGGCCAGCGCCCGTACGAGCCTGAGCCTGCGCACGTGCCCCCCGTCGTAGTCGGCCTGCCTGCGACCGACCGGGCGGCCCGGCGGCAGCAACCCCTCCCGCACGTAGAACTTGATCGTCGGGACGGGGATCCCCGTCGCCTCGCTCAGCTCCGCCATTCGCACGTCGTCCAGCCTCCTTGTTGGATAGCGTGACTATCCTAATCGGCGGCATCCCACACGAGGCCGTCCCCAGGGCTGGATTTCCGTATCCGGCAGCGAGTCCGCCGCCCGAATCGGGGTCGATGGCCGTACGATGGCCAGGTAAAGACGCCCCCCGGTTATGATCAAGAACATCTTCATAGAAGATGCCAGTGATCGCCCAGATCCGGGTATATACGGCTGGGAATGGACTGCAGGAGGCCCCCCATGCAGGTCAAGAAGGTCCTCACGTATCTCGCCGTGGCCTTCGTCGTCTTCTATCTGTTCACCCAGCCGAGGAACGCGGCGGCGGCGGTCAACAGTGTGTTCGACGGCATCGTCAACGGAGCCAATCAATTGGCCGTCTTCTTCACCAACGTCGTGACCTGACAGACGTGCCGACCCGTCTTGACCACGGGTCGCGCGTGTTGCCACCGACCTGAGATCGAAGAGCGTAGAGTCGATCGATGAGAGATCGCCGAAGCGTCATCGAGCGGGCCGAGACCGAGGGCGTCGAGCTCGTCCGGTTCCTCTATGCCGACCACGGTGGGGTGATCCGCGGCAAGGCGGTGTCCCGCACCCGGCTGGGCGAGCGGCTCGCCTCCGGCATCGGTCACACGGTGGCCATGATGGCGATGAACATGCTCGACCAGCTCCAGGAGGTCGAGCAGTTCGGGCCGGTCGGTGAGGTCCGGATCATGCCGGACCCGTCGACGTTCGTTCCTCTCCCCTACTCTCCTGGCGCCGCCGCCATGGTGTCCGACCTGGTCCAGCTGGACGGCACGCCGTGGGGCGCCTGCCCCCGCACCTTCCTCAAGGAGGCGATCGCCGAGCTCGGCAGCGAAGGCTACGCGCTCGTGGCCGCCTTCGAACCCGAGTTCACCCTCGGCCGCCGCCTGCCCGACCCGGCGGGCGGGGGCGACCGGCTGGTCCCGCTCGACGACAGCCTCTGCTACTCCACCACCGGCTTCGACCTGGCCCACGACTACGCCATCACGCTGGTCCGCGCGCTGGAGACCCAGGGGCTGCGGGTGGAGCACTACCACCCCGAGCTCGGCCACGGCCAGCAGGAGCTGTCGATACGGCACGCCCCCGCGCTCAGGGCCGCCGACAACCACGTCCTCTACCGCGAGACGGTGCGCGGCGTGGCCACGCGCATGTCCCTGTGGGCGTCGCTGGCTCCCAAGCCCATCGCCGACCAGGCCGGCAACGGCGCCCACCTGCACATGTCGCTGTGGGACCCCTCCCTGCACACCAACCTGTTCGACGAGCGGCCCGAGCTGATGAGCCGCTTCGTCGGCGGGCTGCTCGCCCACATGCCCGCGCTCACGGCGCTGACCTGCGGAAGCGTCAACAGCTTCCGGCGGCTGGCGCCGCGCATGTGGTCCAGCGCCTACGCCGTCTACGGGCCCGACAACAGGGAGGCCGCGGTGCGGGTCTGCTCGCCGGTCGGCGAGGAGGGCACGGCCAACCTGGAGCTCAAGCCGTCCGACTCCTCGGCCAACCCCTACCTGTCGCTCGGCGCGGTCATCCACGCCGGCCTCGACGGGATCCGGCGGGAGCTCGACCCCGGCGACCCCGTGCTCGTCGACCCCGACACCAGGCCGGGGGCCTACCCGCGGCTGCCCGCCACCCTCGACGAGGCGCTCGACGCCCTCGAGGCCGACCCGCTGCTCATGGCGGCGCTCGGACCGCTGCGCGCCGGCGCCTACCTGGCGGTCAAGCGCTCCGAGGCGGCCGCGTTCAAGGAGCGCGACGCGGCCTTCGAGGTCGCCCGGCACATGGGCGTCTTCTAGGACGGCCGGCCGCCAGGGCGCCGGCCGTCCGCGACCGTGGGACGGCCGCCTACCTGACCGGGTGGCCGGCCTGGCGCAGGCTGTCCTTCACCTCGGAGATCTTCAGCGTGCCGAAGTGGAACACCGACGCGGCCAGCACCGCGTCGGCGCCCGCGGCGACGGCCGGCGGGAAGTGCTCCAGCCGCCCGGCGCCGCCGCTGGCGATCACCGGCACGCTGACCGCGGCCCGCACGGCGCGCAGCATCTCCAGGTCGTAGCCGTCGAGGGTGCCGTCGCCGTCCATGGAGTTGAGCAGGATCTCCCCCACACCGAGCTCCTGGCCGCGCGCCGCCCACTCGACCGCGTCGATGCCGGTGCCGCGCCGCCCGCCGTGCGTGGTGACCTCGAAGCCCGAGGGCGTGCCCGGCGCCCTGCGGGCGTCGACCGACAGCACGACGCACTGGGCGCCGAACCGCCGGGAGGCCTCGGTCAGCAGCTCCGGCCGGGCGATGGCCGCGGTGTTGAGCGACACCTTGTCCGCGCCGGCGCGCAGCAGCCTGTCGACGTCGTCGACCGAACGGACGCCGCCACCCACGGTCAGCGGGATGAAGACCTGCTCGGCGGTCCTGCGGACCACGTCGAACATCGTCTCCCGCTCCCCCGACGAGGCGGTGATGTCGAGGAAGGTCAGCTCGTCGGCGCCCTCCTCGTCGTAGCGGCGGGCCAGCTCCACCGGATCACCCGCATCGCGCAGGTTCTCGAAGTTGACGCCCTTGACCACCCGTCCCGCGTCCACGTCCAGACACGGGATGACTCGAACCGCGACAGTCATGCTCGAAACGCCTCGATCTCGATCTCCACCAGCATCCGCTTGTCGATCAGCCCGGCCACCCTGACGCCCGTGCACGCGGGCCTGACGTGCCCCAGCACCTCCGACAGCGCGGTGCCGACCGCGTCGTAGTGGCCGTCGTCGACCACGTAGTAGCGCACCATGACCACGTCCTCCCTGGTCAGCCCGGCCGCCTCCACCGCGTCGAGCGCGATGTCGAAGGCGGTCATGGCCTGCCGGTAGGGGTCGCCCTCGTGCTGCACCTCGCCGTCGACGGTGGCCGTGCAGCCGGAGACCACGACCCGCGGCCCCGCCACGACGGCGCGGGCGTAGCCGTACCTGTCCTCCCAGACGCCGCCGGAGAAGATCCTCGTCCCTTCGCGCACGCAGCCTGCCTGGCCCATCACGCGTCCCTCCCTCAGGTCCTAGCCGCGTACCGCGGCCAGGGCGTCTTCCAGCGTGAAAGCCTGCGCGTACAGTGCCTTGCCCACGATCGCGCCCTCCACGCCGTGGGGCGCGAGAGAGGAGAGGGCGACGAGGTCGTCGAGGGAGGAGACCCCTCCACTGGCGACGACGGGCTTGTCGGTTCGATCGCAGACCTGGCGCAGCAGGTCCAGGTTCGGTCCGCGCAGTGTTCCGTCCTTGGTCACGTCCGTCACCACGTACCGGGGGCAGCCGTCGGCATCGAGCCGGTCGAGCACCTCCCAGAGATCGCCGCCCTCCTCGGTCCACCCGCGGGCGGCGAGCGTGGTGCCGCGCACGTCGAGCCCGACCGCGATCTTGTCACCGTGCTCGGCGATGACGCGCCTGCACCAGTCCGGGTTCTCCAGCGCCGCGGTGCCGATGTTGACCCTGCGGCAGCCGGTGGACAGCGCCGCCGCCAGCGAGGCGTCGTCGCGGATGCCGCCGGTCAGCTCCACGTTGATGTCGAGCTTGCCGACCACGTCGGCCAGCAGTTCCCTGTTGGAGCCGCGGCCGAAGGCGGCGTCGAGGTCGACCAGATGGATCCACTCGGCGCCCGCCTCCTGCCAGGCCAGTGCCGCGGTCAGCGGGTCGCCGTAGCCCGTCTCGGTGCCGGCCTCCCCCTGCACGAGGCGTACGGCCTGGCCGTCGACGACATCCACGGCGGGCAGCAGTACGAACGACATGTTCCTCAGGTCCTCCGGTCAAAGGCGAGCGTGACGATCACAGGGACGAACAGCAGGGAGAGCACGAACACGGCCAGGCTGACCTGCCACGACGACCACAGCAGCCAGACCAGCAGCTGGGCGACGAGGAAGAGCACGGCGACGAGGCCGTTCTGCGCCCGCTGGCGGCGGGCGATGAGCCCGCCCTGCCTGGCGTAGCGGACCGGGCGCGGGACCAGCCGGGCGAGCAGGGCGCTGCGGCGCGACCTGCGCGCCATCCGCTCGGCGTTCAGCAGGGCGGCGCGCTCGCGCTCGGCCTCGCGGGCGGCCCGGCGCCGGGCCCGTTCCTTGCTCACGGCACCGCCCCTGACCTGCCGGTGGGCGGGGGCGCCATCACCGCGGCCCGTTCACAGCGTGCCGACCCAGTTCTTCAGCAGGGCCGCACCCGCGTCCCCTGACTTCTCCGGGTGGAACTGGGTGGCCATCAGCGGGCCGTTCTCCACCGCGGCCACGAACGGCACGCCGTGCTCGGCCCAGGTGACCAGTGGTGGGGCGAAGCCTTCGCCCGGATGCAGCTCCCATTCGCGCACGCCGTAGGAGTGGACGAAGTAGAAGCGGGTGTCGGCGTCGATCCCGGCGAACAGCACGCTGCCATCGGGCGCCTTGACGGTGTTCCAGCCCATGTGCGGCAGCACGGGGGCCTCCAGGTGCTCGACCGTGCCGGGCCACTCGCCGCACCCCTCGGTGACCACGCCGTGCTCCACGCCGCGCTCGAACAGGATCTGCATGCCGACGCAGATCCCCAGCACGGGACGGCCGGCCGACAGGCGGCGGCCAATGATCCTGTCGCCGATGACGCTCTTCAGCCCCGCCATGCACGCCGCGAAGGCGCCCACGCCCGGCACGACGAGGCCGTCGGCGGCCATGGCGGCGTCGTAGTCGGCGGTGACCGTCACCTGGGCGCCGGTCCTGGCAAGCGCCCGTTCGGCCGAGCGCAGGTTGCCCGAACCGTAGTCGAGGACGACGACGTTCTTGCTCACCACCACAACACCCCCGCCACCAGCGCCATCGCGGCGCCGACGCCGCAGACCACCGCGCCGATCCGCAGGCCCTGCTTGATCAACGACACCACGCCGCCGACCAGGAACAGGCCGATGAAGACCATCACGATCGCCGTCCAGTTGTCGCTCATGCGGCCTCCCCCCGCGCCGGCCCGGTCGTCCGGCGGCACTCGGTCACAGCACGCCCTTGGTGCTCGGGACGCCGATGGCGCGCGGGTCGCGCTCGCTGGCCTCGCGCAGCGCCCTGGCCAGCGCCTTGAACTGGGCCTCGACGATGTGATGGGCGTTGCGCCCGTACGGCACGCGCACGTGCAGGCAGACGGCCGCCTGGGCGACGAACGACTCGAGGATGTGCCGGGTCATCGTCGTGTCGTACTCGGGACCGATCATGGGGGCCATGCCGTCGGGCTCGGAGTGCACCAGGTAGGGGCGTCCGGACAGGTCGACGGTCACCTCGGCGAGCGCCTCGTCCAGCGGGCAGGACGCGTTGCCGTAGCGCCTGATGCCGGACTTGTCGCCCAGCGCCTCGCGGAAGGCGGCGCCCAGTGCCAGCGCGGTGTCCTCGATGGTGTGGTGCGAGTCGATGTGCAGGTCGCCCTCGGTCTTGACGGTCAGGTCGAACAGACCGTGCTTGCCGAGCTGGGCAAGCATGTGGTCGTAGAACCCGACCCCGGTGGCGACGTCGACCACGCCGGTGCCGTCGAGGTTCACCTCGACCAGGACCGACGTCTCCTTCGTCACCCGCTCGACACGTCCGACTCGAGCGCGGCCGCCTTCGTCGGCCACCTTCGATGCCGAGCTGTGTCGATCGGTTCGCTCGCTGCGCTCACTCACAGGACCCCCTCCAGGGCTGCACGGAATGCCGTCATCTCCTCAGTGGTGCCGATCGACACCCGCAGCCACTCGGGCGGCCCGACCTCGCGGATCAGGACGCCTCGCTGGAGCAGCCCCTCCCAGATCGTGCGCCGGTCGCCGAACCGGCCGAACAACACGAAGTTCGCGTCCGAATCGGCGACCGTCAAGCCCTTGCCGCGCAACCATTCGACGATGTCGTCGCGCTCGCGCCGGAGCGTGTCGACGGTGCCGAGCAGCTCGGCCCGGTGCCGCAGCGCGACCCTGGCCGTGGCCTGCGTGACCGTCGACAGGTGGTACGGCAGCCGGACCAGCAGCATCGCCTCGACCACGGCCGGGTGCGCGGCCAGGTAGCCCAGGCGGGTGCCCGCCATGGCGAACGCCTTGGACATCGTCCGCGTCACGATCAGCCGGGGGTGGTCGGCCAGCAGCGTCAGCGCCGACGGCGTGCCGGTGCGGGCGAACTCGGCGTAGGCCTCGTCCACCACGACCATGCCGGGAGCGGCCGCGGCGACCCGCGCGATGGTCTCCAGCGGCAGCGCGGTGCCGGTCGGGTTGTTGGGCGAGGTCAGGAAGACGATGTCGGGCCGGTGCTCCTCGACCGCGGCGACGGCCTTGCCGGGGTCGAGCGAGAAGTCCTCCTCGCGCGCGCCCGAGATCCACTCCGTGCTGGTGCCGGTGGTGATGATCGGGTGCATGGAGTAGGACGGCTCGAAGCCGATCGCGGTGCGCCCGTGGCCGCCGAAGGCCTGCAGGATCTGCTGGAGCACCTCGTTGGAGCCGTTGGCGGCCCAGACCATGTCGCGGGTCAGCCCGTGGCCCAGGTAGTCGGCCAGGTCCTGGCGCAGGGCCAGGGCGTCCCTGTCGGGGTAGCGGTTGAGCGCCGCCGCGCCGCGCCTGATCTCCTCGGCCAGGTCGTCGACCAGCGCCTGGGAGGGCGGGTAGGGGTTCTCGTTGGTGTTGAGCTGCACCGGCACGTCGAGCTGGGGAGCACCGTACGGCTTGCGCCCCCGCAGGTCGTCGCGGATCGGCAGGTCGTCGAACCTCATGAGGGGATCTCCCAGTCGAACCTCGCGCGGATGGCGGCGCCGTGGGCGGGCAGGTCCTCGGCGTCGGCGAGCACGCAGGTGTGCTCGGCCGCCCCGGCCAGCGCCTCGCGGGTGTAGTCGATCACGTGGATGCCGCGCAGGAACGACTGGACCGACAGCCCGCTGGAGTGGCAGGCGCACCCGCCGGTGGGCAGCACGTGGTTGGAGCCGGCGAGGTAGTCGCCCAGGCTCACCGGGCTGTAGGGACCGACGAAGATCGCGCCGGCGTTGCGCACCCTGGCCGCCACCTCGGCCGCTCCGGCCGTCTGGATCTCCAGGTGCTCGGCGGCGTAGGCGTCGACGACCCTGAGCCCGGCGGCCATGTCGTCGACCAGCACGATGCCCGACTGCCGGCCGGCCAGCGCCTCGGAGATCCGCTCGGAGTGGCGGGTCGCGGCGACCTGTCCCGGCAGCTCCTTCTCGACCGCCTCGGCCAGCTCGACGCTGTCGGTGACCAGCACGGCCGCCGCGATGACGTCGTGCTCGGCCTGGCTGATGAGGTCGGCGGCCACGTGCCGGGGATCGGCGGTGGCGTCGGCGAGGATGGCGATCTCGGTGGGGCCCGCCTCGGAGTCGATGCCGATGACGCCCTTGAGCAGCCGCTTGGCCGCGGCCACCCAGATGTTGCCTGGTCCGGTCACCATGGTGGCGGCCGGGCACTCCTCGGTGCCGTAGGCGAACATCGCCACGGCCTGCGCCCCGCCGACGGAGTAGACCTCGTCCACGCCGAGCAGCGCGCAGGCGGCCAGGATCGTGGGGTGCGGCAGCCCGCCGAACTCCTTCTGCGCGGGGCTGGTGACGGCCAGCGACTCGACGCCCGCCTCCTGGGCGGGAACGACGTTCATGACCACGCTGGAGGGGTAGACCGCGCGCCCGCCCGGCACGTAGAGGCCGACGCGCTCGACCGGCACCCACCGCTCGGTGACCGTGCCGCCGGGGACCACCTGGGTCGTGGTGTCGGTGCGCCGCTGGTCGCGGTGCACCTTCCTGGCCCGCGTGATCGACTCGACGAGGGCGGCCCTGACCTTGGGGTCAAGGTCGTCCAGCGCCTGCCGGATCGCCTCGGCGGGAACCCTGGCGGACGTGATCTCGACACCGTCGAACCTGGCGGTCAGCTCGCGAACGGCTGCCGCCCCGCGATGGCGCACCGCGTCGCAGATGGGCCGCACCTTCTCCAGGGCGGCCTCGACGTCGAGTTCGGCGCGGGGCAGCACGTCGCGCAGGTTCTCCGGCAGAGAGCCGCGCAGGTCGATACGGGAAATCACCCATACAGTCTACGGACAGTCTCAGGCACAACCGCTTCTGTCCATATTGCGGGACAGCCAGGGCATTCGCCGTATTTCTCCATGCATGGCGGGGCATTTCCGCAGGCACGGCGTGGCCGCCGATCCTCTACGATCGGCACCGTGAGCAAGGCGAAGAAGGGCGGGCAGGGCACCCCCGCGACGGTCGCGCTGGCCAAGGCACAGGTCGACTTCACGCTCCACCCCTACGAGCACGACGCCAACGCCCAGGCCTACGGCGAGGAGGCCGCCGACGCGCTGGGCCTGCCGTACGAAAGGATCTTCAAGACGCTGGTGGCGGAGGTCGAGAGCGGGCTCGCGGTGGCGGTCGTGCCGGTGGCGGGCAAGCTCGACCTGAAGGCGTTCGCCGCGGCGCTGGGCGGCAAGCGGGCCGCGATGGCCGACGCGGCGAAGGTCGAGCGGGTCACCGGTTACGTGGTCGGCGGCATCAGCCCCCTCGGGCAGCGCAAGCGGCTGCCCACCGTGGTCGACGCCTCCGCGCTGAGCTTCGAGACGATCTACTTCTCGGCCGGCAAGCGCGGCCTGCAGATCGAGACCGCGCCGGCGAACCTGGTCGAGCTCACCGGGGCGGCCACCGCGCCGATCGCCAAGACCGGTTGAGGGCCGGTCAGCTGGCAATCCTTGCCATCGCCGGGCGCGGGCGCATGCGGCAGGATCGCAAGAGTGACCGAACTGCACTACCTCACCGCCACTGAGATGGCCCGCCTGGTGCGGGCCCGCGAGGTGAGCGCCGTCGAGCTGCTCGATGCCCACCTGGCGCGCATCGAGCAGGTCAACCCGGCCGTCAACGCCATCGTGACGCTGGTCGCCGAGCGGGCGCTGGACCAGGCCAAGGCGGCCGACGCGGGCGAGCCCCGAGGCCCGCTGCACGGCGTGCCCGTGGCCCACAAGGATCTCGTCGACACCGCGGGCATCAGGACCACGTACGGCTCGCCGCTGTTCGCCCACCACGTCCCCGGCCAGGACGACCTGCTGGTCGAGCGGCTCAGGAAGGCCGGGGCGATCACGGTGGGCAAGACCAACACGCCCGAGTTCGGCACCGGCTCGCACACCGTCAACGAGGTGTTCGGCGCCACCCGCAACCCCTACGACCTGTCCAGATCCGCCGGCGGCAGCAGCGGGGGCGCCGCGGCCGCGCTGGCCACCGGGATGGTGCCGCTGGCCGACGGCTCCGACATGGGCGGCTCGCTGCGCAACCCGGCCAGCTTCTGCAACGTGGTCGGCCTGCGCCCGACGCCGGGCCGCGTTCCCGACATCTCCGACACCGCCGCCTGGTACACGCTGGCGGTCTCGGGGCCGATGGCCAGGACCGTCGAGGACCTGGAGCTCATGCTGTCGGTGATGTCCGGCTTCGACCCGCGCTCGCCGTACGCGATCACCGAGCCGTACACCCCCGACCCGGAAACCTCCGTGCGCGGCCTGCGGGTGGCCTTCAGCCCCGACCTCGGCGGCCTGCCCGTCGACCCCGAGACCGCGGCGGTCACGGAGGCGGCGGTGCGGGTGCTCGACCGGCTCGGCGCCGTCGTGGAGCGCGTGGACCTCGACCTGTCCGACGCCGACGACGCCTTCAGGACCTACCGCGCCTGGTACTACGCGCTGAGCTTCGGCGAGCTGGAGAGGCTGGGCGCCAACACCGCCTGGAACGTCGAGCAGGGCCGTACGGTGACCGGCGCCGACCTGGCCCGCGCCGAGAAGCTGCGCAGCGGCCTCTACCAGCGCATGGCCGCCTTCTTCGACACCTACGACGTGCTGGTCGCGCCGGTCAGCCAGGTGCCGCCGTTCCCCGTCGAGCGGCCCTACGTCGACGAGATCAACGGTGTGAAGCTGCCCGACTACCTGGCCTGGATGCGCTCGGCGTACTGGATCAGCGTCCTGCACGCCCCCGCGGCCTCGGTGCCGGCCGGCTTCACCTCGACGGGGCTGCCGGTGGGCGTGCAGATCGTCGGCCGGCCGTTCGCCGACGCCAGGGTGCTGCGCGTGGCCCGCGCCTTCGAGCAGGCCACCGGGTACGGCTCGCGCCGCCCCGATCTGTAGCGCGGTTCAGGGCACGGCCTGAAGAGCGGTCTAGAGCCCCTCGATCTCCCCGTACGGCCGGCGCAGCGGCGACTCGCGGTAGGCGACCACGGCCTCCATCGTCCCGTAGAGCCCCACCGCGAGCAGCGGCCAGGCCACCAGCACGCCCTTGGCGGTCAGGACGAGCGCTCCGGCCACCACCTTCACGCCGGGCACGGCGGCGGCGGCCTCCACGGTGACCGTGGCGAGGGTGAAGGTCGTGCCGGCCCACTGCGCGACGAAGGCCGCGGCGGCGCCGCCGGCCGCCAGCCCGAGCAGCACCTCCAGGCGCCTGTCACGGGCCAGGTTCCACGCCACGACCGCGCAGACCAGCCCGATGCCGCCCGTGACCACGGCGAACCAGCCGTCGGCGGCGATGAGGGCCTGGGTGGAGGGGTCGGCCAGCACCGGCCGGCCGTTGACGATCGCGTAGGGCGCCCGGGGCGCGAGCAGGGACCAGGCCAGACCCGCGGGGACGCCGAGGGCGGCCAGCGCCAGAACGGTCACCGCGAAAGCCCGCACATGCCCCACGAGGCCACTCCCCCTCACAAGTGTGTCCGAACCTGCTCGATGGTATCCCCCGGCTAGGCTCATGCCGTGATTGAAGACAAGGTCTGGCTGATCGAGCCCTCAGGTCCGCTGCGTGGCGATGTGGAGGTCCGCGGATCCAAGAACGCGGTGTCGAAGCACATGGTGGCGGCCATGCTCGGCACCGGTGAGAGCTCCATCCACAACGCCCCCGAGGTGGGTGAGGTCGGCATCACCGCGGCGATGCTGGAAGCGCTCGGCATCCACGTGGAGATCACCAAGAAGGAGATCAGGATCGCGAAGGGGCAGGAGATCCAGCCCCGCGTGCCCAACGCCTTCAGCGGCCTGAACCGCATCCCCATCCTCATGCTGGGCCCGCTGCTCCACCTGGCCGGCGAGGCGTTCGTGCCGCTGGTCGGCGGCGACCCCATCGGACGCAGGCCGGTCAACTTCCACGTCGAGGCGCTGCGCACCATGGGCGCCGAGGTCGAGGTCGGCGAGGACGGCATCCACGCCAAGGCGACCAGGTTGCGCGGCGCCAGGATCCAGCTGCCCTACCCCAGCGTCGGCGCGACCGAGACGATCCTGATGTCGGCGGTGCTCGCCGAGGGCAAGACCGTCATCAAGAACGCCGCCATGGAGCCCGAGGTGGTCGAGCTGGCGCTGTTCCTGCAGCGGATGGGCGCCAGGATCGAGCTGTCCCCCGACCGGCGGATCGTCATCGAGGGCGTGCCCGAACTGCACGGCGCGCAGACCTGGCTCGCGGGCGACCGCATCGAGGCCTTCTCCTACCTGGCGGCGGGCCTCATCACCAGGGGCGAGGTGCGGGTGCACGGCTGCCCGCAGGACCGCCTGGTCACCGCGATCACCACGCTGGCCAGGATGGGCGCCCAGTTCGACATCAACGACGACTACATCTGCGCCACCGCGCCGCCCGAGGGGCTGCGTTCGGCGGCCGTGCAGACCGACACCCATCCCGGGTTCATGACCGACTGGCAGACGCCGCTGATGGTGCTGTTCACCCAGAGCCAGGGCATGTCGGTGCTGCACGAGACGGTCTTCGAGAACCGCCTGGTCTACGTGCCCGCGCTGCAGCAGATGGGCTGCGAGATCGAGGTCTTCGACCAGTGCCTCGGTGGTCCGGCCTGCCGCTACCACGACACCAACGCCAAGCACTCGGCCGTGGTGCGCGGGGTGTCCAAGCTGCGCGGCGCCGACGTGATGCTGCCCGACATCAGGGCGGGCTTCTCGGCGGTGCTGGCCGCCGCGGTGGCCGACGGCTCCTCCAGGCTGCGCGGCGTGCACCACATCGAGCGCGGCTACCACCGCCCGTTCGAGCAGTTCCGCTCGCTCGGCCTGGACCTCCACCGAGAGGGCTGACCGGGCACGGCCGTCAACCGGACAGAGGAGGCTGACCGGGCACGGCCGTCAACCGGGGACACAGGGGACACAGAGGAGGGTGACCGGGCACGGCCGTTAACCGGACAGAGGGGGCCGATCGGGCGCGGCGCGCGTTCCATGAGCGCGTTTGCAGATCGCAAAGGCTGCTGAAGCAGGCGTTTGGCGCCCTCGTCCGCGTTGCAGATCATCTGAGTGACTGTGCTCAGATGCGTCGTCGGGCTCGGCATGGCGGGCGCGATCGGCGGCGTGCTGACCGCGGCGGTGGCGGTCCCGGCGGTCAGCGGGGCCGGAATCGCCGTCCGCGAAGCCGCCGCCACCTTCACCGACCTGCCACCCGCCCCGCGCGAGGAGCCGCTGTCGCAGGTCACCACGCTGCTGGACAAGAACGGCAAGCCGTTCGCGCAGTTCTACAAGGCCAACCGGACGCCCGTGACGCTCGCCCAGGTGGCGCCGGCGATGCGCGACGCCATCGTGGCCATCGAGGACGCCCGCTTCTACGAGCACGCCGGCCTGGACATCAAGGGCACGCTGCGCGCGATCATCACCAACACCCAGGCGGGCGGCATCAAGCAGGGCGGCTCGTCGCTGACCCAGCAGTTGGTGAAGAACATCCTGGTCGAGAACGCCGACACCGAGAAGGAACGGCAGGCCGCCCGCGCGCCCAACCTGTCCCGCAAGATCAGCGAACTGCGTTACGCCCTGGCGCTGGAGGACAAGTACCGCAAGGACGAGATCCTCGAGCGTTATCTCAACATCGCCTACTTCGGGGCGGGCGCCTACGGGGTCGAGGCGGCGGCCCGGCGCTTCTTCTCCACCACGGCCGGCAGCCTCACGCTGGCCCAGGCGGCGACGCTGGCGGGGGCGGTGCGCCTGCCGTACACCACCGATCCTTCACTGGGCCCTGAACGGCGGGCGCGGCTGCTGGAGCGCCGCGACATCGTCCTGGACCGCATGGCGAGCCTGAACATGATCTCCGCCGAGACGGCGGCGGCCACCAAACGGCAGCCGCTGGACATCAGGCTGCGGCCCGAACCCGGCGGGTGCGCCGAGAGCGAGTACCCGTACTTCTGCCTCTACGTGCAGCGCGAACTGCTGACCAACCCCGTCTTCGGCGACACCACGGCCGAACGGGAGCGCCGCCTGTCCATGGGCGGGCTCGTGCTGCGCACCACGCTCGACCCCGTCGCGCAGCGCGCCGCCGAGCAGGCGATCAGGCAGCGGGTCCACCCCGTGGACACCGAGGTCGCCGCCGAGGCGATGGTCGAGCCCGGCACGGGCAGGATCAGGGCGCTGGCGGCCAGCAAGAGGTTCGGCCGCAATCCCGGCGACCGCAAGAACGGGCCCAGGACCACCTTCAACCTGCCCGCCGACGTCAAGCACGGCGGCGGGATGGGACTGCAGGCCGGCTCGACGTTCAAGGCGTTCACCCTGGCCACCGCGCTCAAGCAGGGCTGGCGCTTCGACCAGGGCTTCAAGACGCCCGGCAGCTTCGTCCCCGCCGACGGCTACCGCAACTGCGCGGGCCGGCCGGTCAACGCGCCGGCCACCACGATCTACAACGCCAGCGGCGAGGGCAAGGGCGGCCCGCACAGCCTGTCCACTGGCACGTGGAACTCGGTGAACATCTTCTACATGATGCTGGAGCGCAGGGTCGGCCTGTGCGAGGTGGTCAAGACGGCCAAGTCGCTGGGCATCGTCAGGGCCGACGGCACCCCGCTGCGCGAGGTGCCCACCTTCACGCTCGGTGTCAACGAGATGGACCCGCTCACCGTGGCCGCCGCCTTCGCCGCCTTCGCCGCCCGCGGGCGCTACTGCCGTCCGATGGCGCTCGTCGACATCACCGACAGCCAGGGGCTGCGCACCACCGTGCGGCCCACCTGCTCGCAGGCGCTGGAGCGGGACGTGGCCGACGCGGTCAACCACGTGCTGTCCGGGGTGTTCACCAAGGGCACGATGAAGGGGCAGGGCATCGGCAGGCCCGCGGCGGGCAAGACCGGCACCACCGACGGCTACACCGCGGCCTGGTTCGCCGGATACACCCCTGACCTCGCGGCGGCGGTGAGCGTGGGCGACATCCGCGGCTCCTACCGCTACCCGCTGCAGGGGGTGACGATCGGCGACGAGTCGTACGGCTCGGTGCAGGGCGCGTCGCTGCCGGGGCCGATCTGGGTGGCCTCGATGGAGTCGGCACTGCGCGACACCGACGCGACGCCGTTCACCCGCCCCGACATGAGCCGCTTCGGCGGCGGGCACACCCCGGGGCTGGCCAAGGCGGAGGCCGCGGCCCGGCGCGCCGAGATCCGCCGCTACGTGCAGAAGTACCGCGAGCGGTACCGCCGGTTCTACCGGTGGATGACCAGACACCAGGCCCGCCGCCGCTGACCGGACGGGTGACGAGGGCGGGCCGCCGGTGCCGGTGTCAGCCGCCCAGGCAGGCGGGGCCGAGGAGTTGTTTGAGGTCGCCCATGAGGGCCGGTGAGGGTGTCACCCGCAGCCGGTCCTCCACCCGCATGACCGTGGTCTTGGGGCCGTTGTGCACCTGCAGGTGCACCTCGGAGGTGCCGGGGTGGGTGGTCAGGATCTCCTTCAGCCGGCCGACCACCGGCGGCGTGCACCGGCTCAGCGGCAGGCTGACCAGCAGCGGGCCGCCCGCCTCCTGGGTGAGGTCGGGCGCCGTCACCTCCATCGCGATGATCTTGGCCACGTCTTCGCGCTTGTCGATGCGCCCCTTGACGAAGACGATGGCGTCCTCGGCCAGGATCGTCGAGCACAGCTGGTAGGCCGACGGGAAGATCATCACCTCGATCGCGCCCTCGAGGTCCTCCAGCTGGGTCAGCACCCAGGTGTCGCCCTTCTTGGTGACCTTGCGCTGCACGCCCGACAGGATGCCGCCGACCGTCACGACCTGACCGTCGGCGCGGCTCTCGTCCTGCAGCGAGGCGATCGAGCAGTCGGCACCGGAGGCCAGGATGTGCTCCACGCCGAACAGCGGGTGGTCGGAGACGTAGAGGCCGAGCATCTCCCGCTCGAACTGCAGCAGGGTGTTCTTGTCCCACTCGCCGACCGGGATCTGCACGTCGAAGGTCTGGTCCTCGCCGCCGTCGACGGCGCCGAACAGGGAGTCCTGGCCGATGGCCTCGTTCTTCTTGATGTCGATGATCGCGTCGACGGCCTGCTCGTGCACCATGACCAGGCCCTTGCGGACGTGGCCGAGGGAGTCGAAGGCGCCCGCCTTGATCAGCGACTCGATCACCCGCTTGTTGCAGACGATCGCCGGCACCTTGCGCAGGAAGTCCTTGAAGTCGGCGTAGCGGCCCTTCTCCTTGCGGGCCGCCAGGATGCCGTCGACGACGTTGCCGCCGACGTTGCGGATGGCCGACAGGCCGAAGCGGATGTCGGTGTCGTGCGGCGTGAAGTCGAAGTCGGAGTCGTTGACGTCCGGCGGGAAGACCTTGATGCCCATGCGGCGGCACTCGTTGAGGTAGAGGGCCGACTTGTCCTTGTCGTCCTTGACCGAGGTGAGCAGCGCGGCCATGTAGGCGGCCGGGTAGTTGGCCTTGAGGTAGGCGGTCCAGTACGCGACCAGGCCGTAGCCGGCGGTGTGGGCCTTGTTGAAGGCGTAGTCGGAGAAGGGCAGCAGGATGTCCCACAGGGCCTTGATGGCAGCCGGCGAGAAGCCGTTGTCCTTCATGCCCTTCTCGAAGAACTCGTACTGCTTGTCCAGCTCGGACTTCTTCTTCTTGCCCATGGCGCGGCGCAGCAGGTCGGCGCCGCCGAGGGAGTAGCCGGCCACCCGCTGGGCGATGGCCATGACCTGCTCCTGATAGACGATCAGGCCGTAGGTCGTGTCGAGGATGTCCTTGAGCGGCTCCTCCAGCTCCGGGTGGATCGGGGTGATCTCCTGCTGGCCGTTCTTGCGCAGCGCGTAGTTGGTGTGCGAGTTGGCGCCCATCGGGCCGGGCCGGTAGAGCGCGAGGGCGGCGGAGATGTCCTCGAAGTTGTCGGGGCGCATGAGCCGCATGAGCGAGCGCATGCCGCCGCCGTCGAGCTGGAAGATGCCGAGGGTGTCGCCGCGGGCCAGCAGCTCGTAGGTCTTGACGTCGTCGAGCGGCAGGTCGAGCAGCTCGATCTTCTCGCCGCTGGTGAGCTCGATGGCCTTCAGGCAGTCGTCGATGATCGTGAGGTTGCGCAGGCCCAGGAAGTCCATCTTCAGCAGGCCGAGCGTCTCGCAGGTCGGGTAGTCGAACTGCGTGATGATCGCGCCGTCGGAGTCGCGGCGCATGATCGGGATGTAGTCGGTGAGCACCTCGGCCGACATGATGACGCCGGCGGCGTGGACGCCGGTCTGCCTGATCAGGCCCTCCAGGCCCCTGCCAAGGTCCATCGTCGCCTTGACGTCGACGTCCTCCTCGTACAGGCGGCGCAGCTCGCCGGCCTCGGCGTAGCGGGGGTGGTCCTTGTCGAAGATGCCCGACAGCGGGATGTCCTTGCCCATCACCGCGGGCGGGAAGGCCTTGGACACCCGGTCGCCCAGCGCGTACGGGTAGCCCAGCACGCGACCGGCGTCCTTGATGGCGGCCTTCGCCTTGATGGTGCCGAACGTGGCGATCATGGCGACCTTGTCGGCGCCCCACTTCTCGGTGACGTAGCGGATCACGTCGGCCCGCCTGCGCTCGTCGAAGTCGATGTCGACGTCGGGCATGGAGACACGTTCGGGGTTGAGGAACCGCTCGAAGATCAGGCCGTGCGGGATCGGGTCGAGGTCGGTGATGCCGAGCGCGTAGGCCACCAGCGAACCGGCCGCCGAACCACGGCCGGGACCCACCCTGATGCCGTTGTTCTTGGCCCACATGATGAAGTCGGCGACCACGAGGAAGTAGCTCGGGAAGCCCATCTGGAGGATGACGCCGAGCTCGTTCTCGGCCCAGGCCCGGTGCTCCTCGTCCACGCCGTCGGGGAAGCGCCGCTCCAGGCCCTTCCACACCTCCTGGCGGAAGAACTCCTCCTCGGTCATCCCGTCGGGGATGGGGAAGGTCGGCATGAGGTTCTTGTGCGTGAAGAACCCCGTCGGGTCGACCTTCTCGGCCACCAGCAGCGTGTTGCGGCAGCCCTCGGCCCACAGGTCGGAGGAGTCGACGGCGCGCATCTCGTCGGCCGACTTGATGTAGTAGCCGCTGCCGTCGAAGCGGAAGCGGTCGGGGTCGGACAGCTGCTTGCCGGTCTGGATGCACAGCAGGGCGTCGTGGGAGGCGGCGTCGGACTCGTAGGTGTAGTGCGAGTCGTTGGTGACCAGCGGGGGGATGCCCAGTTCCTTGCTGATCCTGGTCAGCCCGTCGCGGACCCTGCGCTCGATGTCGAGCCCGTGGTCCATGATCTCCAGGAAGTAGTTGTCCTTGCCGAAGATGTCCTGGAACCTCGCGGCGGCCTTGACGGCCTCGTCGTACTGGCCGAGGCGCAGCCTGGTCTGCACCTCGCCGGAGGGGCAGCCGGTGGTGGCCATCAGGCCGTCGGCGTGCTCGGCGAGGATCTCGGCGTCCATGCGCGCCCACTTGCGCACGAAACCCTCGGTGTAGGCCCGCGACGACAGGCGCATCAGGTTGTGCAGGCCCGCCCTGTTGCGCGCCCAGATCGTCATGTGGGTGTAGTAGCCACCCGCGGAGACGTCGTCCTTCTTCTGGTGCGGCTCGCCCCAGAGCACCGGCCGCTTGTTGTGGCGCAGCTCGGGGGCGACGTAGGCCTCGATGCCGATGATCGGCTTGATGTCGGCTGCGGTCGCCTGCCTGTAGAAGTCGTAGGCGCCGTGCATGTTGCCGTGGTCGGTGATGGCGATGGCGGGCATGCCCAGCTCGCCGACCTGTTTGAACATCTGCTTGAGGCGCGCGGCCCCGTCCAGCATGGAGTACTCGGTGTGTACGTGCAGGTGTACAAACGAGTCGCTGGACGACATGGAGCGGCGCCTCCTCGATCGAGAGCGGATGTGCAGGCTTCGAGCCTAGTGCTCCGCACCGACTTTTCCGGCCGTCGGCGCCACCGTCTGACGAGGTGTACGGCCTCGGCTACAGGTTGCCCGGCGAGCCCTCGCGAACCCTTCCAGCCTGCGCATATATCGTTCTTGTGACGAAGGAGACACGGTGTGCGCGCAGCTGGAAGAGGGGTACTCCCACGCGCTGGGCAACCGCCAGGTGCAGATGATCGCGATCGGCGGTGCCATCGGCGTCGGGCTGTTCCTCGGCGCGGGCGGGCGTCTGGCCGCGGCGGGGCCCGCGCTCGTGCTGTCGTACGCGGTGGCCGGCCTGGCCGCCTTCTTCGTCATGCGGGCGCTCGGCGAGCTGGTGCTCTACCGGGCCACCTCGGGCTCCTTCGTGGAGTACGCGGCCGAGTTCATCGGACCGTGGGCCGCCTTCACCAGCGGCTGGATGTACTGGATCAACTGGGCCTTCACCGGCATCGCCGAGCTGACGGCGGTCGCCACCTACGTCCACTACTGGGCGCCACGCTTCCCGCAGTGGCTGACCGCGCTGATCGCGCTGGGCTTCGTGCTGACGGTCAACCTGCTGTCGGTCCGCGTCTTCGGCGAGCTGGAGTTCTGGTTCGCCCTGCTGAAGGTGCTGGCCATCTGCGCCTTCCTGGTCGCAGGCCTGTTCCTGGTGATCACCGGCGCGAACGTGGGCGGCACCCAGGCCGGCGCGGCCAACCTCGTGGCCCACGGCGGGTTCTTCCCCAACGGCTTCCCCGTCGTGCTGATGAGCCTGCAGGCGGTCGTCTTCGCCTATGCCTCGATCGAGCTGGTGGGCATCGCGGCGGGTGAGACCAAGAACCCCCGGCAGGTCATGCCGAGGGCCATCAACGGCGTGGTGTGGCGCATCGCGGTCTTCTACGTGGGCTCGATCCTGCTGCTGGCCATGGTGCTGCCGTGGACCGCCTACAGCGCCGACGAGTCACCGTTCGTCACGGTCTTCGACCACCTGGGGGTGCCGTGGGTGGCCGACGCGATGAACCTCGTCGTCATCACGGCGGCCACCTCGTCCTTGAACTCGGGCCTGTACTCGACCGGGCGCATCGTGCGGGCCATGGCGCTGAAGGGCGAGGCGCCGCACTTCACCGGCAACCTGAGCTCCCGCCACGTCCCCTACGGGGGGATCCTGATGACCGCGGCGGTCTTCCTCGCGGGGGTCGTGCTGTTCTACTTCCTCCCCGAGCGGGCCTTCGCCATCGCCACCGCCGTCGCCTCGCTCGGCGTGATCACCACGTGGGGCACCCTGGTGTACTGCCAGCTGCTGCTGCGGCGTACCGGGCACCGCTCGAGCTTCCCGATGCCGGGCTCGCCGTACGCCAACTGGTTCACGCTGGGCTTCCTGGCGCTGGTGGTGGTGCTGATGGCCTTCGCCGACCAGGACCAGCGGGTGGCCTTCTTCCTCATCCCCGTGCTCGCCGCGGCCATCGCCCTCGGGTGGAAGGTGGTCAGCTCTCCTCGGCGAGGTGCAGGCCCGCTTCGATGACCGCGTTCATGATCGGGGCGAGGCGCTCGACGCCGAGCCTGGGCGCGCGCTCGGCCATCCTGGCCACCAGCTGACGTTCCCGCTCCATGTCGCGGCCGGCGAACCCGCCGACGGGCTTGAGCGACTGGATGACACCGGCCAGCTCGGCCCGCCGTTCGAGGAGGGTGGCGAGGGCGGCGTCCACCCTGTCGACGGCGGCTCGGGCCTCGGCCAGGGTCTCGGGGGTGTCGTGGCGCGCCAGCGCGCCGAAGAGCGTGGCCGCCTCGCGCGCCTGGGCGACCTCCTCGTCGGCGGCCGAGGGCGACAGCAGCAGGCCGTCGGCGCCCGCCGCGACGGCGGCGCCGGCCAGGGAGGGGTC
This sequence comes from Nonomuraea sp. NPDC003727, assembly GCF_053586935.1. NCBI lineage: Bacteria > Bacillati > Actinomycetota > Actinomycetes > Streptosporangiales > Streptosporangiaceae > Nonomuraea > Nonomuraea sp. NPDC003727. Next base: position 233,790 of record NZ_JBSFNE010000006.1, read on the forward strand.
GGCGGAGACCTCGGCCAGCACCGGCCGTCCCGAGCGGGCCTTGGCGGCGCGCAGCAGCGACAGGTCGAGGGCCAGGTGGCCGGCGGGGGTCTGACCGCCGCTCTCGCACAGGGCCACCTGGTCGTTGCCCTCGGCCGCGCAGGAGTCGGCGACGGCCAGCCACTCCTCCAGGGTCGCGGCGTGGCCGCGCTGGACGATCACCGGCAGGCCGAGCCTGGCCGCCGCCCGCACCAGCGGGAGGTCCCGCATCCAGGCCGCCCCCACCACCACGCCCGCGGCGCGCTCGGCGATGGCGGGCAGGTCGTCGGCCGAGGACGGCTCGACGTACACCGGGCCGTCGAGCACGTCCTCCACCCGCACCCGCCCGTGGTGCGGGCGCAGGCTGATCCATCGGGTGACGGCGGGACGCTTTTCGAGGGTGGAAGACATCTCGATCCCAACGCTCAAGCCGGTCCGTGCGGAGCCGGCGGTCTCCAGGAAAGAAAAAGGGCAGAGACCTCGGGTCTCTGCCTGTCGCCGGCTCCAGGTGGTCGCTACCGCATGACCGGCCCTCCGGGAGCCGGCTCGATAAACGTGTAGCGAGGAGTCATGGATCTAAGACTACACGGGTCGCTGCTACCCGATCCCTATGGGAGTATTTCTAGGCTTAGAAGGGGGTTTGAGGCCGTTGATGTCGGATGGACAGCAGCACGCCGGACGCCGCGTCGCCGGCCGGTACCACCTGAAGGAGCCCATCGGGCGCGGCGGCATGGGCATCGTATGGCGCGCCCATGACGAGCTGCTCGACCGCGAGGTCGCGGTCAAGGAGGTCCGCTACGCGGCCGTGCTGGGCGACGAGGTGCAGCTGCTCAACCGGCGCACCATGCGCGAGGCGCGTGCGGCGGCCCGGTTCACCCATCCGAACGTGATCGTCGTCCACGACGTGATCGAGGAGGACGACCGGCCGTGGATCGTCATGCAGCTGGTCCCCTCCCGCTCGCTGGGCCAGGCGATCAAGACCGAGGGGCCGCTCCCGCCCCGGCGGGTGGCCGAGATCGGCCTGGCCGTCCTGGAGGCGCTCAAGGGCGCCCACGACGCAGGAGTCCTGCACCGCGACGTCAAGCCCGAGAACGTGCTGCTGGCCGAGGACGGCAGGGTCGTCCTGACCGACTTCGGCATCGCCACGCTGGAGACCGAGACCGCGCTGACCATGACGGGCCTGGCCGGCACGCCCGCGTTCATCGCGCCCGAGCGGCTCAAGGGCCTGCCCGCCCGGCGCGAGTCGGACCTGTGGTCGCTGGGCGCCACGCTCTACACCGCGGTCGAGGGCAAGGCTCCCCACGAGCGCGGCATGGCGATGGCGACCATGATGGCGGTGCTCAACGACGACCCCGCGCCCGCCGCCAAGGCAGGGCCGCTCGAGCCGGTCCTGGACGGCCTGCTGGCCAAGGAGCCGGTCCAGCGGCTGTCCGTCGACGAGACGGCCAGGATGCTGCGCAGGATCATCGAGCAGACCCAGAACGAGACCGTCAGGGTCGCGCGCCCGCCCGCCGTACCCGACGTGGACGACACCCCCACCGACCCCAGCCTGCCCGCGATCGAGCCGCCCGCCGGAGCCAAACCCGCCGCCACGAAGTCTTCCCCGCCCAAGACCGCGCGGGACAGGACGGCCACGAACAGGCCGGCCGCGCCCAAGCGCCCCGCACCGGCCGGCTCCGGCGCGGCCGCCGCCAGGACCGGATCCGCGCCGGCCAAGGCGGGGACACCCACCGCCAAGCCCGCCAAGCCCGCCAGGCCCACGGCGCGCACCGCGCCCACCGGCTCCGCCGCGTCCGCCAGGGCCGCCGGTGCCGCCGGTGCCGCGCCCGAGGCTCCCCCGCCCACCGCGGCGCTGCCGGCCGCGGCCGACTCGCCGGCCGAGCTGTTCGAGACGGGCATGCGCCTGCCCGAGACGCCCACGGTCGTCCCCGAGCCGGCGACGCCGGCCCGCCGCGTGCTCCCTTTCGTCGCCGTGGCCATCGCCATCCTGGTCGTCGGCGGTGTGGCCGGCCTGCTCGGGCTGCGCTCCGCCGAGAACGAATCCCCCCGCACCTCGCAGGAGCCGGCCCAGAAGGTGACCACCACGGTCACCGCGACGGCGACGACGACCACCGCCGCCGCGCCCTCGGCGGCGGCGACCCCGCCTGCCACCCCTGCCCCGACGCCCTCGGCCACCGCGGAGGCGCTTCCGGAGGGCTGGCGGATGTACAAGGACGAGGAGATGGGCTTCTCGATCGGCATGCCCCCCGAGTGGAAGAGCTACCAGCGCAAGGGCAACCAGGTCTACTTCCGCGGACCGGGCGCCTCGTCCAACTCCTACGTCATGATCGAGGAGGCGACCAACCCCGGCGACGATCCCCTGGGCGACTGGAAGAAGCAGGAGCCGAGCGCCAAGTACAACTTCGGCGGCTACAAGCTGCTCCGCATCAAGAAGGTCGACTACATGAAGGCCGCCGCCGACTGGGAGTTCACCTGGAACACCAACACCGGCAAGACCAGGGTGCGCAACCGCGGCTTCGTCACCGACAACGGCCGCGGCTACGCGATCTACTGGCACACCCTTGACGAGAACTGGAAGCGTGACCTGCGTTTCTTCGACGCCTTCGCGGCGAGTTTCAAACCCGCCAAGTAGGCTTCGGTGGTGCGAGTCGGCAACAGGTACCGCCTGATCGAACCCATCGGCGAGGGCGGGATGGGCATCGTGTGGCGCGCCTACGACGACCTGCTCGACCGGACGGTGGCGATCAAGGAAGTCCGCTACACCGGGATCGGCGAGCAGAAACGCGCACAGCTCAACGAGCGCACCATCAGGGAGGCGCGCGCGGCCGGTCGGCTCGACCATCCCAACGTGATCGTCATCCACGACGTGATCGAGGAGGACGGCCGGCCCTGGATCGTGATGCAGCTGGTGCGCTCGCGGTCGCTGGCCGAGGTGATCAGGCAGCGGGGTCCGCTGCCCGTGCCGGAGGCGGCCAGGGTCGGCGGCGCCGTGCTGGGCGCGCTGCGGGCCGCGCACGCGGCCGGCGTGCTGCACCGCGACGTCAAACCGGAGAACGTGCTGCTGGCCGAGGACGGCCGGGTGGTGCTGACCGACTTCGGCATCGCCGCCGTCGACGCCGAGGCGGGCCTGACCGCCACCGGCAACCTGGTCGGCACGCCCGCCTACATGCCCCCGGAGCGGCTCAACGGCCTGCCCGCCACCCCGGCCTCCGACCTGTGGTCGCTGGGCGCCATGCTGCACACGGCGGTGGAGGGCGACGCGCCGTACCGGCGGGACTCGTGGGCGGCGACGGTGGCGGCGGTCCTGCGTGACCCGCCCGAGCCGCCGCGCCTGGCCGGCCCGCTCACTCCCGTGATCACGGGGCTGCTGCGACGTGACCCTGCGGCGCGGATGGGCGCCCATGAGGTGGCCGCGAGGCTCGCGGCGCTGGAGCCCCCCGCCCGGCCGCCGGGACTGGAGCCCGCCGCGCCGTACGGCCTGCACCCCGCCGGACCGCAGAGCCTCCATCCCGCCGGACCGCAGGACGGCCAGCCCGCCGGGCCGCAGGACGGCCACCCCGCCGGGCCGCGGGGCGTCCAGCCCGCCGTGCAGCGGGTCGAGAACGCGGCCGGGCCGCCCGCGACCCGGCCGCCCGCCACGCTCACCGAGCCCGGGACCGGGCAGGCCGGCCACGCGCCGCGCACCCCTCCGGCGGCCCGCGACGCCGCCACGACCGCGCGGCCGGCCAGGCGGCGCTCGCCGCTGCTGTGGGCCGTCCCGAGCGCCGTGCTGGCCGCCGCGCTGGCCGGTGGCGGCGTCTGGCTGGCGATGCGGCCCGACGCTTCACCCCCCTCACCCACCGCGCGCCCCACGCCGACCAGCGGTACGCCGACCTCCTCCAGCACTCCCTCCGCTGCCGGCAGTCCGTCGGCCGGCCCCGGCTGGCGCGAGCTGACCAGCAAGCTGGGCCGCTTCTCCGTCTCGGTGCCCGCCGGGTGGACCGCGAAGAAGACCCCCGGCCGCGACAGCGTGAGCGTGACGGGTCCCGGCGCTCCCGGCACGCTGATCATCGAGTGGACCGAGGCGGACGACCCGGTGCGCGACCCCGTCGAGGCATGGCAGCGCCTGGAGAAGGAGATCCGCGCCAAGGGGCAGTTCGCGGGCTACCGGCGACTGGACATCCGGCCGCTCACCTACCTCGGGGTGTCCGCCGCCGACTGGGAGTTCACCAGGATCAGGGACGGCGAGACCATCCACGTGGTCAACCGCGGGTTCAGGCTCGAGGACGGCCGGCCGTACGCGATCTACTGGGAGACGCCGGAGGCTTCGTGGCGGAAGGGCCTGGCGTTCTTCGACACGTTCGTGAAGACCTTCCAGCCCACGTGAGCTCCGGCAATTACGGGGTAGTCCGTCCTTCATGTCCGAATCCTCGGAGATCATCGGCGGACGCTATCGCCTCCTCAAGACCATCGGCCGCGGCGGCATGGGGACGGTGTGGCAGGCCCACGACGAGGTCCTCGGCCGCGACGTGGCGGTCAAGGAGGTGGTGCCGCCGCCTGATCTGCCGGGGCCGGAGCGCGAGGTCTTCACGGTGCGCACCCTGCGCGAGGCCAGGGCCGCCGGCAGGGTCGCCCATCCAGGAGTGGCCACCGTCTACGACGTGGTCGAGGACGCGGGCCACCCCTGGATCGTGATGGAGCTGGTCCGCTCGCGCACGCTGGGCGCCATGGTGCGCGACGCGGGGCCGCTCGAGCCCGCCAGGGTGGCGGCCATCGGGGTGGAGCTCCTGGGGGCGCTGCGGGCCGCGCACGCGGTGGGCGTGCTGCACCGCGACGTCAAACCGGACAACGTGCTGCTGGCCGAGGACGGCAGGGCGGTGCTGACCGACTTCGGCATCGCCACCACCGAGGACGACGTCCCCGTGACCAGGACGGGGGTCCTGGTCGGCACCCCGGCCTACATCGCGCCCGAGCGGGCCGCCGGCGGCTCCGCGCTGCCCGCCTCGGATCTGTGGTCGCTGGGGGTCACGCTCTACACGGTCGTGGAGGGGCACTCGCCCTTCCAGCGCGGCCACCCGCTGGCCACGATGGCGGCCGTCATGCACGAGGAGCCGCTGCCGATGTCGACGGCGGGGCCACTGGCTCCGGTGATCTCCGGGCTGCTGCGCAAGGACCCGGCCGAGCGGATGGGCCTGGACGAGGCCGAGCGGCGCATGCGCATGATCGTGCTGGGCATCGCGCCCGAGTCGACCGCGCCGGTCGCGATGGCGGCGGACATGATGGCGGCGGACACGGCCTCGCGGCCGGCCGTACCGGCTGTCACGCGGGCCGGAGCGGGCCAGGGCGGCCGCTTGCCCGCCCGGCGCCGGCCCCCGCTGGTCGCGCTCGCCGCGGCGGCGGTCGCGGTGGCGCTGGCCGCCGGCGGGATGGCCTGGATGTCGAGCCGTGACCCCGGCCCCCAACGGCAGCAGCCGAAGCCCGCCTCCGTGCCGCTCATCGTCTCCACGCCCACGGCGACCGCCGCGCCGGTGCCGGCGCCCGCGCGGACCCGCTCGGTGTCAGAGGACCGCCGGAGCACGGGCACCTACGACGAGCGGCGGGACCCGCCCGCCACGAGCGACGCCTCGCCCGAGGCGCCGCCCGACAGCCGCTCCAGCCCGTCCGACGCCGACCGGCCGTCACCGACGAAGTCGAAGGAGAAGACCTCCGCGCCACCCGCCGAGACGCGGACACAGGAGCCGTCGGACAGCGCTCCCGGCCAGGTGGAGCCCGACGAGGGCCTGGGCGGCATGGCCCGCAGGACCCAGGACAGGGGTCACGCCAAGGACAGGAGCACGACCAAGGACGGCGCCAAGGCCACTGACAAGGCAAAGGACAAGGACAGGGACAGGGCCTAGGACTCCGCCCGCACGGTGTCGAGCGCCTTCTGCAGGTCGTCGGGGTAGTCGCTGCTGAAGGACATCCACTCGCCGCTCGACGGGTGCTCGAAGCCGAGCGAGACCGCGTGCAGCCACTGCCTGGTCATCCCGAGCCGGGCCGCGAGCGTGGGGTCGGCGCCGTACAGCAGGTCGCCGACGCACGGGTGGCGCAGCGCGGCCATGTGGACGCGGATCTGGTGGGTGCGCCCCGTCTCCAGCTTGATGTCGAGCAGCGACGCCGCCCTGAACGCCTCGACGGTGTCGTAGTGGGTCACCGACGGCTTGCCGCCGGCCACCACCGCGAACCTGCCGTCGCCCGACGGGTGGCGGTCGATGGGCGCGTCGACCGTGCCCCTGAACGGGTCGGGGTGGCCCTGCACCAGCGCGTGGTAGCGCTTGTCGACGGTGCGCTCCTTGAAGGCGCGCTTGAGCACGGAGTAGGCGTGCTCGCTCTTGGCCACGACCATCGCGCCGGTGGTGTTGGCGTCGAGGCGGTGCACGATGCCCTGCCGTTCGGCCGCGCCGCTGGTGGCCACCCGGTGGCCGGTGCCGAGCAGGCCGCCGATCACCGTCGGGCCCGTCCAGCCCACGGTGGGGTGGGCGGCGACGCCGATCGGCTTGTTGACCACGACGATGTCGTCGTCCTCGTAGATGATCGTCATGCCGGGGACGGGCTCGGCCACGGGCATGGGCGTGGTCGGCGGGGGCGGCAGCGTGACGTCGAGCCACGCGCCGGCGTGCACCCGGTCGGACTTGGCGGCCGTGGCGCCGTCGACCAGGACGTCGCCCGAGCCGATCAGTTCGGCGGCCCGGGTGCGGGAGAAGCCGAACAGCCGCGACAGGGCCGCGTCGAGGCGTTCTCCTTCGAGCCCGTCGGGGACGGGCAGGCTGCGCTGTTCAGCCATTCTTGCCGGACACCTCCCTGGTGCCGTCGATCTGGTAGCCGCGCCAGGCCAGGAAGACCGCCAGGATGCCGCCGCACACGATCATCGAGTCGGCGACGTTCCAGACGGGGAAGTACCCGGGGAAGGTCTCGATGAAGTCGACCACGTGGCCCTGCAGCTGGCCGGCGGCGGGACGGCCCAAGCCGGCGGGGTAGCGCAGCAGCCGGTCGGTGAGGTTGCCGAGCGCCCCGCCGAGCAGCATGCCCAGCGTGATCGCCCACGGCAGGCTGCGCAGCTTGCGCGCGGTGCGCAGGATGGCGATGACCACGCCGGAGGCGACGATGGTGAAGACGAAGGTCATCCCGGTGCCGATGCTGAAGGCGGCCCCCGAGTTGAAGATGACCCTGAACTGCAGCAGGTCGGGGATGATCACCAGCGGCGGGCCGCCTTCCAGCGACCGCAGCACCAGCGTCTTGGTGAGCAGGTCGAGGGCGTAGATCACGACCGCGATCGACGCGAGAAGGCCGATCAGGCGTCGCCCGACCGGCCTTCCGCTCGTCTCACCATCGGCCTTCAGCGGCGCTCCTCCCGCTGCTTGCACGACACGCACAGCGTCGCCCTCGGGAACGCCTGCAGGCGTTCCTTGCCGATCGGCTTGTGGCACGATTCGCACACTCCATAGGTTCCGGCGTCGATCCTGGCGATCGCACGTTCGTTCTGCGCGACCAGGTCGCGTGTGTTCAGGGTAAGGGCGATCTCGCGTTCGCGCTCATAGGTCTTGGCCCCGGCGTCGGCCTGGTCGTCACCGGCGCCCTGCGTCACATCTCCAGAGGCGATCTCGGACTCGTGCCGCAGGATGTCCGCCTCGAGATCGGCGATCTCCTGCGCGAGCGCCTCGCGCACCTCGGCCAGCTCCTCTGCCGACCACATCGCAGGGGTCGCGGTCTGCGTGACTGCCGCCATGGCTGCCTCCATGCTGATCAAGGCTCAAACGGTGCGGGCAGCATAGGCCGTCGATAACGACCCGGCAAACGACCCGCCGTACGGATTACCCCTCCCGTACTATCCCGCCTCGACCAATCAACTCCTCACCATAAGCATCCATTCCCGGTTCTTTGTCGCCATTTGCTGCGCTGCACAAACGGGAAGCAGGCAGCCTCCACTCTGCGTTATGGTTTTAGCCTGCGAGGCGTTGACGGAGCCCTGTGGTCCACATCACAGGGGCATCACTCCCGAGCCGCCGGAAGAACGGCTCGCCAGAGCTCACTAGAACCGGCAGCAGACCAAATGAAGTGGGTCCCTGCGGGGGTCAAGAGGGGTGGTACCGCGGAGCCGTACGGCTTCGTCCCTTCACACCGTCACCGAGCCTGACACGTGGAGGTCCCGCCCGAGATGTCCCACTATTTCCGCTCTCTACCCGCGCAGGTCGACCTGCCCGCGCTCGAGCGTGAGGTCCTCGACCGGTGGCGGGACGGGAAGATCTTCGAGCGCTCCGTCGAGCAGAACGAAGGCGCCCCCACCTGGGTCTTCTACGAGGGCCCGCCCACCGCCAACGGCCTGCCGGGCGTCCACCACGTCGAGGCGCGCGTCTTCAAGGACCTCTTCCCCCGGTACAAGACCATGCGTGGCTTCAGCGTGCCCCGCAAGGCCGGATGGGACTGCCACGGCCTGCCCGTCGAGGTGGGCATCGAGAAGGAACTCGGCCTCACGGGCAAGAAGGACATCGAGGCGTACGGCATCGCCGAGTTCAACGCCAAGTGCCGCGAGTCGGTGCTGCGCCACGTCGACGCCTTCGAAGAGCTGACCGAGCGGATGGGCTACTGGATCGACCTGTCCACGGCCTACCGCACGATGGACCCCGACTACGTCGAGTCCGTCTGGTGGTCGCTCAAGGTCATCTTCGACAAGGGCCTGCTGTTCCGCGACTTCCGCATCACGCCGTACTGCCCGCGCTGCGGCACCGGCCTGTCCGACCACGAGCTGGGCCAGCCCGGCGGCTACGAGACGATCTCCTCCCCGTCGGTCTACGTCAGGATGCCCGTCACCTCCGGCCCGCTGGCCGAGCTGAACGCCTCCCTGCTGATCTGGACCACCACGCCGTGGACGCTGGTGTCCAACACGGCGGTGGCCGTCCACCCCGAGGTGACCTACGTCGCCGCCCGCACCGCCGACGGCGAGGTGCTGGTCGTCGCCGAGCCGCTGCTGGCGCAGGTGCTCGGCGAGGGCTACACCGAGGTCGCCCGCTTCAGCGGGCGCGAGCTGGAGCGCACGTCCTACTCCCGGCCGTTCGACCTGGTCGACATCCCCGGCGCGCACTACGTCGTGCTCGGCGACTACGTGACCGTCGAGGACGGCACCGGCCTGGTCCACCAGGCGCCCGCCTTCGGCGCCGACGACATGACCGTCTGCAAGACGTACGGCATGCCGATCGTCAACCCGATCGGCCCCGACGGCCGCTTCCTGCCCGACGTCCCCATGGTGGGCGGCCGGTTCTTCAAGGACGCCGACGAGGAGCTCACCGCCGACCTGCGCGCCCGCGGCCTGCTGCTCCGCGGCGGCCACTTCGAGCACAGCTACCCGCACTGCTGGCGCTGCCACACCGCGCTGCTCTACTACGCCCTGCCCGCCTGGTACATCCGCACCACCGCGGTCAAGGACCGGATGCTCGAGGAGAACGAGAAGACCAACTGGTTCCCCGAGACCATCAAGTGGGGCCGCTTCGGCGAGTGGCTGCGCAACAACGTCGACTGGTCGCTGTCGCGCTCCCGCTACTGGGGCACGCCGCTCCCCCTGTGGGTGTGCTCGGCCGACGAGTCGCACGTCACCTGCGTCGGCTCGCTCGAGGAGCTGGGCTCGTACGCGGGGCAGGAGCTGTCGGCCCTCGACCCGCACCGCCCCTTCGTCGACGACATCACCTTCGCCTGCCCCACCTGCGGTGCCGAGGCGCGCAGGGTGCCCGACGTGATCGACGCCTGGTACGACTCGGGCTCGATGCCGTTCGCCCAGTGGGGCGCCAAGGGCAAGCCGGAGGGCGTCTACCCGGCCCAGTTCATCTGCGAGGCGACCGACCAGACCCGCGGCTGGTTCTACTCGCTGATGGCGGTCGGCACGCTGGTCTTCGACCAGTCCTCCTACGAGAACGTGCTCTGCCTCGGCCTCATCCTGGCCGAGGACGGCCGCAAGATGAGCAAGCACCTGGGCAACGTGCTGGAGCCCATCCCGCTGATGGACCAGCACGGCGCCGACGCCCTGCGCTGGTTCATGGCCGCCTCCGGCTCGCCGTGGGCGGCGCGCCGCGTCGGCCACCACGCGCTGGAGGAGATCGTCAGAAAGGTCCTGCTGACCTACTGGAACACCGCCTCCTTCTTCACCCTGTACGCCAACGCCGAGTCGTGGTCGCCCGCGCTGGCCGCCGAGGCGCCGCCCGTCGCCGAGCGCCCGCTCATCGACAGGTGGGCGCTGGCCGAGCTGCACCGGACGGTCGCCGAGGTGTCGGCCGCGCTCGACTCCTTCGACACCGTACGGGCCGGCCGCAGGCTCGCCGACTTCCTCGACGACCTGTCCAACTGGTACGTCAGGCGCTCGCGCCGCCGCTTCTGGCAGGGCTCGCGCGAGGCGTTCGCCACGCTGTACGAGTGCCTGGAGACCGTCACCAGGCTCATGGCGCCGATCACCCCGTTCATCACCGACTACCTGTGGGACGTGCTGCGCGGCGTCGACGCGCCGTCGTCTGTCCACCTGGCCGGCTGGCCGCAGGTGAAGGACGACCTGCTCGACCCCGAGCTGTCGGCCCAGATGGCGCTGGTGCGCCGGCTGGTCGAGCTGGGCCGCTCGGCCCGCGCCACCTCGGGCGTCAAGACGCGGCAGCCGCTCGGCAGGGCCCTCGTGGGCGCGCCGGGCTGGGCGGGACTCACCGCCGAGCTGCGCGACCTGATCGCCGACGAGCTGAACGTGCAGGCGCTGGAAGACCTGTCCGGCTTCAGCTCGGACCTGGTGTCCTTCACCGTCAAGCCCAACTTCAGGGCGCTCGGCAAGCGGTTCGGCTCGCAGACCAAGCTGGTCGCCGCGGCCGTCTCGGCCGCCGACCCCGCCACGCTGGCGGCCTCGCTCCGCTCCGGGTCGGCCGTCTCGGTCGAGGCGGGCGAGCTCGGCGCGGTGTCGCTCACGGCGGACGAGGTGATCGTCACCGAGCAGCCCAAGTCGGGATGGGCCGTGGAGACCGGCGCGGTCGACACCGGCACCGGCGAGACGGTCGCGCTCGACCTGACCATCACCGACGAACTGCGCAGGGCCGGACTGATCCGCGAGGTGATCCGCCTGGTCCAGGACGCCCGCAAGTCCACGGGGCTGTCCATCACCGACCGGATCGAGCTGTGGTGGTCGGCCTCGTCGCCCGAACTGGCCGAGGCGCTGCGCGCGGACGGCTCGCAGGTCGCCGAGGAGGTCCTCGCCACCAGCCTGGCCGAGGGGCAGACCGACGGCCTGCCCGTCCTGTCCGACGCCGACCTGGGGCTGACCTTCCAGCTGCGGCGCGCCTGACAAGTAAGGAGAGCGCGGCCCCCTCTCCCGGGGGCCGCGCTCTTCGCATTCCCGTGACCCCACCCGTCCGCGAACCCCGACCCCGGGGTCCACCCGGCCACGGAACCGACCCCGGAGTTCCGCCCGACCACGAACCCCGGCCCCGGGGTCCGGTGTCCACCCGACCACGAAACCGGACCCCAGATCCCACCCGACCACGAACGCGACCCCGGAGTTCCGCCCGATCACGAACCTCGACCCGGGGTCCACCCGGCCACGAAACGGGACCTCAGGTCCCACCCGACCACGGAACCGACGCCGAGGTCCGCCCGTCTGCGAAGACCGATCTCAGGTACGGCCAGCCGGCCCGACCCGCGTTGATCGTCCGGCACGGCCCGCCACCGGGTGGCACGACCCATTCGGCCGGCCATGCTGATCGCCTGACACGGTCGCCCTCAGAACTGGCGCCGACCGCCGCTCCTGCTCTGAGGCGATCCCACTCCCGGCGGGCCCGTCCCTTCCCGGTCACGTGCCCGCACCCGGTGCCCCTTGCCCACATCCCACCCCACGCCAGATCGCCCCGGCTCACCGCGTTCTCACCGCGTCGCACCTGAAGAGGGGCCCGCACTCGGTATCCGGCATCCACTAATGTCCGGCATCCAGAGTCAGACAACCGGCATCCGGCATCCGACACCCGGCGTCCGGCGTCCGGTATCCAGCTCCAGGCACCCGACATCCGGCGTCAGGCACCGGGCGTCGGGCACTGGGCGCCAGGTATCTGACGTCAGGCACCGGCCGTCAGGCACTGGCCGTCAGGCACTGGGCACCCGACATCCGGCGTCCGGCTCTGCCCGGCATCTGGCATATGGCAACCGGCATATGGCAACTGGTAGCCCACTCCCCCGTAGCCGGTATCGGAGCGAGCCTGGCTCGTCCTGTCCAGGAAACGGCGCCGCCGCCCGGGGAAGGTCCCGCGGGCGGCGGCGCGAAGGCGTCTCAGGCCGGGATCAGCCGACGGTCTGGTGCTCGTGCATGCACACCGAGCACGGGGTGAGGCCCTTCGCCTCGGCCTCGGCGCGCGGCATCGACAGCACGCCACTCGCCTCGGCGGCCCGCACCAGCGGGCAGGAGGAGTTGTGGAAGCGCTTGGTGCCGCCGATCACCTTGACGATGCCGGGCCGGTCGAGCCTGACGGTGTCGTTCGCGCTCTCGCCCTTCTCGGCGCCGCCTGCCGTACCGGGGGCGGGTGGGGTGGGACCGGAGGCGACCGGAGGCCCGGCGCGCCCGGGTGCGGTCACCTCCGGCTCCACCGGCTCCTGGGCCATGGACTCGGGGCGGTCGAACCATCCTCCGCGGGAGGTCGCGGACTTGCCGCCGGGGCGCTCGGCCTCGGGCTCCGACTCCGGCTCAGGGCCGGAGGAGGCGGCACCGGCGGGCGGACGCAGCCGCTGGGTCTGCTGGGTGGCGGTGTCCTCGTCGGCCGCCTGCTCCTCCTGGACGGCGGGCTTGCGCTGGGCGGAGCCTGGAACGCCCGCTACGAGCCTGCCCGGCATGGCCGGTGGCAGGGGAAGGCCACCCGGCGCCGTGTCGCGCTCGTCGTCCTCAGCCTCGGCTGGAGCACTCTGAGCGGCCTTCCCCGACGGTTGCGGACGGCCGGCGGCACCGGCCGCCTTGCCGTCGGCCGGCCCGGCCTTCTCGGCGGCACTCCCGACCTTGTCGGCGGACGTCTCAACCTTGTCGGCGGACGTCCCGACCTTGCCAGCGGGGGTCCCGACCTTCTCGGTGGGCGTCTTCGCCTTGCCCGGGGACGGCTCCTCATCGCCACCAGGGGCGAACTCCGCGCCACCGGACGTTCCGGGCTTGCCGGCCGACGTCGCGGGCCTGCCGCCGGGCGTCGCAGGCTTGCCGACCGACGCGGCGGGCTCGGCGCTCGCCGCCTCCGCCTTGCCGCCCGATGCCGCAGACGCGCCGTCCGACGCCGCAGAAGTGCCGCCGGAGGTCACAGACATGCCGTGCGAAGCCGTAGACGTGCCCTGCGAAGCCGCGGATGTGTCGTCCGAGGTCGTAGACGTGCTGTCCGAGGTCGCGGACGTGTCGTCCGAGGTTGTGGATCCGGCGGTGGGCGTCGCCTGCGTGCTCGCAGCGGTCTCCGGCGCGCCGGCGGAAGGGGTGCTCGTGGGCTTGGCACCGGCCGGACGGCCCTGGGGACTGTCGTTGTCGTCGGTGGATGCCGGTGCGCCGGGCCCGCCCGCTGGGGGGCGAGAGCCGGTCTGCGCCGCGCTCTCACGCTCGCGGGCCGGAGCGGCCTCGGCCGGCGAGGCGGCTTCGACGGGTGAGGCGGCGCCGGCAGATGACACGGCTCCGGCAGGTGAAGCGGCTCCGGCGGTCGGAGCGGAGGAGGCGGGACGGCCTGCGGGCGCGGTGTCCCTGGGACCCTGGGCGGCCGTGTAGGGGGCGCGACCGGCGGGCTGGCCCTGCCGCGGCTCGGCGGCAGGCGGTACCTGCCGCCCTCCGAGCGCGGCGTCGGGCAGGCACGTCGTGCAGGGCGTGAAGCCCTCTTCGCGTGCCTCCTCGAAGGTGAGTTCTTCGTACTCCCGCCCGTTCAGCTGGCGGCAACCGGCCACGTGGTAGCGCTTGCGACCGGGAATCACCAGCACGATCGCGTCGGGCGAGATCCCTCTCGGCGCTCCCGCCGCGGGCCGGGGCGGCGCCCCGGGGGCGGTCGCCGGCCGCGGCCCCATCCCCGGGGGGACGGGCGATGCGGGGGCGAGCGGCCTGGGGGGCTGCTGGTGCGGCATCGTGGGCGCCGTGGCCGCCCCCGCGGGCGTGATCGCCGTGGGGGTGACCATCGGGGCGTTCGCCTGCGGAGTCTTCGCCCCGGCACCACCGCCGCCGGGGAAGAGCTCGTGACGCCGCAGGAACGCCCCGATCACGAGGAAGAGCGCGGACAGCACGCTGACCACGATCGACCACATGATCAGGAACGGTTCAGCCATGATGAAGCCCGCGATCAGCAACACGACCGCAGCGAGCACCAGACCAGCGCTGATGAGGATCACAGGGGGCTCTTTCGAGTGACGGACCAGAAGCGAACCTGACCCGTTACCTTACCGGCGTTAGCGACGGTCGTTGTGCGGTCCGTCGGCGCCCTGGAAGGCACCCTGGTGCTGCGACTGGTCGCCGCCGAACGGGCTGGGCGCGCCGGGCAGGGGCTGCTGTCCGCCCTGCGGGACCGCGTGGGTCATGGCGGGGGCGCCACCCATCGGGCCGCTGGGGATGACGGGGAAGCCGCCGCTGCCGCCCTCCGCGGAGACGGTCAGCTCGGCGAGCTGGTTCTCCAGGTAGAGCTTGAGCCTGCTGCGGTACTCGCGCTCGAAGCTGCGCAGCTCCTCGACCTTGCGCTCGAGCTCGTCACGGGTCTGCACGAGGGAACCCATCGCCTGGCGGTGCCGCTCCTGGGCGTCGCGCTCGAGCGTCTCGGCGCGGGCGCGGGCGTCGCCGATGACCTGCTCGGCCTGGCGGCGGGCCTTGGTGAGGATGTCGTCGGCCTCGCGGCGGGCGCGGGTGACGGTCTCGTCGGCCTCGCGGCGCGCGTCGGCGATCGCCTGGTCGGCGGTCTGCTGCGCGAGGGCGAGCACGCGGGCCGCGGTGTCCATGTTGTCCTCGGCGGGAGGCATGCTCATGGCCACGGGAACCGGCTGCGGCGGCGGCGGAGCCTGCATGGGCTCCGGCTGCGGGGGCGCCATCATCTCCGGCTTGGGCTGCTCCTGCACGGGGGCGGAGGCCATCGGCATGTTCATGCCGCCGGGCACCTTGCCACGCAGGCACTCGGCCAGCTTGGCGCGGAGCTCCTCGTTCTCTTGGATCAGGCGGTCAAGCTCAGCCTCGACCTCGTCGAGGAAGGCATCCACCTCTTCCTCGTCGTAGCCCGGCCGCAGCCGGGTGGTACTGAATTGCTTGTTCCGCACATCAGCGGGCGTCAGCGGCATCTTTTTGGTCTCCTTGGCGCGCTTGGAGTCTGTCCGGAGGGACGGTACCCGATCACTACAGCGCGGACACGAGTTGGATCATGACCAAGACCACAATGAAAAGCACTGTGAAGCTTAGGTCAAAGGCCACCGTACCCAACCGGAGGGGAGGAATGAAACGGCGGAGAAACTTGAGAGGTGGGTCGGTTGCGGTGTATGTGGCCTCGGCGAGCACCAGGACGAATCCCGATGGACGCCACTGCCGGGCGAACGCCTGCACCGTCTCAAAGATCATTCTGCCGATGAGCAACACCAGATACAGAGACAGGACAACGACCAAGATCTCGCCTACGATCCCCACGGTCCGGCCGCGCCTCCACTTCTAGGTGCCCCTCCCGGCCTCGGTGAGACCAGGGTCGGGTCGATAGACATACACAGACTCTAACTCTGGTTGAAGAACCCGCGTTCCGCGATTCGGGCCTTGTCCTCGGCGGTCACCTCGACATTGGCTGGGGACAACAGGAACACCTTGTTGGTAACACGTTCGATGCTCCCGTGTAGGCCAAAGACCAGACCTGCCGCGAAATCGACAAGCCGCTTGGCGTCGGAGTCAACCATCTCGGTCAGGTTCATGATGACGGGAGTGCCGTCGCGGAAGTGCTCGCCGATGGTGCGCGCCTCGTTGTAGGTGCGCGGGTGGAGCGTGGTGATGCGCGCCAGATCGGTCGTGCGGCGCTCCAGGACAGTCGTGGCCGGCCGGGGCGCGGGCACACCGGGGTCGGAGTCGTCGTCACGGTCGTGGGAGGCCGCCGGACGGTCCTGCTCGGTCCGGCGCGACTCCTCCTCGTACTCGTAGTCGTCGTCGGTGTAGGTCTCGTACCTCTCGTAGCGGTCGTCCTCCACGAGACCGAGGTAGACCGCCATCTTGCGCATCGCGCCGGCCATCGCTACGTCGTCCTCCTGCTCATGGTCGCACTCGCTCGGGCCTTCCGCCGGGGTGCGTGTCGGCGGCCGGGCCGAGGCGGTAGCCGTACCCCCTTGGAGCTCACCGCTGATCGACCTCTACTTCTGCCGCGGACCTCACGATCCGCTGGAGGGGACATTACCTGACGAAGGGCTTGCGACGACCGAGCAACGCCGTACCGACGCGCACGTGTGTCGCGCCGTGCGCGATTGCCTGCGCCAGATCGCCGCTCATCCCCGCCGAGATTATGGTCGCACCAGGATGCCCGGCCTGTACGGCCAGTGCGAGTTCCCGCAGCCGGGCGAACGACTTGCCCGGTTCCTCCCCCAGCGGGGCGACGGCCATGACGCCGCCGAGCCTGAGCCCGTCGGTGGCCGCGATCTCGTCGGCCAGTGCCGGCACGTCGACGGGGCGGACACCGCCCCGGTCAGGATCGTCGTCAAGGGCGACCTGCACCAGGCAGCCGATCCGCCTGCCCGCCCTGACGGCCTCGCGCCCGAGCGCGGCGACCAACCGCGAGCGGTCGACGGAGTGGACCACGTCGGCGTACCCGGCCACCGAGCGCACCTTGTTGGTCTGCAGCTGGCCGACGAAGTGCCAGGTCAACGGCAGGTCGGCGCACTCGCGGGCCTTGAGGGAGGCCTCCTGGTCGCGGTTCTCCCCGATCTCCCGCACGCCGAGCCCGGCCAGGATCCTGACGTCGGCGGCGGGGTAGGTCTTGGTGACCGCGATGAGCGTGACCTCGTCACGGGCGCGACCGGCGGCCGCGCAGGCCTCGGCGATGCGCGCCTCGACCTCCGCCAGGCCCGCCGCTATCTGCGATGTGCGTGTTACGTCCACAAGGCATCCATCGTGCACCGTTCCTACCGTTCCCGCGAACCGGGGTCAGGGCCGGCGAGTCGTCGCCGGCTCCGAACGCACCGAACCCCCACCGCGACGGCCCATGAGCCTCGCAGCGGGGGTGTGATCCCCTCCCCCGGCCTCACCGGGTGAGGAATCTCACTTCAGGAAGTCGGGTACGTCCAGCTCTTCCTCTTGCTCCTCGAAGACCACCCTGGGCCGCCTGGGCGGCTCGGACATGCGGGAGGAGATCGGGGTCGGCGGGTTGGTCACCTCGGGCGCGGGGCGCGGGATCGACACCGGCGGAGGCGGCTCCTCCTCCGGCGCGACGACCGCCGGGGGCGGCGGCGTCTCCACCGCGCGCACCGGCTCGGGGCGCGGCTCCGGCCTCGGCTCGGGACGGATCTCGGCACGCAGCTCGGGACGGGGCTCCGCACGCAGCTCGGGCCGCAGGTCGGAGCGCGGCTCGGCGCGCAGCTCGGGCCGCGGGGGCTCCGGCCTGACCTCGACGCGGGGCTCGACGCGCGGCGGCTCGGCCTTCACGCTCGGCGCCGGGGCGGGCGCGGGCCGTACGGGGGCCGAGACGGCGGGCGCGGCCTGGGACGTGCCGGCCGCGGGCCTGGGCTGCTGGCGGGTCTGCTGCAGCATGGGCTTGTCGGCCGGGGCCAGCTCGTCGAAGCCCGCGGCGATGACGGTGACGCGCACCTCGTCGCCGAGCGCGTCGTCGATGACCGTGCCGAAGATGATGTTGGCGTCGGGCGCGGCGGCGTTCGAGACCAGCTGGGCCGCCTCGTTGATCTCGAACAGGCCCAGGTCGGACCCGCCCGCGATCGACAGCAGCACGCCGTGGGCGCCGTCGATGGAGGCCTCCAGCAGCGGGCTGGAGACGGCCATCTCGGCGGCGGCCACCGAGCGGTCGTCGCCGCGCGCGTGGCCGATGCCCATCAGCGCCGAGCCCGCTCCGGACATGACCGACTTCACGTCGGCGAAGTCGAGGTTGATCAGACCGGGCGTGGTGATCAGGTCGGTGATGCCCTGGACACCCGACAGCAGCACCTGGTCGGCCGCCTTGAAGGCGTCCAGCACGCTGACCTGCCGGTCGGAGATCGACAGCAGCCTGTCGTTGGGGATCACGATGAGGGTGTCGACCTCGTCGCGCAGGGTCTCGATGCCCGCCTCGGCCTGCATGGCGCGGCGGCGGCCCTCGAAGCTGAAGGGCCTGGTGACCACACCGATGGTCAGCGCGCCGAGGGAGCGCGCGATGTTGGCGACGACGGGGGCGCCGCCGGTGCCCGTGCCGCCGCCCTCGCCGGCCGTGACGAAGACCATGTCGGCCCCCTTGAGGACCTCCTCGATCTCCTCACGGTGGTCCTCGGCCGCCTTGCGGCCCACATCCGGGTTGGCGCCGGCCCCGAGGCCGCGCGTGAGCTCCCTGCCCACGTCGAGTTTGACGTCGGCGTCACTCATCAGCAGCGCCTGGGCGTCGGTGTTTATCGCGATGAACTCGACGCCCTTGAGTCCCTCCTCGATCATCCGGTTGACGGCGTTGACTCCGCCGCCGCCGATGCCGACGACCTTGATGACCGCGAGGTAGTTCTGCGGTGCTGCCACGACGAGGGGCCTTTCCGCTCGTTGACTTGCCATTTCAGCTGTTCGAAAAACTCTCAACCTCAAGTTGAGATTCAGATTTATGTCAACCTGAGGATTGATACGGACAGTAGGAGTCGCCTACCGGGCGGGTCAACTAACCGCGCCGCAAGGCCGTCCGGCGTGTCGCGCGCTGTCCCATTCGCGACCACCATCTCATTTCATCGACACCACGTCGGGCGAACTGACGTCATACACCGTCGCCGTGCGCCGGAGCAGCGTTTCGAGCACCCGGACCTTGTCCGCGATCCGGTCGGCGCCGCCCCAGACGACCGTACGGCCGTTGGTCAGCCGGAAGGAGATGCCCTCGGGCGACGTGGCCCGCACCTCGTCGATGCGCGCCAGCAGGCTGTCGGGCAACTCCCCGATCACCTTGATCGCCGCCACGGTCGAGGGGTCGGCGGGACCTGGCCGGTCGACCCGCAGGACGGGCAGCTGGGGCGGGGCGATCACGCGCACCTCGGTCACGAAGCCCTTGCGGTCGATCAGCGCCGCCTTGCCGCCGTACGGCACGACGGCGACGGGCCGGCGCTCGACCACCTCGATGGTGAGCGTGCTCGGCCACATCCGCTCGACCTTCGCCGAGGCCAGCTGCCTGATCTGCAGCACCCTGCCCTGGACCGCGTCGAGGTCGACGGTGGCCAGCGGATGCAGCTCGGCGACCGCGGCCTGTTTCCTGATCTGGTCGGCGGGGACTGTGAGATTTCCCACGATCTCCACCGACCGTACGCCCAGGACCGGCGAGAAGAACACCAGCCACACCGTCGAGCCCACCACGCCCGCGGTGAGCAACGCCACGAACGCCTGACGCGCTCTCACCTGGCTGACAGCTCCGCCACGATCCTCGGGCCGAGTTCGGTCACGTCGCCCGCGCCCATCGTGAGCACCACGTCGCCGGGCCTGGCCAGCGCGGCCACCAGGGCGGGCACGGCGGCCTTGTCGGGGGCGTAGGTCACGCTGCCCTCGGGCAACGGCACCCGGGAGGCCACCATGGCCCCTGAGACGCCGGGCTCGGGGTCTTCGCGCGCTCCGTAGACGTCGAGCACCACGGCCTGGTCCGCCAGGCCGAGCGCCACGCCGAACTCGTCGGCGAAGAACCTGGTGCGCGAGTAGAGGTGCGGCTGGAAGACCGCGATCACCCTGCCGTCGCCGGAGTAGGAGGCGACCACGTCATGCGCGGCGCGCAAATCGGCGACCAGCTCGGTCGGATGGTGGGCGTAGCTGTCGAAGACGGCCACGCCGCCGGCCTCGCCCTTGGCCTCGAAGCGCCGCTTGGCCCCTGTGAAGGCCGACAGGCCCATTCTGATGTCCTCGAACGGCAGGCCCAGCTCGTCGGCCACGGCGATGACCGACGCGGCGTTGAGCGCGTTGTGGGCGCCCGGGACCGACAACCTGACCTCGCCCCTGCCGGCGACCTCGAAGACGACGCCGAAGCCGTCGGGGCGCACGCCGGTGATCCGGTAGTCGGCGTCGCCCGCCACGCCGTAGGTGACCACCTTGAGGCCCGCCTGGCGTGCCGGCTCGGCCAGCGCCGCGGCGCCCGGGTCGTCGACGCACAGCACCAGCGTGCGGCGCACCCGCTCGACGAAGCGGGCGAAGCTGTCGTGGACCGCCCGCGGGTCGCCGTAGTTGTCGAGATGGTCGGCCTCGACGTTGGTGACGACCGCGATGTCGGGGGCGAGCATGAGGAAGGAGCCGTCGCTCTCGTCGGCCTCGGCCACGAACACCTCGCCCGACCCCTCGTCGGCGCCGAGGCCCGTGGTGACGAGCTGGCCGCCCACGCAGTAGGAGGGGTCGGCGCCGCACTTCTGCAACGCGACCGTGAGCATCGAGGTCGTGGTGGTCTTGCCGTGGGTGCCCGCGATGGCCACGCCGGAGCGCCCGGCCATGACCGAGGCGAGCGCGGCGGCCCTCGGGATGATCCGCACGCCCTGCTTGATCGCCTCGCCGAGCTCGGGGTTGGAGTCGCGGATGGCGGTGGAGACCACGACGGTGTCGACGTTCTTGATGTGGGAGGCGGCGTGGCCGATGTGGACGGTGGCGCCCAGCTCACGCAGCTCCGTCACCAGCTCCGAGCTGCGCGCGTCGCTGCCGGAGACGTCGACGCCGCGCTTGAGCAGGATGCGGGCGATCCCCGACATGCCCGCGCCGCCGATGCCGATGAAGTGGACCCTGCCGAGGTCTTCGGCGGCCACCGGGTCGACCAGCCGTACCAGGTTCATGAGCGGCCTCCCGCGATCTCGAGCACCTTGCGGGCCAGGGCGACGTCGGCGTCCCTTCGCCCCATCGAGGCGGCGGCCTCCGACATCGTGGCGACCCGCTCGGGGTCGCGGAGGATGGGCAGCACGTTCTGGATGATCCAATCAGGTGAAAGGTCGGAGTCGTCGATCATGAGGCCGCCGCCCCCCTGCACGATCGGGGTGGCGTTGAGCTGCTGCTCGCCGTTGCCGTGCGGCAGCGGAACGTAGGCGGCCGGCAGCCCGACGGCGGTCAGCTCGGCGCAGGTGAGCGCGCCGCTCCTGCAGAGCGCGAAGTCGGCGGCGGCGTAGGCGAGGTCCATGCGGTCGACGTAGGGCAGCACGACGTACTGCGGGTCGCCCGGCGGAGGCTCCTCCTCCAGGGCGTTCTTCGGGCCCAGCACGTGCAGCACCTGCACGCCGGCCCGGCGCAGGGTGGGACCGGCCGCCAGCGCCGCCTGGTTGAGCGAGCGGGCGCCCTGCGAGCCGCCGAAGACCAGCAGCGTCGGCAGGTCGGTGCGCAGCCCGAACCACGAGCGGGCCTTGTCGCCCATGGAGAGCCGGTCGAGCTCGACGATCTGCCGGCGCAGCGGGATGCCGATGTACTCGGCCTTGGCCATGGTGCTCTGGGTGTGGCCCGTGAAGACGTGGTCGGTCAGCCGCGCGCCCAGCCGGTTGGCCAGGCCGGGGCGCGCGTTGGCCTCGTGGACCACGATCGGCAGCCCGCGCCGCCTGGCCGCCAGGTAGGCGGGGGTGGCCACGTAGCCGCCGAAGCCGACCAGGATGTCGGCCTGGACCTTGTCCATGACGCCGGCGGCCGCGTTGATGGCGCCCGCCAGCCGTCCAGGGACGGTCAGCAGCTGCGGGGTCAGCGCCCTCGGGAGTGGTACGGCCGGCACCAGCTGCAGGTCGTAACCCCTGGCCGGGACGAGCGTGGTCTCCAGGCCCCGCTCCGTGCCGAGACAGGTGACGCCGACGCCGGGCACGAGCCTGCGCAGCGCG
The DNA here is from genome assembly GCF_053586935.1 of Nonomuraea sp. NPDC003727. NCBI lineage: Bacteria > Bacillati > Actinomycetota > Actinomycetes > Streptosporangiales > Streptosporangiaceae > Nonomuraea > Nonomuraea sp. NPDC003727. The sequence continues at coordinate 255,765 of NZ_JBSFNE010000006.1, forward strand.
TCACCCAGGGCCAGAGCCGGCTCGATGTGGCCGGCCGTCCCGCCACCGGCGAGGACCACCCTCATGTCGGTTTACTCCCTACTGATGAGAAACGTGCCGCCTTAACGTTCCGCATCTGGCCTGACTCGTCCAGTCGGCACATTCCTTGTTGGTCGTCTCGGTCGGCCCCGTTGCGCACCCCCCAGGCCCAGCCAGCTTAGAGCCCTCGCGGCCGGTCCGGGGCCACGCGCGGCCAGAGCCTCCTTGGCGCCAGGTTCGCGTTTGGCGAAAGACAGCAACATGCCGAGCGCGGCGAGCGTCGGCAACAACGCCGAACCACCGTAGGAGACCAGCGGGAGCGGGATGCCGGTGATGGGCAGCACGCCGATCACGGCGCCGATGTTGACGATCGCCTGCCCGGCGACCCAGGCGACCACGGCCGCGGCCGCCAGCCTGATGAAGGCGTCGTTGACGCGCATCGCCACCCGCAGGCCCGCGTAGCCGAGCAGGCCGAACAGCGCCATCACCGACAGCGTGCCCATCAGCCCCAGCTCCTCGCCGAGGATGGAGAAGATGAAGTCGCTCTCCGCGTGGGGGATCCAGCTCCACTTGCCCCTGCTGCTGCCGAGCCCGAGGCCGAACCAGCCGCCGGAGCCCATCGCGATCTGCCCCTGCACGGCCTGGTAGCCGGCGCCCTGGGCGTGGCCCCACGGGTCGAGCCAGCCGGTGATGCGGTCGGACCGGTAGCCCTCAGTCGTGATCATGAAGACGGTGGCGACCGTCATCATCGCGATGATGCCGCCGAACAGCTTCAGCGGCGCTCCCACCACCCACAGCAGCGCGAGGAAGATGAGCATCAGCACGAGCGTGGTGCCGAGGTCGCGGCCCAGCATGACCATGACGGCCAGGATCGCGGTGCCGGGCAGCAGCGGGATCAGCAGGTGGCGCCATTCGATGCGGCCCCCACGCGCCTTGCGGGCCAGCAGGTCGGCTCCCCACAGCGCCAGCCCGAGCTTGGCCGGCTCGGACGGCTGCAGGTAGATGGGCCCGATGTCGATCCAGCGCTGCGCGCCCAGCTGCGACTCGCCCGCGAAGATCACGATGCCCAGACCGATGATCGACAGCGCCATGAGCGGGTAGCCGGCCCAGCGGAAGAACCGGTGCGGCAGCCGCGAGCAGATCCACATCACGGGCACGCCGAGCGCGGCCGACATCGACTGCTTGACGAACCAGTAGAACGGGTCGCCGGTCTTCTGCAGCGCCTCGATGCTGGAGGCCGACAGCACCATCATCAGGCCGAGCGCCAGCAGCAGCGCGCTGCACCCGATGATCAGATAGTAGGTGGTCAGCGGCCGGTCGAGCAGCTCCTTGAGCCCGGCGGCCTGCTCCCTGACCCAGCCGGTCGGGCGGTCGACGGGGTTGTCGGCCGTCGTGCTCACGAACGCTCCCCCAGCTTGCCCACGGCGCGCGCGAAGGCCTCCCCCCGGGCCGGATAGTTGGCGAACATGTCGAGGGAGGCGGCGGCGGGAGCCAGCAGCACGGTGTCCCCGGGGGCGGCGAGCCTGGCGGCTTCGGTGACGACACGGTCCATCACCCCAGTGTCGCGATCGGCGAGGTCCACCACGGGGACATCCGGGGCGTGTCGCGCGAGCGCGCCGGCGATCGCGGCCCGGTCGACGCCGATGAGCACCGCGCCGCGCAGCCGGGGCGCGGCCCGCCGGACCAGGTCGTCGACGTCGGCGCCCTTGAGCTGCCCGCCGGCCACCCACACGATCGACGGGTAGGCGGCCAGCGAGGCGGCGGCCGCGTGGGGGTTGGTGGCCTTGGAGTCGTCGACGTAGTCGACCTCGCCGACCCTGCCGACGTGGGCCATGCGGTGCGGGTCGGGCACGAAGTCACGCAGGCCCTGGCGGACGGCCTCGGCCGGCACCCCGACCGTGCGGGCCAGGGCGGCGGCGGCCAGGGCGTTGGCGACGTTGTGCGGGGCGAAGGGGCGCACGTCGTCGAGCGTGGCCAGCTCCTCGGCCTGCCGTACCGGATCGGCGACGAAGGCGCGGTCGACCAGCAGGTCCTCCACCACGCCCAACTGACCGGGCCGGGGCACCTGGAGGGTGAAGCCCACCGCCGGCCGGTACGGCTCGGCCAGCGCGCAGGCGATCGGGTCGTCGGCGTTGTAGACGACCGTGCCCGCCCGCTCGAAGATGCGGCCCTTGGCCCTGGCGTACTCCTCCAGCGAGCCGTGCCAGTCGAGGTGGTCGGGCGCGACGTTGAGGATCGCGGCGGCGTGCGGCGCGAGGGAGCCGGACCAGTGCAGCTGGAAGCTGGACAGCTCCACGGCCAGCACGTCGTACGGCCCGCCGACCGCCTCCACCACGGGCACCCCGACGTTGCCCACCGCCAGCGCCTTGCGGCCGGCCGCCAGCAGCATCGAGGTCAGCATGCGCACCACGGTCGTCTTGCCGTTGGTGCCGGTGAGCGCCAGCCACGGCGCGGCCTGCGCGGACCGCAGCCGCCACGCCAGCTCCACCTCACCGATCACCTCGACGCCCGCCGCGAGGGCGGCGGCGATCAGCGGATGGTGCGGCGCCCAGCCGGTGGTGACCAGCTCGCCCGCCTCCGCGGGCAGCTCCATGGAGCCGAAGCGCACCTCGACGCCGAGCCTGGCCAGCTCTCCCGCCACGACGCGCTGCCGCTCGCCGTCGACCGCCTCCAGCACCACCACGCGCTCGCCGCGGGCGGCCAGCACCCGCGCCGCGGCGGTGCCGGAGACGCCGAGTCCCGCTACGACGATCATGGCTTGGGCATCCACTCCACGTAGAACAGGCCGAGACCCACGGCCGCGCACAGACCCGCGATCAGCCAGAACCTGATCACGATCGTGGTCTCCGCCCATCCTTTCAGCTCGAAGTGGTGCTGGAGCGGAGCCATGCGGAAGACGCGTTTGCCGGTCATCTTGAAGAAGCCGACCTGGATGATCACCGACACCGTGATGATGACGCACATCCCGGCCAGGATCGCCAGCAGGAGCTGGGTGCGGGTGGTGATGGCCAGGCCGGCCAGCACGCCGCCGAGCGCGAGCGAGCCGGTGTCGCCCATGAAGATGCGGGCGGGCGGGGCGTTCCACCACAGGAAGCCGATGAGCCCGCCGAGCACGGCGGCCGCCACGACCGCGAGGTCGAGCGGGTCGCGTACCCAGTAGCAGTTGGGCCCGAGGTTGTCGATGCAGTTGTTGCGCAGCTGCCAGTTGCCGATCAGCACGTAGGCGCCGAGCACGGTGGCGGTGGCGCCGGAGGCCAGGCCGTCGAGGCCGTCGGTCAGGTTCACCGCGTTGGAGAAGCCGACGATCATGAAGATGACCCACGCGGCGAAGAGCACGATGGGGATCGACGGGCCGAAGTCGCGCAGGAACGACAGCTTCGTCTGCGCCGGCGTGATGCCGTAGACGTTGGGGAAGCGCACGACCAGGACGGCGAAGACGGCACCGACGACGAGCTGGCCGAGCGCCTTGGCGCCGCTGCGCAGGCCCAGGCTGCGCTGCTTGTAGATCTTGATGAAGTCGTCGAGGAAGCCCACCATGCCCAGGCCGGTCATGAGGAACAGCACCAGCAGGCCGGACACGGTCGGCGGTTCGAGCATGGCCAGGTGGGAGGCGGCGTAGGCCATGAGCGCGGCCAGCACGAAGACGGTGCCGCCCATGGTGGGCGTGCCCTTCTTGCTGAGGTGGGCCTCGGGGCCGTCGTCGCGGACCTCCTGGCCGTAGCCGCGCCGGGAGAAGAGCCTGATGGCCAGGGGGGTGCCGAGCATCGACAGGATCAGGCCCACCGCGCCGGCGATGATGATGTTGGTCACTTGGTGACCCTCCCGAGGACCAGCTCGGCGGTGCGCTGGAGGTCCATCGCGCGCGGCCCCTTCACCAGCACGGCGTCGCCCGGCCGCAGCCACTCGGCCAGCAGGGCGCCCGCGGCCTCGGCGTCCGGCACGTGCGCGATCGGTGGCTCGCCAGGTCCGCCGCGCGCGGCCGACTCCGCCGCTCCCGCGGCCGCTCCGCGCAGGACGGGTTCGGCGTCGGGGCCCGCCACGATCAGCCCGGACAGGCCCGCCAAGCCCGCCGTACGGCCGACGCCCTCGTTCAGCGCCTCGCTCTCCTCGCCGAGCTCGCGCAGCGAGGCGATGACGGCGAAGCGGCGCCGGCCCTTGCCGAGGACGGCGAGCGCCTCGAAGGCGGCGCGCATGGAGTCGGGGTTGGCGTTGTAGGCGTCGTTGATCACGGTGACGCCGTCGGCGCGGTCGGTGACCTCCATGCGCCACCGGCTGCGCGGCTCGGCCTGCGACAGCTCGTCGGCGATGGTGGTCAGCGGCAGGCCGAGCTCGTAGGCGGTGGCCGCGGCGGCCAGCGCGTTCTCCACGGCGTGCGCGCCGTGGAGCCTGAGCGCCACGTGGGCGGCGCCCGAGGGGGTGCGCAGCGTGAACGAGGCGCGTCCGCGCTCGTCGACGGTGACGTCCTCGGCGCGGACGGCGGCGTCCTCGGCCTGGCCGAAGAGCGTGACCCGGGCCCTGGTACGGCCGGCCATCTCGCGCACCAGCGGGTCGTCGGCGTTGAGCACCGCGACGCCGTCGGCGGGCAGCCCCTCGACCAGTTCGCCCTTGGCGGCGGCGATGGCCTGCTTGCCGCCGAACACGCCCAGGTGCGCGGTGCCGACGTTGAGCACCACGCCGATGCGGGGCGGGGCGATGCGGACCAGGTCGGCGATGTGGCCCGCGTGGCGGGCGCCCATCTCCAGGACCAGGAAGCGGGTCTCGTGCTCGGCCCGCAGCACGGTCAGCGGGTGGCCGATCTCGTTGTTGAAGTTGCCGGCCGGCGCGATCGAGGGGCCCATGCGGGCGGTCAGCCTGGCCAGCAGGTCCTTGGTGGTGGTCTTGCCCGCCGAGCCGGTGAGGCCGATCACGGTGGCGGACGGCAGCGCGCCTGCCACGGCCCTCGCCAGGTCGGCCAGCGCCCGCACCGGGTCGGCCACGACGACCGAGGGCGCCGCCAGCGGCCTGGTGGCCAGCACGGCCACGGCGCCGGCCGCCATCGCCTGGTCGGCGAAGTCGTGGCCGTCGACACGGGCGCCCTTGATGGCCACGAACAGCGATCCCGGCTCGACGGCCCGCGAGTCGATCACGACGGGGCCGCGCACCACCGCGCGTGGGTCCGTCATGCCTGACAGGGCGCCGGAGGTTATCTCGGCGATCCTGGCCAGCGGCATCGGGATCATAGGTTCTTCCTGCTTTCCTTGCGTGCGTCGATCGCCTCGGCGACCACGGCCCTGTCGTCGAAGGGGATCACGTCGCCTGAGATGTACTGGCCCTGCTCGTGGCCCTTGCCCGCCACGACGAGCACGTCGCCGCGCTCGGCCGTCTCGACCGCCAGCCTGATCGCCGCGGCCCTGTCGGGCTCGACGATCACGTGGGCGCGTCGCTCGCGCGGCACCTGGAGCGCTCCGTCCATCATCGCCGCCAGGATGGCCAGCGGGTCCTCCGAGCGCGGATTGTCGCTGGTGAAAATCGCCACATCGGCCAGCCTCGCGGCGGCCTCCCCCATGAGGGGACGCTTGCCCTTGTCACGGTCGCCGCCGCAGCCGAGCACGACCGTCAGCCTGCCGGTGGTCACCGACCGCAGCGAGGTCAGGACCGACTCGACGGCGCCGGGTTTGTGCGCGTAGTCGACGATCGCCTGGAACTCCTCGCCCGGTGAGGTGACGCGCTGCATCCGGCCGGGCACGCCCGTCATGGCGCCCACGCCGTGCGCGGCGGTGCGCACCGGGACGCCCGCCTCGACCAGCGTCACGATGGCGCCGAGGGCGTTGGCGACGTTGAACGGGCCGGGCAGCGAGATCGCCACGTCCTCGTCGACGCCGCCGGGCCCGACGACCCTGAAGGCGCTGCCGTCGGAGCCGAACCTGACGTCGAAGGCGCGCCAGTCGGCGGCGGGGTCGCCGGTGGCGGAGAACGTGGTCATCGGGATCTTGGCCAGCTGGAGCAGCTCGCGCCCGTGGGGGTCGTCGAGGTTGGTCACGCCCGTCCTGCTGAACTCGGGCTGGAACAGTCTCACCTTGGTGGCGAAGTAGTCGTCGAAGTCCTTGTGGAAGTCGAGGTGGTCCTGCGACAGGTTGGTGAAGAGCGCCACGTCGTAGAAGACGCCGTCGACCCTGCCCAGGGCGAGGGCGTGGCTGGAGACCTCCATCGCGGCCGCCGTGACGCCGCGCTCGCGCATGAGCGCGAACAGGCCGTGCAGGTCGGAGGCCTCCGGCGTGGTCAGCTTGGGCTGGATGACCAGGTCGCCGGCGTGGATCTCGACGCCGCCCACCAGGCCCGTGGTGTGGCCGGCCGCGCGCAGCCCCGCCTCCAGCAGGAACGTGGTGGTCGACTTGCCGCTGGTGCCGGTCACGCCCAGGACGCAGATGTCGTGGCTGGGCTGGCCGTACACCCAGGAGGAGATCTGGCCGAGCAGGGAGCGCGGCTCGGAGACGACCAGCACCGGCAGGCCGGTGGCGACGGCGGCGTCGCGGCCGGCCGGATCCGTCAGGACGGCGACCGCCCCTCGCGCCATCGCCTGGGCGGAGAAGTCGGCGCCGTGGGCGGTGTTGCCGGGCAGCGCGACGTAGAGGTCGCCCTGCCCGACCTGGCGGGAGTCGATGGTGACGCCGGTCACCGCGGCCAGCGGTGAGCGGGAGCTGCCTGACGGAGCGTCAAGCATGGTGGCCAGCCCGCTCAGCGGTCGAGGCGGGCTGGACGTGGGACGCATAGACGACGGGGGACGCACGGCGGCAGCGTACCCTCCCTGTTCACTGTCCGGTGCCGATCCGCGCGGGCGACGCGGTCGGGGCTGTGGGCGGAATCTTCCTGCTCTTGATGGCGAACGTCATCACGTCCTTGAACACAGGGGCCGCGATGTGCCCGCCGTAGATGTCCTTGGCCGGCTTCTGCACCACCGCGAGGACCACGAGCTCGGGTTTGTCCGCGGGAGCGAAACCGACGAAGGAGGCGGTGTAGCCGTTGTAACGGCCCAACTGCTGATCGTATCGGTTGGCGGTGCCTGTCTTGCCCGCCACCCGGTAGCCCGGGATGGCCGCCAGCGTACCCGTGCCCTCGGCGCTGACGGCACCCTCCAGCATGGAGGCGATCTCGCCGGCGGTCTGCTCGCTCACCACCCTGGTCTGCTTGCCGGGCTTGGCGGGGACGAACCTGCCGTGCTCGTCGGTCTCCCCCGCCACGATCTGCGGCTGCACCCTGACCCCGCCGTTGGCGATGGTCTGGTAGACGCTGGCGGTCTGCAGGGCGGTCACCGACACGCCCTGGCCGTAGGCGACCGTGCAGCGCTGGGTGCCCGACCAGCCCTTGTAGTCGGGCAGCAGGCCCGCCTCCTCGCCCGGCAGGCCGACCCCCGGCCGGACGCCGAAGCCGAAGCCCTTGAGCATCTCGAACAGCCGCTGGTCGCCGACCCTGCGCGCGGCCTGGATGGTGCCGACGTTGCTGGAGGTCTCCACGACCTTCTTGAACGTCATCGTCTCCGTCTTGTGCGGGTGGGAGTCGCGCAGCGTCTGGTCGGCGCACCTGATGTGGTCGGCGACGCGGAAGGTGGTCTCCGGACGTACGGCTCCCGCCTCGATCGCGGCCGCGGCGGTGATGACCTTGTTGGTGCTGCCCGGCTCGAACACCTCGGCCACGGCCCGGTTGACGTAGGAGGTGTCGGACGCCTTCTGCCAGTTGTTCAGGTCGAGCTCGGGCGCGTTGGCCATGGCGATGATCTGGGCGGTCCTGACGTCCATGACGATCGCGGTGCCGCTGATCGCGCCGCTGGCGGCGACCTGCTCGGTGATGGCCTTCTGGGCGGCCCACTGGATGTCGCGGTCGATGGTCAGGCGCACGTCGCGACCGGCGACCGGGGCCTGGCGCTGGCTGCGGGTCATCGGGATGCGCTGGCCGTCGCGGCCCTGCTCCACGCTCTGCTTGCCGTCCTGGCCCGCCAGCCGGGAGTCGCGCATCCGCTCGACGCCCTCGAGCCCGGTGCCGTCGTCGCCGACGAAGCCGATGAGCGTGCCGGCCAGGTCGCCTGCCGGGTAGGTCCTGCGGTAGGTCTTCTTCGTGGTGACGGCCGGCAGCCCGTGGTCGAGGACCCTGTCGGCGACCACGGGGTCGACGTCACGGGCGATGAGCTCGTAGCGCGAGGTGGTCCTGGCCAGCTTGGCCAGGATGTCGGCCTCGGGCTTGCCCAGTTCCCTGGCCAGCACCGAGGTCACCTTGGCGTACTGCTCGGGACGGACCTTGCTCGGGTCGATCGCGATCTCCCGTGCCTCGACCGTGACGGCGAGCTCGTGGCCGTTGACGTCGGTGATGGAGCCGCGCTTGGCGGGGATGACCTCGCTGATCACCCGCTGGTCGGCGGCCTTGGCCTCGTAGATCTTGGAGTCGAGGCCCTGCAGCTGGATGAGCCGCCCGGCGAAGATCGACAGGATGAAGGTCATGCCGATCAGGCCGATGTTGAGGCGCCGGCGGGGGTTGCCCAGGCGCAGCACCAGCGGCGGGCGTGGCGGCCTCGGTGGGGGCGGCGGCCTGCGCGGCTGCCGGCGCGGGCCCTGCGGCTGGCCCTGGGACCCGCCCGGAGGCCGGCCGGAGGTCCTGCCGTGCGGCGGGCGGGGTTCGCGACGCTGCTCGCCTCGGGGGCCGGGCACGGTGGCCTCGCCGCGGCCGCGCCTGGCGTCCCTGGCGTCGGCTCCGGTCAGGCCGCGCGGCAGCTCGAAAGGGTCGTTCCCGCGCCGGTTGGACCCGCCCGGACCTCCGGGCTCGGCGCCGGCCGGTCGGGGACGGCCGTCCTGGCCCGATCTCCGGTCGGAGGGCGTGCGGTTCTCACCCGCTCGCCGGTCGGACGGCGTGCGGTTCTCACCACCCGGACGGTCGGCCGGCCCCGGGCGCCCGTCGGCGTCGCCACGGCGGGGCCGGCCCGGCTCGCCGTCCCTGCGGCGGGGCGGCTCGTCGCGCGGCCCTTCGGAGCGTCCGGATCCGGTGCCGCCCTGCCGTCCCGATCGTCCGGGACCGCCCGGCGTACGACGAACGGCGCCGGGCCCTCCCTGAGAGCCGGCGCCGCCACCACCGCGGCCGGGGCCCTGACCCCTGCCGCCTGTCTCTCTCACCTGTCCGCGCCCGACTTACCCGGGTAGAGAACGTTGACGTCGGGGTCGGACACCTGCCCCTGCCGCTCCGCGGCCTCGGCGAGGCTGCCGGGCTGCTCCAGCTCGGCGATCTTCCGCTTGGCGCTGTCGGACTGCCGCTGCATCTCGGCGATCTGCTCGCGCAGCTCGCTGGCGGTGAAGGAGTCGCGAGCCAGGACGGTGTTGAGCAGCAGCAGGCTGACCAGGCCACCGCACAGCAGGCCGACGACGAGCAGCACGAAGGGGGCGCGCTGCTTGCGCGGCATCGGCCGCCGCACGCGCACCGGCGCGCCGTCCTGCGCCGGGGCCGGCCGCTGACCGATCGGCCGGTCAACGGCCGGCCTGGGCGCGCGCGAAGCGTCCTGCTCGCGCACGCCGGTCCTCGCCGGAGCGGTCCTGGGCACGCCGCCCCTGACGGGCGCACCCCGCCTGATCTCCTGCTCAGTCCTCGTCAACACGGATCCTCTCTGCCGCCCGCAGCCGGGCCGAGGCCGCCCGCGGATTGCGGGCGAGCTCTTCGTCAGTCGGGAGCTCTGCTCCCCTCGTCAGGAGGCGGAACCGCGGCTGGTGAGCCGGCAGCGGGACGGGCAGCCCCGGGGGGCTGGTGTCCCTGGTTCGCGCCGCGAGCACCTGCTTGGTCAGCCGGTCCTCGAGGGAGTGGTAGGAGAGCACGACGACTCTCCCACCGAGCGCCAGCGCGTCGAGGGCCGCGGGAAGCGCCGCCTCGAAGGCGGTCAGCTCCGCGTTGACCTCGATACGCAGCGCCTGAAAAGTCCTTTTAGCGGGGTTGCCACCGGTGCGTCGGGTAGCGGCGGGAATCGCCGCGCGAACGATGTCCGCGAGCCGCTTAGTCGACGTTATGGCTTCCCTGGCCCTTTCCTTGACAATGAGCCCCGCGACACGCGGTGCGAACCTTTCCTCTCCGTAATCTCGGAGGATGCGGGTCAGCTCGGCCGCGGAGTAGGTGTTGACCACTTCCTCGGCCGTGAGCGCCTGCTCGGTGTCCATCCGCATGTCAAGGGGAGCGTCGTAGGAGTAGGCGAAGCCCCGTTCGCCCTCGTCGAGCTGGGGCGAGGAGACGCCCAGGTCGAACAGGACCCCGTCGACCACCGGCCGGCCCGCCTTCGCCAACACCGAGGCCAGCTCGTCGGACGAGGCGTGGACCAGCGTGACGCGGTCGGCGAAGGGCGCGAGCCTGCGCGTGGAGAAGTCGATGGCGAAGGGATCGCGGTCGATCCCGACCAGGTGCAGCGCCGGATGCGCGGCCAGCAGCGCCTCGGAGTGACCGCCGAGGCCGAGGTTGGCGTCGACGACCACCGGCGCCGGGCCCGCCAGCGCGGGGGCGAGGAGTTCCAGGACCCGCTCGAGCATCACGGGAACGTGACCACCCGTGCCCGCAGCGTTGCCTTCCACGTGCATTGCTGAAACCCCCCTCCAACTAAGAATGCGTCCATACTCGCGGATGACGCTAAGGCTCGATCCCGGTGCCCCGTCGCCAGGTCCCCACCCGTAGCCGCCCGGCCAGGTCCCCATCCGCACCCGCTTCGTGGACGCCTGCCATCTGACACCGGGGAAGGTGCATCAGCTGGCGGGCGAGTGGTTGCGGGTGGAGACCTCGCCGAACGACATCACCGACGGATCGGCCGTGACTAGAGAATCCCTGGCAGCACCTCCTCCGACAGATCGGCGAAAGCCTGCTCCTGGTCGGCCAGATAGGTCTCCCAGGCCTGCTGGGCCCAGATCTCCAGCCGGGTGTTGGCGCCGATGACCACGCAGTCACGCTCCAGACCCGCATATGCCCTCAGGGCCTGGGGAATCGTGATGCGCCCCTGCTTGTCCGGAGTCTCGTCGGACGCGCTGGCGAAGAAGACGCGGCTGTAGTCCCGGACCGCCTTGGCGGTGACCGGGGCGGTGCTGAGAGCCTCGGTAATGCGCTGGAACTCCCCCACGGGAAAGACGTAGAGGCATCGCTCCTGGCCTTTGGTGATCACAAGACCCTCCGCCAGCTCCTCACGGTACTTAGCCGGCAGGAACAGCCGTCCCTTGTCGTCCAGACGCGGTTGATGGGTGCCGAGGAACACCGGCCCCACCTCCCGTGCCTCGTGAAGCGCTCAGTGCTGGTGCACCTGCCCTCCACTGCGCACCACCATACTCCACTTCTCCCCACCGTCAACTGATTCGAACCCTCTTCGGTCGCCATTCGATCAGCGTTTACGCAGGTCAGAGCGGTGGAGCGGGGTGGGGGGCGGCGGACGGCCCGCGGGCGGCGCGGGCGTGTCGAACGCCGAAAGGGTCGGTGAATACCGCATGGCGGGGCGGCCCGTGGGGAAAGTGGAGGGCCGTGTCACCGGATTCGCACCACTATGCGACAAGAACCGGATGGACCACCTGAACACTGTGGCTGTTCCCCGATATCCGTAAAAGTCGCCCAAGGATGCCCGCCGTCGTAGGGTCGTACGCACAATGAAAAGGAATGGCAAGGCGCCCCAAAAGCACCTTCGCCCCGGGGAAGCCGTTGCACTTCTCTCATGGAGGCCTGGTGGCAGTAACCCATGACGTCCCTCGCCAGCTCGACGAGCTGGTCTCCACCGCACACCGGATCCGGCAGGCGATCGAGTCGGTGATCGAGGGCAAGAGCGATGCCGTCCGGCTGACAGTGACCGTCCTGCTCGCGGAGGGACACCTTCTGATCGAAGACGTCCCCGGCGTGGGCAAGACGATGCTCGCCAAGGCGCTGGCCCGGTCCATCGACTGTCCCGTACGGCGGGTGCAGTTCACCCCCGACCTGTTGCCGAGCGACATCACCGGAGTGAGCGCCTACAACCAGCAGACGCGGGAGTTCGAGTTCAAACCGGGCCCGGTCTTCGCCAACATCGTGGTCGGTGACGAGATCAACCGGGCCTCGCCCAAGACCCAGTCGGCGTTGCTGGAGTGCATGGAGGAGCACCAGGTGACGGTCGACGGCGTCACCTACGGACTTGACGCCCCCTTCATGGTCATCGCCACCCAGAACCCGATCGAGATGGAGGGCACCTATCCCCTCCCCGAGGCGCAGCGCGACCGTTTCACCGCGCGGGTGGCGATGGGCTACCCCGAGCCGGCCGCCGAGCTGGAGATGCTCGACGTGCACGGCGGCACCTCGCCGCTGGACAAGCTCGAGCCGGTCGCGACCACCGCGGAGGTGCGCGCGCTCATCGAGGCCGTGCGCGGCGTCTACGTCTCCCAGCCGGTCAAGAAGTACGCCATCGACCTGGTGACGGCCACCCGCCACACCCCGGACCTGCGGCTCGGCGCCTCGCCCCGGTCGACGCTGCAGCTGGTGCGCGCCGCCAGGGCCCACGCCGCGCTGTCCGGCCGCGACTACGTGATCCCCGACGACCTGCAGGAGCTGGCCGTTCCCGTGCTCGCCCACCGGCTGCTGCCGAGCATCGAGGCGCAGGGCCAGCGCCGGATGCCCGAGCAGGTCGTCACCGAGCTCGTCAGGCGAGTGCCCGTGCCGGAGGCTCGGGCGTCGTGATCGCGGGACTGCGGGCGCTCACCTCCAGGGGCCGGTCGTTCCTGGCATCGGGTGTGGCCGCGCTGCTGATGGCGCTGCTGCTGGGCGAGCACGACCTGCTCAGGATCGGCGTGCTGATCATCGCGTTGCCGCTGCTGGCCGCCCTGGTCGTGGCACGGACCCGCTACCGGCTGGCCTGCGCCCGGCGCCTCGACCCGCCCAGGACGGAGGTGGGCGGCGAGGCGACGGTCACCCTGCGGCTGGAGAACGTCACGCGGCTGCCGACCGGGCTGCTGCTCATCGAGGACACCGTCCCCTACGCGCTCGGCGCCCGGCCCAGGTTCGTGCTGGACCGGGTGGAGTCGAGGGGGATCAGGGAGGTCGACTACCGGGTCAGGTCCGACCTGCGCGGCCGCTACACCATCGGCCCCCTGTCGGTACGGATCACCGACCCGTTCGGCCTGGTCGAACTGACCCGGTCCTTCACCATCGCCGACACGCTCGTGGTGACCCCGCACGTCGAGGCGCTGCCGCACGTGCGGCTGTCTGGCGAGTGGACGGGCGGGGGCGAGAGCCGTACCAGGAGCGTGGCGGCGGCCGGTGACGACGACGTCGCGCCGCGCGAGTACCGGCAGGGCGACGACCTGCGGCGGGTGCACTGGCGCTCCACCGCGCGGCACGGCGAGCTGATGGTGCGCCGTGAGGAGCAGCAGTGGCAGAGCCGCGGCGCGCTCCTGCTCGACACCCGACGGCACGCCCACCGGGGTGAAGGGCCCCGCTCCTCCTTCGAGGTGGCCGTCTCGGCCGCCGCCTCCATCGGCCTGCACCTGGCGCGTGAGGGGCTGGGCCTGCGCCTGGTCACCGACCAGGGGCCCGAGCACCTGAGCGACACCGGGGTGAGCTGGTCGCTGCTCGACACGCTCGCCGTCGTGCGCACCAGCCCGGCCCGCTCGCTGGAGCTCGGCATCACCGCGCTGCGCCAGGGCGGCGGTGACGGCCTGATCGTCGCGGTGGTCGGCGCGATGGACGCCGAGGAGGCCAGGGAACTGGCCAAGGTCAGGCACGGCAGCGCCACCGGCGTGGCCGTCCTGCTGGACGTGGAGGGCTGGGAGGTCAAGGACTACGGCTCCACCGAGCGCAGGCAGGCGGTCGAGGCGGTGCTGACCGGATCGGGCTGGCGGATCGTCACCCTGCCCGCGGCCACGCCGCTGGCTGCGGTCTGGCAGAGCGCGGGCGTCAAGTCCCGCTTCTCCGTGGGAGGTGCGGCATGAGGCTGTCGATCTGGTCGGGTGTGGCCACCCTCGCGGTCTCGCTCACGCTCTACCCGTTGTTCGACGGCGGCGCGTGGCTGTGGGGCTCGCTCGGCGCGGTGATCGCCGTCACCGCGGCGGGGGTGATCGCCAGCAGGCTCACCCTGCCCGGCTGGGCCGCGCCGCTGCTCGGCCTGACGGCGCTCGGCATCTACCTGACCGCCGCCTACACCGGTGACAAGGCCTGGGCGCTGCTCGTGCCGACCAAGGAGTCGGCGCTGGCCCTGGTCAAACTGCTGACCACCGGCTTCGCCGACATCCAGCGCTATGCCGCGCCGGTGCCGGACGACCCGCCGATCGCCATGCTCACCACCGCGGGCGTCGGGGTCATCGCGATCGTCGTGGACCTGTTCGTGACCAGGCTGCGGAGGGCGGCGCTGGCCGGGCTGCCGCTGCTGGCGCTGTTCACGGTGCCGGCCGCCGTGCTGCCCGACCCGATCGGCTGGGCCGCGTTCATCCTCGGCGCGCTCGGGTTCACCAGCCTGCTGATCGCCGACGGCCGCGAGCGCGTCGGCCACTGGGGCCGGGCGGTCCTGGTACGGCGCAGCCGCGCCGCCGCCGGCACGGACGCCGACGAGTCGGCCGACACGCGCGGGCTGCGCCTGTCGGGCAAGCGCATCGGGTTCACCGCGATCGCGCTGGCCGTGGCGTTGCCGGCACTGCTGCCGACGCTCGAGCCTGACCCGCTGTTCGGGTTCGGGGTGGGCGGCTCGGGCAAGGGCCGGGGCGACTCCATCAGCATCCCCGACCCCGTCGCCGACCTGAAGGGGCGGCTGCAGCTGCCGGAGAACAACACCGTTCTCTCCTACACCAGCAGCGACGACGCCCCGCGCTATCTCAGGATCTACTCCCTCGACGTCTTCGACGGCCAGCGCTGGACGATGAAGTCGAAGGGCAGCCCGGAGAACAGGGTGGACCAGGGCCCGCTCCCGCCGCCGCCGGGGCTCGCCTCGACGACGAAGACCACGCGGGTCGAGACCGACATCCAGGTCAGCGAGGACATCACGCAGCTGCAGTTCCTGCCGCTGCCGTACCCGCCCCAGCTGGTGCGGGCGGAGGGCGACTGGCGCGCGGACGTCGACTCCCTGATGGTCTTCTCCCCCGGCGACCTGGCGGGCGGCCTGCGCTACCAGGTGGTCAGCACCGAGCCTGACGCGAGCGCCGACCAGCTGGAGGCCGCCCCGAGGACCGTCGACCCGGCGGTCGGCGAGCGCTACCTGAAGCTGCCCGACCTGCCGCCGCAGATCAGGCAGCTGGCGCAGCGGGTGACCAAGGACAGCGAGTCCCCGTACGAGGCGGCGGTGAACCTGCAGCGGTTCTTCACCACCACGGGCGGCTTCACCTACAGCCTGGCCACGCAGGGCCACGACACCGAGGCGCTGACGAACTTCCTGGAGCAGACCAGAGCCGGCTACTGCGAGCAGTTCGCCTCGGCGATGGCGGTGCTGGCCAGGTCGATCGGCATCCCGGCCAGGGTCGCCATCGGCTACACGGGTGGCACCAAGCTGGAGGGTCGCTGGGAGGTCCGCACCCACGACTCCCACGCCTGGCCCGAGCTCTACTTCGAGGGCGTCGGCTGGCTGGCCTTCGAGCCGACCCCCGCCGGCAGCGCGGGACAGGGCACCGCCCGCGTCCCCGACTACACGCTGCCCAGGCCGGCCGAGAGCACGCCGAGCAGCGACCCGAGCACGAGCGCCGCCGAGAGCGGCGACGGCCCGACCGCCGCGCCCAACAGCAGGGACAGGCTGAGGGAGCTCGACCCCGAGGGCATCTACAGCGGTCCCGTCACGTCGGTGGAGACCACCCCGCTGTGGGTGTGGATCGCGCTGGCCGTGGCAGGAGTGCTGGTGATCCTGCTCATCCCCGCCCTGCTGCGGCTGGTGATCAGGAACCGCAGGGTGCGGACGCTGAGCTGGAAGGTCTCAGGGCCGTCCGACGAGGTCACGGCGAGAGCCGGGCGGGTGGACACCTCGGTGGCCGCGGCCTGGGCCGAACTCGACGACGTGCTGTACGACTACGGGATGGCGCGGCTGCCGAGCGAGACCCCGCGGGCGCTGGCGCGCAGGCTCACCGAGCAGTACGAGTTCGGCGCAGAGGCAGGCGCGGCGATCGCCGTCATCGCCTCAGCGGTGGAGCGGCTGCTGTTCGCGCGCGACCCGGGGGAGATCGCCCCGATGAAGAGGGAGCTGCGGACGATACGGCGGGCGCTGGCGGCCAGCGTCTCGCGCGGCACGCGCCTGCGCGCGGCGCTGCTGCCGCCCTCGGCCCTGCGGCGGATCAGGGGCATGGGCGAGGGAATCCTGGACGGTTTCGACCGGCTGGAGAACATCAGGCTCTGGACGCGGGCAACCCGCAGGAGCTCCTGACCGCCGAACCGTGCGGCCGCTCCTCACAGGAGCGGCCGCACGAGGTCTGTCGGTCTATCGGCTCAGCGCTCGTCGTGGCGACGGCGCCAACGCTCTTCCATGCGTTCCATGAAGCTTCCGCGGTTGCCCCGGCGCTGGCTCTTGCCCGGCGTCCTGACGCCGGATCCTGATCCACCGGAGTCACCGAACCCGTTCATGCGCTTCCAACTGGACAGGCCCCACAGACACGCGGCGAGCATGACCACGAAACCGCCGACGCCGAGCGGGATCTGGTTGATCACGACGCCGACCATCAGCAGGACGATGCCCAGCGCAAAGCCGATGGAGGCTTTGACCAGGCGCCGCTTGTAATGGCTGCGCGGATCGCTGATCCGAACGGTATTGGCCCACTTCGGGTCCTCGGCGTAGAGGGCCTGCTCGATCTGGTCGAGCAAGCGCTGCTCGTGCTCAGAGAGCGGCACGGCGCCTCCCAAGGACGGCCCCATTTCGGGGAAGACGGCAACGGACGACACGGGGTGTCCGGACCTCGCGGTCGGTTATCCCCAGAATACGAGGCTGTAGACGTAGGCGAAAGAAAACGTCCAACGTAGACCAAACCGGAGGTGACGTCATGGCTCTAAACATGTCCATTCTCCCCCACCGTCCGAGATGTCGCGACATCGGGCGTCATGCCTCCATTTCATCAAGCCGTCCTCTGACTAGTGAAGCCGGGACCACCGCATCGGGGCCGAATCTTCTGATCGCCTTGTCCATCGCTCGTTCGGCCTCCCGCCACCCCGTCTCCTTCTCCCCCAGGCTGAGCTGGTGGGCGGCGGAGTCGGCCGGTCTCAGATTCTCCAGCCTGACACCCACGAGGCGCAGCCTGATCCGCTCGAGCCCGGCGGCGGCGTAGAGCTCGCAGGCCGTCGTGTAGATCTCCTGCGCCACGTCCGTCGGCTCCCGCAGCGTCCGCGAACGCGTGATCGTGGAGAAGTCGGCCCGGCGCAGCTTCACGCTCACAGTTCTGCCCACATGGCCGCCCGCACGCACACGCGCGGCGACCCGTTCGGAAAGGCGCAGCAGTTCGCGCCTGATCACCTCGGGGTCGTCGACGTCCGCCGCGAACGTCTCCTCCGCGCCGACGCTCTTGTCGGGCACGTGGGCGGTGACGGCGCGCTCGTCCCTGCCCCACGCCAGCGCCGCCAGATGGGTGCCGGCCGCGTGGCCGAGCTCGCGCTGCAGCGTGGCGGGCGGGACCCTGGCCAGGTCGCCCACGCTCCTGATGCCCAGGCGCACCAGCGCCTGCTCGGTGCGCTCCCCCACGCCCCACAGCGCGCTGACGGGCAGCGGATGCAGGAAGTCGACCACGCGGTCGGCCGGCACCACGAGCAGGCCGTCTGGCTTGCACTGCTTGGAGGCCAGCTTGGCGACGAACTTGCTGCCGGCCACGCCGACCGAGCAGGTGATGCCGAAGCGCTCCCGTACCTCGGCGCGGATCCTGGCGGCGATGTCGGCGGGCGAGCCGAGCCTGCGCCGGGCGCCGCCCACGTCGAGGAAGGCCTCGTCGGAGGCGATCGGCTCCACGAGCGGCGTGATCGCGTGGAAGATCTCCATCACGCCCCTGGAGACCTCGGTGTACTTGCCGTGGCTGGGCGGGATGATCGTGGCCTGCGGGCACAGGCGGCGGGCCCTGCTCATCGGCATGGCCGAGTGCACGCCGTACTGCCTGGCCTCGTAGGTCGCGCTGAGGACGACGCCGCGCCCGGCGGGCGAGCCGACGATCACCGGGCGGCCGCGGAGCTCGGGACGCTCGAGGAGCTCGACGCTGGCGAAGAAGGCGTCCATGTCGACGTGGAGGATGGGGCAGCCGCTGTCGTCGGCCCCGATCCTGGCGACGGGGCCGACTCCGGTGATCTGCTTGCGCGACACGACGTGATTCTACCCGAACGCGCGTTCGACAACCGTCCTGGCGCCGTGGCGGCAGACGCCGCGCCCGGGGGCCGGGACCCGGTCGAGAGGGCGGGTCATCACTTGTGGCCCAGGACGTGCAGCTGCGTGGCGATGTCACGCAGGACGGGATGGGTGGCGGCGGCCTGCTCCAGCGCGACCAGCGCCTCGGCGGCGCCCGGCTCCCCGTCGACCAGGCGGCTGGGCACCAGGTCGGCGAAGACCCGCACCCCGTGGACCTCGTCCACCGCGAACCCGGTCGCCGCGAGGAGCTCGGCCAGCGTCTGGGCGGCGAACCTGCGCGGGGTGGGGTCACGGTCGCCCCAGCGCCCCATCGGGTCGTCCAGGGCCGCCCTGGCCTCGTCGAAGTGCCCGGCCAGCGCGCGGTGGATGGCGCCGGCCACCGGGTTGGCCGCCAGCACGCTCACGACACCGCCGGAGCGCAGCAGGCCCGAGACCGCGGTCAGCGCCGAGAGCGGGTCCTCGACGTACTCCAGCACGCTGTGGCACAGCACCAGGTCGGCGCTGTCGCGCGGCAGGAGGTCGCCGAGGTCGGCGGCGTCACCCTGGAGCGCCCGCACGCCGACCCCCCGCTCGGCGGCCCTGCGCTCCAGGGCGAACAGCGAGTCGGGGCTCGGGTCGACGACGGTCACCGCGTGACCGAGCTCGGCGAGCGGTACGGCGAAGCCGCCGGTGCCGCCGCCCGCGTCGACGATGTCGAGCCGCGCGCGGCCGGTCTGGCTCGCCCGCGCGGCCAGCACCGCCCGCAGCGCGTCCCAGACGACGGCGGTGCGCACCGCCGGGGTCGCCTGCTTGGTGATGCTCTCCGCACGCAACGTCGGCTCGCCTCCTCGTTTCGCCGCGCCCGTGAACGACGGTGTGCCCGCTGCGTCCCCGAACGCGTTCTTTCCTTGCCCGTGGTCCCCGCGCGTGACGGCCATGAGCGGCCGTCGCGGCTGGGGCCAGCCTACGCCGTCCCGAGCCGGGTGAGCATACGAGATCACGAGGAGGTAACGTCCGGATGCGGGCACGGGGCGGGCCCGTCACGCTCCCCGGCCGTCGAAGGCCGCCAGGACGCGCCTGGGCGCGCGCAGCCGCCAGGCGTCGGTGAGGAGCTCGGCCAGCTCCGCCGCCTCGACGGCGGCGAAGCGCACCAGCACGACCGCGTGGCCGTCGTAGTGCGGGAGGGTGAAGAAGGCGTCGGGATCCGCGGCGACCAGCTCGCGTTTGTGCTCCTCGGAGGCCACCGGCAGGGCCAGGACGTCGCCCTCCTCCCTGATCCGCGCGAACCACCTGGCCTTGACGTAGAAGGCGGGCGTGCCGTACATGAGGCGTTCGGTGGTCTCCGGCAGCCCCAGCGCGATCCGCCGCACGTCGTCCTCGGTCACCATGCGACCCATCCTGTACGGCACGGCGGCCCGGACACCACCCACCGGCACGGGCGCTTCCGACGCGGGGAAGGCCCCGGGGGCCGCGCGGGGTTCGGGCGTCCAGACCGAACCCGTCCCGCCGGAGAGACCCAACGGGCGGCCGTGGTGGCCGGTCCGCTGGGGAGGTCTCCGCCGCTCAGGAGGTCACGGGTCGCCCCGGCCGGTGGGCGTGCCGGAAAGCGCCGGCCGTACCGGGAAGTGGGCGGCCGGTGCCGGGAGCGAGGGCCGGGGTCAGAGCGTGAGGCTGGGCTTGAGCTGCTTGAAACGGGCCAGCAGACCGTTGATGAACTGCGGCGACTCGTCCGTGGACAGCTCGGACGCCAGGTGCACCCACTCGCTGATCACCACGCCCTCCGGCACGTCGGGCATCCAGAGCAGCTCGTAGGTGCCGCCACGCAGGAGGTTGCGGTCGACGGCGGGCATGCGCTCGAGAGTCCACCCCTCGGCGTAGGTCGTGATCAGCTCGTCGATGCGCCGGGAGTGCCGGGCGACGCCCTCGACGATCGCCGAGGTGTACTCGTTGACCGGCGGCTCCCGCCGGTCAACGCGCTCGGCGAGGATCTTCAGCGCGTCCTCACCGCGGAGCTCGGCCTCGAAGAGGATGTCGAGCGCCCGCCTGCGTGCTTTGCCTCGCGCGGACACTCAGGCCCGGCCGAGGTATTCGCCGCTGCGGGTGTCGACCTTGACCTTCTCGCCCGTCGTGATGAACAGCGGGACCTTGATCTCGGCGCCGGTCTCCAGCGTGGCGGGCTTGGTGCCGCCGGTGGAACGGTCGCCCTGCAGGCCCGGCTCGGTGTTGGCGATCAGCAGCTCGACCGCGGCGGGCAGGTCGACGTAGAGCGCGGAGCCCTCGTTGAAGGCCACGGTGGCCAGCGTGTTCTCGAGCATGTAGTTGGCGGCGTCGCCGACGGTCTTGGCGGGCACGTTGACCATGTCGTAGGTCTCGGTGTCCATGAAGACGAAGTCGTCGCCGTCCTTGTAGGAGAACTGCATCTCGCGCTTGTCGACGTTGGCCACGTCGACCTTCACACCGGCGTTGAAGGTCTTGTCGACGACCTTGCCGGACAGGACGTTCTTGAGCTTGGTGCGCACGAACGCACCGCCCTTGCCCGGCTTGACGTGCTGGAACTCCACAACGGCCCAGAGCTCACCGCCGTCGAGCTTCAGCACCATGCCGTTCTTGAGGTCGTTGGTCGTCGCCACTCGTTACTCCCGGATGCGGCCGCTCTTACAGGACGAGCAGCTCCTTGGTCGTCTTCGTCAAAAGTTCCGCTCCGCCTTCACGCGTCACGAGCGTGTCCTCGATGCGAACCCCGCCCCTGCCCTGGAGGTAGACCCCAGGCTCGACGGTGATCGGAACTCGATCCTCTAGTCTACCGGTCCGCGAAGGGCCCAGGAACGGCTCCTCGTGGATCTCCAGGCCAACCCCGTGGCCGAGGCCGTGGCGGAAGTGTTCGGCGTGTCCCGCCCGCTCGATGACCGATCGGGAGGCGGCGTCGATCCCGGCGGCCTCGGCGCCGGGGCGCACCGCCTCGCGTCCCGCGCGCTGGGCGTCGCGGACGAGGTCGTAGATCTCGCGCTGCCAGTCGTCGACCCTGCCGAGGGCGACGGTGCGGGTCATGTCGGCGTGGTAGCCGCGGTAGAGGGCGCCGAAGTCGAGGGTGACCAGGTCGCCGGTGCGCAGTTCGCGGTCGGTCGGCGAGTGGTGCGGGATGGAGCCGTTCTCCCCGCCGGCCACGATCGACTCGAAGGCGGGCTTGTCGGCGCCGAGTTCGACCATGCGGGCCTCGAGGACGCGGGCGACCTCGCGCTCGCTCACTCCCGGCCTGATGCATTCCCTGATGTCGGCGAAGGCCTGGTCGGAGATCGCGCAGGCGGTCCGCAGCAGCTCGATCTCCTCGTCGTCCTTGACCATCCGCAGGCGTTCGACCAGCGGCTCCAGCGGGACGAGGCCCTCGCCCAGCCGGTTGAAGGTCGCCACCGTCATGTGCGCGGCCTCGATGCCGACGCCGGGCGCGGCCAGCTCGCCTGCGACGTCGGTGGCCTCGACGGTCTCGACGTCCAGGTCGCGGGTCATCTCGATGTAGCGGGAGTCGGTGGCGAGCCTGGCGGTGCCGTCCGCGCGGACCAGGACGGCGGCGTTGGAGCTGTCCAGCCCGGTGAGGTAGCGGACGTTGACCGGCTTCGTGACGAGAATGGCGTCGACGCCTGCCAGCAGCGCGGCGAGGGTGGCTCGGCGCCGGGCGAAATCGATGGTCATTTCACCAAGTATTGACCACGTTCGCCGCGGCCAGCTACGGTCCAGACTTGAAGGTTAGGAAGGTTTACTAACTCGTGGAGCAGTCGATGCGGATCGTCTTAGCCCTCGCCCTGGCGCTGACAGGAGCCCCGACCATGCACGCCGCCGAGCAGACTACCGGGCCCGCCGCGCAGGCCGGCGCGAAGGTCACCGGGCACATCCGCGTCGACCAGGTCGGGTTCGCACCGGACGAGGCCAAGCACGCCTACCTGATGACCGGCGGGCGGCCCGCCCCCTTCACCGTGATCGACGCCAGGGGCAGGCCGGTGCTGAACGGTACGGCCGGCCGCGACCTCGGCGCGTGGAACGCCGCCTACCGCCACGTCTACGACCTCGACCTCACCAGGCTCAGGAAACCGGGCAGCTACCGGATCACCTCGGGCGGCCTGACCTCCGCCGAGTTCACGATCGCCCCGTCAGCCGCCCTGGCGCTGCCCGCCTCGAAGATCGTGACGTTCTTCGGCGGCCAGCGCGACGGCGGCAGGCGGCACGCCAACGACCGCGCCGCCCAGGTCTACGACTGGCCGGCCTTCACCGGCCCCGACACCGACCAGATCAAGGGCGAGCTGACCAGGATCGGCGGACCCGTCGACGTCGAGGGCGGCTGGTTCGACGCCGGTGACTACCTGAAGTTCACCCACATCCTGGCCTACGTCGACACGCTGCTGTGGGCGGCCAGGAGGGACGGCGGGCCGGTCGTCGATCCGCGCCTGAAGTCGGAGGCGCTGCACGGCCTGAAGTACCTGGACAAGATGTGGGACGGGACGACCAGGACCCTCTACATCCAGGTCGGCGTCGGCGCCGGCAACGCCGAGGGCACGTTCGTCGGCGACCACGACATCTGGCGCCTGCCCGAGACCGACGACTCCTCCCGCGAGAAGTACATCCGCAACCGGCCGGTCTTCCGAGCCGCCCCGCCCGGCGAGCCGATCAGCCCCAACCTGGCCGGCCGTACGGCGGCGGCCTTCGCGCTGGCCGCCCAGGTCGAACCGGACAGGAAGCGCGCCCAGTCCTGGCTCGACAAGGCCGCCGAGATCTACGCCATGGCCAAGACCACCGACGTGGGCCGGCTGGTGACCTCGCTCCCGCACGCCTTCTACCCCGAGAGCGTCTGGCGCGACGACATGGAGCTGGGCGGGGCCGAGCTGGCGCTGGCCGCGCAGCGGCTCGGTGACCCCAGGGCCGCCCAGTGGCTGGAGCAGGCCCAGCACTGGGCCACCGAGTACATCGCCAAGGACACCGGCGACACGCTCAACCTCTACGACGTCAGCGCCCTCGCGCACGCCGACCTGATCAGGGCGGGCGCCCCGATCAAGGGCGCGCTGGTCGCCGATCTCAAGGCGCAGCTGGAGATCGGCGCCGCCAGGGCGGCGAAGGACCCGTTCAGGGCGGGCGCGGCCTACGACGCCTTCGACTCGGTGCCGCACGCCTTCGGCCTGGCCGCCACCTCCCGGCTGTACCGCTCGGTGACGGGCGACCGCGGCTACGACGCCTTCGGCACCCAGCAGCGCGGCTGGGCCCTCGGCGCCAACCCGTGGGGCGTGTCGTTCGTGCAGGGCGTCGGCGACAACTCGATCTCCTGCCCGCACTACCAGATCTCCAACCTGACCGGCCGTCCGGCGACGGGCGCGGTCGTCAACGGGCCGAACGCCGCCTCCCTGTTCGACGACGGCCTCGGCGACCACTTCGAGGAGATGGCCAAGTGCCCCGCCGACGGGGTGGACCGCTACGAGCAGTTCACCGGCAGGGGCAGCAGGTTCGTCGACGACGTGCGCTCGTGGCAGGCCTCCGAGCCGGCCGACGACTTCGCCGCGATCGCGTTCTACGCGCTGACGCTGATGTCCAGGGACTGATCTTCCCGTCGCCGGTGGCGCCGCTCCCGCCTCCCTTCCCGGGTACGGCGGGGCGGCGCCGCTCAGCGCTTGCGGCCGAGCCCGCCGTACTGGTGGACCTCGCGGTCGGTGTACTCGGTGGCCGCGTCGGGGTGCCAGCGCGGCAGCGAGACCACGCCGGGCGCGACCAGTTCCATGCCGTCGAACAGCGTCCGCAGGTGCTCGGGGGTGCGCAGTCTGATCTCGGTCGCGCCGCTGGCGTTCCACCGGGCGGCCGCCTCGTCCATCGAGGGGCTGTGGACGCTGTGCGAGACGACCAGGTAGCTGCCGGCCGGCATGGCGTCGAAGAGCGTCGACAGCGCGGCGCGGACCTGCTCGTCGTCGGGAAGGAACTCCAGCACGCCGAGCACCATCAGCGCGATCGGCCGGGAGAAGTCGAGGGTCTTGGCCGCGCCGCGCAGGATCGTCTCGGGGTCGCGCAGGTCGGCGTCGAGGTAGTCGGTCGCGCCCTCGGGAGTGCTGTAGAGCAGGGCGCGCGCGTGGGCGAGCACGATCGGGTCGTTGTCGACGTAGACGATGCGCGACTCGGGCGCGGCCCGCTGCGCCACCTGGTGGGTGTTGTCGGCGGTGGGCACGCCGGTGCCGACGTCGAGGAACTGCCGGATGCCGGCGTCGACCAGGTGCCGTACGGCACGGCCGAGGAACTGCCTGTCGGCCCTGGCGACGACCACGAGGTCGGGCATGACCTTGAGGATCTCGTCACCGACGGCCCGGTCGGCCTCGTAGTTGTCCTTGCCGCCCAGCCAGTAGTCCCACACGCGTGCCGGGTGCGGCACGCTGGAGTCGATCCTGTCGAGCCGGTCCCGCGCGCTGTCGGTCACTGGAGAACCCCCTGCCTGTCCAGTCTGTCCATGATCAATCTAATCGAAGAAGCCCACCGTTCCACGGCGAACAGCGAAATATCGGGTTCGGGCGGGCCGAGGTGGGGCAGGCGGGATCCGGGGCGTCGAACGGCCCGCGGCCGGGTATCCCTGGAGAATCTGCACGTCCCTTCCTAGCCCTAGGGTCTGCCGCGACGGACAATCAACGCGATGAACATCGAGTCACCAGGAAAACTGGCCGAACTCCTCGACCAGCACGCGTATCTCGCCGACGAGGGTCTGGCGACGGCCGCCTTCCTGGCGCTGCGGATGGGGCGCCCGCTGTTCCTGGAGGGCGAGGCGGGCGTCGGCAAGACCGAGCTGGCCAAGACCCTGGCCGAGCTGCTGCGCGCCCCGCTGATCCGCCTGCAGTGCTACGAGGGGCTGGACGCCGCCCAGGCGCTCTACGACTGGGACTTCGCCCGCCAGCTCCTCCACCTGAAGGCGGCCGAGGCGGCGGGGATCACCGACGCGAGCAGGCTCGAGGGCGAGATCTACGACCGGCGCTTCCTCATCGCCCGCCCGCTGCTGCGGGCCGTCGAGACGCAGCCCTCCGTCCTGCTCGTGGACGAGATCGACCGGGCCGACGACGAGTTCGAGGCGTTCCTGCTCGAGGTGCTGTCCGACTTCACGATCTCCATCCCCGAGCTCGGCACGATCAGGGCCGAGCGTCCCCCGGTGGTCGTCGTCACCTCCAACCGCACGCGAGAGGTGCACGACGCGCTCAAGCGCCGCTGCCTCTACCACTGGCTGGAGCACCCGAGCTTCGACAGGGAGGTGGCCATCCTGCTGCGCAGGCTGCCGGAGTGCACCGAGTCGCTGGCCGCCCAGGTGGCCAGGACGGCGGCGCGGCTGCGCGCGCAGGACCTGGTCAAGCCGCCGGGCATCGCCGAGACGCTCGACTGGACGGAGGCGCTGCTGACGCTCGGCGCCCGCGACCTCGACCCCGGCCTGGCCGCGGCGACGCTCGGCGCGGCGCTGAAGTACCGGGAGGACGTGGAGAGCGTGCTCAAGAGCGGGGTGCTGACCCGTGCGTGACCTGGCCGCCACCATGACCGGCTTCGCCAGGACCCTGCGGGCGGCCGGCGTCGCGGCCGACCACGAGCGCACCCAGAACCTCCTGAAGGCCCTCGACGAGCTGGACGTCACCCGCGGCGACGACGTCTACTGGGCGGGCCGGCTGACGCTGTGCGCCTCGCCCGACGACCTGCCCAGGTACGACAGGTGCTTCGCCGCCTACTTCGGCGGCCACCGGGCGGCGCCGGGCCGTACCCCGGCCAAGCCGGTCACCAGGTACCTGGCGGGAGGCGACGGCGAGAGCGGCGAGGGCGAGGAGCCGGCGGCGACGGCGACGGCCAGCAGGGCCGAGGTGCTGCGCCATCGCGACGTGGCCAGGCTGACGGAGGCCGAGCGTGCCGAGGTGCACCAGATGCTGGCGCTGCTGCGCGACCACCGGGAGCGGCGGCGCTCGCGCAGGCTGGTGGCCGCGCACCGGGGCAGGCTGGACCAGCGCAGGACCATCCGCGACGCGCTCAGGAAGGGCGAGGTGGCGCGGCTGCGCTACCGGCGCCACACCACCAGGCCGCGCAGGGTGGTGCTGCTGGTGGACGTGAGCGGCTCGA
The DNA here is from genome assembly GCF_053586935.1 of Nonomuraea sp. NPDC003727. Lineage (NCBI taxonomy): Bacteria > Bacillati > Actinomycetota > Actinomycetes > Streptosporangiales > Streptosporangiaceae > Nonomuraea > Nonomuraea sp. NPDC003727. The sequence goes on from NZ_JBSFNE010000006.1 coordinate 282,136, forward strand.
TGACCCCCTACGCCGAGACGCTGCTGCGGTTCGCGCACGCGCTGGTGCGGACCGAGCCGCGGGTGACGCAGGTCTACTCGGTCGGCACGCGGCTGACGCCGATCACCGTCGAGCTGCGCCACCGCGATCCCGGCACCGCGCTGGCGGAGGTGTCGAAGGCGATCCCCGACTGGAGCGGCGGCACCAGGCTCGGCGAGGAGCTGCGCGAGCTGCTGGCCCGCAGGAGCATGCGCGGCGCCATCGTGGTCGTCGCCTCCGACGGCTGGGAGCGCGGCGATCCCACGCTGCTCGGCGAGCAGATGGCCAGGCTGGCCCGCCAGGCGCACCGGGTGATCTGGGTGAACCCGCACAAGGGCCACGCGGACTACCAGCCGCTCACCGGCGGGATGCAGGCGGCGCTGCCGTACATCGACGACCTGGTGGCAGGACACAGCCTGGCCGCCTTCGAGGATCTGTCCGGGAGGCTTTCCCATGCGCGACGTCCTGCCTGAGATCATGCGGTGGTGGGAGTCCGGCCTGCGGTTCGGGCTGGCGACGGTGGTGAGCACCTTCTCCAGCGCGCCCAGGCCGCCGGGCGCGGCCATGGCGGTGCGCGGCGACGAGGTGGTGGGCAGCGTCTCGGGCGGCTGCGTCGAGGGCGCGGTGTTCGAGCTGGCCGGCCAGGTCGAGACGCCCGTGCTCCAGCGGTACGGCGTGAGCGACGACGACGCCTTCGCCGTCGGACTGACCTGCGGCGGCATCATCGACGTCCTCGTCGAGCCGGTCTCCATCGAGACCTATCCCGAGCTGGGCGAGATCGTCGCCTCGGTGGCCGCGCACGAGCCCGTCGCGGTGGCGACGATCGTGGCGGGGCCCGGGGTCATCGGCAAGCGACGGGTCGTCTGGCCCGGCAGGGCCACCGGCTCGCTCGGCCTCGGGCGGCTGGACGAAGCCGTGGACGACGACGTGCGCGGCATGCTGGCCCAGGGCCTGACCGGCGTCAGGCACTACGGCGAGCACGGCGAGCGCCGCCTTGACGACCTGTCGGTGTTCGTGCAGTGCTTCGCCCCGCCGCCGCGCATGCTCGTCTTCGGCGCCATCGACTTCGCCGCCGCCGTCGCGCGCCTGGGCAAGTTCCTCGGCTACCACGTGACCGTGTGCGACGCCAGGCCGATCTTCGCCACCGCCAAGCGCTTCCCCGAGGCCGACGAGGTCGTCGTCAAGTGGCCGCACGACTATCTGGCCGCCACCCACGTCGACGAGCGGACGGTGATCTGCGTGCTCACCCACGACCCGAAGTTCGACGTGCCGCTGCTGGAGGTGGCGCTGCGCACCAAGGCGGCCTACGTGGGGGCGATGGGCTCGCGCCGTACCCACGACGACCGGCTGGCCCGGCTGCGCGCGGCGGGCATGAACGAGGAGGAGCTGGCCAGGCTGCGCTCCCCCATCGGCCTGGACCTGGGTGCCAGGACGCCGGAGGAGACCGCCGTGTCGGTGATGGCGGAACTGATCCAGCTGCGCTGGGGTGGGAGCGGACGGCCGCTCAGCGAGACCGGCGGCCGCATCCATGGGGAGGTCTGATGACTGGGGTGGTGGGCCTGCTGCTGGCCGCGGGCCAGGGGTCGCGTCTGGGCATGCCGAAGGCGCTGCTGGAGTTCGAGGGCGAGCGGCTGGTCGATCGCGGGGTACGGCTGCTGCACGAGGGCGGCTGTCACCCGGTGATCGTCGTGCTGGGCGCGGCCACCGTCCAGGTGCGCGGCGCGGTCGTGGTGCGCAATCCCGACTGGCGCACCGGCATGGGCTCCTCGCTCAGGGTGGGGCTGGCCGCGCTGCCCGCCGACGCGAAGGGCGTGGTGATCGCGCTGGTGGACCAGCCGTTCGTGACGCCCGACGCGGTGCGGGCGCTGATCGGCAGCGGGGCGGAGGTCGCGGTCGCCACGTACGGCGGGCGGCGGCGCAACCCGGTGCTGGTCTCCGCGGCCCACGTGGCGCGGGTGGCCGAGCTGGCGGTGGGCGACGTGGGGGCGCGGGCGTTCATGCGGGAGCACCCCGAACTGGTGACCGAGGTGGAGGTGCCGGGCGACCCGCGCGACATCGACACCCCGGAGGACCTGGCCGCCCTGACGCCCCGCACCGGCTGAGGCCGCCCCCGGGGCGCGTGAGGTCAGAGGCGGAAGGAGGCCGTCGCGGCGCGGTGGTCGCTGCCCGTGGCCGGCGCCACCCCTGCCCTGGTCGCCGTCATCCCCTTGTAGAGGATGTGGTCGGGTCTGGTGATCGGGAAGTTCGACGGCCAGGTGAAGCCGAACCCCTCCCCCGCCTCCTCCTGGGCGTTCAGCAGCGGCGGCGCCAGGTTGCCGAGCCCCCGGTCGTCGGTGGCGGTGTTGAGGTCGCCGAGCAGCAGGATGCGCTCGCTCCGGTCGGCCGTGATCAGCTTGCGCGCCTCCTCGAGCGTCCGGTCGCGCGTGGCGGTGTGCCCGGGCCTGGCCGAGGCCAGGTGCATCACGTAGACGGTGACGTCGCCCTCCGGCGTCCTGACCACGGTGCGCAGCGCCCGCTCCCACCCGAGGCCGACGTCGAAGAACTCGGGCTTGCCCAGGGGGAACCTGCTCCACACGCCGATTGTGCTGACGCTCCTGCGGTACTTGTAGATCGCGTTGAGCGCCTTGGCCGCGGGGCCGCCGGGCGTCAGCTCCTGCGCCGCGATCAGGTCCACGTCGTCGGCGATGGCGCGCACCGCCGAACCGGAGGCGTTGTTGCGGACACCCACGTTGACCGTCGCGACGGACAGGTCGCTGTCGCCTCCGGGCGCGGAGCGCAGCACGTCGGAGCCGAACATCACCGCCCACACCAGCGCCGGCAGCAGCACGGCGAGCGCGGCGCCCCTCGAGCGGGCCAGCAGCGCCGCGAGCAGCAGCAGCGGGACGGCCAGCCCCAGCCACGGCAGCAGGCTCTCCAATATGGGGGTGAATCCCCCGAGTGCTGGGATCAGGCGGTGACCCGCCAGCATCGCCGCGATCAGAATCGCCCCCGCGATCACCGCACGCTTCAGCACACCGCTCCTCTCGCCCCCTGGGGTGACCAGGGTAGGCGCTCGCCGGGCCGCACGCGAGGCGCTAACCTGAGGCCGAACATAGTTCGGTTACTAGGGAGTTCGGGCATGCGGATCGGGATGGCGCTCAACTACTCGGGCGGTTTCAAGGAGACGGTCGCCGAGCTGGCCGACTACGAGAAGGCCGGGCTCGACATCGTCTTCGTGGCCGAGGCCTACTCCTTCGACGCCGTGAGCCAGATGGGCTACATCGCGGCCAGGACCGAGCGCCTGGAGATCGCCTCCGGCATCCTGCCGATCTACTCGCGCACGCCGACCCTGCTGGCGATGACCGCGGCGGGCATGGACTACGTCTCCGACGGCCGGTTCACCCTCGGTCTCGGCGCTTCGGGACCGCAGGTGATCGAGGGCTTCCACGGCGTGCCGTACACCGCTCCGCTGGGCCGTACCCGCGAGGTCATCGAGATCTGCCGCAAGGTGTGGGAGCGCGAGCGGCTCACCTACGAGGGCAGGCACTACACGCTCCCGCTGCCCGCCGACAGGGGCACCGGGCTCGGCAAGCCGCTCAAGCTGATCAACCACCCGGTGCGCTCCCGCATCCCGATCGTGGTGGCCGCCATCGGCCCGAAGAACGTCGAGCTGACCGCCGAGGTCGCCGAGGGCTGGGAGCCGATCTTCTACATGCCGGAGAAGGCCGCCGACGTGTGGGGCCCCTCGCTGGCGGCGGGCAAGGCCAAGCGTGACGCCTCGCTGGGCGAGCTCGACGTCATCGCGCAGGCCGCCCTCTACATCGGCGAGGACGGCGAGAGCCTGCTGCAGCTCGGCCGGTCGATGGCCGCGCTGTACATCGGCGGCATGGGCGCCAAGGGCAAGAACTTCTACAACGAGCTGGCCCGCCGCTACGGCTACGAGAAGGAGGCCGAGCAGATCCAGGAGCTCTACCTGGCGGGCAACAAGAAGGAGGCCGAGGCGCTGGTCCCGCAGGAGCTGCTGGAGCGGATGTCGCTCATCGGCTCGGAGGGCTTCGTCCGCGACCGCGTGCAGGCCATGAAGGACTCCGGCGTGACCACGCTGAACGTCACCCCGCTCGGCCGCACCCACGAGGAGCGCATCAGGCTGCTGGAGAAGGTCAGGGAGCTGGCCGCCTAGCCTCCAGCTCCCCGTGGGACCAGCGCTGCTCGGGTCGCCTGCCGTCGCAGGGGACGACCCGCAGCCGGGCGTGGCGGGCCAGCAGGTCGTCCTGGTGCAGGCAGCCCGCCGCCGTGCCGATCCGGCCGGTCGGCGAGAGGTTCCAGCGCTGGTCCCGTCCGCCGTCGCAGTCGTCCATGACCGGCACCCGGCCCGCCGACAGGCAGCGCCCGGTCAGGGCGCTGCGCAGGCTCGCGCCCAGCACGTACCACCCCTGGGCGGGGCTCCCCGCGCAGGCATGCGTCCGTACGGCACCGCGCCCCGGCCCCACCTCCAGGCAGCGAGCGGTGGCCGTGTCGTCGTTGGGGGTGCTGGTGGTGCCCATCCACGAGACGATCGCGCCCGGCGCGGGGACCGGGGCCTCCCGCCGGTACTGCCGGGCGACCCAGTCGCGGTCGCCGGCCGCCAGCGTGGCGGGCGGGGCGGGGCAGACGCCCGGCCTGCAGTACACGTGCCTGGCGTAGGCGGCGAAGACCGCGCTCTTGCGGGCCTGCTCGGCGGGGGTGAGGTTGGGGGGCAGCGCCGAGATGCCGTAGGCGCGGTAGAAGACGACGGCGGGCCGCAGGCCGGGCGTGGCGGCCATGGCCTGCCGGGCGGCCAGCAGCGTGTAGCGCGCGGTCACCGCGTGGTCGCTGTGGTCCACCGGCTCGGTGAGGCTGAACCCGAGCCGGGTGCTGTGGTGGTCGAGCGTGCGGATCGTGTCCGGCCGGAAGCGCTCGATCAGCCGGCGCAGGGTCGCGACCAGCGCCGCCGCGTCGTAGCGGGCGGTGCCGTCGACCGTGGAGATGCGGTCGATGTCGCCGCGGAACAGCTTGAGCAGGCTCTGCCGTCCCTGGCTCGCGCTTCCCCGCCCCCGGGGGTGGCCGTCGGGCAGGCCGAGGAACAGCAGCTGGATCTCACCGCGACCGGCAGGCGGGCGGTCCAGGGTGAAGGCACGGATGGAGCGCCCGCCCACGCGCAGGTCGGAGCGCCGCCAGGCGTCGGCCGCGCCCGCCATGACGGCGTAGGCCGCGCGCACGCCGTCCTCCCTGCTGCGCACGTAGTCGTCCACGCGCCCGTCGTCCCCCGCCGTCAGGTACACCACCCGCAGGCAGGCGCCCGCGTCGTGGTCGCCGGCGATGGCGGGATTGACGAACAGCAGGTCGTCGTCCTGGTGCGCGACCGAGACCAGCGTGGTACGGGAGCACGCCGTGGCGCCCCGCGCCACGGTGCCGCTCGTCACAGGGCCGCTCGTGACAGGGCCGCTCGTGGCGGTGGCCGGTCCGGCGACCGGGCCCGCCAGCAGGCTCCCGCAGCACACCAGCGCGGTCACGGCTCTCTTCACGGCGCGGCCCCTCCCTCACGCGGCGGCCCCCGCCCGCTGCGCGCACACTCCCGGTGACCGCCCGATCGTCCCGCCCCTGAGGACGCCGCCCCGCCGACTTTCCGATGTGCGGGGACGTCCTTGCCGGAGGCCCCAGATCGGCGTGCCGCGCGCATCAGGGTGTCAAGCCCTCGCCAAGGTCGCGTCATACCTTGCCCGGCCTGCGCGGCGGAACCGGCCGAGGCGGGCACGATGGGCGAGCCGTCGCACCGGGGACAGTCCTCCGGCGGCAGCTCAGCGGCGATGGGAGACCGATGAAGATCGTCTTTCTGATCCAGAACCTGTACGGAATCGGCGGGACCATCCGGTCCACCGTCAACCTCGCCGGAGCGCTGGCCGAACGACACCAGGTCGAGATCGTCAGCCTGCTGCGGACCGCCGGCGACCCGGCGTTCGCCCTCGACCGCCGCGTCGCCGTCCGCGACCTGGTGGACCTGCGCGCCGACTCGCCTGCCTTCGCGGGCGCGGACCCGCGCCACGCGCAGCCGTCGGCCGGCTACACCAAGGGTGAGGCCAAGGGCTACGCGCGCTGCTCGCTGCTGACCGACGAGCGCATGGCGGCCTACCTGGCCGCCTGCGACGCCGACGTGGTCGTCGCGACCCGTCCCGGCCTGATCGCCTACCTGGCCCGCTACGGCACCGACCGCTACCTGAAGGTCGGCCAGGAACACCTGATCCACGACGGGCAGAGCCCCGAAACGCTCGCCGAGCTGCGCGAGCACTGTGCGGCGCTCGACGTGCTGGTGACCATGTCGGAGGGCGACGCGGCCGTCTACCGGGCCAAGATGCCCCTGACGCGGACGAGCGTGGTGTCGATACCCAACGGGGTCCCCGATCCGGGGATCGAGCCGGCCACGCTCGACACCAAGGTGATCGTCGCGGCCGGGCGGCTGACCCCGGTCAAGCGGTACGAGCTGCTGATCGAGTCCTTCGCCAAGGTGGCCGCGCAGCGGCCCGAGTGGAGCCTGCGCCTGTACGGCAAGGGCACGGAGGCCGAGCCGCTCCAGGAGCTGATCGACGATCTCGGGCTCAACGGCCGTGCCCTCCTCATGGGCGCGCGCTCCCCCATCGAGACCGAGTGGGCGAAGGGCTCGATCGCGGCGGTGTCGTCGAAGCTGGAGTCGTTCGGCATGACCATCGTCGAGGCCATGCGGTGCGGGGTTCCGGTCGTCAGCGTCGACTGCCCGTTCGGTCCCGGCGAGATCATCGAGGACGGCGTCGACGGGCTGCTGGTGCGCGAGGCGGCTCCCTCGGCGATGGCCGACGCGCTGCTGCGGCTCATCGACGACGAGCCGTTGCGCCGCGCGATGGGGGCGGCGGCGCTGAGCAGCGCGCGCAGGTTCGATCCCGCCGAGGTGGCCCTGCGCTACGAGCGGCTGTTCGCCGAGCACGTGCGACCGCCACGCGGCGGGCCGCGGACCCAGCCGGGTGGGACGGGCATCCTCACGCGCGCCCGGTCGCTGCCGTCGCGGGGGGTGCGGTGGCTGGCGAGGCTCGGCGCGCCGGCGCTCTCGTCAGGCGGGGCGGGGCGGTCACGCGGGACGGACGAGCCCATCGTCGCCCACTGCCTGGCGCACGCGGACGGCGGCCTGACGATCCGTCTCGCCGACGGCTGCCTGCCGCCCAGGAACGCCGCGAACTGGTCGGTGCGGCTGCGCCGGCGCGGCTCGACGAGCGCGATCACACTGCCGCTGGACGCCGCGGGACAGAGCCGCCTCGAGCGCGCCGGCAACCGCCTCGCCGAGGGCCGCTGGGATGCCTACCTCTCCCGGCCCGGCCAGCGGCTGCGGCGCCTCGTCGCGGGCCTGTGCGACACGCGCGTGCTGGTCAACGCCCTGCCCGACCGGCACCGGCCGCTGGAGACGTGGACGCCCTACGCCACCGAGAAGGGCGAGCTGTCGATCGCCGTCCACGTCCGGACGACGCACGCCGAGGTCACGGACCTGCTGTCCGCCCCCACCAGGCTCACCGTCCACGGGCTGCTGGTGAACCTGCCGCAGGGCCCGCTGACCCTGCTCGCCCTGCGCCGCGGTACGGCGCGGGGCCCGGGCGAGGCGGCCCAAGGAGAGGTGGTCCTGCCCGCCCAGAGTTACCTCGACGGCCGGTTCACCTGCTCGGTGCCGTACGAGCGGCTGGTGGCGGCGCGGCGGGAGGAGCAGGAGACGTGGGATCTGTACCTGTGCCCGGCGGAACGGGGCGGTCCCATCCGGCTGGGCCGCTTCTGCGACGACATCGCCGACCGGAGGGCGGTGGACCTCTACCCCCGGCACCTCGTCGGAGACGCGTTCGCCCGTGCCGCCTACACGGCCACCAACGAGCTGTCCGTCCAGATCACCACCGCCACGGCCGGCTGAGCGCGCCCGCGACGAGCAAGGGCGCCCCGGCTCCTGCCGTCGGGCGGATCTGCCATATCCCTGGCGCGCTGCCGGCCTGCGGGAGGCCGCCTGGCACGCGCGAGCCTGGTATCAACTCCTCCCCTCACAAGGGGTTGCGTTGTGAGGTAGATCACTTCTACAGTCGGAATACTGTCCGATTCATTACGGTTTACTGATCTCGTGAGGTTTTCTGTCCTGTATGTGTGGCTCGTTGAGCGGCTGCACATCGATCTCTGTCGTCTGACCGGCTCCCTCTGTCGCTGATCGCGCTCTGACGAGCGCTCGATCGCCCGACCCCCTCACCCACCCCCCTTCCGCGTGCCGCCATTTCGGCATGCCGTCTTTCGGAGCCTTCCTCATCGTGAAGAGATTCTCGTTCTCCCTGCAGTTGCTGCTGGGTCTGGTCGTCGGCGTGGCCCTCGGCTTCGCCGCCCGCGTCTGGGACCTGGCCTGGCTGGCCAACACCCTCACCGAAGTCGGAAAGATCTTCGTCCAGCTGCTCAAGCTGGCCGTGCCGCCGCTGGTGTTCACCGCGGTGGTGGTCAGCGTCGCCAACCTGCGCAACGTCAACGGCGCGGCCAGGCTGGCGGGCAAGACGCTGTTCTGGTTCCTCACCACCGCGCTGATCGCCGTCATCGTCGGCATCGGCCTGGGCCTGATCCTCAACCCCGGCCAGGGCGTCACCCTGAGCACCGCCGGCGCGAAGGCCCCCGAGAGCGTCGGCACCTGGGTCGACTTCCTCACCGGCATCATCCCGACGAACATCGTCACGGCGTTCACCGAGCTCAACGTCCTCCAGATCGTCTTCCTGGGGATCGTCCTCGGCGCGGCGGCCATGGCGGTCGGGGAGAAGGCCGAGCCGTTCCTCGCCTTCAGCCGCTCGGTCCTGGAGCTGGTCCAGAAGGCGCTGTGGTGGGTCATCCGCCTGGCGCCCATCGGCACCGCGGGCCTGATCGGCAAGTCGGTCGCCACCTACGGGTGGGACCTGCTCGCGCCGCTGGCCAAGTTCAGCCTCGGCGTCTACGTCGGCTGCTTCATCGTCCTGCTGGCCGTCTACCCGACCCTGCTCGCCGTCGTCGGCAAGGTCAACCCAATCACCTTCTTCCGCAACGCGTGGCCCGCGATCGAGCTGGCCTTCGTCTCCCGTTCCTCGGTCGGCACGCTGCCGCTGACGCAGAAGGTCACGATCGAGCGCCTGGGCGTCGACCGCGACTACGCCTCCTTCGCGGTGCCGTTCGGCGCGACCACCAAGATGGACGGCTGCGCCTCGATCTACCCGGCGCTGGCCGCGATCTTCGTGGCGCAGGTCTTCAACGTCCCGCTGGGCATCGGTGAGTACCTGCTCATCGCGTTCGTCTCCGTGGTCGGCTCGGCCGCGACGGCCGGCCTGACCGGCGCGATCGTCATGCTGACGCTGACGCTGAGCACGCTGGGCCTGCCGCTGGAGGGCGTCGGCCTGCTGCTGGCCATCGACCCGATCCTCGACATGATCCGCACGGCGACCAACGTCGCGGGACAGATCGTGGTGCCGGTCCTGGTGGCGCGCGGCGAGGGCCGCCTCGACGAGGCGGTGCTCAACGCGCCCCCGCAGCCGCTCGAGTCGGCTCCGGCGAGCACGCCGCGCGCCTCCGGCGAGCCCGCCATCGCCTGACCCGCCCTCTCCACACACCCGTCCACAGCGGAAGACGGGGCGCCCCGCACCGGGGCCGCCCCGTCTTCTCATGTTCCAGAAATGTTCCAACAGGGGCCCCGGTCAGGCCAAACTCCCTGAATTCCGGTACATTCATCCGATCCCCACTGTGAAATCCGGAGTACGCGCATGGCCCACCTGCTGGACACCTTGGACGACGAGGTCCCCCTCACCTACGGGCAGTTCATGCTGCGCGGCGTGAGCGGGCTCCAGGGCGTCGACACCCGGGTTCACATGGCCGAACTCGACCGCCAGATCTACCTCTACGCGAGTGCCGAGCACAGCCGCGTCAGGGTGGAGGTCTGGGACGGCCCGCCGCCACCGTGGGAGGGGCACGGCAAGCTCGTGGCCGACGCCCGCTGCGTGGCGGAGACGGGGGTCGTGGCCGTCACGCCGTACATGTTCGCCGGCTCGGGGCGCAGCGTGCTGATCGGCCCGGCCTTCTTCGAGTACGGCCTGCACCTGTACGCCCACAACGCCGAGCGGCTGCTGCGCTTCTGGCCGATCAGGGACGTCTTCGACCCCGCGCTCCACCTGCGTCCCGACGGCCTGGACGGCGACGCCAAGCCGGTGGAGACGGTCGAGGCGAGGTCTTCGCTGCACGACTGGGTCTCGACCAGGGTGCTCGGCTCGGCCGAGGCGCCCCTGCCGCCCGCCCCGCCGAAGGCGGAGGAGGAGTGGCCGCTGGACCACGAGCACGAGGTGAGGCTGGCCGAACTGCTCGGCGACCTGCGGCAGCGGCTGATGACGCGCCCGCCGACCTGGCTGCTCGACACCGACGAGGGCAACCGCAGCCGGTACCTCAACGAGCTGCGCAGTTCGGTGGCGATGGCCAGGCGGCTGAACCCGGACGGCCTGCCGACCATCCAGCTGTCGTTCGGCGAGCTGGTCGAGCGGCCGCACCCCGGCCTGAGCTACCGGCTGTGGCAGTGGCGCCCGATCGCCTCCCCCGCCGCCGACCCGGTCCCGGCCGTTCCGCTCGCCGCCGACCTTCCGTCGCCGGAGCGCGAGGCGACGCCGTACGCCGCCGTCGCCGCGTCACCCGAGCCACAGCCAGCCCCCTACGCCGCCGGTCCCGCGTCACCTGATCCGCGGATGACCCCTTTCGCCGCCGGTCCCGCGTCACCCGAGCGGCAGACAACCTCCTACGCCGCCGCTCCCGGGGCGCACGAGCCACGGACGACCCCCTACGCCGCCGGTCCCGCGGCGCACGAGCCGGTGGCTCTCGCCGAGCACGGGCAGGCCGCGCCGGGATCCGAGCCCGAGCGGCACCCGGCGCCCGAGACGCTGACCGCCGAGCGCGAGGTGCGGGCGCTCGACGCGCTGCGCAGGCGGCAGCTGGTGACCGGCATCGTGACCGTGCTGCGCGAGGAGAACGGCGTCGTCGAGGTCCGCGACGCGCTCCCCGCCGAGGTCGCCAGGGTCCTGGCCGCCGAGCGGGCCTGGGCCCTGGACTGACGCCTACCCCGCGCGGTTCTGGCCGCCGAGCGGGCTGTCCCTGGGCCGGCGCCTACCCCGCGCGGTCCTGACCGCCGAGCGGCGCCTACTCCCGGGCCTCGCCCTTGGCCCTGATGAGCGCGGCCAGTTCGGCGGTGGCGCGGCGGGCGCGGGCCTTCTCGCTGCCCTGGATGCCCATCGCGCCCACCGTCATGCCGTCCGAGAAGTCGATCTTCGGCCACGGGTCGCCCTCGAGCAGGGTGACGTCGAGCACCTCCGGCCAGGTGTAGCGGTGCGTGCGCAGCGCGTTGACCAGGGTGATGCCCTCCTCGTCCGCCTCGACCCTGACCCGGCCGAGCCGGTGCAGCACCCAGGCGACGGCGCAGCCGAAGGCCACGATCGCGATCTTGTCGGGGAGCTGGAACGGCTCCGCGATGAGGACGGCCATCACGACCGCGCCGACCACGACGAGAGCCGCGAAGCCGTACGCCACGAATCTCGCCCTGACCGGCCGCCAGGTGAGGGGCAGGGGCGGGGGACTGACAGGCTCAGGCATCTCGGCTCTCGCTGGGTGGCAGGGGTTGTGGTGACCAAGGAAAACTACCGCAGCCGGCGCAGCACCAGCGCCGTCTCCAGCGCCGCGACCGTGGACTCGTAGCCCTTGTCCTCGACGCTGTCGGGCAGCCCGCTCCTGGCCAGCGCCTGGTCGAGGGTGTCGCAGGTGAGGACGCCGTTGCCGACGGGCGTCTCCTCGTCGAGCGAGATCCTGGTCAGACCGGCGGTGACCGAGTCGCAGACGTAGTCGAAGTGGGCGGTCTCCCCGCGGATCACCGCGCCGAGCGCCACCACCGCGTCGTGCCTCCTGGCCATGGCCTGGACCACGACCGGGATCTCGAGCGATCCGGCGACGCGCACCACCGTGGCGTTCGCGCCGCTGTCCTGGGCCGCCTGGACGGCCCGCGCCACCAGCTGGTCGGTGATCTTCCCGTGCCAGCTGGCCGCCACGATGCCGACGCTCAGCCCTTCCGCGTCGACCGGCGCCGCGGCCGGCCTGCCCTCTCCACTCACAGCTCGTGCCCCAATCGCTCTCGCTTGGCCGTCAGGTACGCCTCGTTGTACGGGTTCGCCGCCACCGGCATCGGCTCGCGGCCCAGCACCTTGATGCCGTAGCCGTCCATGCCGCGCAGCTTGGCCGGATTGTTGGTGAGCAGCCTGACCGACTTGACGCCGAGGTCGGCCAGCATCTGCCCGGCGTTGGAGAACTCTCTCGCGTCGACGGGCAGGCCCAGCTCCAGGTTGGCGTCGACGGTGTCGCTGCCGCTGTCCTGCAGGCTGTAGGCCTTGAGCTTGGCCAGCAGGCCGATGCCCCTGCCCTCGTGTCCGCGCAGGTAGACGACGACGCCGCGGCCCTCCTTGGCGATGGCCGCCATCGCACGGTCGAGCTGCACGCCGCAGTCGCAGCGCAGCGAGCCGAACACGTCGCCGGTCAGGCACTCGGAGTGGGCGCGCACCAGGACGTTCTCGCCGTCGCCCAGCTCGCCGAGCACCAGGGCGACGTGCTCGCCGCCGTCGAGCGCGCTGGCGTAGCCGTAGGCGCGCCACTCGCCGTGGACGTTGGGCAGCCTGGTCTCGGCGACCCTGGTCACCATGCTCTCGGTGCGTCGGCGGTGGTCCACGAGCTGCTCGATGGAGATGAGCGCGAGGTCGTGCTCGTCGGCGAAGGCGCGCAGCTCGGGGAGCCTGGCCATGGTGCCGTCGTCGTTGACGATCTCGGCCAGCACACCGGCCGCGCTGAGCCCCGCCATGCGGGCCAGGTCGACGGCGGCCTCCGTGTGGCCCCTCCTGACCAGGACGCCGCCCTCGTGGTAGCGCAGCGGGAAGATGTGGCCGGGCCGTACCAGCTCCTGGGGCTCGGTGGCGGAGTCGGCCAGGGTGCGGATGGTCCTGGCCCGGTCGGCCGCCGAGATGCCGGTGGTGATCCCGTCGCGGGCGTCGACGCTGATGGTGTAGGCGGTCCGCATCCGCTCCCTGTTCTGGACCACCATGAGCGGCAGGCCGAGCCGGTCGAGCTCCTTGCCCTCCATCGGCACGCAGATGACGCCGCTGGTGTGGCGGATGGTGAAGGTCAGCAGCTCGGGCGTGGCCTTGGCGGCGGCGAAGATGATGTCGCCCTCGTTCTCGCGGTTCTCGTCGTCGACCACGACGACGGGCCTGCCCTCGCGGATGTCGTGGATGGCGCGTTCGACCGAGTCGAAGACGATGCTCATGCCGGCACCGCCGTCCGCGCCGTCCTGTACTGCTTCAGCCAGGTGCGGAAGCCGAGCAGGACCAGCACGAGGAAGACGCCGTAGACCACGCCGGAGACCACCAGGCCCGACGTGAACGCCAGCGGCACGCCGACCAGGTCGACCAGCACCCAGATCCACCAGAAGTCGATCAGCGCCCTGCCCTGCGCGAACGTGGCGACCGCCGAGCCGACGAAGATGTAGGCGTCGGGCCACGGCGCCCACGAGATCTCCAAGCCCATCGCGTTGAGCCAGGTGAACAGCAGCGCGACCGCGACCGTGCCGACCACCATCGTGCCGATGAGCGCCGAACGCTCCTTCAGCGTGGCGGGCCTGACGGCCAGACCGCCGTCGTCGCGCCTGCCCTTGGTCCACTTGTACCAGCCGTAGACGGCCAGCGCGCCGAACAGCACCTGCTTGAGCGCGTTGCCGGTGATGTGGGCGTTGACCGAGGCGATGAACAGCAGCACCGCGCCGGTCAGCTGCACCGGCCACGTCCACACCGACCTGCGCATGGCCAGCACGACCGTCGCCAGCGCGGCGGCGTTGCCGATCAGGTCGGTCCAGTAGACGGGCGTGCCGAAGACGGTGAAGTCGCCGCTCACTTGGCCACCACCAGCTTCTCCACGTACTTGGCGATCACGTCCACCTCGAGGTTGACCACGTCGCCGACGCCCCTGCCGCCCAGGGTCGTCAGCTCCAGCGTGGTCGGGATGAGGCTGACGCCGAAGCTCTCCTCGTCGACGGTGGTGACGGTCAGGCTGATGCCGTCCACGGCGATCGAGCCCTTCTCGGCCACGTAGCGGTTCAGCTCCGCCGGCAGCGAGAAGCGCACGTCGTCCCACCGCTCGCCCGGCTCGCGCGACAGCAGGACGCCGGTGCCGTCGACGTGGCCCTGCACGATGTGCCCACCCAGCCGCTGATCGGCCCGTACGGCCCGCTCCAGGTTGACCCGCGCGCCGCTCTCGACGCTCTTGAGCGAGCTCCTGATGAGCGTCTCCCGCATCACGTCGACGGTGAACACCTCGTCCTCGACGTCGACGACCGTCAGGCACACGCCGTTGACGGCGATCGAGTCGCCGTGCTTGGCGTCGGAGGTGACGAGCTTGCCGCGCACCGCCAGCCTCGCCGCGTCGCCCAGGGGTTCGACGGCGACGATCTCGCCCAGTTCTTCCACGATTCCGGTGAACATCAGCTCTCCTCGGTCACGGGACGGGCGGTGATCCGCAGGTCCGTCCCGATGGGGGTTACTTCTTCGAAGACCAACCGGTGGGTGTCGGCGATCGTCCGCACCCCCGCGTGTCCGAGCGCGGCGCCGCCCGACCCGAGCAGCGCGGGCGCCAGATAGGCGACGACGCGATCGATCAGCCCTTCCCTCATGAAGGAACCGGCGAGGGTCGCGCCGCCTTCCAGGAACACGCTGACGACCCCCCTGCGGGCCAGCTCGGCCAGCAGGGCGTGCAGGTCCAGCCCGCCGGCCGGCGACCGCGGCAGGCGAACCACGGGGGCGGACAGGTCGGTCTCGGCGTCGTCGGCGACGGCGACGAGCGTGGGGGCCTCGTCCGACAGGACCCTGGCGGTCACGGGGGTGCGCCCGCCGGTGTCGACGACCACCCGCAGCGGCTGCCGGTACGGCCCGCCGCCACCCGCCGGCCCCAGCCCCCGGACAGCCGGACGTGACGCCGGTTCCACCGGCCCGGACACAACAGCCGGACCGCCCCCGGCCGCCGAACCAGACCCGGCCCCGGGATCAGACCCGGCCGCGGGACCGGATGCGGCCGACGAGGGCGCGGCGGCCGTCGGGGATCCCGCGACCGAGCCGGACGAGCCGACCGACCCGGACCCGACGGACGCGGATCCGGCTGACGCGGACCCGACCGACGCCGATCCGGCCACCGTGGATGCGCCAGACGCCGATCCGGCCGACGTGGATCCGGCCGCGGAACCGGAGGATGCGGTGGCCGGAGCCGGTGAGCCGACCGAAGCGGGCGCGGATGCGGGACCGGATGCGGCCGGCGAGGGCGCGGCGGCCGTCGGGGATGCCGCGACCGGGCCGGACGCGGGCGGGCGGGCCGTGAGCCTGGGGTCGTCGGCCAGAACGGTGCCGATCCCCGCGACGATCGCGTCGGACTCGGCGCGCAGCCGGTGGACGTCCGCCCGCGCCTCGGGCGAGGTGATCCACTGGCTGGTGCCGTCCTCGGCCGCCGACCTGCCGTCCAGCGTGGCGGCGAACTTCCACGTCACATGGGGCCGGCCGCGCCGGATGAAGGTCAGCCACTCGGCGTTGCCGCGCTCGGCCTCCTCTGCGAGCAGCCCGATCTCCACCTGCAGCCCGTGGGCGCGCAACTGGGCGGCGCCTCCCGCGGCCGTCGGGTTGGGGTCGGGCACGGCGATCACCACCCTGGCGACGCCCGCCTTCAGCAGCGCTTCGGAGCACGGTCCCGTGCGACCGGTGTGGGCGCAGGGCTCGAGCGTCACGTAGGCGGTGCCGCCCCTGGCGCGCTCGCCCGCCTCGCTCAGCGCCACCGCCTCCGCGTGCGGTCCGCCCGCGTAGGCGTGGAAACCCTCTCCCGCGTGCGCTCCCGACGCGTCGACGATGACGCACCCGACCACGGGGTTGGGGCTCGTGGTGCCGCGACCGAGCGCGGCCAGCCGCACGGCCCTGGCCATGTGCAGGGCGTCGGTCTCGTCCACGCGCTTGGTGGGTACGGCAATGCCCGGCCTTGACTGGGCGGGTTCGTCCACCCCCGGACCTCCTACTCGCCAGTAGCTCTCAGCTACGGCGGGCCCCGGGGGATGTCAGGGTGCGACGCACGCACCACAGAGGCGCCCGGCGAACACCGGACACCCGCGCGCTTCCTCCCATCCGGACTTTCACCGTCGGTCCCGGAATTTCACCGAGTCAACCGGCCGATGGCATCGGCCGGGTCGCGGACTGTCACCGCCGGTTCGGACTTTCACCGACCCCGGAGCACGCTAGCTCTGTTCTCCCCCAGTGTGCCATGTCCGAAAAGCCCGGCGCGACCGCCCCCGCCAACAAACCCTAACAAACGCTTGGTCAATTACATCATCGCAGGTCATCCACCACTCCGGGAAAAACTCGTCGGAAGTCGGGGCGTGCCTGGTCGGGTCCAGGGCCAGGGACGAGGCCGGCGGGTGCGGGTGCCATGCGGGTGCGGGTGCCGGCCCAAGCGAGTGCGGGCCCAGGCAGATGCGGGCCCAGGCAGATGCGGGCCCAAGCGGGCATGAGTCCAGGCGGGTGCAGGTCCAGGCGAGCACGAGTCCAGGCGGGTGCGGGCCCAAGCGAGTGCGGGCCGAGGCGGGCACGAGTCCAGGCGAGTGCGGGTCCAGGCGAGCACGAGTCCAGGCGGGTTCGGGCCCAGGCGGGTGCGGGTCCGGTGAGGGTCGGGTTTGGGGGCGCCGTTGGGAGGTCGGCCATCGCCGCACGAGGAGCGTCCCTTCGGAGGACGGGTCCACGTGCCGGGCGGAGGCGCGTGACCCGGCGTGCCGTACAGGGGGTGGGCCGGCGTGCCGTGCAGGGGGTGGGGAGGTCACGCCGCCATGAGGCGGCGGGCGCGGCGGGCTGCCGGGGCGTAGCGGACCTGGGCCGGCACGAACCCGAGCCCCGTGTGCAGCGCCCGCAGCGACGCGGTCGCCCACAGGTCCCCCACCGGCGTCGCGGGCAGCCCGTACAGCCGGCGGGCCCACCGCGGCAGCGTCGCGAACGCCAGCAGCGTCAGCGCCGGCAGCATCGGCTTGAGCGGCGTCAGGCGCAACGGCAGCGGCGCGTTGAACGACAGCCGCAGCGGATGCGCCGCCTCGGGCACGAACCGCAGCCCCGGTCGGGCCGCGCGGATGTAGTCCTGCAGTTCGCCCACCGAGCCTGGCACGTCCGCCGGTGACAGGCCGACCACCTCGGCCGCCGCCCGCCATTCCGCCACGAACGCGTCGGCCTCGTCGTCGGTCAGCCGCACCCCCGCCCTGCGGGCCACCGTCAGGTAGGAGTCGACCTCGCCGATGTGCACCCAGCGCAGCGCCTCGGGATCGTCGAGGCGGAAGCGCTCCCCGGTGTCGTAGTCGAGGGCCGTCAGGGTGGCGTGGATCCTCCTGACCCTGGCGCCGGCCCGCTCGACATCGGCGCGCGTGCCGTACGTCCGGACCCTTACGAACTCGGTCGTGCGCTGGAAGCGCGACCACGACTCGGCCGGGTCCATGAGCGCGGAGTTCTGCAGCACGCCGCGCATCGCCCTGGGGTGCAGGCCCTGCATGAGCAGGGCGCGGAAGCCGCCCACCAACAGGATGGGCTCCCCCATCACCCGCCATGTCACCGATTGCGGCCCGAACAGCCCGTGATCCTCCATAAGTGTTCAATTACCCGGGAGGCGATGAACCTATGTTCCGCCGCACCGCTAATCCACGGCCCTGATCGCTCACCACGCATCGCGGACGCCACCCGGGTCGTCCCGCCCCGCCGGGACCACCGCACCGATCCGCCGGGACACCGCGGATCATGCGGTCGGCCGGGCATCCACGCGGTGGCGCTGCGAACCCGGCCGCGCAGGGCAGGTCGGGGCGGTCCCGCAAACCCGGCCACCCCACGGCAGACCGGGGGCTGCAGACCCGGCCACCCAGGGCAGACGGCGGCAAACCGGGCCGTCCGGGCATGCCGCGCGGCGCAGCGGTCCCCACCCGCGGACGCCGCGCAAGCCCACCGCTTCCGCCACCCGGCAGACCGGATGCCCGCTGCAGGTCAGACCGGCTGCAAGCCGGGTGGGGTGGGGCGAGGAGGCGCGTGGCAGCCCGGGTGTCAGTCCGCGTACGGGCTGGCCAGGTCTCTGAGCTTGTCGATCGCCGCGGCCGGGTCGGCGGCGCCGTACACCGCGCTGCCCGCCACGAACACGTCGGCCCCGGCCTCGGCGCACCGCTCGATCGTGTCGGCCGCCACCCCGCCGTCGACCTGGAGCCAGATCTGACCCCCGTGCCTGGCGATCAGCGACCGCGCCCGGCGGATCTTCGGCAGCACCACGTCGAGGAACTTCTGCCCGCCGAACCCGGGCTCCACCGTCATCAGCAGCAGCATGTCGATCTCGCCGAGCAGGTCCTCGTACGGCTCGACGGCCGTCGCCGGGTTGAGCGCGAAGCCCGCTCTGGCTCCCGCGGCGCGGATCTGGCGCAGCGTGCGCACGGGCGCCTTGGCCGCCTCGGCGTGGATGGTCACGCTGCCCGCGCCCGCCTCCGCGTAGCCGGGTGCCCACCGATCAGGGTCGGTGATCATCAGATGGCAGTCGATCGGCGTCGAGGTGGCCTTGAGGAGCGCCTCGACGACCGGCAGGCCGAGGGTGAGGTTCGGCACGAAGTGGTTGTCCATGACGTCGACGTGCAGCCAGTCGGCGTTCGGCACGCGGGCGGCCTCGTCGGCGAGACGGGCGAAGTCAGCGGACAGGATGCTGGGAGAGATCTGAACGGCCATGATGGCCCCGAGTGTAGTGAAGCCCTTCCCGCGGCTCCGCACCCGCCGCCCCCCGAACCGATGCCACCGGCCGCCGTCCCCCGAACCGATCCGACCGGCCGCCGCCCCCCGAACCGATCCCACCGGCCGCCATTCCCCGGACCGATCCCACCGCCCGGCAGGCCGTCAGGTGTCCCGCGCCGGGCCCTGCGGCGATCCGGCGGCCGGCGTGCCGTGCAGCGCGACCAGTTCGGCGCCGAGCCTGGCGAGTTCGGCCCGTACCTCCGGCCCGTCCACGACCTCGACGAGCGCCCCCCATCCCGCCAGCTGCTGGGCGATCATCAGCGGGGTCGGCGCCGCGACCCTGACCCGGGCCCGCCCGTCGTCCTGGGTGGCCTCCACCTCGCAGTGCCGTCCGAAGTGGTCGCGCAGGACGGGCACGAGGCGGGCGTGGATGAGCACGGTGGCCGACAGCGTGGAGCGGTGCCGCTCCACCTCGTCGACCACCCGCTCCCACGCCTGCGTGAGGTCGAAGCCGGCGGGCCGTTCGAACGGCTGGTCCGTCACGACCGCCTCGGCGATCCTGTCGACCCTGAAGGTGCGCTGCCCCTTGTCGGTGCCGGCCAGCAGGTACCACACCTCGTCCTTGTCGACCAGGCCCCACGGGTCGACGAGGCGTTCGGTGCGCTCCTTGGACCGGCCGGCGTAGGACAGGCGGACCTTCAGCCTCTGGACGGTGGCCCGCTGCAGGAGGTCGACCAGTTCGGGCCGCCGCCTGCCGTGCTCGCCCCACCTGGCGGGGTCGATGGCGACGGCGCTGGCGGCGGCTTCGGCCTCGGCCCTGAACGTCTGGGGCAGCGCCCGCACGAGCTTGCGCAGCGCCGACTTGACCTCGGGGGCGATGGCGGCGGCCGGGCCGACCAGCAGGAACAGCGCCTGGGCCTCGGCCGCGGTCAGCCCGCTGAGGTCGGTGCGGGCGCCGCCGAGCAGCGACCAGCCGCCGCCCCTGCCCGGCTGGGGATAGACGGGGATGCCCGCCGCCGACAGCGCCTCGAGGTCGCGTCTGGCGGTGGCCACCGAGACCTCGAGCTCCTCGGCCAGCTCGGCCGCGGTGATCCGGCCCCTCGACTGCATCAGCAGCAGGGCGGCGACCAGACGATCAGCTCGCATGGTTCTCAGTGTCGCAAAACAAAGTGCTCATTTGATGAGCACTTTGACGAGAAGAATGAGACCTGTCACTCACCGGGACCGAACCGAGAACGCGAAGGAGCCACCCATGCTGCGAGGCCTCACCACCACCTGCTTCTGGGCCGACGACCTGGAGGCCGCCAAGCGGTGGTACACCGAGGTGTTCGGCATCGAGCCGTACTTCGAGCGGCCCGGCCGCGACGGCGCCCTCGCCTACGTCGAGTACCGCATCGGCGACTACCAGCACGAGTTCGGCCTGTGCCAGAGCGGCTACGCCCCCGAGGGCGCCGCGACGGAGCCGGGCGGCGCGGTCGTCTACTGGCACGTCGACGACCTCGACGCCGCGGTGGAGCGGCTGGTCTCCATGGGCGCCAAGGAGTACCAGCCGGCGGTGAGCTGGGGGGACGCCGGTTTCCGCACGGCCTCGGTCGTGGACCCGTTCGGCAACGTCCTCGGCCTCATGGTCAACCCGCACTACCTGGAGGTGCTGGCCTCGCTGAAGCAGTAGCGGTCAGGACCGCCTGCGCAGCAGGGCCAGGAACATGGCGTCCGTGCCGTGGCGGTGCGGCCAGAACTGCGCGTGCGGGCCCTGCCCGAGGCCGTCGATCCCGGGCAGGAAGGCGCGGGCGTCGAGCTGTTCGGCGTCGTCCCTGCGCTTGAGCGTGTCGGCCACCACCACCTGGGTCTCGGCCAGATGCGGCGAGCAGGTGACGTAGGCGACGACCCCGCCGGGCCGCAGGGAGTCGAGGGCGGTGTCGAGCAGCCGGCGTTGCAGCTCGCCCAGCTCGGCCACGCTCGTGGGGTCACGCCGCCACCTGGCCTCCGGGCGGCGGCGCAGGGCGCCGAGCCCCGTGCACGGCGCGTCGAGCATCACGCGGTCGAAGGAGCCGGGCCGCCAGGCGGGCTCGGCGCCGTCCGCGGTGATCACCGCGGCCTGCCGGGTGGTCTGCCAGACCAGGCGGGCCCGGTGGTACTGCACGTCGGCGGCCAGCATCCGGGCCCCGCCCGGGAAGGCGAACGGCACCTGCCCGCTCTTGGCCGCGGCCAGGTCGCCGTGCGTGGCGATCGCGTCGAGCAGGCCGGCCTTGCCGCCGGGGCCGGCGCACATGTCCAGCCACCGCTCGTCGGGCCCGTCGAGCGGCACCCTGGTCAGCGCGAGCGCGACGAGCTGGCTCGCCTCGTCCTGGACGGCGGCGCGGGTCTCGGCCACCGCGAGGATCTGCCCGGGGTCGCCCTCCGGGAGGTAGGCCGCGTACGGCGAGTAGCGGCCGGGTTCGGCGCCGGACTCCTCGAGCTCCTCGACCGAACTGCGCCCCGGCCTGGCCACGAGCGTCACCACCGGCCTTGCGTTGTCGGCGGCCAGCAGGTCGGCCGTCTCGCCGGCGTCGTGGCCGAGCGCGTCGCGGAAGGCGCTGACGACCCAGCGGGGATGGCTGTGGGCGATCGCCAGGTGGCCGACCGGGTCGGTGTCGGCGGACGGCGCGACGATCGTGATCCACTCGTCGAGCGTCCTGGAGGCGATCTTGCGGAGGACGGCGTTGGCGAAGCGGGAGGCGCCGGTGCCGATGCGCAGCCGTACCAGGTCGACGGTGGTGCCGACGGCGGCGTGCGGCGGGACGCGCATCTTGAGCAGCTGGTGGGCGCCCAGGCGCAGGGCGTCGCGCACGGCGGGGTCGGGCTCGCGGTCGCCGCACATCGCGATGATCGCGTCGTAGCTGCCGAGGCCGCGCAGGGTGCCGTAGGCCAGTTCGGTGGCCAGGGCGGCGTCCCTGCCCTTCAGCCGGCGATCGCGCAGCAGGCGCGGCATGAGCAGGTTGGCGTAGGCGTCGCGCTCGTCGACGGCTCTCAGCAGGTCGTAGGCGGCGTTGCGGGCCTCGTCACGGGCCGGTGGCCGCCCGCCGCGCCGTCCCGCACCACCCGGACCGCCCGAAGGCCTCCGGCCGCCCGAAGAACCCCCGCGACGCGGACCACCGCCGCCGGAAGCCGCCCCTCGATCCGCCATCACGCCAGCCGATCCGCCGCCGTGGCGCGCACCCCGCGCGCCCACTCCCCCGCCGTCATGAGCCGCTTGCCCTGCGGCTGCACCTCGCCCAGCTCCACCGGGTGGGTGCCGGTGCCGACGAGCACGGTGTTCTTGCCCACCACGAGCTCGCCTGGGGCCAGCCGGTCGGCCGAGGCGGCGGGCCGTACAGGGCCGATCTTGACCCGCTGGTCACGGAACGTGGTCCACGCTCCGGGGTTGGGCGTGCAGGCGCGCACCAGCCGGTCGACGCGCATCGCGGACGCGTTCCAGTCGATCCGCGCGTCGTCCACGGAGATCTTCGGCGCGATCGACACCCCGTCGAGCGGCTGGGGTCTGGCTTCGAGCGTGCCGTCCTCGACCCCGTCGAGGGTCGCGGCCAGCAGACCCGCACCCGAGACGGCCAGCCTGGCCAGCAGCTCGCCGCTGGTGTCGGTGGCCTTGACCTCCTCGGTGACCACCCCGTAGACGGGGCCCGCGTCGAGCTCCTTCACGATCTGGAAGGTGGCCGCGCCGGTGATCTCGTCGCCGTGCAGGACGGCGTGCTGCACCGGAGCCGCGCCCCGCCATGCGGGAAGCAGCGAGAAGTGCAGGTTGATCCAGCCGTGACGCGGGATGTCGAGCGCGGCCTGCGGCAGCAGCGCGCCGTAGGCGACCACCGGGCAGCAGTCCGGCGCCAGCTCCCGCAGCTGGTCGAGGAACTCAGGATCGCCGGCCTTGGCCGGACGCAGCACCTCGATGCCCTCGGCGGCGGCCAGCTCGGCCACGGGACTGGGGTGCAGCGCGCGCCCGCGGCCCGTGGGGGCGTCCGGGCGGGTGACCACCGCCACCACCTCGTGGCGCGGCGAGTCGATCAGGGCGCGCAGCGAGGGCAGCGCGGTCTCGGGTGTGCCGGCGAAGACCAGGCGCATCGTCAGAGAGCCCTCCCGCCCGTGGCGTGGGGTGAGAACTTGACGGTGGGCGCCTGCAGCCCGCTCCACTCCGCCTCGCGGATCTCCTTCATCGCCAGCTTGCGCTGCTTGGGGTCCATCCTGTCGATGAACAGGATGCCGTCGAGGTGGTCGGTCTCGTGCTGGAAGCACCTGGCCATCAGGTCGGTGCCCTCCAGCACGACGGGCTCGCCGTGCATGTTGAAGCCCTTGGCGACCGCGCGGATGGCGCGCGGCGTCGGGAACGACAGCCCGGGGAAGGACAGGCAGCCCTCCTCGCCCTCCTCGTCGAGCTCCGACGACAGATCGAGGTCGGGGTTGACCAGATGCCCGAGCTGGTCGTCGATGTAGTAGGTGAACACGCGCAGGCCGACGCCGATCTGCGGGGCGGCGAGACCCGCGCCTGGCGCGTCCATCATCGTGTCGGTGAGGTCCTTGACCAGCTTGCGCAGCTCCTTGTCGAAGTCGACGACCGGGGCCGCCGGGGTGCGCAGCACCGGGTCACCGAACAGCCGGATCGACTGAATGGACAAGGGGTACTCCGTTTCGCATAGATGGGATCACCCCAGTTTACCGGTGAGAAAGGCGCGGTCAGGGAATCGTCTTCCGGACGGCCACTGACCAGCGGCCACGCTGCCACCGGCCCGGCTAGCCGATCGGCATCGCCCTCGACGAGCGGGCCTTCAGCGCCGCCTTCCGCGCCGCCTTGGCCACCGCCTGGTCGCCGTGGTGGTCGGCCAGCAGTTCGAGGACGGCGACCGTGTCGGGGTGGTCGACCGCGGCCATCTCGCCGACCATGCGCACCAGCTCCTCGCCGGCTTCCAGCACGTCGAAGGAGCCCATGGCCCCTGGCGCGTCGGCGACGTAGAGGAGCGCGGCCAGCGAGTCGATCGCGATCCAGGTGTGGTCGTCGGGGGTGAGCGGCGGCGCGGGCAGGTCGCGGATGTGCAGCCAGGAGGCGGCGTAGCGCCACATGAGCGGCTCGTCGAGGGCCTTGCGGACGGGCAGCTCCGCCTCCGGGCCGAGCTCCTCCAGGACGGTGCCGACCGCGCCGCGCTGGCCCGCCGTGCCCGTGGCGGCGACCTGGACCAGCTCGTGCGCGGCCGACTCGGGCGAGCGGCGCTCCAGCCAGTGGGCGACCACGCTGGGCGTGACCGCGCCGGTGATCATCGCCTCGACCAGTTCGGCGGCGGCGTAGTCGGAGTAGACCTCGACCTCCGCCGCCGTCGGCGCGTCGTGGCCCTCGCGCAGCAGGTCACGGCGGACCGCCCACACCCCGAGCGGGGTGAGCCGGAAGTGGCCGGTGGTGGTCTGCTCGACCAGTCCGCAGTACTCGAGCAGGGCCAGCGCGTCGTAGAGCGCGGCGGGCAGGACGGCCGCCAGGTGGCGCAGCTCGGCCGCGCCGGGGTCGCAGGCGACCTCGTGGGAGTGGAGGATGCCCTTGGCCAGGGTGGCGGCGGCCACCCCGGTGCGGACGGAGTAGACGGTGGCCAGCGTCTCCGCCAGGTGCTCGTCGATCACCGCGGAGCCGGTCAGCCCCTCGTCGGCGCGGTCGAGGACGTCCATCACCACGCCGTCCCAGAATTCCAGCGTCGCCTCGACGGGCAGCTGGAGCGAGAGCGGGCCACGGCTGGCCGTACCCCTCATGATCTGCAGCAGGCCGGTGTTGACCGCGACCACCCACAGCAGGCGCAGCCGCGGGGCCTCCAGGCCGAGCTCGGCCACGGCCGCCTCCGCGTCGGCCGCGGACAGCAGGCCGTGCTCGGTGACGGGACGGGTGCCCGTCCACGCCGTCAGGCGCAGCGCGTCGGCGACCAGCGGCACCTTCGGCACGGCTCTGGCCAGGTCGGCGTCGGACGCCAGGGCGACCGGCGGGAAGACCAGGCCTTCGACGCGCTTGTCCTCGATCTGAGGAGGCTTGCGCAGCTCGGTGAGGTCGAAGACGTTGTTTGCCACTCAGGAAACTTACTGCACAGCCGTCACATGGAGGTACCGATCGCGCGGGAGCGGGCCTTGAAGGCGGCCTTCCTGGCGGCCTTGGCCAGGGTGCCGTCGGGGATGGACCGGCCGAGCAGTTCGAGCACCTCGACGACGTCGGGATGGTCGACCCGCCACATCTCCTCGATCAGGTGGGCGGGCGGCCCCGAGGCGGTGATGTTCTCTGCGAAGATCTCCGGGTCCTCCTCGGCGGCGGGCATCGCCAGGGCCAGCATGTCGACGCTCACCCACAGCAGCTCCTCCTGGGTGAGCGGCGGCGCGGGC
Organism: Nonomuraea sp. NPDC003727; assembly: GCF_053586935.1. Taxonomy (NCBI): domain Bacteria; kingdom Bacillati; phylum Actinomycetota; class Actinomycetes; order Streptosporangiales; family Streptosporangiaceae; genus Nonomuraea; species Nonomuraea sp. NPDC003727. The sequence continues at coordinate 307,350 of NZ_JBSFNE010000006.1, forward strand.
AGGCCTCGGGCGGTCAGCCAGTGGATGGCGTGCGGTCGCAGCTCCTGGTCCTCCAGGCACGCCCTGACCGCGCTCTCGGCCGCCGAGTCGAGCTGGTCGACGATGGTGACCGCGATGCCGCGGGCCACCGCCGGCGCGCCACCGGCGGCCGACAGCAGCTCTCCCGCGGCCTCGGCCGGGCTCCTGCGCGCCAGCCAGCGCTGGATGTCGTCCTCGGCCAGCTCCGTCGGGACACCGGACAGCAGCCCCTCGATCAGGCCCATCGCGTCGGCCTCGGCGAGGTCCTCGGCCTCGGGCGCGTCGAGGCCGTGGCCCAGGTAGAGGCGGCGCATGCCGTAGCCGGCCAGGGGGGTGAGGACGACGACGTCACCCGCGCGGTCGAGCAGCCCGCAGTGGGCCAGCCGGTCGAGCGCGGTCTCGACGTCGGCCCCGCTGTAGTCGGTCAGCTCCTCCAGGAACTCCTCGACGACGCTCACCGGCGCCGGGGTCTGCAGGCGGTAGAGCATGTCGAACAGGTCGTAAAGCTCCTCGTCGAGCTCGGCCGAGCCGGTGACCTGGCCGCCGGTGTCCTTGTCCAGCAGGAACTCCACCGTGCGCGCCCACGTCTCCAGCGGGTCGTCGGAGCGCGGCAGCCGTCCGAGGTCCCACAACAGCCGCGGGTACGGCACGGGCGCCGCCGCGGCGTCCTTGACCCGCAGCCGCCCCTTCACGGTCGGCGTGGAGCCCCGCTCGGCCACCCAGGCGCGCAGCCGCCGGGCCTCGGCCAGGATCGGCACCTCCTCCAGCGCCGCCACCAGCTCGTGCCGTGGCGCCAGCCGTACGGCCGGCAGCGGCGCGCAGGCCGGGCAGTCGCACGGCGCCTCGCCCAGCTCGGGCGGCTCGGACAGCTCGCCGGCGGGGATGGCGACCGACTGCTCGAGCGACTCCGGCCCGATCGCGCTGAACAGGCTCTTGGCCATGCCGAAGTTGGCCGGGTCGGCCAGCGCGGTGACCATCTCCGGCTCGATCTCGGCCAGCTTGGCGCGCATCTCCGCCGCGATCCCGGCCGCGATCTCGCCGCGGTCGAGCAGGAAGTCGACGAGCGTGCCGGAGGCCGCGACGGTCTCCTGCGCGCTCTCCGGCGGCGCGATGACCTTGCGCGGATAGATGGACAGCAGCAGCTCTTCGAACGTGGCGGGCGTGAACCCGCCGAGCTGGGTCACGTTGAGATAGTCGCTGGCGTAGTCGCAGAGCAGGCGGATCTCGTCCGCGTCCACGTCGACTTCGTGCGCCCGGCCCCAGGCGCGCAGATCGTCGATGGCTCGGTTCACCCATTCGATCGACACAGGGTGACGCTAACGGGTTACCTACGCCCGCGCGAATCGGGGAAACGGGCTATATCAGGTCGAGAGGGTCAACACTTACCCTCACGACTTCCTGCGCCTTACGTGCCGCACGCACCCCCATCGCCCCTTTCAACGCCGTTGCCAACTGCTGCCCCAGGGCTCTCGGCACCCGGATCATCGCGCGCTCCTGCTCGCCCTCGGCGCGCCGCGTCTCCACCGGGACGGGGCCGAGCACCTGCGCCTCCGGCGGCAGCCGTACCTCGCCGAGCATCTCCCTGACCGCCGCCGGCGTGCCCGTGAGCGTCGCCATGCGTACCGCGGGAGGGAAGCCGAGCTCGCGCCGCTCGGCCAGCTCCCGCTCGGCGTGGGTGACCGGGTCCCAGCGCAGCAGCGCCTGGACGGCCGGCATCGCCGCGTCGGCCAACACCACCAGCTCGGCCCGCGGCCGCAGCAGCGCGGCGGCGTTCATCCAGCGCCGCACGGCCTCCTCCGCGGCCCGCAGGTCGGCCCTGCCCAGCATCGCCCACCCGTCCAGCAGCACCGCCGCCGCGTAGCCGCCCTCAGGCACGGGCTCGGCGCCCGGCGTGGCCACCACCAGCGCGCGCCCCGGACCCACCGTCGCCAGCACGCCGTCGCGTCCCGAGGTCTTCACCGGAACCGAGGGGAAGGCGCGCCCCAGCTCCTCGGCGGTGCGCCGGGCGCCCACCACCGAGGCGCGGATCCTGCTGTCACCGCACGTGGGACAGCGCCAGTCGCCCGCGATCCGCCCGCACCACCGGCAGTACGGCGCCGCGTGCCCGCCGCGCAGCGCCAGCGGCCCGTGACACAGCTGCTCCCCCGTGATCGTCGCGCGGGTCGGCGGGTGTACGCATCTGGCCGGCGCCCTGCACGTACGGCAGGCCAGCGAGGGGAGGTAGCCGCGCCGCGGCACCTGCACGAGCACGGGCCCGTCGGCAAGCCCTTGCTGCAGGGCCCGCCAGGCGAGGCTGGGCAGCCTGGCGGCGCGCGCCGCCTGGTCCTTGGCGAGCTCGCCGTCCTCCCCCGCGGGCCGTACGCGCGGCGCGACCGACCTGATCGCCTGCCTGCCCGCCACGATGGGCCTGGCCCACCCGGCGGCGATGAGCTGGGTGGACTCCGCCGTACGGGAGTAACCGCCGATGAGCATGCCCGCACCCGTCCGGTGGGCGCGCAGCGCCAGCACCTCCCTGGCGTGCGGGTAGGGGGCCAGCCGCTCGGCGTGCAGGTCGTCGCCGTCGTCCCAGATGACCAGCAGGCCAGGCTTCTCCACCGGGGCGAACATCGCCGCCCTGGTGCCGACGACCGCCCTCACCTGGCCGCGCAGCACGCGCAGCCACCTTCGGTAGCGCTCGGCGGGACCGAGGTCGGCGGTGAGGGCGACGTGCCTGCCGGGGCCGAGCACGTCGGACAGCGCCTGGTCGGCGAGCGTGACGTCCTTGCCGTCGGGGACGACGACGACCGCGCCCCTGCCGCCGTCCAGCGTCGCCCTGACGGCCTCGGCCACGGGACGGGTCCAGCCGACGCCGCCGGGCAGGGCGCTCCAGACGGCTCGCGGCGACCTGCCGTTGGCGAGGGCGTCGAGGAAGGAGGCGCCCATGGGGTACGGATCCCAGGCGCTCCCGTTTCCCGCCCCGGTGCCGGATGGGCGATCCGGGTGGTCGCCGCTGGTGGGATCGTCCCGCGTCGCGTCGCCTCCGGCGCCTTGGTCCGCTGGCGGCTCCTTCGCCGCAACGGCGGGACCGCCGGCCGCGCCCCTGGTAGGCATGACAGGGCCGCCCGCCGTGGCCGTGGCCGAGTCGACGGGGCGGCTCGCCGTGGCGCTGGCCGGGTCGACGGAGTCGCTCGCCGCGCCCCTGATAGGTATGACGGGACCGCTCGCCGTGGTGGGGTCGACGGAGTCGCTCGCCGTGGCGGGGTCGACGGAGTCGCTCGCCGTGGCGGGGTCGACGGAGTCGCTCGCCGTGGCGGGGTAGGCGGAGTCGCTCGCCGCCTCCCGTGCCGGCGTGACGGGGCCGTTCGCCATGGTCCCGACCGGGTCGACGGGGCCGCCGGGCGTGGCCGTGGCGGCATCGAGTGGCTCGCTCGCCATGGCTCGGGCAGGGGCGGCGAGGTCGCCTCCTGGGGCCGCCGCCTTGGCGCCGAGGTCGTCGTCTGCCGGGGTCGCAGGGCCGGTCATCGTGGCCCCCGCCGGGCCGCCGAGGTCGTCGGCCGCCGGAGTGGCGGAACCGGTCGTCATGGCCGCCGCCGGGCTGCTGAGGTCGTCGGTTCCCGGGGATGCGGAACCGGTCGACGTGGCCGCCGTTGGAGCGGCCGGGTCCGCCTTCCTGCCCCGGACGGCGGGCGCCGCGGGCTCGGACTCCACGCGAGCGTGCCGGGGCGGGATCGCGAGGCGCAGCACGTCGGCCATCGTCCCCGCGTAGCGGTCGGCGACGGCGCGCGCCAGCCCGGCGATCTCGGGCGTGAGCACCGGCTCGGGCGACACGACGCGTTCGAGCGCCATCAGCCGCCCCTCGTGCTCGCTGCCCGCCAGGCGCTCCACCAGGAACCCGTCGACCAGCTTGCCGGCGAACCGCACCCGCACCCGCACCCCGGGCACGGCGTCACGATCCATCGTCTCGGGCACCAGATAGTCGAACGGCCTGTCGAGATGCGGCAGCGGGCTGTCGACCACCACCCTGGCCACGGGAAGCTCAGCGGCCGCCACAGGGGCGCCCAGGTCGCGCTTGGCCGACTCCGCGGGTCGTACAGCCTCGAGGGGCAGAAGGGCGTCGTCGGAGTCGGTCACAGACTACGTCTACCAGATGCGGCGCACCCGCCGGTCGGCTCGCGCCGGACGCGGAACCCGCCCTGCGACGACACGGCCGCACCCCTGCTGGAGTGCGGCATCATCAGGAGAACAACCCAAGCCGCACGTGGTCGTGCCGGAAACCGGCCGTGGAAGACCCACGATGCCTGCGGCTACTCCCCGGCGGGAGCGACCGCACCGGAGGCCGCACCAAGCGACCCGACAGCCGCTCCAACGAACCACCGGCCCCAAGCGAACCGACGACCGGCCTGACCACGAGTCGGCGACCTCAAGCGACCCGACAGCCGCTCACCGGGAGCCGGCGGCCCCAAGGTTGCCGATACCAGCCGCCCAGGCGCGATCCCTGTCCTCCGGGGCGCTGAGACGCGAACGGGCCGCCGGAGACTGACAGTCCCCGCGGCCCGATGACGAACACCGACCGGTCGGGAGTCGACGGTCCCCACGCTCCACCGGTGTAGACCGGCGGCCTCCCGTCGACGTTCAACGCCGACCGGCCGGAGATCGACGTCCCTCGCGCGTCACATCGGCGCAAGAGCACACTGGACGGCCGCGCCTCGCGTGATGCGAAGCACTCCGATCTCAGACCGGCACCACTGTCGCGAAACACCCGATCCGGGACCGACACCCATGACGCCACACGATCCGGCCCGAGACCGGCACCCCATGACGTCAGGCGATCCCATCCGGGACCGGAACCCATGACGCCAGACGATCCGATCCGGAACCGGCACCCCGTGACGCCAGACGGTCCGAGACGGCGCGCCGTGACGCGAGACGGTCCGATCATCGGAGGACGTCCCGCGACGCACTGGACGGCGCCACCACGCGATGGCACGCCCGACCAGAGGAGCCCACGCCCCGCACCGCGAAGGCGGGTCCGCGACCGGCGGACCCGCGGCGCGAGGAACGACCGCGTCCGGGGCCGGAAGACCGGCGGCCCGGAAGCGGGCGTCCGTCAGAGGCCGGCGGCCTGGCGGAGGGAGGCGGCGCGGTCGGTCGACTCCCACGAGAAGCCCTCACGACCGAAGTGGCCGTAGGCGGCGGTCTCGGAGTAGATCGGGCGCAGCAGGTCGAGGTCGCGGATGATCGCGGCGGGACGCAGGTCGAACACCTGGGTCACGGCCTCCTGGATCTTCTCCACGGGGACCTTCTCGGTGCCGAACGTCTCGACGAAGACGCCCACCGGCTCCGCCTTGCCGATGGCGTAGGCGACCTGGACCTCGGCCCGGTCGGCCAGGCCGGCGGCGACGATGTTCTTGGCGACCCAGCGCATGGCGTAGGCGGCCGAGCGGTCGACCTTGGACGGGTCCTTGCCGGAGAAGGCGCCGCCGCCGTGGCGGGCCATGCCGCCGTAGGTGTCGACGATGATCTTGCGGCCGGTCAGGCCGGCGTCGCCCATGGGGCCGCCGATCTCGAACCTGCCGGTCGGGTTGACCAGCAGCCGGTAGCCCTCGGTGTCGATGTCGATCCCGGCGAGCACGTAGTCGACCACGTGCTCCTTGATGTCGGGCGTCAGCATCTCCTTGAGGTCGATCTCCGCCGCGTGCTGCGTGGAGACCACGACCGTGTCGAGACGGACCGGCTTGTCGCCGTCGTACTCGATCGTGACCTGGGTCTTGCCGTCGGGACGCAGGTAGGGCACCAGGCCGGACTTGCGCACCTCGGACAGGCGACGGGCGAGCCTGTGCGCGAGCGTGATCGGCAGCGGCATCAGCTCGGGCGTCTCGCGGCAGGCGTAGCCGAACATCAGACCCTGGTCGCCGGCACCCTGACGGTCGAGCTCGTCGACATCGCCCTCGACACGGTGCTCGTAGGCGTCGTCGACACCCTGGGCGATGTCGGGCGACTGGGCGCCGATGGAGGCCGACACACCGCAGGAGGCGCCGTCGAAGCCCTTGTGGGAGGCGTCGTACCCGATCTCGAGGATCTTCTCGCGGATGACGCCGGCGATGTCGACGTAGGTCTCGGTCGTCACCTCGCCTGCGACGTGGACCTGGCCGGTAGTGATCAGCGTCTCGACGGCGACCCGGGACCTGGGGTCGTCCTTGAGCATGGCGTCGAGAATCGCGTCACTGATCTGGTCGGCGATCTTGTCCGGGTGGCCTTCGGTGACCGACTCGGAGGTGAACAGGCGACGTGACAACTCAGTGGCTCCTCATGCAGCGGCTGCTGACGGTGGTGTGGCTCGGGCGGGCAGGGCACGCCGGGGCCATCGCCGAAGTGTAGCCCGACATGCCCGTGTGCCGCGAAACTGCTCCCATTCTGCCGCTTGTCATAGGTAGGGAAGCGGATCGTGGGGCAGGGTGTCGGGTTCGAACACCTCGGCGTCGGCCGCGGCGACGACCGCGGCGTACTCCTCCTCGAACTCGAAGAACATCTGGCCCACCTGGATGACCGGGCTGGGCGCCATCGTGATCGGCCCGAGCCTGGTGGCACGGGGGAAGGCGGCGTAGAGCGACACCGGCCGGTCGTTCCTCAGCGTCCTGGTGGCCAGGACGGACACCGACTGGTCGGTGACGACGATGAGGAAGTTGGCGACGCCGGGCGGGCCTATCGAGAGCGCGGGGAAGACATAGCGGATCTCCTCCCCCTGGCGCAGCAGAGCCCTGCAGCGATCCCTGACAGCCGACGTCACCGGCATCCCATCCCCCCTCGCCGACCCTCAGTATTGGCAGGCGGCGGGGGACGCCGCAACAGGTGATCAGGTAACCGCCCATGTCGCTTCCCGAAGGTCAGCGCCCCGGGGGCCAAGCGCGCCGAGGGAGCAGCGGCCCCGCGCCGGTCTCGCGGTACGGCCCGGCGGGGCCACGCGCGCCACCCGGGGCAGCGGCGAGCCCAGCCCTCCTTCGAAACGCGGCGGTCACGGGCCGCCGGAGCCGCTTCGGGCACGCGGGGACGCCCGGGGGTCAAGCAGACAGGGACGCCCGGGGCTGAAGCACGCAGGGACGCCCGGGAGCCCAAGCACGCAGGGACGCCCGGGACTCAAGCATGCAGGGACGCCCGGTGCTCAAGCAGATAGGGACGCCGGGAACTCAAGCGGGCAGCGACGCCCGACTTCGAGCGCGCAAGAACCACGGGATTCGAGCGCCCAGGAACCCCCGGGATCCGGCGCGCCTGCCCCGGGGTCCCGGCGCGCTTGGGCATGGAGCTGGGCGGGGGTGGCGAGGCCGGCGGAGCGCCACCACATCCGCGTACGAGCGTGCGGCTACCGCGGGCCGGATCCGGGCGCGGGGACGTGGCGAAGCACCGCGGGTGCCGTCACCCTCACAGGGTCACACCCGAGCGCGCGTGCCGTCCCTGTCAAGCGGGCGGCGGGTCAGGAGAGGCGGGCGGCGATCAGGTCCCATACGGCGTCGGCCAGGTCCTCCTTGGGCCCGCGCCCGACCTCGACCTGGGACCCGTCGGCGGCCAGGATGACCGCGGCGTTGTCGGGCGTGCCGAAGGCCAGCCCCTCGCCCACCTGGTTGACCACCAGCAGGTCGCATCCCTTGCGGGCGAGCTTGGCCTTGCCGTTGGCCAGCACGTCGTCGGTCTCGGCCGCGAACCCGGCGATCACCGCGGGCCCCGCGCCGGGCCCGGCCGCGCGCCGCCGCTCGCCCAGCTCGGCGAGGATGTCGGGGTTCTTGACCAGGTCGATCGGCTCGGGCTCGGCCGACGTTTTCTTGATCTTGGAGTCGTGGCGCACGGCGGGCCTGAAGTCGGCCACGGCCGCCGCCATGACGACCGCGTCGGCGTCGGCCACGGCCGACAGCACGGCGTCACGCAGCTCGATCGCCGACTCGACCCTGACGACCTTGGCGCCCGCCGGGTCGCCGAGCGAGACGTTGGCCGCGACGAGCGTCACCTCGGCGCCGCGCGCGACCGCCGTGCGGGCCAGCGCGTATCCCTGCCGCCCGGAGGAGCGGTTGCCGAGGTAGCGGACGGGGTCGAGGGCCTCGCGGGTGCCGCCGGCCGAGATGACGACCTTGCGTCCCGCCAGGTCGCGTGGACGGCCGGCCATGACGCGGCGACAGATCTCGAAGATCTCCGCGGGATCGGGCAGCCGGCCTGGACCAGTGTCGGCGCCGGTGAGGCGGCCGACGGCGGGGTCGATGACGATGGCCCCCCGCTCGCGCAGGACGGCGACGTTGGCCCGGGTCGCCGGGTGCTCCCACATCTCGGTGTGCATCGCGGGTGCGAACACCACGGGACACCGGGCGGTGAGCAGCGTGTTGGTGAGCAGGTCGCCCGCCAGGCCGTGGGCGGCCCTGGCCAGGACGTCGGCGGTCGCCGGCGCGACCACGACGAGGTCGGCCTGCTGGCCGAGCCGTACGTGGGGCACCTCGTGCACGCCGTCCCACACGTCGGTGGTCACCGGGTGCCCGGACAGCGCCGCCCACGTGGGCTCGCCCACGAACCGCAGCGCGTCGCGGGTCGGCACGACCCGCACCTCATGGCCCGACTCGGTGAACAGGCGCAGCAGCTCGCAAGCCTTGTAGGCGGCGATGCCCGCGCTGACGCCAAGGACGACCCTCATGGAAGGGTCAGACCGCGCCTTCGATGGGCTCGGCGTTGAGGAGACCCTCGGAGACCTCGCGAAGCGCGATCGACAGGGGCTTCTCCTGCGCGTGGGTCTCGACCAGGGGGCCGACGTACTCCAGCAGGCCCTCGCCGAGCTGGGAGTAGTAGGCGTTGATCTGGCGGGCGCGCTTGGCACCCATGATGACCAGCGAGTACTTGCTGTCGACGATGTCGAGCAGCGAGTCGATCGAGGGGTTGGTGATGCCCTCGGCCGTCGGGGCAATGCCTGCCACGTTGTCAGACCTCTCGTCGGAATGCTATGCGGTCATCAAGGCTATCAGCCTGTGGCATACGTCCTGGACGTTCGTGTTCACCAGCGTGGTATCGAACTCCTTCTCGGCCGCCATCTCGATCCGTCCGGCCTCCAGGCGGCGGGCGATGACGTCCTCGGGTTCGGTGCCGCGTCCCCGCAGCCGCTTCTCCAGCTCCTCCCACGTCGGGGGGGCCAGGAAGACCAGCAGCGCCTCCGGCATGCTCTCACGCACCTGCCGGGCGCCCTGGAGGTCGATCTCCAGCAGGGTGGGCACACCCGCCGCGATCTTGTCGAGGACGGCCTTTCTCGGCGTGCCGTACCTGTTGCCCGCGAACTCGGCCCACTCCAGCAGCTCGCCGGCCGCGATGAGCCGGTCGAACTCGTCGTTGTCGGCGAAGAAGTACTCCACCCCGTGGGTCTCGCCGGGGCGGGGCTTCCTGGTGGTCACCGAGACCGACAGCCACACCTCGGGGTGTGCCCGCCGGAGCTCGGCGACGACCGTGGACTTGCCGACGCCCGACGGCCCGGAAAGGACCGTCAGCCGCCTGGTGGCGCCGCGCTGGCGCGCGCCGCCACCTGGGGGAACGAAACCTCCACGATCCGTGCCTTCACCTTCGGACCAGGACCTGTCGGTCACCTCGTACCCCCGTCGAACCCGCGATTTCGTGTGGTACCGAGGTTAGCCCTCGTTGCCACCGAACTCGCGCTCGAGGGCAGCCCTCTGGTTCGCGCCGAGACCCCGCACGCGGCGGGACTCGGCGATAGCGTGCCGCTCCATCAACTGCTTGGCGCGGACCTTGCCCACGCCGGGGAGCGACTCCAACAGAGCCGACACCTTCATCTTGCCGATGACGTCGTCGGTCTGCCCATCCTTGAGCACCTCAGCCAGAGAAACCGCGCCGTGCTTGAGACGGTTCTTGACCTCGGCACGCTCTTTACGGGCCTTGGCAGCCTTCTCAAGGGCTGCGGCGCGCTGCTCAGGGGTCAGGGGAGGAAGAGCCACGCCGGGTCACCTCGAATTTCTTTGCGATGTACTCGGACGGCAAGGGAAACTAGCTGGTCAAGACGTCGTTAGCAACGTCAAGCGCCGTTTCTCTCACCATAAAGTCCACTTCTTCACTCTGTGAAGTCACACCGCTACACTGTGCTGATCAAAATGCCCCTACTTCGCGCTTTTCAGCGTTCGTCAACCGGGTCGCCGCGAATGCGATCATGATCACAGAAACCGGTCCCGACACCCCTTCCTGACCCGTACTTTACGGACAGCCGAAGACCCGATTCGGCGGCCCTGCCGGGGTTTCGGACACCTCGCGCCCCTCGCGTCGATCGCCCGGTGAAGGGTCGCGTCAGGACGCGGCCGGCCAGACTGTCGGGACGGAGGCGACAGCAGGGCCGGAAGAGCCTTCTGCGAGCGATGTGACGGACGGGGCGGACGTGGACTTGACCCAGGCGGCCGTTCCAGAGATGATCATGACCGTCGGAGCGACGCGGCGATCGAGGCCGCCGTGGCGCCGGGGTCGGCCGAGCCGGTGATCGGGCGGCCGATGACGAGCAGGTCGGCACCGTCGGCCAGCGCCTGCTCGGGCGTGGCCACCCGCGCCTGGTCCTGGCTGTCGGCGCCGGCGGGCCGTACACCCGGGGTGATCAGCGTGATGTCCGGCCCCACGGCCGCGCGCACGCCGGCGACCTCGTGCGGCGAGCACACCAGCGCCTTGGCGCCCGCCTCCACCGCCATCACCGACAGGCGGCGCACCGCGTCCTCGGGCGAGCCGGCGATCCCGATCGCGGCGAGGTCCGCGGCCGACAGCGAGGTGAGTACGGTGACCGCCGCGATCTCGGTGTGCGGAGCGGCCTCCACGGCCGCCTGGATCATCGCGGGGCCGCCGGCGGCGTGCACGGTCAGGATGGCGGGCTTGAGCCGCGCCACGGCCCTTGTGGCCCCGGCCACGGTGTTGGGGATGTCGTGGAGCTTGAGGTCGAGGAAGACCCGTACGCCACTGGCCCCCTGCACCGAGGCGATCACGTCGGGTCCGTAGCGCAGGTAGAGCTCGAGGCCCACCTTGACGGTGCTGACATGGGGGGTCACCAGCGAAGCCCAGCGGGCCGCGGTCTCCAGGTCTGGTGCGTCCAGGGCGACGGCGATGGGTGCGGGCGTCACAGCGAACTCTCCTCGGAGTCGACGAGCAGGTGCCGGGCGGCGCTGCCCGGTGGCCGGTGCGCCAGGCCGACGGCGTCGGCCAGGCGGTGGAATCCCCTGGCCGCCAGCAGCTCCTCGAGCTCGCGCTCGATGCGCAGGCAGGCGTAGGGGTCGTGGAACAGCGCCGTGCCCACCCCGACCACGCAGGCGCCTGCGAGGACGAGCTGGAGGGCGTCGTGGCCGCTGGCCACGCCGCCGACGCCGATGATGGGCACGCCGGGGATGGCGGCGTGGACCTGCCACACGCACCGTACGGCGAGCGGCAGGATCGCCGGCCCGGACAGCCCTCCGGTGCCGGCGGCGAGGGACGGCTTGAGCGCGTCGATGTCGATGGCCATGCCGAGCGGGTTGTTGATCATGGAGAGCGCGTCGGCCCCCGCGTCGACGCAGGCGCGGGCGACCGCGACGACGTCGGCCACGTCCGGCGAGAGCTTGGCCACCACCGGCACGTCGTAGCGCATGACCGAGCGCACCGAGGCGATCACCTCGGCGGCGGCGCCGCCGTCGCGGGCGAAGACCCGGCCGCGGTCCTCGATGTTGGGACAGGCGAGGTTGACCTCGATCGCGGTCACGCCGGGCGCGTCGGTGAGCCGGCGGGCCAACGCCGCGTACTCGGCCACGGTGCCGCCGCCGATCGAGACGACGGTCTTGATGCCGCGCTGGGCCAGCCACGGCAGCTCGCGTTCGAGGAAGGCGTCGATGCCCGGCCCCTGCAGGCCCACGGCGTTGAGCATGCCCGAGGGCGTCTCGGCCATCCGCGGGGTGGGCCTGCCCGCCCGCGGGGCCATCGTGATCGACCGGGTGACCAGCGCGCCGAGACGGTGCAGGTCGAAGAACTGGGCCAGCTCCCTGCCCGAGCCCGCGCAACCCGCCGCGGTCGTGACCGGGTTGGCGAGCTCGACGTGGGCCAGGAAGGTCCGCATGTCAACCGACATGACGCGCTCCACCGCCGGGGGCGCCGAGCGCGTCGAACGGGATCGTTCCCACGTCCTCGAACCGCACGCGTTCGCCTCTGAACACAGGACCCTCCGCGCAGGCGCGCACCATCCTGGTGGCGCCGTCGTCGCCGATGACGGGCAGCACGCAGGTCATGCAGATCCCGATGCCGCAGGCCATGGCCTCCTCGACCGCCACCTGGACGGGGATGTCGAACTCGATGGCGACCGCGGTGACCTGGCGCAGCGTCGCCATCGGCCCGCAGGCGTAGATGGCGTCGGCGCGCGTGTCGGCGATCACGGACGGCAGCACGTCGGTCACCTTGCCGCGCAGGCCCAGCGAGCCGTCCTCGGTGGTGAGGGTGGTGGTCTCGGCCATCCTGCGGGCCCGCATCGCGCCGAACACCCGGTCGGCCGAGGCCGCGCCGAGCACGAAGTCGATGCGGCAGCCGCGTTCCATCAGCGCGTCGGCCAGCGGGAACAGCGGCGCCGCGCCGTACTCGTCGCCGACCAGCACGCAGACGGCGGGGTCGCGGGGCAGCGGAAAGGGCCGCCCCAGCGGCCCCACCAGGTCGAGCGTGTCACGGGCGCGCCGCTCGGCCAGCCACGACGTGCCGGGGCCGGTGGCGGTGAAGACGAGCTCCACCGTGCCGCCGTAGTCGGGGCTGACGTCGTGGATGGACAGCGCGCGCCTGGTCACCATCGAGGTGCGCGGCCCCCCGACGGCGACCGAGACGAAGTGGCCGGGACGGAACCGCTCGGCGACGCCGGGCGCCACCACGGTCAGCGCATGGTAGGCGTCGACCCGGCGCGTGGTCAGCACCGTGCCAGTCACCTGCACCGGAGTCCCGGCCAGACCTGATCACCCCCGCAGGGCTCGTGCGTGTTCCTGAAGGGACCGTACGCCCACATCGCCCCGCACGTTGGCCTGGATGCCCGCGGCGGCCGCGGCGAGCCCCTGGACCGTCGTGATGCACGGGATGCCGCGCAGCACGGCGGCGGTGCGGATGTCGTAGCCGTCGAGGCGCGGCCCCGACTGCCCGGGGCTGCCGAACGGCGTGTTGACGATCAGGTCCACCTCACCGTCCAGGATGCGCTGCACGATCGTCGGCTCACCGTCGGGTCCCGTCCCCTCGCTCTGCTTTCGCACGATCTTGGCATGGACTCCGTTACGGCGCAGCACCTCGGCGGTGCCCTCCGTGGCCAGAATCTCGAAGCCGAGGTCGGCGAGGGCACGCACCGGGAAGATCATCGAGCGCTTGTCCCTGTTGGCGACGGAGACGAACGCGCGGCCCTTGGTGGGCAGCTCGCCGTAGGCTCCGGCCTGCGACTTGGCGTAGGCGATGCCGAAGAACTCGTCGATGCCCATGACCTCGCCCGTCGAGCGCATCTCGGGGCCGAGCACGGTGTCGACGCCGCGGAAGCGGTTGAACGGGAGCACGGCCTCCTTGACCGCGATGGAGGCGTCGAGCGGCAGCGTGCCGCCGTCGCCGTGCTCGGGCAGCATGCCCTCGGCCCGCAGCTCGGCGACGGTCGCGCCCATCATGACGCGGGCCGCCGCCTTCGCCAGCGGCACCGCCGTCGCCTTGGAGACGAACGGCACGGTACGGCTGGCGCGCGGGTTGGCCTCCAGGACGTACAGGACGCCCGCTGACATGGCGTACTGCACGTTGAGCAGGCCGCGGACGCCGACGCCCCTGGCGATGCCCTCGGTGGCGGCGCGGATGCGCTTGATGTCGTTGCCGCCGAGCGTGATGGGCGGCAGCGCGCACGCCGAGTCGCCCGAGTGGATCCCGGCCTCCTCGATGTGCTCCATGACGCCGCCGAGGTAGAGCTCCTCGCCGTCGAACAGCGCGTCGACGTCGATCTCGATGGCCTCGTCGAGGAACTTGTCGATCAGCACGGGGTGGCCGCCCTCCTGGGCCGCCATGTAGGTGCTGAGCGTCTCGTCGTCGTAGACGATGGCCATGCCGGCGCCGCCCAGCACGTAGGACGGCCGCACGAGCACCGGGTAGCCGATCTCCTCGGCGATCTCCAGCGCCTCGGCGACGGTCAGCGCGGTGCCGTGCTTGGGGGCGGGCAGCCCCGCCTCGGCCAGCACGCGACCGAAGGCGCCGCGCTCCTCGGCCAGGTGGATCGACTCCGGCGAGGTGCCGACGACGGGCACGCCCGCGTCCTTCAGCGCCTGCGCCAGGCCCAGCGGCGTCTGGCCGCCGAGCTGGACGATCACGCCGGCCACCGGGCCGGTCTGCTGCTCGGCGTGGACGACCTCGAGGACGTCCTCCAGCGTGAGCGGCTCGAAGTAGAGCCGGTCGGAGGTGTCGTAGTCGGTCGAGACGGTCTCGGGGTTGCAGTTGACCATGACGGTCTCGAACCCGGCCCTGGACAGCTCGAAGGAGGCGTGCACGCACGCGTAGTCGAACTCGATGCCCTGGCCGATGCGGTTGGGCCCGCTGCCCAGGATGAGGACCTTGGGCCGCTCGCCATAGGGGACCTCGCTCTCCTCGTCGTAGGTCGAGTAGAGGTAGGGCGTCCTGGCGGCGAACTCGGCGGCGCAGGTGTCGACGGTGTTGTAGACCGGGCGCAGGCCGAGGGCGTGGCGCAGGTCGCGCACGCGCGACTCGTCCATGCCGCGGATCTCGCCGATCTGGGCGTCGGAGAAGCCGTGGTGCTTGGCCTGCTCCAGCACCTGCCTGGACAGCTCGGGGGCCTCGGCGAGGGCGCGGGCCTCCTCGTCCAGCAGCATGAGCTGGTCGATGAACCACGGGTCGACGTTGGTGGCCTCGAACAGCTCCTCGGCCGTCGCGCCGGCCCTGATGGCCTGCTGCATGGTGCGCAGCCTGCCGTCGTGGGGCGTGCGGCAGTCGTCGAGCAGCTCCTGCTTCGAGGCGAGGTGGCCGGCCCAGGAGAACGACGAGCCCTTCTTCTCCAGCGAGCGCAGCGCCTTCTGCAGCGCCTCGGGGAAGGAGCGGCCGATCGCCATGGCCTCGCCCACCGACTTCATGTGCGTGGTGAGTGTCTGGTCGGCGCCGCGGAACTTCTCGAAGGCGAACCTCGGCACCTTGACCACGATGTAGTCGAGGGTCGGCTCGAAGGAGGCCGGGGTCTCCTTGGTGATGTCGTTGGGGATCTCGTCGAGCGTGTAGCCGATCGCCAGCTTGGCGGCGATCTTGGCGATCGGGAAGCCCGTCGCCTTGGAGGCCAGCGCCGACGACCGCGACACGCGCGGGTTCATCTCGATGACGATCATGCGGCCGGTGCGCGGGTTGACCGCGAACTGGATGTTGCAGCCACCGGTGTCGACGCCCACCTCGCGGATGACCGCGATCGCGACGTCGCGCATGTTCTGGTACTCGCGGTCGGTCAGGGTCAGCGCCGGGGCCACGGTGACGCTGTCGCCGGTGTGGACGCCCATCGGGTCGATGTTCTCGATGGAGCACACGATGACGACGTTGTCGGCCTTGTCGCGCATGACCTCGAGCTCGTACTCCTTCCACCCGAGGATCGACTCCTCGAGGAGCACCTCGGTGGTCGGGCTGGCGTCGAGGCCCGCGCCGGCGATGCGGCGCAGGTCGGCCTCGCCGTAGGCGAAGCCCGAGCCGACGCCGCCCATGGTGAAGGAGGGGCGCACGACCAGCGGGTAGCCGAGCTCCCCGGCGGCGGCCAGGCACTCGTCCATGCTGTGGCAGATGACCGACTTGGCGGACTCGGCGTTGAGGCCGTGCTCGCGGGCGACCTTGGCGACGATCTCCTTGAACCGCTCGCGGTTCTCGCCCGCCTGGATGGCGTCGAAGTCGGCGCCGATCAGCTCGACCTCGTAGCGCTCGAGGACGCCGGCCTCGTGCAGGGCGACCGCGGTGTTGAGCGCCGTCTGCCCGCCCAGGGTGGGCAGCAGCGCGTCGGGCCGCTCCTTGGCGATGATCTTCTCGACGAACTCGGGAGTGATCGGCTCGACGTAGGTGGCGTCGGCGAACTCGGGGTCCGTCATGATCGTGGCGGGGTTGCTGTTGACCAGGATCACCCTGAAGCCCTCGGCGCGCAGCACGCGGCAGGCCTGGGTACCCGAATAGTCGAACTCGCACGCCTGCCCGATGACGATCGGTCCCGAGCCGATGACCAGGATGGACCGGATGTCCTCACGCTTGGGCACGGCTCATGACCTCACAGAACTCGTCGAACATGGGTTGAGTGCGCGCTGCGCGGCGTCGTGCTTTCACGACGCCGCCATCAACGAACAGAACTCGTCGAACATGGGTTGAGTGCGCGCTGCGCGGCGTCGTGCTTTCACGACGCCGCCATCAAGGAACAGAACTCGTCGAACAGGTAGGCGGCGTCGTGGGGGCCGGCGGCGGCCTCCGGGTGGTACTGCACGCTGAAGGCGCGCCCGTCGAGCAGGCGCAGGCCCTCCACGCAGCGGTCGTTGAGGTTGACGTGGCTGACCTCGGCGGGCCCGTACGGCGTGTCGAAGGGTCCGTCGAGCGGCGCCTGGACGGCGAAGCCGTGGTTGTGCGCCGAGATCTCCACCTTGCCCGTGCGCACGTCCTGGACCGGCTGGTTGACGCCGCGGTGGCCGTAGCGGAGCTTGTAGGTCGAAAGGCCCAGCGCCCTGCCGAACAGCTGGTTGCCGAAGCAGATGCCGAAGAACGGGATGCCCGCCTCCAGCACCCTGCGCAGGGTGGTGACGTCGGCCGTGGCCGGGTCGCCGGGGCCGTTGGAGAAGAAGACACCGTCGGGACCGATCGCCTGGATGTCCTCGAAGGTCGCCGTGGCGGGCAGGACGTGCACCTCGCAGCCGCGCTCGGCCATGCGGTGCGGCGTCATGCCCTTGATGCCGAGGTCGACGGCCGCGACGGTGAAGCGCTTGCCGCCGATGGCCTCGACCACGTACGGCTCGGCCGTGGCCACCTCGGCGGCCAGGTCGGCGCCCTCCATGAGGGGCTGCTGCCGTACGCGCTCGACCAGGGCCTCCACCGGCTGCGACGGCGCGCTGAAGATGCCCGCGCGCATCGCGCCGCGCTCGCGCAGGTGGCGGGTCAGCGCCCGGGTGCCGGAGATCGCGATGCCGACGACCCCCTGCTCCTTGAGGTAGTCGTCGAGGGAGCGGGTGGCCCGCCAGTTGGAGACCACGCGGGACGGCTCGCGCACGACGTAGCCCGCGACCCAGACGCGCGAGGACTCGGGGTCCTCGTCGTTGACGCCCGTGTTGCCGATGTGCGGGGCGGTCATCGCGACGATCTGGCGGTGGTAGGACGGGTCGGTGAGGGTCTCCTGGTAGCCGGTCATGCCGGTGTTGAAGACCATCTCCCCGAACGTCTCGCCCTGCGCGCCGTAGGTGCGCCCGTGGAAGACACGGCCGTCTTCCAGCACGAGAACGGCGTTACTGCTGTGCATATGGTGTCCCTCGCGACGCTCGGTCACGTGACCTTCCCTTCGAGAACGGTTGGCTTGCCGCGCAGGAACGTCGCCAGCACCCGTCCGGGAAGGGTCATGCCCTCGTAGGGGGTGTTGCGGCTCTTGGAGGCGAAGGAGGAGGGGTCCACCTCGGTGCGCGAGGACGGGTCGTAGAGCACGATGTTGGCCGGTGCGCCGACCTCGAGCGGTCGCCCGTGGCCCGAGAGGCGGCCGATGCGCGCCGGGGCGACGGACATGCGCTCGGCCACGCCCGCCCAGTCGAGCAGCCCGGTGTCGACCATGGCCTCCTGGACGACGCTGAGCGCGGTCTCCAGGCCGACCATGCCCATGGCCGCCGCGGCCCACTCGGTCTCCTTGTCCTCGACGGGGTGCGGCGCGTGGTCGGTGGCCACGACGTCGATCGTGCCGTCGGCCAGGGCGGCGCGCAGCGCCTGGACGTCGTGCGCGGTGCGCAGCGGCGGGTTGACCTTGTAGATGGGGTTGTAGGCGCCGTTGGGCGACTCCTCGACGAGGTCGTCGGTGAGCAGCAGGTGGTGGGGGGTCACCTCGGCGGTGACGTTCCAGCCCTTGGACTTGGCCCACCGGATGATCTCCACAGAACCGGCCGTGGAGACGTGGCAGACGTGCAGGCGGGAGCCGACGTGGGCGGCCAGCAGGCAGTCGCGGGCGATGATCGCCTCCTCGGCGACCGCGGGCCAGCCCGCCAGACCGAGCCTGCCGGAGATGACGCCCTCGTTCATCTGGGCGTCCTTGGTGAGCTTGGGCTCCTGGGCGTGCTGGGCGACGACGCCGTCGAAGGCCTTCACGTACTCCAGCGCCCTGCGCATCAGCACGGCGTCGTCGACGCACTTGCCGTCGTCGGAGAAGACGCGCACGCGGGCGGCGGAGTCGGCCATCGCGCCGAGCTCGGCCAGCTGCCTGCCCTCCAGGCCGACGGTGACGGCGCCGACGGGCTGCACGTCGCAGTGGCCGAACTCCTGGCCGAGGCGCCAGACCTGCTCGACGACGCCCGCCGTGTCGGCGACGGGCATGGTGTTGGCCATGGCGTGGACGGCGGTGTAGCCGCCGCGCGCGGCCGACTGGGTGCCCGTCTGGACGGTCTCGGCGTCCTCGCGGCCCGGCTCGCGCAGGTGGGTGTGGAGGTCGACCAGGCCGGGCAGCGCGATCGCGCCGCGCCCGTCGACGACCCCGTCGACCCCCTCTGCGGGGGCAGACCCCGCGGGGCGGATCTCCGCGATGAGTCCGTCGACGACGGCGATGTCGACCGGCTCGCCGCCGAGGATGCGAACGTTCTTGATCAGCATCAGATCTCTCCCCCGAGCAGCAGGTACAGGACGGCCATGCGGATGGTCACGCCGTTGGCGACCTGCTCGACGATCGTCGAGCGCGGCGAGTCGGCCACCTCGGCCGCGATCTCCATGCCCCGGTTCATCGGCCCGGGGTGCATGACGATCGCCTCGTCGGGCATCTTCGCGAACCTGTCGCGGTCGAGCCCGTAGCGGCGGGAGTACTCGCGCTCGCTGGGGAAGTAGGCGGCGTTCATCCGCTCCTTCTGCACGCGGAGCATCATGACGACGTCGGACTTGGGCAGCACGGCGTCGAGGTCGTAGGAGACCTCGCACGGCCAGGTGCCGACGGAGACCGGCAGCAGCGTCGGCGGCGCGACCAGGGTCACGTCGGCGCCCAGCGTGGCCAGCAGCAGCACGTTGGAGCGGGCGACCCTGCTGTGCAGGACGTCGCCGACGATGGTGACCTTGCGCCCTTCGAGCGAGCCGAGGCGGCGGCGCATCGAGAAGGCGTCGAGCAGCGCCTGGGTGGGGTGCTCGTGGGTGCCGTCGCCGGCGTTGACGACGCTGCCGCGCACCCAGTTGGCCAGGCGGTGCGGCGCGCCGGAGGCGCCGTGGCGGATGACGACGGCGTCGGCGCCCATCGCCTGCAGGGTCAGCGCGGTGTCCTTGAGCGACTCGCCCTTGGAGACGCTGGAGCCCTTGGCGGAGAAGTTGATGACGTCGGCCGACAGCCGCTTGGCGGCGGCCTCGAAGGAGATGCGGGTGCGGGTGGAGTCCTCGAAGAAGAGGTTGACCACCGTGCGCCCGCGCAGGGTCGGGAGCTTCTTGATGGATCGTTCCGAGACGCGGGCCAGTTCCTCGGCGGTGTCGAGGATCAGCAGCGCGTCGTCCTTGGTCAGGTCGGCCGCCGAGATGAGATGCCTGTTCACTTGATCAACTCCACTGCGTCGCGCCCGTCGGTCTCCTCCAGGTAGACCTTGACCTTCTCGCTCTTGGCGGTCGGGAGGTTCTTGCCCACGTAGTCGGCCCTGATGGGCAGCTCGCGGTGGCCCCTGTCGACCAGGATGGCCAGCTGGACGGCCGTGGGCCTGCCGAGGTCGTTGAGCGCGTCGAGCGCGGCGCGGACCGAGCGGCCGGAGTAGAGCACGTCGTCGACCAGCACGACGAGCCTGCCGTCGATGCCGTCGGCGGGCAGGTCGGTACGGCCGAGCGGGCGCGCGGGCCGGAGCCTGAGGTCGTCGCGGTACATCGTGATGTCGATCGAGCCGACGGGGACCTTCACGCCCTCGAACTGCTCGATGCGCTCGGCGAGCCGGCCGGCCAGAGTGGCGCCACGGGTGGGGATGCCGAGGAGGACGACGCCGTCGGCGCCCTTGGTGCGCTCGAGGATCTCGTGCGCGATGCGGGTCAGCGCCCGGTGGATGTCCGGGCCTTCGAGAACGGCCCTGGGTTCGGACATGGTGAAGCTCACCGCCTTTCCCGCCTCACGGGACGGGGTTAAAAGGGTGTTGGGTCGCAGCCACATTACCAGCAGCTACCAGCCACGACGGGCAGGGGGTGATACGACGGTTACGCTGGTGTCTCACGTGCCGTAGTCGGGTGGCGTCGGGGGGTTACGTTGGGTGCGCAACTACGCCGGATCCGTCAGCGGATCAGGTCGGTCAGATCGACGGCGAAGATCACCCGCGCGCAGGAGCTGATCGCCTCCTCACGCGTGGGCAAGGCGCGTGACCGCGCCATGGACGCCGAGCCGTACAGCAGGGAGATCTCGCGGGCGGTGTCGGCGCTGGTCAGCCATCGCATGCGGATGAACCACGCGCTGCTGAACACGCGGCCCGACACCTCGCGGGTGGCGGTGCTGCTGATGACGAGCGACAGGGGTTTCGCGGGCGCCTACAACCAGAACGTGCTCCGTCACGCGCGGGCGCTGGCCACCCTGCTGGAGGGCCAGGGCAAGGAGATCATCCCCTTCGTCACGGGGCGCAAGGGCGTCGACTGGTTCGGCTTCCGCAACAGGGAGGTGCGCGGGAAGTGGATCGGGGTGTCGGGACACCCCGACTACGCGACGGCCGCGGAGATCGGGCGGACGCTGATCGAGGCCTTCGACATGCCCACGCGGGACGGCGGGGTCGGCGAGGTGCACGTGGTGTACACGCATTTCGCGTCGATGCTGACCCAGCAGACGACCGTGCACCGGATCCTGCCGATGGTCCTGGAGGAGGTGGAGGAGCAGGACGAGGACCGGGCCGCGGACGTGCTGCCCAAGGCGCCCTACGAGTTCGATCCCACGCCTGAGGCGGTGCTCGACGAGATGCTGCAGAAGTACGTCCGCTCCAGGATCTGGTACATGATGCTCGACTCGGCGGCCGCGGAGTGGGCGGCCAGGCGCACGGCGATGACGGCGGCGACCGAGAACGCCCTGGAGCTGGTCGAGCGGCTGACCAGGGAGGCCAACGAGGCCAGGCAGGCCGAGATCACCACGGAGCTCAACGAGATCGTCGGCGGGGTCGAGGCGCTCAAGCACCATTGAACAATTTGGAAAATCCGGACAAAAGAGATAAAACCTCCTCCAAGTCTTTCTCGGGGAGGTCGCGGAATGTCCCTGTCCGCACGCGAGCGCAAGATTCTCGACGCCATCGCCCGCCAGCTCGCCACTGAGGAGCCCGCGCTGGTCCGCGGCTTCGCCGAACACGGCCGCGGGCCGGTGACCGCCGAGCGGATCAACGGGCGCTGGGAGGCGTGGCCCGTGGCTCTGATCGCGGTCTGCATGGCGGTCTTCGCCGTCGTGCTGCTCGTGTCCGGCAACCCCCGCAGCTGAGCCCCTCCGGCGCGCCCGCCCGCTCTCTCATGAACAAGAGAAGATGGTTGAGCTGGGCGTTTTAGCGTACTCACCGACGGGGACGCCCCGAATGTCACATGACGTCCGGGGTATCCGCGTTGGGGGGCGCAATGGGAGAGCCACGGCCGCCTGAAGGCGGAGGCGTCGGCACCGTCGAGACCGAGCTGACGGGCGTCACCGAAGGCCCACAACGCAGTCTCGGCCTCGGCGCGGCCATCGCCCTGGTGATCGGCAACATCGTCGGCACCGGCATCTTCCTGCTCCCCGCCTCGCTGGCCGCCTTCGGCACCGTCAGCATCGTGGCGATGGGCCTGGTCACCCTCGGGGCCATCGCGATGGCGATCGTCTTCGGCAGGCTGGGCGCGCGCATCCCGGCCGGCGGCGGCCCCTACGCCTACGCGCGCAACGCCTTCGGCGAGTTCGTCGGCTTCTGGAACGCGTGGTCGTTCTGGCTGACCGCGTGGATCGGCAACGCCGCCATCGCCGTCGCGTGGGTCGGGTACGTGCAGTACTTCGCGCAGCAGGTCTTCGGCCTCAACTGGACGGGCACGACCGCGGCGATCGTCATCGCGCTGGTGGGGCTGTGGATCCCCGCGGTGGTCAACCTGATGGGCCCCAAGAACATGGCCGCCTTCCAGCTCGTCACCACGGTGCTGAAGTTCGCGCCGCTGCTGTTCGTCTCGCTGGTCGGCCTGTTCTTCATCCAGGGCGGCAACTTCGGGCCGTTCAACGCCACGGAGGGCAACGTCGTCGCCGCGATCTCCCTCGCCGGCGCGGTGGCGTTGTTCATCTACTCGGGCGTGGAGAGCGTCTCCATCGCCGCGGAGAAGATCAGGGACCCGATGCGCAACATCGGGCGCGCCAGCGTCATCGGCGTGCTGGCCTGCGCCGTGCTCTACATGCTGAGCACCGTCGCGGTCATGGGCACTGTGCCGTACGCCGAGCTCGTGAAGTCGTCGGCGCCGTTCGCCGACGCGATCAACAACATGTTCGGCGGCACCGGGGGCGGCATCGCGATGGCCGCCTGCGCCATCTTCTCCGGCATCGGCGCCCTCAACGGCTGGACCATGCTGGTGGCCGAGATGCCCAAGGCCGCGGCCCAGGACGGCATGTTCCCGCCGCTGTTCGCCAGGGAGTCACCGCGCGGGGCGCCCATCCCCGGCATCCTGATCGGCACCGTCCTGACGTCGGGCATGCTGCTGGTCGCCTACTCGTCGGAGAACGCCTTCAACACCATCGTGCTGCTGGCCTCCTTCACCACCGTCATCCCCTACTTCTTCTCCGCCTGCGCCCAGCTGTTCTGGCTGGTGACGGGTGAACGCCAGGTCAACAGGGGACGGCTGGGCCGCGACCTCGTCATCAGCGTCGTCGCGCTGCTGTTCGCGTTCTGGATGGCCTACGGATCAGGCCCCGAGGCGGTGCTCGGCGGAACGCTGATGCTCCTGGTGGGTGTGCCGGTCTACATCTGGGTGAAGGCCAAGCGCGGCGAGTACGGCCCGCTGGTCTAGGAAAGGAATACCTGTTATGACCTTTCATGTCGATTCCGAGGTAGGCAGGCTCCACCAGGTTCTGCTGCACAAGCCCGAACTGGCGCTGAAGCGGCTCACCCCCACGAACAAGGACGAGTTCCTCTTCGACGACGTGCTGTGGGTGCAGCGCGCGGTGGAGGAGCACGAGGAGTTCCAACAGACGCTGCGCGACCAGGGCATCACCGTCCACATGCTGGCCGACCTGCTGCGCGAGACCCTCGACATCCCCGAGGCGCGCAAGCACATCCTCGACCACGTCGTCGACGAGCGCTGGCACGGGCCGCTGGCCACCGACGCCATCCGCAACACCCTCGACTCGCTGCCGTCGAAGGACCTGCAGCAGGCCCTGACCGGCGGCATCACCAAGTCGGAGATCATGGAGCGCGGGGCCGACCCGAAGAGCGTCGCCTTCCACGTGCTCGGCGGGAACGACTTCGTCCTTCCGCCGCTGCCCAACCACCTGTTCACGCGTGACACCTCGTGCTGGATCTACAACGGGGTGTCCATCAACGCGATGAGGAAGAAGGCCAGGCAGGCCGAGACGGTCAACTTCGAGGCCATCTACACCTACCACCCGATGTTCACCTCGGAGGCGGGCCGCTTCCAGGTGTGGATGCCGGGCACCAAGGTCGCGCCCGCCACCATCGAGGGCGGCGACGTCCTGATCATCGGGCGGGGCGCCGTGCTGATCGGGATGAGCGAGCGCACCCAGCCGCAGGCGGTCGAGATGCTCGCCCGCCACCTGTTCGCCACAGGCGGAGCCAAGAAGATCGTCGCGCTGGACATGCCGAAGGCCCGCGCGTTCATGCACCTCGACACGGTCATGACCAACGTGGACGTGGGCGTCTTCACCAAGTACGCCGGCCTCGGCATGCTGCCGTCCTACACGATCGAGCCGGGCGACACCGAGAAGGAGCTGAAGGTCACCGACCACCCGGCCGAGGACATGCACAAGGCGATCGCCCAGGCGCTCGACCTCGACGACATCAAGATCCTCACCGCGACCCAGGACGTCAACGCCGCCGAGCGCGAGCAGTGGGACGACGGGTGCAACGTGCTGGCCATCGCGCCGGGGGTGGTGGTCGCCTACGAGCGCAACACCACCACCAACAACTACCTGCGCGACAACGGCATCGAGGTCATCACCATCCGCGGCAGCGAGCTGGGCCGCGGCCGGGGCGGGCCGCGCTGCATGAGCTGCCCGCTGGAGAGGGACGGCATCTGACCATGGGCTTCAACCTTCGCAACCGCAGCTTTCTGAAGGAGCTCGACTTCACGCCCGCGGAGTTCGGCTTCCTGCTCACCCTGTCCGCCGAGCTCAAGCAGGCCAAGTACGCCGGCACCGAGCAGCGGCGGCTCACCGGCAAGAACATCGCGCTGATCTTCGAGAAGACCTCGACCAGGACCCGCTGCGCGTTCGAGGTGGCCGCCCACGACCAGGGCGCGCACGTGACCTACCTCGACCCCTCGGGTTCGCAGATGGGGCACAAGGAGTCGGTCAAGGACACCGCGCGCGTGCTGGGCCGGATGTTCGACGGCATCGAGTACCGGGGTTCCAAGCAGGAGCACGTCGAGGAGCTGGCCGCCTACTCGGGCGTCCCGGTCTGGAACGGCCTGACCGACGAGTGGCACCCCACGCAGATGCTGGCCGACATGCTCACCATGCGGGAGCACACCGACAAGCCGCTGCGCCAGGTCTCCTTCGCCTACCTCGGCGACGCCCGCAACAACATGGGCAACTCGCTGCTGGTCACGGGGGCGATGTTCGGCATGGACGTGCGCCTGGTGGCGCCCAGGTCGCTGCAGCCCGACCCGACGATGGTCGTCAAGCCGGCCACGGACCTGGCCAGGCAGACCGGCGCCACCCTGACCATCACCGAGGACGTGGCCACGGGCGTCGAGGGCGTCGACTTCCTCTACACCGACGTCTGGGTCTCGATGGGCGAGCCCAAGAGGGTGTGGGACGAGCGGGTCAGGCTGCTCAAGCCGTACCAGATCAACGACGAGGTGGTGGAGGCGACGGGGAACGACGGCGTGAAGGTCATGCACTGCCTGCCCGCCTTCCACAACAGGGAGACCAGGGTCGGCGAGGACATCTACGAGAAGACGGGACTCGACGCCCTGGAGATCACCGAGAGCGTCTTCGAGTCGCCCCGCTCGAT
Source organism: Nonomuraea sp. NPDC003727 (assembly GCF_053586935.1). Classification (NCBI taxonomy): domain Bacteria; kingdom Bacillati; phylum Actinomycetota; class Actinomycetes; order Streptosporangiales; family Streptosporangiaceae; genus Nonomuraea; species Nonomuraea sp. NPDC003727. Next base: position 332,675 of record NZ_JBSFNE010000006.1, read on the forward strand.
CGTCTTCGACCAGGCCGAGAACCGCCTGCACACGATCAAGGCCATCATGGTCGCCACCCTGGGGAGCTGACATGAAGGTCCTGGTGGCGCTGGGGGGAAACGCGGTCCTGCGGCGCGGCGAGCGGCAGGACGACCACGTCCAGCGGGCGAACCTGGCCGCGGCGATCAGGCCGCTGGCCAAGGTCGCCGAGCGGCATGAGCTGATCATCACGCACGGGAACGGTCCACAGGTGGGCATGCTGGCCCTGGAGAGCGCCGCCGACCCCAAGCTGACCAAGCCCTACCCGTTCGACACGCTGGTCGCCGAGACGCAGGGCATGATCGGCTACTGGATGCTCCAGGCGCTCCAGAACGGCCTGCCGGGCCGCCAGGTGATCTCGATCATCACCCAGACCCTGGTCTCGGCCGTCGACCCGGCCTTCCAGAACCCGACCAAGTTCGTCGGGCCGGTCTACGACCAGGCGGAGGCCGAGAAACTGGCCGAGGAGAACGGCTGGGTGGTCAAGCCCGACGGCCAGTACTGGCGCCGCGTGGTGCCCTCGCCCAAACCGCAGCGTGTGGTCGAGACGCGGCTGATCCGCGGACTGATGCGGGACGGCGTCATCGTCGTGGGCGCCGGGGGCGGCGGCGTGCCCGTCATCCGCGACGAGAACGGCCGGCTGACGGGCGTCGAGGCCGTCATCGACAAGGACCTGACGGGCTCGCTGCTCGCCGAGGCCCTGGAGTGCGACGCCTTCCTCATCCTCACCGACGTGGAGCGCGTCATGCGCGACTTCGGTACCCCCCAGCAGACCGAGATCGGCCACACGACGCCGCACGAGCTGCGCGCGATCGACTTCCCCGCGGGGTCCATGGGCCCCAAGGTGGAGGCGGTCTGCAGGTTCGTGGAGACGACCGGCGACATGGCGGCCATCGGGCGGCTGGATCAGGCCTTGGAGATCCTGGACGGCAAGGCGGGCACCATCATCACGCCCAACGCCACCTGGCCGCTGTCCAGCACGTTGTAGGGAGGTGCCCGTGGCGCTGGCCGAGCGGCTGTTCCGCACCAAGCCCACCGACCAGATCGTGGCGGAGGGCGGTCATGGGGAGGGCGGCGACCTGCGCCGCACCATGTCTTTGTGGCAGCTGACGCTGTTCAGCGTCGGCGCCACGCTGGGGACGGGGATCTTCGTCATCCTCGGGCAGGCGGTGCCGAAGGCGGGGCCCGCGGTGGTGCTGTCCTTCGTGCTGGCCGCCATCACCGCGCTGTTCTCCGCGCTGTCCTATGCCGAGCTGGCCGGGACCATCCCGGTGTCCGGGTCGTCCTACTCCTACGCCTACGCCACGCTCGGCGAGCTCGTGGCGTGGGTGTGCGGCTGGTGCCTCATGCTCGAGTACGCGGTCTCGGTCGCGGCCGTGGCGGTGGGCTGGGGCGAGTACCTCAACACCTTCTTCGAGAGCACCTTCGGCTTCTCGCTGCCCGACTCGATCACCCACTCCCCCGGCAACCAGGGCGGCGTGATCAACCTCACGGCCATCCTGATCGTCCTGCTGGCCACCTGGCTGCTGCTGCGCGGCACCTCCGAGTCCGCCACCGCGAACACGATCTTCGTCTACATCAAGGTGGCCGTGCTGATCTTCTTCTGCGTGGTCGCCTTCACCGCCTTCAACTCGGCCCACTTCACGCCCTTCGCGCCGCTGGGCGTCGCCGGCATCACGGCCGCGGCCTCCCAGGTGTTCTTCTCCTACATCGGCTTCGACGCCGCCTCCACCGCCGGCGAGGAGGCCAAGAACCCCAAGCGCGACCTGCCCCTGGCGATCCTCCTGTCGCTGAGCATCGTGACGGTGATCTACGTCCTGGTCGCCATCGCCGCCATCGGGGCCATGGCCTGGACCGACTTCGATCCCGAGAGCACCGAGGCCGTCCTCGCCGTCATCGCCAACATGGCCACCGGCTCCACCTGGGCGGGGGCCATCGTCTCCTTCGGCGCGGTCATCTCGATCGCCAGCGTGGTCATCACCGTCCTGTACGGCCAGACCCGCATCCTGTTCGCGATGTCCCGTGACGGGCTGATCCCCAAGATCTTCGAGAAGGTCAACCCGCGCCGCCAGGTGCCCGTCGCCAACACGATCATCGTGAGCCTGTTCGTCACCGTGCTCGCCGGGTTCGTGCCGCTCGGGCAGCTGGCCGAGGCCACCAGCATCGGCACGCTGTTCGCCTTCGCCATCGTCAACGTCGGTGTGCTGGTGCTGCGCCGTACCAGGCCTGACCTGCCGCGCAGCTTCCGCACCCCGCTGTTCCCCGTCACCCCGGTGCTCGGCGTGATCTTCTGCGTGCTGCTCATGTCCGAGCTGGCGGGGGTCACCTGGGTGGCGTTCCTGCTGTGGTCGGCCGTGGGCCTGCTGGCCTACTTCGCGTACGGCTTCAGACATTCGCGGCTCAACACCGGGAGCATCCGATGAAGCCCGAGCACGTCCTGTCCGGTTTCCTGCCCGACTCCCGGGGCCGCGACGGCCTGACGCTCGCCGTCATGCTGGCCAGGCAGGCAGGCGCGCGGCTGACGGTCGCCACCATCCAGCCGCCGCCGTGGACCACGCCGGGCCCGGCCAAGGCCGAGGAGAGCGCCTGGCTGGCCTTCCTCAACGAACAGGTCGAGGCGGGCTTCGAGCAGGCCAGGAAACTGGCGGGCGACGAGGCCGAGTACGTCATCCACTACAACAGGGGCAGCGGGCGGGGCCTCGTGGAGGTGGCTCGGGCCGCGGACGCCGACCTCGTGGTGATCGGCTCGGGCCCGCGGGGCCGCAAGGGGAGCATCTCCCTCGGCAGCACGGCCGACCAGTTGCTGCACGCCTCTCCGGTGCCGGTGCTGCTGGCCCCCAACGGCTACGCCGAGCAGGCGCCGCGGCGCATCGAGCGGCTGACCGTGGCCTACCGGCGCAGCCCGGGCTGCGACGCGGCCCTCGCCTCCGCCGTGGAGCTGGCCGCCGCCCTGGACGCGCCGCTGCGGCTGGTGACGCTGGTGGTCGGCGCGGGGCGCGCCAAGATCGAGCAGCGGATGCTCGACGGGCTGCGCGCCCAGGCGACGACCGACCTGGAGAAGGCGGCGCGGGGCTGGGAGCCCGAGGCGGCGATCGAGACGCTGGCGGGCAGGACCGTCGCCCAGGCCATGGACGGAACGTCCTGGCTGGACGGCGAGCTGATCATCGTCGCCTCCAGCTCGTCAGGACCGCTGCGGCGGGTCTTCCTCGGTGACACATCGGTCAAGATCATAAGGGTGGCGCCGCGTCCTGTGCTCGTTCTGACCAGACAGCCCGGCGGCTCTCGGCAAACAGTGACGAAGTAGTGTTGGCCATGGGACAAGAGTGATGTTTGAGGCGGACCATCCCGGACCGGATTCGGCATCTTTTTTCCAATCAGCTTGACCTTAGGCGTCCACAGCTTTACCGTCACTGTCCGTAACCACACCTTGCGGCGTACCGGGGTAAACCCCAGTAGCCCGGCTACCGAAGGTGCCTGTCCGGCACCCACCCCCCGGTGGTCCAGGCAATCGTCGCGAGGGAGGACAATCAACTGAGAGCAGCACATACAACAGCCGGGGGCCACACAATGCCGTCTGAGTACGCCAAGTCGCTGGGTGCACGACTCCGCGCCATCCGCACCCAGCAGGGTTTGTCCCTGCACGGAGTCGAAGAGAAGTCGCGTGGACGCTGGAAGGCCGTCGTCGTGGGTTCCTACGAGCGTGGCGACCGGGCGGTCACGGTGCAGAAGCTTGCCGAACTTGCCGACTTCTACGGCGTGCCGGTCTCGGAGCTGCTGCCGGGGGGTGCAGCGCCCAGCCCTCTCGGGCCGACGCCGAAGCTTGTGATCGACCTGGAGCGTCTGGCGACGCTGCCCAAGGAGAAGGCCGGCGCGCTGGCCCGCTACGCGGCCACCATCCAGAGCCAGCGCGGCGACTACAACGGCAAGGTCCTCTCCATCCGCCAGGAAGACCTGCGCTCGCTTGCCGTGATCTATGACAAGTCGCCCAGTGAGCTGACGGAGGAGCTCATCAGCTGGGGTGTGCTGGACGCGGAGGCCCGCAGGGCCGTCGAGTCCTTCTGACGCTCCCGTAGGCGCGGGCGGGGCGCTTCCCGGTGATCGGGGCGCCCCTTTCGTCGGTCTCCGGCGGCGCGCCCCGGCCCCAGACCCCCGCACCAGACTCCCCCCACCGCCCGTGGTGCCGGTGAAGGAGGGACACATGGCCGTTCAGGTCGCGGTGTGCGGGCCGCGAGAGTGCTCGGCCGCGGACCGGGACAACGCCCGCGAGCTGGGCCGGCTGCTCGCCGAGCGAGGGGCCGTGGTGGTGTGCGGCGGCTACGCGGGGGTGATGGAGGAGGTCGCCGCCGGAGCGCGGGCCGCCGGCGGAACGGTCGTGGGCATCCTGTCGCGCGCCGACCGGGAGGGCGCCAACCCGCACCTGACGATCGTGGTGCCCACCGGCATGGGCGAGGCGCGCAACGGCGTCATCGTCAACTGCGGGGACGCGGTCATCGTGGTCGGCGGCTCGTGGGGCACGCTGTCGGAGCTCGCCCTGGCGATGCGCAAGGGGCGGGTGCCCGTCGTGCGGCTCGGTGGCTGGCAGGTGCTCGACGAGCAAGGTCATCCTCTCCCCGGCGTCCGGTACGCCACCAGCCCCGAACACGCACTGGAGCTCACCGGCCTGTGGTCGTGAGAGCGATGGTTCGGCGCCTTTCCCGAAACCCGTTCGCCCGCCGACGCGTGGTTACCCGCATGAAAGCGAGCGGCAAGCTGTCCTGCCTATAAATCTGCCAATAGAGGCACATATAGGACTTTTTGGACAGATCCATGGACTGGCAGCACGAATGGCTCACGTCGTTCACATCAACCGCGGTGACCTTCGGCGGCATCGTCCTCGGCGGCGCCCTGGCGGTCCCGCTGCTGACCCGCTACACGCGCTGGGGGCGGCAGTTCCGGCTGCTGGCCTTCCCGTACTTCCGGCCCGGCCGCACGTGGGCCAGCCGCCGGCCGCTCCTGGCCATGCTGCTGGTGCTCTGGCTGACGGTCGTCGGGGTGCGCCTGGAAGTGCTCGCCTCCTACGCGACCAACGGCCTGTTCACGTCGTTGCAGGCGATGGACCCGGACACGTTCTGGCTCCATGTCATCGTGTTCGCGGTCCTGGCGGCGATCTACGTCGTCAGCAGCCAGCTCGCCTACCTCATCACGCAGCGCCTGATCATCCACTGGCGAGACTGGCTCAACGACCGCGCGGTCGCCGACTGGCTGGACGGCCGCGCCTACCATCGGGGCAGGTTCGTCGCGACCCCGGTCGACAACCCCGACCAGCGCATCGAGCAGGACATCACGCAGTTCGTCGAGCAGTCCTACGACCTGTCGCTCGACGCCGTCCGCGCCGCCCTGCGGCTGGTGTCGTTCACCGCCGTCCTCTGGACGCTGTCAGGACCGATGACGATCTTCGGGTACGAGGTGCCCAGGGCGATGGTCCTCCTCGCCTACGCCTACGTGATCGGGGCCTCGTTCATGGCCTTCAAAATCGGCCGCCCGCTGATCCAGCTCACCTTCCTGAAAGAGAAGTTGTCCGCTTCCTATCGATACGCGCTGATGCGCCTGCTGGACAACTCCGAGAACATCGCGTTCTACGGCGGTGAGGAGGTGGAACGGACCACCCTGGCCACCAGGTTCCGCTCGGTCATCGGGAACGCCTGGCAGTGCGCCAAACGGTCGTTGCGGCTCCAGGCGTTCAACGGCGCGGTGTCCCAGGCCTCGATCGTGTTCCCGTTCATCATCCAGGCGCCGCGCTTCTTCCACGGGGCGATCTCGCTCGGCGACGTCACCCAGACGGCCGACGCCTTCAGCCAGGTGCACGAAGCGCTGTCCTTCTTCAGGTACTCCTACGAGAGCTTCGCCGCCTACCGGGCGACACTGGACCGGCTCACGGCGCTGACGGACGCCAACAAGGAGTCGCGCGCCCTGTCCGGACCGGCCTTCACCAACCGGCCCGACGCACTGGAGATCGAGGACCTCCAGGTGTGGCGCCCCAACAGCCAGCCGCTGATCGAGAACCTGACCCTGAGCATGAGCCCGGGGCAGGCCCTCCTGGTCAGAGGACCCTCGGGAAGCGGCAAGACCACGTTGCTGCGCAGCCTGGCCAGCCTGTGGCCGCACGCGCACGGCGTCGTCCGCCGCCCCGCGGGTCCTCACACGCTGTTCCTGTCGCAGCAGCCGTACCTGCCTCTGGGCGACCTACGCACCGCGCTGGCCTACCCCGAGCCCGCGCACCGCATCGGCGAGGAGCAGGCCCGCGAGGCGTTGCGTTCGGTCCACCTCGGCCACCTGGAGGACCGCCTCGACGACGAGGCGCACTGGGCGCGCACGCTCTCGCCGGGCGAGCAGCAACGGCTCGGGTTCGCCAGGATCCTGCTGACCCGGCCCAGCCTGGCCTTCCTCGACGAGGCGACGTCCGCTGTCGACGAAGGGCTCGAGCACACGCTGTACCAGCTGATCCGCGAGCGCCTACCGCGGTGCATGTTCGTCAGCGTGGGCCATCGCCGCACGCTGCACCCCTTCCACACCCACCACCTGCAGCTGCTCGGCGCCGGACGCTGGGGGATGGCCGCGGCAGGCGGATAGCCGTTGCGGCGCCGGTCAGGCGCGGCCCGCCCAACTCCCGGTCCTCCGCCCAGCGCCATCGCGGAGCGAGTCCGTGGCACCGGAGCGCAGGGCCGGCCGTGAGGCCGCAGCACGGGGGGCCGAGCTGTGGGACCGGCCCGTGAGACCGGAGCGCGGGGCTGAGCTGTGCGTGGGGCCGGGCCCGAGCCGGGCCATGGGGCCAGGACGTCGCAGGCCCGACCGCCGGGTCGGAGCGCGGGCCCGGGGCGCGGGACCAGGGCGTCGCAGGCCCGACCGCCGGGCCGGAGCGCGGGACCAGGGCGCGGGACCAGAGCGTCGCGGGCCCGACCGTAGGGCCGGAGCGCGGGACCGGACCACGAGACCGGGGCGCGGGACCGGGGCGTGGGGTCGAGACCGTCGCGGGCCGGACGTGAGGCGGGGCGTGGGGTCGAGGCCGTCGCGGGCCGGGGCGTGAGGTTGAGACCGTCGCGGGCCGGGGCGGGGGGCGGGGCGCGAGGCGGGGCGCGTCAGGCGGGTGTGGCGTGCCGGGCGAACTCCCACGGGTCGTGCGCGGAGAACACCCGCACCTCGTCGGCGTGGTCGCGCACGAGCTCGCGCAGCCTGGCCTGGTTGGCCACCCGTAGCTCCCCGTCCACCTGCGAGTCCAGCTGCACGATGTCGAACAGCAGGTGCGACTCGGGCCCGGCCGGGTCGATCTCCTTGTGGTAGAAGTACGCGTCGCCGGCGTGCAGCCACCAGCCGTCCCCGTCCCTGACCGCCACCGCCGCGTGCCCCACCGTGTGACCGCCGAGCGGCACCAGCAGGAAGTCAGGTGACAGCCCGCGCAGCGGCTGGGCGCCCGCCAAGCCGTACCACTCCTCGCGCGACTCCCCCGTGGCGTACAGCTCCCAGCGGGGGCCGTGCGACCAGTGCGCGGGACGGTAGCGGCGGCTCGGCGCCCCTGCCATCGCCGCCGCGTGCTCGGCCGCCATCACGTGGACGGTCGCCTCGGGGAAGTCGGGCAGCCCGCCCGCGTGGTCGACGTCGAGGTGGGTGAGCACGATGTGGCGCACGTCGGCGGGATCGTGGCCGAGGTGGGCGATCCGGCGGAGCGCGGTCTCGCCCCTGTCGAGGCTCGGGGCGACCAGCTCCACCCACTCCGGGTCGAGAACCTCCTCCGGCCGCTCGACCGAGTCGACGCCGAGGCCGGTCTCGACCAGGACGAGACCGTGGGCGTCCGTCTCGACCAGCAGGGCGTGGCTGACGGCGGGGGCTGGGGCGAGCCCGTCGTAGGTGGGGTCGACGGTGCGCATGGAGGCAAGGTTCAGATGGTGAACTTTCATCATGCCCCTAGACTGCGACTTGAATCGCGGTTCAAGTCAAGGGGTACGAAGAATGCTGCTCGACATCGGCGAGGTGGCCCAGCGGTCGGGGCTGGCGGCCTCGGCGCTGCGGTTCTACGAGCGCAAGGGGCTCATCAGGGCGACCGGGCGCAACGGGCTCAGACGCGCGTACGAGCCTGACACGCTCCACCGGCTGGCGTTGATCGCCTGCGCGAGGAGCGCGGGGTTCTCCCTGGGCGAGATCGGCCGGTTGCTGGACGCCAAGCCGTCCGACGAGGCACTGCGCGACCGGATCGCCGAGAAGGCGCGCGAACTGGACGACCGGATCGCGCAGCTCACCCGGATGCGTGACAGCCTGCGCCACGCGGCCTCGTGCACGCACGACCCGCTCGTCGCCTGCCCGGAGTTCAAGCAGATGGTGCGCGGGACCGGATGATGCTCAGCGCCTCATGACACCGGAGACCACTGTGCGCGGGCGGACGAGCGCACAGAGAGCGGGAGCGGGAGCGGGGGTGTGAACGCGCGGGGTGGAAGGGGGAGGTCCGGCTCGCGGAGGGATCGAGCCGGACGGCCGGCTGGGCGTTCATCCTCCCACCGACGAGAATGACGCGACCAGCCGCGACTGAGACCGGGTGTGCGGCCCTCAGCCCGCCAGCGGGACGCTGACGGGAAGGGCGGGCTGCCCGGCGACGCCGAGGATTTCCTCGACCATGGACACGAACGTCTCGGCCTCGGCCAGGAGCTCGTCGGCGTCGGCGAGGGTCACGCCGCGCACCATGCCCGCCTCCGCGGCCGCGCGCTTGGCGGCGCTGACGGAGAAGTAGGCGGCCCACTCGGCGAGCCTGGGCTCGACCTCGGGCAACAGCTCCCAGGCACTGCGCAGCCGGCGCCTGCGCCCTTCCATCGGACGGGGCCGGGCGGCCAGGATCGCCGCCGCCGCGCGCAGGGCGGCGAGGTGGGCGGCGACGTAGCGGGTGGCGGGGGTACGGGCCGTCACGGCGTCGGCCAAGCAGGTGCGTGACTCGGTGAGGTGCGCCCTGACTGCGGGCGACAGTCGGGGCCCGTGCGTGTCGCTGAGCCTTGTCGTCATGCCAGCCTCCTTTGAGGGGTCGTGGCGGCTCCCGGCGTCTCCGTCGGTGGAGCCAACACTCGCAGACGCCACCGACATTTCCGCCGGGCGACCGGACGAGGAGCTTCCCCTCTCCCCGTCCGGTCAAGGCGCGCCCGCTCGTCTCCGCCGACGACGAGGACGCGCCTTTCGCCCGTGGAACCCGACCGCGGGCCCCGCATGGGGGTGGCGGGAGCCCGCGACCAGGTTCTTCGACGCGAGCCGCGAGTCTCACGTCACTCCGTCGAACATAATTTCGATGACCTTGAATGTCAACCGATTGGCGAACACAGGTTCGATCATGGGGCCTGACCTGCGGGGCGAGCGCGACACGCGGAGCGACCGGGACACCGGGCGATGCCACAGGAGGACCGCCAAGAGGCCCCTGAGGGACGCGAAGAGATCGCTGGAGGCACGCCAAGAGGCCGGGAGGGATCGTCGGGAGATCGCCGAAGGTACGCCAAGAGGCCCCGGAGGGGACCGCCAAGAGATCGCTGGAGGCACGCCAAGAGGCCGGGAGGGATCGTTGAGAGATCGCTGGAAGTACGCCAAGATGCCGCTGGAGGGGCCGCCGAGAGACGCGGGCGATGCCGCCCGAGGACTCCCGCGCCTCGGCACGGCGGCGCCACCACCTGCGGGTCTCTGCGCATCGCCGCGGCGATGGCACCACCTATGGGACTTCCGTACATCGGCGCGGCGTCGACGTCGAAGGACTCCTCGGTCGCCGGGACGATGGCGCCCACGAGGCACTTGCCGATCGGCGCGACGAACTCGCGAAGGGCGCCCACAGATCGGCTCAGTGACACCCGAGGGCGCCCATCGAGCAGGCGATGACCGAGGGCTCCCACGGATCAGCGGGATGACACCCGAGGGTGCCCGAAGCAGGCGATGACCGAGGCCGCCCACAGATCAGCGCGATGACCGAGGGCACCTACAGATCGACGCGATGGCCGGGGGCGCCCTCGGACCGGCGCTATGAGGGCCGAAGGCCGCCTACGGATCGACGCGGGTGATGGCGCCGGAGGGGCACAGGGTGAGCGCACGGCTCACGGCGTCCTCGGCCTCCGGCGGCACCTCTGCCGACGTCAGCACGACCAGGCCCTCCTCCTCGTCCTGGTCGAACACCAGCGGCGCGGTCAGCACGCACATGCCCGCGCCGATGCACACGTCCCTGTCGGCCTTGACCTTCACCACGCCACCTCCAGTGCGTGCACGCCGTAGATGCTCATGTCCGAGCGCATGGGCACCGCGTCCACGGGGACGGCGAGCCGCAGGGCGGGGAAGCATCCGAGCAGCGCGGGGTAGGCCACCCGCATCTCGATCCTGGCCAACTGCTGCCCGAGGCACTGGTGGATGCCGTGCCCGAAGGACAGGTGCCCGCCCGCGGGCCGCCGCACGTCGAGGACGGCAGGGTCAGCATAGCGGGCGGGGTCGCGGTTGGCGGCCGGGATGGACACCGCGACGCAGTCGCCCGCCTTGATGAGCGTGCCCTCGATCGTGACGTCCTCCACGGCGGCCCGCGTCGCGCCGAAGTGGATGATCGACAGGTAGCGCAGCAGTTCCTCCACCGCGTTGTCGATCACGGACGGGTCGTCGCGGACGAGCGCCAGCTGTTCGGGGTGCTGCAGCAGCGCGAACGTGCCGAGCGCCAGCATGTTGGCGGTCGTCTCGTGACCCGCCACCAGCAGCAGGAACCCCATGCCGGCGATCTCGTCGTCGCTCAGCTCGCCGCTGTCGACCAGCCCGGTGAGCATGTCGTGGCCCGGCTCGGCCCGCTTGCGCGCGACCAGCGTGTAGACGTACTTGATCAGGTCGCCGACCTTGGCCGTCAGTTGCTCGGGCGAGTTCGCCAGCCGCAGCAGCTCGGTCGTGTCGCGCTGGAACTGCTCCCTGTCGTCGTACGGCACGCCGAGCAGCTCGCAGATCACCAGCGAGGGGATCGGCAGTGCGAAGGTGCGCACCAGGTCGGCGGGCGGCCCCGCGCGTTCCATGTCGTCGAGGCGAGCCGCGGTGATCTCCTCGATGCGCGCCCTGAGCTGGTTCATCCTGCGCACGGTGAATTGCCCGGTGAGCAGGCGCCGGTAGTGCGTGTGCTCGGGCGCGTCCATGCGGAGGAAGAATCCGGGCGGCACCTCCCCCTCGGGTACGCGCCGCGAGGCGAGCAGCGGGTGCAGCCGCCGGGGGACGGTGCTGAACCTCGGGTCGGCCAGGACGGCCCGGCCGGCCGCGTGTCCCGTCACGAGCCAGCCCTGGTGTCCGTCCGCGAAGGTCAGCGGCCGCACCGGCGCCGGGTCGTCGAAGAGCTCGTCGGGCGGGTCGAACCTGCGCTGCCGGGTCATCGGGTAGCTCATGTCGCGCTCCTTCGTGAGATCGACGTGATCGACTACCCTCCAGAAAACCTCATCGCATGCAAAATTTCCATCAGTGCACTACATTGCTTCAATGACGGATATGGCAGGACTTCGGGCGCGCAAGAAGGCAAGGACCAGGCGCGCGCTCGTCGAGGGCGCGATGCGGCTGTTCGCCGAGAAGGGGTTCGAGCAGACGACGCTCGCCGAGATCGCCGCCTCCGCCGAGGTGTCGACGCGCACGTTCTTCAGCTATTTCGCCGGCAAGGAGGACATCGTCTTCTTCGACGCCGGGGAGCGCCTCGACCGGACTCTCACCCTGGTGGCCGCGCGGCGGCCGGGAGAGTCGGTGGCGCAGCTGCTGCTGCGGGTGGTCGAGACGGGCGCGACCTGGGAGGACGATCTGGCCAGGAGCCTCGGGGGCGAGCGCTTCCGGCTCGTGATGACGGTCCCCGCGCTCCAGGCGAGGGCGCTCCACCTGCTGTTCGACAGCCAGCGGCGGACGGCCGAGGCGCTGTGCGCGGCCTACCCGGACGAGCTGGACCCGGTGGCGGCTGCTGCCGCGGTGGGGGCGATGGTGGGCGCGACGAAGCTGGCGGCCGTCATGAGCCTGTCGAGGGGCGAGCCGTACGCCGAGGTGTGGGCGGCGGTACGCGCGGCGGCGCGGATCGTCGCCGGCGGTCTCGACTCGCTCGGCACCACGAGACGATCCGCCTGAGACCCGCCTGACGGTCCGGCCTGAGACCCGTCTGACGGTCCCGCCTGACGGTCCCTTCTGAGGCCCGTCTGAGGCCCGTCTGACGGTCCGTCTGAGGGCCCCGCCTGACGGTCCGCCTGAGGAGGCCCGCCTGAGACCCGCCTGGCGATCCCGCCTGAGACCCGCCTGACGGTCCGTGGTCCGTCTGAGGAGGCCCGCCTGACGACAGCCTGCGCCCGCCAGGGCTCCTCACCCGAGGTCCTGAACCACTGACCTACGGCGGCGCGCCAAGCGGCCGGCGGAGCGCGGCGGGTTGGCGGTCGCCCACGTCCTGCCCGGGATGGCGTCCCCGCGTGACCGCCGCGAGCCGGCACGGCCGCGCCACCGGCCGGCCCGACACCCGGTCGCTGATCGGCTACGACCACCGACCGGGGTCAGGACCTCCTCGGCTAGCGCCTGAAACGGCCCCGGACGTGCACGGGCACGCCCTTGCCGAGCATTCCGGGCAGCACCTCGGCCACGTTCATCGGCAGCCGCACGCAGCCGTGGGAGGCCGGGTACAGCGGCACCGACAGCGCGCCGTGGAAGGCGATGCCGCCGTTGAAGAAGATCGGGTTGTAGAGCTGGCCCAGGTACGACTTGTGCCAGCCCTTCGCCCGCCACGTCGTCCGGTAGTCGCCCGTCGGCGTGGTCGCCGACCCGCAGAACCGCTGCGACTTGCCCTGCCAGACCGCCGTCTCGCAGTACGGCACGCCGCTGCCCGACGAGGTGTGGGAGATCAGCTTCACCTGGTCGTCGACGTAGTAGACCAGGATCTGCTTGGTCAGGTTGACCTCGACCCTGGTCGGCTTGCCGTTCTTGACCAGGACCTGCGGCTGCTTGGGGTTCTCCAGCGCGTCCCAGGTGCGCCTGCCGACCGTACTGGTCGGCCTGATCCCGTTGACCTTCTGGAACGCCCACACGGCGGCCAGCGTGCTGCCGCCGTACCTGCCGTCGGCCTTGCCCGGCAGGTAGGAGAGCTCCCGGAGCCGCTTCTGCAGCCACACGACCGCCGAGCCCTTCGAGCCGAGCTTCAGCGTCTTGTCCGGCGCGGTGACGGTCCGCTCCACCCGCGCCATCGCGCCGGCCGCCGTGGCGGGCGACGTGACGGGCGACGTGACGGGCGACGTGACGGGCGCCGTCACGGGCGCCGTCACGGGCGCCGCGGCGGGCGACGTGACGGACGCGGGGGCGCGCATGACCGCGGCCGCGGGCTGCGGCGTGGCGGCCGTGCCGCACGCTGAGAGAACGACGGTGCCCACCGTCAAGAGAGCAGCCAGGCCGAGCTGGCGCCGAGCTCCCATGCCATCCATCCCCTCAAATAATTAACAATCGAATCAAAGGACCCTAGCGCACCACCATGGACCGGCAATTCCTGGGTCAATCTGTTTAGAGTGGGCGCATGCCGGAAAAGTTCTTGCACCCCAACGCTGTTCGTGTCGCATCGGCGCTGCGTGAGCTGGGCGCGACGGGTGAGATCGTGGTGCTGCCCGAGTCGGCGCCGACGGCCACCGCGGCGGCCGCGCAGCTGGGGTGCGAGGTCGGCGCCATCGCCAACAGCCTGATCTTCGCCGCTGACGGCGCTCCGCTGCTGGTCCTGACCAGCGGCGCCCACCGCGTGGACGTCGAACTGGTCGCCCGCACGGCGGGGGTCGAGCGGGTGCGCAGGGCCACCCCTGATTTCGTCCGCGAGGCGACGGGCCAGCCGATCGGCGGGGTCGCCCCGGTCGGGCATCCGGCGCCCATCCGCACCTTCGTCGACACGTGGCTGGACAAGCACGACCAGGTCTGGGCCGCCGGCGGGCACCCGCACACGGTCTTCCCGACCACCTTCGACGAGCTGTTGCGCATCACCGGCGGCACGGCGGTCGAAGTCGAGTGATAGCCATCCGCGGCACCGGATCTGCGGAGTTCACCGACCGTCTCGAGTCGGTGATGGGCATCTACACGGCCGCCATGAAGCCGCCGGCCGACCAGCTCGCCGGACGGCAGGCGATCATGCGCGGCCACGGCGCCAACCCGGCCTTCCGCTGCCTGTTCGCCGAACTACCCGACGGCCGGGCCGCGGGTTTCGCCTACGGCTTCCACGGCCAGGCCGGACAGTGGTGGCACGACGTGGTCTATCGCGCGCTCGCCGAGAAGTCGGGCCTCCAGGTGGCCGACGCCTGGCTGGGCGACTCGCTGGAGGTGGCCGAGATCCACGTCCACCCCGACTACCAGGGCAAGGGCATCGGCAGGGCGTTGATCCACGCCCTGTGCGAGGGCCGTCCCGAGCGGTCGGCGGTGCTCTCGACGCACGACCAGCCGACGGCCGCCCGGCACCTCTACCGGGCGGTGGGCTTCACCGACCTGCTCACCCAGTTCGTCTTCCCCGGCGGGTACGAGCACTACGCGATCGCGGGCACGCCCCTGCCCCTGCCCCCGCGCTGAGCGGGCGCGGCGGCGGGATCAGGCCGACAGGGCGGCCGGCTGGATCAGCTGGAACACCTCACGCGTCGCGCTCGACCGGTTGAAGGTGATGAAGTGGATGCCGGGGGCGCCCTCGTCGAGCAGCCGCTGGCACAGCTCGGCCCCGTGGTCGATGCCCAGCCGCCGGACGGCGGCCGGGTCGTCGGCGACGGCCTCGAAGCGGGCGGCGACGTCGGGCGGGAACGGCGCGCCCGACAGCTGCTCGGACCTGGCGATCGTGCTCATCTTCGTGACGGGCATGATGCACGGGATGATCGGCGTCTCGCAGCCGCGCGCCGCCACCCGGTCCCTGAGCCTGAAGTAGTCGTCGGCCCGGAAGAACATCTGGGTGATGGCGTAGTCGGCCCCGGCCGAGCATTTCCTGACGAAGTACTCGGTGTCGCTCTCGATGTCGGGCGAGCGCGGGTGCTTGTAGGGGAAGGCGGCCACGCCGACGCAGAAGTCTCCGGCCTGGCGGATCAGCTTGACCAGTTCCTCGGCGTAGAGCACGCCTTCGGGATGGCGGATCCAGTCGCCGTTGGGGTCGCCCGGCGGGTCGCCGCGCACGGCCAGGATGTTGCGCACCCCGGCGTCGGCGAAGCGCCCCACGAGGTGGCGCAGCTCGCGGACCGAGTGGTTGACCGCGGTGAAATGCGCCACAGGGGTGAGCGTGGTCTCGTGGGCCAGCCGCTCGACGATGTCGACGGTGCGGTCCCTGGTGGAGCCGCCCGCGCCGTAGGTGACGGACACGAAGGTCGGCCGCAGTGCCTCGAGCTCCCTGATCGACCGCCAGAGCTGGCGCTCGCCCTCCTCGTTCTTCGGAGGGAAGAACTCGAAGGAGAAGGAGCGGCCGCCAGAGGCGAGGAGATCGCGGACGGTGGGGACGCGATCGGGAAGGACGGAGGGTCGACCCAGAGCCATAATCCAAGGCTACCGGTACGGACGCGGGCGACGTGGCCACGTCCATATGACGGGAGCGGGAGATCGAAACGCCGGCTACAGCCCGTTACTCTCATGGCATGAGCCTGGACACCCTCCGTACCGAGGTGGATCGCTCCCTCGGGGAGTTCCTCGACCGGCAACGTGCCGTGGTCAGCGGCCCCGACCTCGCCCCCCTGCTCAACGCGGCCAGAGAGCTGCTGGCGGGCGGCAAGCGGCTGCGTCCCGCCTTCTGTTACTGGGGGTGGCGCGCGGCGGGCGGTTCCGACGAGCCCGGCGTCTTCGTCGCGGCGGCCTCCCTGGAGCTGCTGCAGGCCAGCGCGCTGGTGCACGACGACGTCATGGACAAGAGCGACCTGCGCAGGGGCATGCCCTCGGCGCACCGCCGCTTCCAGCACCTGCACGAGAAGAGCGACTGGTACGGCTCGGCCGAGCAGTTCGGCGAGGGCGCGGCGGTCCTGCTGGGCAACCTGCTGCTGATCTGGTCGGGCGAGATGTGGCGCTCGTGCGACCTGCCCCACCTGGCCGTCGCCCAGCCCTTCCACGACCACATGCGCACCGAGCTGATGTGCGGCCAGTACCTCGACCTGCTGGAGCAGGCCCACGGCGAGAACACCTTCGAGTCGGCCCTGCGGGTGGCGCTCTACAAGAGCGGCAAGTACTCGGTGGAGCAGCCGCTCAGGCTCGGCCTGATGCTGGCCGCGGGCGCCGGCGCGCCGTGGATCGACGAGCTGTGCGTCGAGTACGGCAACCGCGTCGGCATCGCCTTCCAGCTGCGCGACGACATCCTCGGCGTGTTCGGCGACCCGCTGGAGACCGGCAAGCCCGCCGGCGACGACCTGCGGGAGGGCAAGCGCACCATGCTCATCGCCCGCACGCTGGCCGCGGCCACGCCCGAGGACGCCGCGACGGTGCGCAGGCTGCTCGGCGACCCCGGCCTCGACGCCGAGGGCGTCGCCAAGCTGCGCGGCGTCATCGAGGCCAGCGGCGCGCTCGAGGCGTGCGAGAAGATGATCGGCACGTACCTGGAGGAGGCTCTCGCCTCGCTCGACGACGCGCCGATCACCGCCGAGGCCCGTGCCGCCCTGGCCGAGCTGGCGGTGGCCGCCACCTCGCGCAAGACCTGACGGGCCGCGGCGGTCGCGGACCTACCGGCCCAGCCGCTTGGCGAACTCGGCCGCCACCGCTCCGGGGTCGTCCGCCTCGGTGATCGCCCTGACGACCACGACGCGGCTGACGCCGTACGACCTGACCTCGTCGAGGTTGCCGAGGTCGATGCCGCCGATGCCGAACCACGGACGGTCGCCGAGCCCCGCCGCGTGCCTGAGCAGGGCGGGTCCAGGCGCCGGCCGGCCTGGCTTGGTCGGGGTGGGCCAGATCGGCCCGCAGCAGTAGTAGTCGACGCCCTCCTCGACGGCGGCGGCCGAGGCCTCCGCCGTCGAATGGGTGGACCTGCCGATGAGGATGTCGTCGCCGAGTATCTCTCGCGCGACGCTCACGGGCAGGTCGTCCTGGCCCAGGTGAAGGATGTCGGGGCGGGCGGCGAAGGCGATGTCGGCCCGGTCGTTGACCGCCAGGAGCGCGCCGTGACGGTCGCACGCCTCGCGGAAGACCTCCAGCAGCGCGAGCTCCTCGCGCGCCTCCAGGCCCTTCTCCCTGAGCTGGACGATGTCGACGCCGTTGGACAGCACCGCGTCGAGGAAGTCGGCCAGGTCGCCGCGCTTCCTCCGGCCGTCGGTGCAGAGGTAGAGGCGGGCTTCAGAAACCGAGCGCTTGGGCACGCCGCTTGACCTCGGTATGGCGACCCGCCTTGATCGCGTCGATGGGCGAGCCGGGCAGCGACTCGTCCGGGGTGAACAGCCAGCGCAACGCCTCGGCGTCGTCGTAGCCGGCGTCGAGCAGGAGCGTGAGCGTGCCCGGCAGGCCCTTCACCACGTCCCTGCCCTCGAGGAACACCGCCGGGACCTGGGGGCCGCCCGCGCCCCGCCGTACGCCGAGGAGCTTGTGGTCCTTCAGGAGCTGCTTGGCCCGCCCGATCGAGAGGGCGAGGCGGTCGGCCACTTCGGGAAGCGTCAGCCACTCGCCGACGAGCTGGTCGGTTTCCCGGTCTATCTGCGCAACAGAAAGCGTCACGAATCCACCACTACCACATCGCATCCGGCTTCAAACTACACAGTCACGTATCCCGACCTCGGGATCTTCCAGGCGTAGGGGGTCGAGTCGCTGTCCTGACTCGATGATCCTACGGCCCTGGACGAGGTCGCGTGGCCTGTTGACGGTCAGCACCCCGGCCAGCCTGTCGGTGTCTGTCAACCAGCAGACCGACCACTTGGCCGCCGAGGGATCGCCGCGGCGCAACAGGCGCGCGCCGGCATGGTGGCCGGCGTACTGCACCATGTGGCCGAACTGCTCCGACCAGAAGTACGGCACAGGATCATAGACCGCCTCGTCGCCCAGCAGCGTGGCCACGGCGACCTCGGGGGCGTTGAGCGCGGTGTCCCAGTGCTCCACGCGCAGCCTGGTGTGGAAGCGGCGCGACCACCAGGCCGCGCAGTCGCCGACGGCCACGACGTTCGGCAGGGAGGTGCGCAGGTGCTCGTCGGTGACGACGCCGTTGTGCAGGTCGATGTCGGAGCCGGCCAGCCACTCGACGGCCGGGCGGACGCCGATGCCCGACACCACCACGTCGGCTTCGACGAAGTCGCCGTCGACCAGGCGCACCCCGCCCTCCTCCACGGCCGCGACCATGGTGTCCAGCCGCAGGTCCATGCCCTCGTACCAGGGGACGGTGTCGCCGCCCACCTCGGGCCCGAGCACGTGCGCGAGCGGGGCGGGGCCCGCCTCCACGACGGTGACCCTGCAGCCGGCCGTACGGGCGGCCGTGGCCACCTCCGCGCCGATCCAGCCCGCGCCGATGACCGTGACCCTGGCGTCCGCCACCAGGCGGGCCCGCAGCTCCAGGGAGTCGTCGAGGGTGCGCAACACGTGCTGGCGGCCCTCGCCTGGCAGCCTGATCGGCTCCGCCCCGGTGGCGATGACCAGGCCGTCGTAGCCGATCTCGCCCTCGGTCGTCTCCAGGACCCCCGCGCGCAGCCCCTTGGCCGACACCCCCGGCCGGTGCTCCACCCGCATGGCCTCGAGGTCGGAGTCGACGAAGCTGGAGTCGGCCGTGCCGAGCAGCACCGCCTTGGACAGGGGCGGACGATCGTAGGGCCGGTGCCGCTCCTCGCCGACCAGCGTGATCCTGCCGCTGAATCCACGAGATCTCAGCGCCTCGACGCTGCGTATGCCTGCCAGTCCGGCGCCCACCACCACGACATGATTCACGCTCAGACCATAACCAATCCGGCGCCGGTCACCAGGGTCCGGGCCTTGAGTAGGCTTGTTCGCGGAAGACGCGCGGGAGTCCGGCCGTACCGGGCTGAGAGGAAGGCTGTGACGGGCCTTCGACCGCAAGACACCTGATCCGGGTCATGCCGGCGAAGGGAGCGAGATGCATCTGATCGTGGGCGGCGGCGTGGTTGGCCTGTCCGTCGCCTGGCGTCTGGCGCGCGCGGGCACGCGTGTCACGGTGATCGACCCGGCCCCGGCGCGTGGCGCCTCCCACGCGGCCGCGGGCATGCTGGCCCCGGTCAGCGAGGTCTCCTACACCGAGGAGTCGCTGCTCAGGCTGGGGCTGGCGGCGCTGGAGCGCTGGCCCGCCTTCGCCGCGGAGCTGGAGGCCGACAGCGGGCTGCGGCTCGACTACCGCGCCCAGGGCACGCTGGACGTCGCCTTCGACACCGACGACCTGGCGGCGCTGGACGAGCTCGCCGTGTTCATGGACAAGCTCGGGCTGCCGGTGCGGCGGCTGACGGGGCGCGAGTGCCGCCGCAGGGAGCCGATGCTGGCGCCGTCGGTCAGGGGCGGCGTGCTGGCCGAGGGTGACGCGTGGGTCGACCCCAGACGCGTCACCGCGGCCCTGCTGGCCGCGCTGGAGAAGGCGGGGGTGGCGCTGGTGCGGCGGCGCGTGGCCGCGCTGGTCCGCGACGGCTCGGCCGTGGTGGGCGTACGGCTGGAGCCACCCTCGGCCGCCACCGGGAACGTTCCGGCGGACGCCACGGACGGCGGGCCGGCCGACTCCCCGAACGGCAGGCCGATCGACGCCTCGGACGACGGGCGCGCGGACGCCTCGGACGCCTCGGGTGATGTGCTGACGGGCGAGCGGGTGGTGCTGGCGGCCGGCGCGTGGAGCGGCGGGCTGACCGACCTGCCGGTGCGCCCGGTCAAGGGCCAGATCATGCGGCTGCGCTCGCCGTCCCCCCTGCTCGGCACCTGCGTGCGCGGCGTGGTCCACGGCTCGCCCGTGTACCTGGTGCCGCGCGGCGACGGCGAGCTCGTCGTCGGCGCCACCCAGGAGGAGCTGGGCTTCGACACCACGGTGACCGCGGGCGGCCTGTACGAGCTGCTGCGCGACGCCAGGGAGCTGGTCCCCGGCATCACCGAGCTGCAGGTGGCCGACGTCGTGGCGGGACTGCGGCCGGGCACCCCCGACAACCTGCCGCTGATCGGCCCGTACGGCCCCGGCCTCACCGTCGCCACCGGACACCACAGGGGCGGCGTGCTGCTGGCCCCGCTCACCACCGCGATCCTCCACGGCGAGGAGGGCGAGCTGGCCGCCCTGTGCGCGCCGCAGCGGTTCCAGACAGCCGGACAAGGAAGTGACTGATGCACGTGACGATCAACGGGGCCGCGCACGAGGTGCCCGACGGCACCACGGTGGCCCAGGCCGTCCAGCGGCTGACGGCGCAGACGACGGGTGTCGCCGTGGCGGTCAACGACGAGGTGGTCACCAGGGGCACGTGGGAGAGCACCTCGCTGGCCGACCGCGACAGGGTCGAGATCCTCACGGCGGTGCAGGGTGGATGAGCTGATCATCGCCGGGGAGAAGTTCGGCTCCCGGCTCATCATGGGCACCGGCGGGGCCCCCTCCCTCGAGGTGCTCGACCAGGCGCTGGCCGCCTCCGGCACCGAGCTGACCACGGTCGCCATGCGCCGCCTCGACCCCGGGGCCAAGGGGTCGGTGCTCGACGTGCTGCGCGCCCGCGGGATCAAGGTCCTGCCGAACACGGCGGGCTGCTTCACGGCGGGCGAGGCGGTGCTGACCGCGCGGCTGGCGCGCGAGGCGCTCGGCACGAACTGGGTGAAGCTCGAGGTCATCAGCGACGAGCGGACGCTGCTGCCCGACCCGATCGAGACCTTCGACGCGGCCGAGCGGCTGGTGGCCGACGGGTTCGTGGTCCTGCCGTACATCGGGGACGACCCGGCGCTGGCGCGGCGGCTGGAGCAGGCGGGGTGCGCGGCGGTGATGCCGTTGGGCGCGCCGATCGGCTCGGGGCTCGGCATCCGCAACCCGCACAACATCGAGCTGATCGTGGAGGCGGCGTCGGTTCCGGTGATCCTGGACGCGGGCATCGGCACGGCGAGCGACGCCGCCCAGGCGATGGAGCTCGGGTGCGACGCGGTGCTGCTGGCGACGGCGGTCACCAGGGCGCGGCGGCCCGACCTCATGGCGGCGGCGATGCGGTCCGCCGTGGAGGCCGGGCGGCTGGCGCGCCAGGCCGGACGGATCCCGCGCCGCCGCTACGCCGAGGCGTCCTCCCCGATGACCCCCTGATCCGCGCGGGGGGTCCGCCACGGCCCCCGCGCCACCGGGGGCCGTGGGGCCGCGGTGGGCGCAGAGCACCGGTGGGACGTGACCTCCGGGCAGGCTTCGCGCCGCCTTCCCAGATCAGGAATCAAACGGGCATCGGTTTGGGACTGTCGGGCCATGCGGGGGGCGAATCGCCCGTAAACTCGGCC
Organism: Nonomuraea sp. NPDC003727; assembly: GCF_053586935.1. NCBI lineage: Bacteria > Bacillati > Actinomycetota > Actinomycetes > Streptosporangiales > Streptosporangiaceae > Nonomuraea > Nonomuraea sp. NPDC003727. The sequence goes on from NZ_JBSFNE010000006.1 coordinate 354,045, forward strand.
AGGTGGACACGACGATCGCGGACCCCCTCGTAGGGCGACTGCTCGACGGGCGCTATCGCATCGAGTCCCGGATCGCCCGGGGCGGGATGGCGACGGTCTACCTGGCGCTCGACATCCGGCTCGACCGCACGGTCGCGCTGAAGGTCATGCACCGCACGCTGGCCGAGGACCCCGCTTTCGTGCGCAGGTTCATCGGCGAGGCCAAGTCAGTGGCCAGCCTGTCCCACCCCAACGTGGTGCACGTGTTCGACCAGGGCACCGACGGCGACGTGGTGTACCTGTCGATGGAGTACGTGCCGGGCAAGACGCTGCGCGACGTGCTGCGCTCGCGGGGCAGGCTGCCCGCCCGCGAGGCGCTGGAGATCATGATCCCGGTGCTGGCCGCGCTCGGCGCCGCCCACCAGCAGGGCATGGTCCACCGCGACGTGAAGCCGGAGAACGTCCTGCTGACCGACGACGGCCGGGTCAAGGTCGTCGACTTCGGCCTGGCCAGGGCGATCGAGGCGACGAACCAGACACGCACCGGTGTGATGATCGGCACGATCGGCTACATGTCGCCCGAGCAGGTCACCACCGGAGGGGCGGACGTCCGCAGCGACGTCTACGCGGCGGGCATCATGCTGTTCGAGCTGGTGACAGGCCGCCAGCCGTACGACGGCGAGACGCCGATGTCGATCGCCTACCGGCACGTCCACGACACCGTCCCGCCGCCCTCGTCGGTGGTGCCCGACGTGCCGCCGCTGATCGACACGCTGGTGGCGCAGGCGACCGCGCGCGATCCCGAGAACCGCCCCGCCGACGCCTCGGCGATGCTGGTGGCGGCCGTCGACACGCACCGGATGCTGCCGCGGGAGTCCATCCCGCCCTACTCCACGGGGCAGCACGCCGTGCCCAACGCCTCGCAGCCGCAGCCGCAGCCGTCGCAGCCACAACCGTCGCAGCCGCAGCCGCAGCCGAGGGCGGCGGCCGCGCCGAACCCGACGCTGGTGGTCTCCCGCACCGAGGTGCTGACCGCGCCCGCCGGACAGGCCGGCCAGCCCCCCGCGCGCCGGCGGGGCTTCCGGCCGAACTGGTTCCTGGTGACGCTGGCCGGGCTGATGGTGGTCGCGGTCGGCCTGACCGGATGGTACTTCGCGCAGAGCAAGTACGCGCTCGTGCCCAACCTCGTCGGCATCAGCGTCTCGGCCGCCAAGAGCGAGGCCGCCAAGAACGGCTTCCTGGTGAAGGAGGCCCCGGGGCAGTACGACGAGAAGGTGGCGGAGGGCAAGGTGATCAGCACCGACCCCGTCGCCCAGACCGAGGCGGAGATCGGCCAGACGATCACGCTCGTGCCCTCGCTCGGCGCCAAGCGGGTGACCGTGCCCAACGTGGAGGGCCTGGGCCAGAACGACGCGGCGGTCAAGCTCGCCGAGCAGGGCCTCAAGGTGGGCAAGGTCACCAAGATCGCCAACCCGAAGGTGCAGCGCGGTCTGGTGACGCAGACCAGGCCGAGCATCGGCGACCGGGTCAAGGAGGGCACCCGCATCAACCTGGTGCTCAGCGCCGGGCTGGTGATGCCCGACGTCGGCGACATGTCCAAGGACGAGGCCGCCGCGTTCCTGACCCAGCAGGGCTTCCAGGTGCAGGTCAACGAGGTCGACGACGACGCCGAGCCGTGCCAGGTCATCTCGCAGAACCCCCGGCCGAAGGCCGAGGTCGACCCCGGCACGATGACCAGCATCACGGTCTCGCGATGCGGCGGCCTCTGGCTCGACTGGTTCGGCAAGCGCAACGGCCAGGCCGACGACCACGCCGAGTTCAGGATCGTCCCCAACGTGGTGTTCAAGAGCGTCCGTGACGCCACGACCGAGCTGCAGCAGCAGGGCTACCGGGTGCGGGTGCGCAACCTCACCAACGGCGAGCAGGTTCGCTTCCAGCGCCCGATGCCCGGGGAGGAACGGCCCTCCGGCACCACGGTGACGATCTGGCGCTGAGCGGCCGGAACCCGTGGCGGCCCGGCGCGGTAGAAGGAGCGTGAGACAGACCTCCTTGCCGGCCGCTGTGTCGGCCGGTGTGCCCGCTGTCGTGCTGGTCGCCGTGCTGGTCCCTGTGCTGGCCGCCGCCGCGGGATGTTCGCCCGCGGTCCCCGCGTCCTCGGCCCGTACGGCCGGGCCCTGCGATCCCGGCCCGTGCACGATCGGCGCGTCGGGGGTTCCCGGGACGGACGGTCCCGGGCGCGGCCCCCGTGACCCCATGCCGCCCGTCTCCGGCCGTCCGCTGCCGCCGGGCAGCGGGCTGCGGCTGCTGGTCACCGGCGACAGCGGCGCCTTCAGGTTCGACGTCGACTCGCGGGTACGCACCGAGCTGCGCGGCCTGCCGGACGGCCGGCCGGTCTGGTCCTTCACCGCGGGCTCCCGCGAGCTCGTCGTGACCACGCCCGCCGATCCCTCCGCCGAGGGCCGCCTGTTCCTGCTGTCCGGTGACCGGGCCCGCCCGCTCGGCGGCGCGGTGTCGTCCGCCTTCGCCGCGGCCGACGGCAAGGGCGTGTGGGTGCTCCAGCGGGCGCGCGGCGACGACGGCTGCCGCCTGCGCCCGCTCGACTTCGGGGGTCGCGAGCGCGGCCCTGTCCTGCCGATCGCCTGCTCGCGCGCTCCCGCCCAGGACACCCCGCAGGGCCTGCTGTCGTATGCCGCCCAGGAGCGCGCCCGGCTGCTCGACAGGACCACGGGCGAGGAGGTCTTCGCCGAGGAGCGGGTGCACGCCGTCACCCGCGACCTCGTCCTGGTCTCGAGGGCGTCCCGGCTGTCCCTGGTCGAGCCGGCGGCCGGCCGCCGCACGCCGCTGCCCTCCCCTGTCACCGAGGGCAGCCCGTCCACCGCCGAGGTCAGCCCGGACGGGCGGCTGATCGCGCTCTGGTTCGCCGATCCGGCCTGGCCGGGACCACGCCAGTACCTGGACGTGCAGGTGCTGGATGTGCGGGCGCGGACGTGGACGCGACTGCCGTCGATGCCGGTGCCCGCCTCGCTCAAGTCGACCTCGATGGCGTGGAGCCGCGACGGGCGGCTGGTCCTGACCGGCGACTTCGTGACGACCGACCGGGTGATGCCCGCCGAGACGGACTACGCCAGCTTCGTGGTGGCGTGGCGGCCCGGCGAGCCCCGGCTGTCGCTGCGCAGGCTCACGCTGCCGCCGCGGCACCAGGCCAGGCTCGTCCCCTGAGCCCGCCGCCGCCTACGGTGTCTGTGACCTGCAAGGACGCGTTCTGCGGGCTGCAGGTGACGTGCAAGCGGCACGCGATATCGGTGGTCACCACAGCCCGGGATCCGGCAGGGGGCCGGAGGGGGGAGGGCTGTCCGGAGAAAGCATGAGCACGAAGTCGACACCGGGGTTGCTCGCGACGGCCGCCGTGGGGGCGCTGGTCCTGTCGGTTCCCGGGATCGCCACCGCCGCGACCGTCCCGGCCGCCCCGCCGCCCGTAGCGGGCACCGCGGACATCGCGGACATGCCCAGCTCCTGGGGTTCGGTCTCCTCGGCGAACGGCCTGGCCGAGGCCAGCGGCACGATCATGGTGAGGGCCTCGACCGACGGCGACACCGACGCCAGGGCCGCCGTGATCCTCCGCGACCTCGACAACGGATCGGCTGAGACGCGGCGCAGGTGCGCGCGGGTGGTCTTCCAGGCCCTCGCCACGACCACCGGGCGGTGGAGCACGGCGTACACCGCGACGGCGTGCGGCGACGTGGCGCGGACCTTCGGCTTCGAGGTGACCCGGGTGAAGGGGATGCGGGTGCGGGCCTGCCAGTCCGACGGCCGCGCCGCCCAGCACTGCGGCGGCTGGAAGACGCTCTACGACCTCGACCGGCTCGACAGCCCGGAGGTGGAGATGGCCGACGAGGTCGTCAGGCTGACCAACGAGGCACGCGCCGCCGCCGGCTGCGAGCCGCTCACCCCCGACCCGCGGCTGCGCGACGCCGCGGTGAGCCACTCCGACGACATGGCGGCCCGGAACTACTTCGGCCACACCTCCCCTGACGGCCTCGGGCCCGGCCAGCGCATCGAGGCGGCGGGCTTCACCCCGCCGGCCGCGTGGAGCGAGAACATCGCCAGAGGCAGGGGCACGGCGGCCGAGGTGGTGAAGAAGTGGATGGCCAGCCCCGGGCACAAGGCCAACATCCTGAACTGCGGCTACGCCTACGTCGGCGTCGGCTACACGCGCCAGCGCTGGACCCTGTTGATGGCCAGCCGGTGACCGGCCCCGCAGGGCGGGCGGGCCCCCGCCGCCGCGCCCCGCGTGACGGCTAGGCGAGCGTGCCGAGCAGGCGAACGCGGGCGAGGCCGCCGTCGGGGTAGATGTCGACGCGCGCGTAGGCGGCCGGCCGCGCCTCCTCCAGCCGGAAGCGGTGCGGCGTGTCGGGCTGCAGGCGTGTCTTCGGCAGCAGCTCGAACCACGTCTCGCCGTCCAGGCTGCCCTGCACGGACGCCGCGCCGGGCGCGTTGAACAGCAGGTTGGTGGTGTCGAGCTCGACCACCTTGACGACACCGGGCGCCGCCAGTCGGATGACGAGCCAGTCGTTGCCGCCGTCGCGCCTGCGGGCGGTCTCCCAGCCCTCCGCCTGGTGCCGGGCCAGGCCGGGGGCCAGGACGTTGTTCGGCGCGGAGTAGAACTCGTCGGAGCAGGCGGTGACGACCGCGCCGTTGGCCAGCGCCGCCAGGTCGAGGCCCAGCCCCTCGTACACCGACAGGTCGGCGCGGACCTCGCCGTGCACGCGCAGGCGGGCGATGCCGCCGTCGGGGAACATGTTGAGCCGGACGTGGGTGTAGCGGCTCTCGTCGGAGACCTCGAAGGCGTGCTCCGCGTCGCCCTTCAGGCCGACCTTGGGGACGATCTCCACCCACGTCGCCTCGGCCAGCTCGGCCGGGCTCGGGTGGCCGCTGACCGCGCAGGCCTCGACCGAGGCGTGCGGCGGGTAGTTGCCCTTGAACCAGGCCGTGTCGATCACCACGCCGCGGATCACGCCGGGCATGCCGAGGCGCACGACGGCCCAGTCGTGGCCGGGCTCGCGGCGCCGCCGGGTCTCCCACCCGTCGTACACCTGGCCCTTGTTGCCGAACGTCTCGGCCTGGAAGCCGGGACGGCCGGGCCTGATCAGGCTCTCCTTCTCGGCGAAGGACTCGTCGCTGGCGGCCACGACGGAGCCGCCCACGGTACGCAGGGCCAGGTCGGGAAGGGTGGTGAAGTCCGGCATGCGGTTCGCTCTCTCTCCTGCTCGGTCTCGATGGTAGGTCAGCGGAAGACACCCCGCGGCGGCGCGGTGACGTCGACGGGGACGCCGCGCAGCCACGTGGTGCGGACGGCGCCCTTGAGGGTGCGCCCGTGATAGGGGGTGACGGGGTTCTTGTGGTGGAGGGCGGCGGCGTCGACGGTGAGGTCGGCGGCCGGGTCGAAGGCGACCAGGTCGGCGTCGCCGCCGGGAACCAGGCCGCCCTTGCCGTGGAGCCCGGCCAGCGCGGCCGGGTTGGCCGACATCCAGCGCACCACGTCGGCCAGGCCGTGCCCGCGGGCCGCGGCCTCGGTCCAGACCGCCGCCAGCCCGAGCTGGAGGGAGGCGATGCCGCCCCAGGCGGCGGCGAAGTCGGGCAGCTTGAGGTCGGCCGTCGACGGCGAGTGGTCGGACACGACGCAGCTCAGCACGCCGTCGGCGAGCCCGGCCCACAGGCGGTCGCGGTTGCCGGCCGAGCGGATGGGCGGGCAGCACTTGAAGGCGGTGTCGCCTTCGGGGACCTGCTCGGCGGTGAGCGTGAGGTAGTGCGGGCACGTCTCCGCCGAGACGCGCACGCCGTCCCGCTGGGCGGCCGCCAGCGGCTCCAGACAGTCGGCGCTGGAGACGTGCAGGATGTGGACGCGGGCGCCGGTCTGCCTGGCCAGCTCGATGACCTGCTCGACGGCGCGCCGCTCGGCGGCGCCCGGCCGCGACAGCAGGAACTCCGGGTAGCTCGGCCCGGCCGGCTCCCGCAGCAGCGACGGGTCCTCGGCGTGGACGACCATGAGCCCGTCGAACCCGGCGACGACCTTGAGCGCCTGCCGTAGCAGGTCGGGGGTCAGCGGGGGGAACTCCTCCACACCGGAGGGCGACAGGAAGCACTTGAAGCCGTGGACGCCGCGCTCGTGCAGGGGGTACAGGTCGTCGAGGTTGCCGGGGACCGCCCCGCCCCAGAAGCCCACGTCCACGTAGCACTGGCCGCGCGCCGCCTCCTGCTTGACGGTCAGCGCGTCGGCGGTGACGGTGGGCGGCAGCGAGTTGAGCGGCATGTCGACGATCGTCGTCACCCCGCCCGCCGCGGCCGCCCTGGTGGCGGAGGCGAAGCCCTCCCAGTGGGTACGGCCGGGCTCGTTGACGTGGACGTGGGTGTCGACCAGGCCGGGCAGCAGGGCCAGGTCGCCGAGGTCGAGGTCCTCGGCCGTGTCGAGGGCGGCGTCGTGGGCGTGCAGGGACACGATCTTCCCGTCCCGTACGGCCACGGCAGCGGGCCGCTCGCCGTCGGGCGTGACGGCCCTGCGGGATCGGATGACGAGCTCGTAACCGGTCATCTGCTGCCTTTCCGCGAGGTGGTGCGCATCAGCTCAGCCGGTCGGCGGCGACCCGGGCGGCCAGCCGCTCCAGAAGGGGACCCGCCTCGGCCATGCAGCGGGCGGGGTCGGGCTCGATGTCGGTGAGCGCGTAGGCCGCCTCGATGCCGGCCGCCCGGAGCTCCTCGTCGGTGAGCGTGCGGCGACCGCAGACGGCGACCACGGGTACGCCGGCCTTCGCCGCGGCCTGGGCGACGCCGACGGGCGCCTTGCCGCGCAGCGACTGCCCGTCGAGCGAGCCCTCGCCGGTGACGACCAGCCGCGCGCCCTTGACCTGCTCGTCGAAGCCGAGCAGCTCGAGAAGGTACTCGATGCCGGGGCGGATCTCGGCGCGCAGGAAGGCGAGGGCGGCGAAGCCCACCCCGCCCGCCGCGCCGGCGCCGGGCGCGCCCGCGACGCCCATGGGGCGCGGGACGCCGTCGTGCTCGACCGCGCCGACCAGTCCGTGGGTCTGGGTGGCGACGGCGGCCAGCCGGCCGAGCGCGGCCTCCAGGACGGCGACGTCACCGGGTGTCGCGCCCTTCTGCGGTCCGTAGACGGCGGCGGCGCCGTGCGGGCCGAGCAGCGGGTTGTCGACGTCGCTCGCGACGACGAACTCCACGCCGGACAGGTCGGCGAACCCGGACAGGTCGATCCTGGCCAGCTCGCGCAGCGCCGCCCCGCCGGCGCCCAGCTCCTGTCCGCCGGCGTCGAGCAGGCGGGCGCCGAGCGCCTGGACCATGCCCGCGCCTCCGTCGGTCGAGGCGCTGCCGCCCAGGCCGAGCACGATCCGGCGGGCGCCGCGCCGTACGGCGTCGGCGACGAGCTCGCCGGTGCCGCGGCTGGTGGCCGTCAGCGGCTCGGGCCCGCCGGGCAACCGGCGCAGCCCCGACGCCTCGGCCAGCTCGACGACCGCGACGGCAGGCGGGCCCGCATCGCCATGGGCGGGGGGCAGGAAGGCGTAGGAGGCCGTCACGGGCGCGCCCGTGGGCCCGGTCACCTCCTGGTTGACACGGGTGAAACCGCAGGCCACAGCGGCGTCGACGGTGCCGTCACCGCCGTCGGCGACGGGCAGCTCGACGGTGGGGACGCCCAGGCCCGCCGACACCCGCGCGGCCACCTCGGCCGCCGTCAGCGACCCCTTGAACTTGTCAGGGGCGACAAGAACATGCTCAACCACTGCGACACTCCCAGCCTGATGATGAAGAATGGGCTGGCACGCCTTCCTGCCCGGTGCGAGCGGGCAGGAGGGCGTGCCTGCGATGACCCATCATCACACCTCGGCGGGAAGCGGTTCGAACTCGCGGACGGCGTCGATGGACAGGCCGTGCGGGGTGTTCGCCTCCCGCTCGATCATGATCTCCACGAGCACCGGCCGGGACGTGCGCGCGGCCTCCTTGGTCGCCCACTCCAGCGAGGACCTGATCTCGGCCGGGTCGAAGACGCGGACGCCCGCGCAGCCGTACGCCTCCATGATCTTGACGTTGTCGGTGCCGTACTCGTCGTAGTGGATGTCCACCTGGTAGTTCATCTCGTACGGGAGCGACGCCTGCCTGATCAGGCCGAGGTACTCGTTGTTGAGCATGACGAGCACGAACGGCACGTCGTACTGCGCCGCGACGGCCAGTTCCTCGACCAGGTACTGGAAGCCGTAGTCGCCGACCACGCCGACCACCTGCGCGTCGGGCGCGGCCTTCTTGACGCCGATCGCCGCGGGGATCTCCCACCCGAGCGGGCCCGCCTGGCCGCACACCTGGTAGCGGCGCGGCTTGAAGGCCTTCTGGTGCTGGCCGCCCCAGATCTGGTAGAGCCCGATGGCGGTGACGAAGTAGGTGTCCTCGTCGAACAAGTCGTTGATCTCCTTGTAGACGCGGGGCGCCTTGACGGGGATGTCGTCGAAGTCCTCGCGCCGGGTGAGCGTCCTGCGCAGGTCGCGCACGCGCTCGACCCACGCGCCGGGGGCGCGGGTGATGCCGCGCGCCTTCACCAGGTCGATCATCGCCCGCAGGAACAGCCCGGTGTCGGAGACGATGCCGAGGTCGGGCTCGAAGACCTTGCCGAGCTGGGTGGGCTCGATGTCGACGTGGATGAACGTGCGCTCGCCGCGGTAGACGTCGAGCGCGCCGGTGTGGCGGTCGCCGAAGCGGGCGCCGAGGGCGAGCACGAGGTCGGACTCCAGGAAGGAGGCGTTGCCGTACCGCTGGGAGGTCTGGATGCCGGTCATCCCGCTGTGGAGCGGGTGGTCGTCGGGGATGGAGCCCTTGCCCATGAGCGTGACCTGCACGGGGACCTGCAGCAGTTCGGCCAGCTCCACCAGCTCGGCCGAGGCGCCGGCGCCGATGACGCCGCCGCCGGACAGCAGCAGCGGGCGCTCGGCGGCCAGCAGCAGGTCCAGCGCCCGTTCCACGCGCGGCAGGTGGGGCTCGACGGCGGCGACGGGGAGGGGGGCGTCGATGGCGGGGTCGTACTCGATGACCTGGCGGGCCACGTCGACGGGGATGTCGATCAGCACCGGGCCCGGCCGGCCCGAGCGGGCGACGCGGAAGGCCTCGCGGAAGATCCACGGGGCCTGCCCGGCCTCCTTGATCTGCACCGCCCACTTGGTGACGGGCGTGGCGACCGCGACGATGTCCACCGCCTGGAAGGCCTCCTGGTGCAGCTTGGTGGAGACGGCCTGCCCGGTGACGCAGACGATCGGGATGGAGTCGGCCAGCGCGGTGTAGAGGCCGGTGATCATGTTGGTGCCGGCCGGGCCCGAGGTGCCGATGGCCACGCCGACGCGGCCGTTGGTGCGGGCCCAGCCGTCGGCCATGTGGGTGGCGCCCTCCTCGTGCCGGACGACGAGGTGTTCGATGCCGCCGACCTCCTCCATCGCCTTGTACAGCGGCAGGATCGCCGCGCCCGGGCAGCCGAAGGCGACGTCGACGCCCTCGGACTTGAGGACCTCCACGACCGCGTTCATCGCGGGCATCTTCATCTGCTGAGCCTTTCGATCACCAGGAGCAGGGCGGAATGGTCGAGCGAGCCGTGGCCCTGCGCGCGGGCGGCCGCGACGAGCTGCGCGGTGAGCGCGGACATGGGCAGGGCGACCTCGGCGGTGCGAGCGGCGTCGAGGATGATGCCCATGTCCTTGTGGTGCAGGTCGATGCGGAAGCCCGGCTGGAAGCTGCGGGCCAGCATCGACTCGCGCTTGAGGTCGAGGACGCGGCTGGCGGCCAGCCCGCCCGCGAGCACGTCGAGACCCGCGGCGGCGTCCACGCCCGCGGCCTCCATCAGCACGATGGCCTCGGCGACCAGCGCGTAGGTTCCGCCGACGACGAGCTGGTTGGCGGCCTTGACGAACTGGCCCGCGCCGGGCCCGCCGACGAGCCGGTAGGTCCTGCCCACGGCCTCGAAGATCGGCTTGGCGGCCTCGAAGTCGCTCTCGGCGCCGCCGACCATGATGGACAGGACGCCGTCGACGGCGCCCTTCTCACCGCCGGAGACCGGGGCGTCGAGCGTGCGCTTCCACCGGGCGGCCAGCGCGCGGGAGGTCTGCGGTGTGATGGTGGAGAAGTCGATGTAGAGCGCGTCCTGCGGGGCGTGCGCGGCGATCTCCGGGAAGACCGCCTCGACCTGCGGGTCGGCGGGGAGCATCGTGATGACGACCTCCGCGTCGCGCACGGCCTCGCCGACGTCGGCCGCGGTCGGGAACGGCCGTGCGACCACGTCGTAGCCGATGACGTCGTGCCCCGCCTTGACCAGGTGCCCGGCCATGGGCAGGCCCATGATGCCGAGCCCGATGAAAGCGATCCTCACGTGACGAGCTCCTGTTCGTGTGTCGGTGCCGACCAGGTCGAGATCCACCCGAAGTCGAGGTCGGGGTCCTTGTACTCCAGGCCGACCCAGCCGTCGTAGCCGTCGAGCAGCTCGGCCAGCAGCAGGGTGCCGGTGCCGGGACGGCCGCGGCCGGGGGCGTCGGCGATCTGGACGTGCCCGGTCAGCGGGTGCGCGAGCGCGGCCCGCAGGTCCTCCCCCATCCGGGCCAGGTGATAGAAGTCGCAGAGGAAGCGCACGTTCGGCTGCCCCACCGCCTCGATCACGTCGGTCGCGGCCTTGACGGAGACGAGCGGGTAGGTCGGCGACTCGTAGGCGTTGAGCGCCTCGACCAGCACGACCGCGTCGATCGCCGTGGCCTTGCGGGCGGCCAGGGCCAGATTCTCCAGCGCCAGGTCGGGGTCGGCGTTGTTGCCGTACAGGGCGTTGAGCGCCTGGCAGCCGAGCCGTCCGGCGATGCCGACGGCCACGTCGAGGTTGTCCCTGAACCTCTTCACGTCGCCGGGGCGACCGGCGAGCCCGCGCCCGCCCTCGGGGATGTCGTCGGCGAAGTTCAGGCCGACGAGCCGCACGCCCGCGTTCCTGATCGCGTCGATGAAGGCGTCCACCTGCCTGTCGTCGGGGACGGCCGTGTCGAAGGGCCACCAGAACTCGACCGCGTCGAAGCCGGCGGCCTTGGCGGCGGCCGGGCGTTCGAGCAGCGGGAGCTGGGTGAACAGGATCGAGCAGTTGACGTCGAACCTCACGAAACCCACCTTCCTTGCGAGGTGATGTCGATGAGCGGAACGTGCGAGGTGATCGGCTTGCGCAGCACCATCGCCAGGGACGAGCGGCCGTCGGCCAGCTCGATCACCCCGAGCTCCAGCTCGGGCGGCTCGGCCGGCAGCAGGCGGTCGCGCAGGACGTCCATGTCCACGTCGTACAGCTCGCCCGCGATGGCGGCGCCGCCGTGCGCGACGGGCACCAGCGCGGGGCAGCGCCCGCCGACCGAGTAGAACCGGTACTTGGGCGCCGTGTCGATCTGGGCGACGAGCGGCGCGCCGTCGAGGAGGTGGTGCAGCGGTCCGCCCCGCATCGCGCCGCCGTTGAGGAACATCAGGGCCATCGCAGGCTCCTCTCGTGGGGAGAGGCCCGTAGTTCTGCCGTACGGCAGCGCGGTACCTGGTGTGCCAACCAGTAGACACACCCGCCCTCCACCGGGTCTACCGGCAGGACATCCGAAGCTGCGGGGCCGGGAGCGGGGTGGGATTGTGCGTTGGTCCAACCCCATATGCTCCGATCATGCGCATGACGACGGCACAGCGCCGTGCCCGGCTGGGCGTCAGGCACCTGCTCGCCGAGCGGGGCCGCAGCGTCGAGGAGGCGGCCGGGGCGGTGGTGGCGCTGCACGGCACCGACCCCGCGACGGTGTTCCTGTCGGCGGCGGCGCGCACCGGCACGCCGGGACCTGGGCCGATGGAGCGGGCCCTGTACGAGGACAGGACGCTGGTCAGGATGACGGGCATGCGGCGCACGATCTTCGTGGTGCGGCGCGAGCTGGCTCCTGTCATCCACCACTCCAGCGCGCTGGCGGTCGCCGTGAAGGAGCGCAGGCAACTCCTCCAGCATGTCGAGCGGGGCGGCGGCTTCGACGGCGCGTGGATCGCACGGGTCGAGGGCCAGGTGCTGGCGGCGCTGCGCGAGCACGGCGAGGCGACCGCGGCCCGGCTGGGGGAGCTGGTGCCGGAGCTGCGCGAGCAGATCGTCTACGCGCCGGGCAAGCCGTACGAGGCCAGGCAGGGTGTGGGCACCAGGCTGCTGTTCCTGATGGCGGCCGAGGGCCTGATCGTCAGGCAGGGGCGGCCCGCCGGCTCCTGGGTCAGCGGGCAGCACCGGTGGGCCCTGGCGCCCGAGATGCCGGTCCTGACCGTGCGGGAGGCGCAGGCCGAGCTGGTGCGCCGGTGGCTGTGGTCCTACGGCCCCGGCACCGAGGCGGATCTGAAGTGGTGGACCGGCTGGTCGCTCGGCGACGTGCGCAAGGCTCTGCACGCGGTCGGCGCGGTCCCGGTCGAGCTCGACGACGGTACGACGGGCCACCTGCTGCCGGACGACCTGGAGGCGGGCGATCCGGAGCCGTGGGCGGCGTTGCTGCCGGCCCTCGACCCGACGCCGATGGGCTGGCAGCACCGCGACTGGTACCTCCCGCGGGAACACAGGGCCGAGCTGTTCGACCGGTCGGGCAACGTCGGCCCGACCGTGTGGTGGAACGGCGCGGTCGTCGGCGGCTGGGGACAGCGCGGCGACGGCGAGGTGGTGTGGCGGCTGCTGGAGGACGCCGGCTCCGACGCGCGGGCCGCCGTCGAGCGGGCCGCCACCGCTGTCACGACGTGGCTGGACGGGGTGACGGTGACGCCGCGCTTCAAGACTCCGCTGGAACGCGCGCTGCGCGAAGACCCCTCCGGTCGTCGCTGAACCGGTGGATCGGCCCGCCGGTCCGCGACAGCGGCAGGCCGCTGCCGCCGCGGCGGGCGGCGACGATCTCCGCCACGATCGACACCGCGGTCTCCTCCGGCGTGCGCGCGCCCAGGTCGAGGCCGATGGGCGAGCGCAGCCTGCCGAGCTCCTGCTCGGTCAGCCCCCGCTCGCGCAGCCGCCGCAGCCGGTCGGCGTGCGTACGGCGGGAGCCCATCGCCCCCACGTAGGCCGCGTTCGTCCGCAGCGCCACCTCCAGCAGCGGCACGTCGAACTTGGCGTCGTGGGTGAGGACGGCGACGACCGTGCGGGAGTCCACCTCGGTGCCGGCCAGGTAGCGGTGCGGCCAGTCCACGACCACCTCGTGGGCGTCGGGGAAGCGCCGCCTGGTGGCGAAGACCGGGCGGGCGTCGCAGACGGTGACGTGGTAGCCGAGCAGGCGGCCCGCCCTGGTGAGCGCGGCGGCGAAGTCGATCGCGCCGAAGATCAGCATCCGCGGCGGCGGCGTGTGCGACTCGACGAACACCTCCACCCGCCGCTCGCCGCAGCCCACCTCGCGCACGCCGGTCAGGCCCGCGTCGAGCATCGCCCTGGTCTCGGCCACGACGACCGCGTCGAGCTCGTCGTCGCCCGTGCCGCCCTCGTGCCGGTCGGGCCACACGACGACGGCGCCGGCCGTCCCGTCGAGGGTCCTGGCCAGCGCGACCCGCTCGCCCTGCCTTACCCGCTCGAGGAGGCGGGGGCTGGGCCAGACGAGCACCTCGATGATGCCGCCGCAGGTCAGGCCCACGGCGAAGGCGTCGTCGTCGCTGTAGCCGAAGGTCTGGCGGACGGGGACGCCGTCGGCGGCGACCCGCAGGCACAGCTCGTAGACGGCGCCTTCCACGCAGCCGCCGGAGACGCTCCCGACGGCCTCGCCGTCGGCCGACACCGCCAGCGCCGCGCCCGCGGGGCGGGGGGCGCTGCCGGTGGTCGAGACGACGGAGGCGACGGCGAACGGCCTGCCGGTGGCCGCCCAGGCCCGCAGCTGCTCCAGGAGTTCGAACATCAGCCGATCAGGCCCTCGATGAAGCCGATGCCGAAGTACCCGACGAAGATCGCGCTGATCACCCAGAGCAGCCAGTGGATCTCGTCGAAGCGGCCGCGCGCGGCCTTGATCACGGTGTAGGCGATGACGCCCGCTCCCACGCCGTTGGTGATGGAGTAGGTGAACGGCATCAGCGCGATCGTCAGGAACGCGGGGATCGCCAGGTCGAGGGAGTCCCACTCGATCTTGCGGGCCGCGGTCATCATGAGCGCGCCGACCAGCACCAGCGCGGGCGCGGCCGCCTGCGCGGGCACCACGGCGGCCAGCGGGGTGAGGAACATCGCCGCGCCGAACAGGGCTCCGGTGACGAGGCTGGCGAGGCCGGTGCGAGCGCCCTCCCCCACCCCGGCGGCCGACTCGACGACGACGGTGTTCGCCGAGGCCCCTGTGCCGCCGCCGATGACCGCGCCGAGGCCGTCGACGGTGAGGATCCGGCCGATGCCCTGGATGCGGCCCTGCGAGTCGGCCATGCCGGCCTCCTCGCCGACACCGAGGATCGTGCCCATCGCGTCGAAGAAGCCGGACAGGACCAGCGTGAACAGCACGACGGTCGCGGTCAGGACGCCCGCCGAGCCGAAGCCGCCGAACAGGTCGACGCCGAACAGCAGCCCGAAGTCGGGGGTGGCGATGATCTGCGACGGCATCTCGGGCGTCACGACGCCCCACTTCAGGCCGGGTACCACCGCGTTGACCACGACGGCGAGGACCGTCGCCGCGATGATGCCGATGAGCAGCGCGCCCGGCACCCTCCTGACGAACAGGGCGATGGTCAGCAGCAGGCCGGCGCAGAAGACCACGATCGGCCAGCCGGCCAGGTGGCCGCCGACGCCGAGGGTCACCGGCGTGCCCTCTCCCCTGCCGACGAATCCCGCGTCCACCAGCCCGATCAGCGCGATGAGCATGCCGATGCCGACGCCGATGGCGTGCTTGATGGGTGTGGGGATGGCGTCCATGATGAGCTGCCTGACCCCGGTGAGGGCCAGGATCACGATGACCACGCCCTCCAGGACCACCAGGCCCATCGCCTGGGCCCAGGTCATGTGCGGTGCCGCCTGGAAGGCCACGACCGGTGCCACTCCGAGGCCCGAGGCGAGGGCGAAGGGAGCGTTGCCCACCAGGCCCATGAGGATCGTAGTGAGTGCCGCCGACAGCGTGACGGCGGTGGTGAGCTGCGGAATGGTCATCTGGGCGCCGGTGACGTCCTTGGCGCCGCTCAGGATGATCGGGATGAGCAGGATGATGTAGGCGACGGCCACGAACGTCGTGATGCCGCCGCGCACCTCCCTGCCCACCGTGGTGCCCCTGTTCGCCAGGTCGAAGAAGTCTCCTGCGACAGGCTTCGGCTTCAGCTGGGTCATGGTCGGGCCCTCCTCGGGGCATGGTCGACCTGCGGCGGGACATGACGGGTCCGCCGCTGGGGGTGTGGTTGTGGGACCGCCCCGCGGGCGGCCCCCGTTGATCAACTCACTGCTGCTCCGAGCGTGATGTGCTCGGGGCGGACCGGCACCCGGTTGAGTGCGAGACCCGTGGCGTCGCGGATGGCCGCGACGATCGCGGGCGTGGAGGAGAGCGTGGGTGGCTCTCCGGCCCCGCGCAGCCCGTACGGCGCGCGCGGGTCGGCGTTCTCGAGGATCTCCAGCCGCATCGGCGGCATGTCCTGGATGGTCGGGATGAGGTAGTCGGTGAAGGAGGGGTTGCGCACCTTGCCGTCGCGCACCACGATCTCCTCCATCACCGCCAGACCGAGGCCCTGGGCGCTGCCACCGTGGATCTGGCCTTCCAGCGAGAGCCTGTTGATGACGCGCCCGACGTCCTGGACGGCCGCCAGCTCGACGACCTTGACCAGGCCGAGCTCGACGTCGACGTCCACGACCGCGCGGTGGACGCACAGCGCGAGCTGGGTGTGCGAGTCGCCCTGCCCGGTCACCTCGTCCATGCCGGTGGTCGGCTCGTGGTGGTACTCGCG
Organism: Nonomuraea sp. NPDC003727; assembly: GCF_053586935.1. Lineage (NCBI taxonomy): Bacteria > Bacillati > Actinomycetota > Actinomycetes > Streptosporangiales > Streptosporangiaceae > Nonomuraea > Nonomuraea sp. NPDC003727. The sequence continues at coordinate 369,951 of NZ_JBSFNE010000006.1, forward strand.
GATCTCCTCGATGGGCTCGTCGCCCAGGACCTCCTCGACGGTGGCGATCACTCCGGCGCTCGCGGAGACGACCTTGCCGCCGGACAGCGACAGGTCGTCGTGGTCCAGCCGCTCGAACAGCCGCTCGCGGACGGCCTCGCAGGCCGCCTTGACCGCGCCGCCCGTCATGTACGTCTGGCGGGAGGCCGAGCTCGACCCCGCGTCGCCCACCTGGTTGTCGGCGGGGTGGATGACGACCCGCTCGATGCCCAGCTCGGTGCGAGCGATCTGGGCCTCGACGGTGACCAGTCCCTGTCCGACCTCGGCGGCCGCGGTGTGCACCAGCGCGGTGGCCACTCCCCCGACGACCTCCAGGCGGACCCTGGCGGTGGAGTAGTCGTCGTATCCCTCCGAGAAGCAGATGTTCTTCAGGCCGACGCCGTAGCCGACGCCGCGGACGACGCCCTCCCCGTGGGTGGTCTGCGACGCGCCACCCGGCAGGTTCCTGATGTCGGCGGCGTCGAGCGCGGCGGGCATCGGCAGGGTGCGGGCCTGCTCCAGCATCTCGGCCATCGGCAGCGGCGCCCACAGCACCTGTCCGGTGGCCAGCCTGGTGCCCTGGGAGGCGGCGTTGCGCTGCCGGACGGTGACCGGGTCGAGCCCGCAGGCGGCGGCCAGCCGGTCCATCATCGACTCGTAGGCGAAGCACGCCTGCACCGCGCCGAAGCCGCGCATCGCGCCGCACGGCGGGTTGTTGGTGTAGACGCCGTACGCGTCGATCCTGATGTTGGGGATGTCGTAGGGCCCGACGCCGAGGGAGGCGGCGTTGCCGACCACGTTGAGCGTGGCCGAGGTGTAGGCGCCGCCGTCGAGCAGGATCTCCACGTCGGCGTAGAGGATCCGGCCGTCCTTGGTGGCCCCGTACTCGTAGCGCATCTCGGCCGGGTGCCGGTGCACGTGGCCGAAGAACGACTCGTGCCGGTTGTAGACCATCTTGACCGGCCGTCCGGTGCGCAGGGCCAGCATCGCGGCGTGGATCTGCATCGACAGGTCCTCGCGCCCGCCGAAGGCCCCGCCCACGCCCGACAGCGTCATCCTGATCCTGGACTCGGGCAGCCCGAGACACGGTCCGATCTGCTTGAGGTCGTTGTGCATCCACTGGGTGGCCACGTACAGGTCGACCCCGCCGTCCTCGGCCGGTACGGCCAGCCCCGACTCGGGCCCGAGGAAGGCCTGGTCCTGGATGCCGACCTCGAACGTGCCGGTGACCACGACCTCGGCCGCGGCCTTCGCCGCCTCGACGTCGCCCATCCGCACCGGCTGGTGCCTGGCGGGGTTGGGCCGCTCCTGAACCCGCGGGTAGGCCCCGTCGAAGGCGGCCCTGCGCGCGTCGACGAGCGGCTCCAGGACCTCCCACTCGATGGCGATCTTCTCCAGCGCCCTGCGGGCGATCTCGGGATGGTCGGCGGCCACCAGCGCGATCGGCTCGCCCTGGTGGCGTACCTCGCCGATGGCCAGGACCGGCTGGTCCCAGGTGAGGTCGAGGCCGAAGTGCTTGCGTCCGGGCACGTCCTCGTGCGTGAGCACGGCGTGCACGCCCGGGTGGGCCAGTGCCGCGGACGTGTCGATGGAGACGATGCGGGCGCGGGGGTGCGGGCTGCGCAGCGTCGCGCCCCACAGCATCCCGTCGATCCACAGGTCGGAGGAGTAGGCGAACTCGCCCTTGACCTTGAGGGTGCCGTCGGGCCGCAGCGGGCTGTCGCCCACCCGGCCCTGTCCCGGCGCGGTGATCTCGTGCGGCGCTCTCAGCGGTGTGCTCTGTCGGGAGCCGGTCACGCGTGAACCTCCTTGGCGGCGCTGAATCCCTGTTCGGACGCCAGGCGCAGCAGCCTGCGGTGCGCGTCGGCCCCGGCCCTGCCCGCCACGTCCTGCGGCACCGTGCGCAGCTCGTCGTCCTCGACGACCGTCTGGCCGCCGACCAGCAGCCTGGCCAGGGGCGGCTGCCTGGGGCCGAAGACGAGCCTGCACACGGGGTCGGTGACGGCCGAGTCGAACGCGCCGTCCACGCGCCACAGCGCGATGTCGGCGAGCTTGCCCGCCTCCAGCGAGCCCAGCTCGTCCTGCCGGCCGAGGTTGCGGGCGCCGCCGAGCGTGGCCATCTCCAGCGCCTGCCTGGCGGTCAGCGCGGTGGGACCGTAGCGGGCGCGCTGGAACAGCAGCGCCTGGCGCATCTCACCGGCCATCGTGGTCAGCTCGGAGGAGGCGTTGCCGTCGACGCCGAGGCCCACGGTGGCGCCGCGGGCCAGCATCTCCGACACCCGCGCGATCCCCGCGCCGAGCCGTCCGTTGGACGAGGGGCAGTGCGCCGAGCCCGTCCCGGTCCTGGCGAACTTGTCGATGTCGCCGTCGCTGAGGTGGACGGTGTGCGCGAACCACACGTCCGGCCCGAGCCAGCCCAGCTTCTCCATGTAGTCGACCGGCCGCATCCCGAACTGCTCCAGGCAGTGCTCGTCCTCGTCGAGGGTCTCGGCCAGGTGGGTGTGCAGGCGCACGTTCGCCGCCCGGGCCAGCGAGGCGGCCTCGGTCATCAGCTCCGCGCTGACGGAGAACGGCGAGCAGGGGGCCACCGCGATCCGCAGCCTGGAGGAGAAGGAGGGGTCGTGGTAGGTGTCGATCGCCTCCTGCGTGGCGGTGAGGATGTCGTCGAGCCGCTCGACCACGACGTCCGGCGGCAGGCCGCCCTGCGACTGTCCCCGGTCCATCGACCCGCGCGCGGGGTGGAACCTGATGCCGACCGCGCGGGCCGCCTCGATCTCGGCGCCGAACAGGTCGCCGCGCCCCTTGGGGAAGACGTAGTGGTGGTCGGAGGAGGTCGTGCAGCCCGACAGGGCCAGCCAGCCCAGCCCCGCCGTGGCCGCGCCGTGCACCACCTCGGCGTCCATCGCGGCCCACACCTCGTAGAGCGCCACCAGCCACTCGAACAGCGTCGCGTCCTGGGCCAGCCCCTGCGAGGCCCACTGGTAGAGGTGGTGGTGGGTGTTGACCAGGCCGGGCGTGGCCAGGCAGCCGGTGCCGTCGATCCGCTCGGCGTCGCCGTCCTCGGCCGGCCTTCCGCGGCCGACCTCGGCGATCGTGTCCCCTTCGATCCTGATGTACCCGGACTCGATCTCGGGGCCGACGACGGGCGCGATGCGGACGTTCTCGATGATCACGGCTGCGCCGCCTTCCTGGCGGCGGCCAGCCGTACGGCGTCGAGGATCTTCTCGTAGCCCGTGCACCTGCACAGGTTGCCGGCCAGCGCCTCGCGGATCTCCGCGTCGGTCGGCCGGTCGTTGCGCTGGATGAGGTCGTGCGCCTGCACGATCAGGCCGGGCGTGCAGAAACCGCACTGGACGGCGCCGCACTCGACGAAGGCCTCCTGGACGGGGTCGAGGCGGTCGCCGTCGGCCAGCCCCTCGACGGTGCGGACCTCACGGCCCTCGACCTGGCCGGCAGCGACCAGGCACGAGCAGACCGGCGTGCCGTCCAGGTAGACCGTGCACGAACCGCACTCGCCCTGCTCGCAGGCGTTCTTGGAGCCCGGCAGGCCCACCCGCTCGCGCAGCACGTAGAGCAGGCTCTCGCCCTCCCACACGTCGTCGACGGCCTCGGTGCGGCCGTTGACGGTGAAGTTCACGCGCATCACGCGGCCCTCGCTTTCCGATAGTCGTTCCAGGCCCACGTCAGGGTCCTGCGGGCCATGACCGCGATCGCGTGCCTGCGGTAGTCGGCCGTGCCGCGCACGTCGTCGATCGGCGACGCCGCCGCGGCGCACAGCTCGCCGAACCGCTTGAGCACGGCCGGGTCGAGGCGGGCGTCCCAGTCGAGCTCGGCGGCCATGAACTCCTCGGCCTCCAGCGCGCGGCGCGGCGTCGGGGCGGCCGAGCCGATCCCGGTGCCGACCCGGCGCCGCGACGGGTGCAGCGCCACCGCGAACGAGCACACCGCGATCACCATGGCGTTGCGGGTGCCGACCTTGGAGAAGTACTGCGGTCCTTCGGCGGGCCGCATGTGGAAGGCCCTGATCAGCTCGTCGGGCCGCAGCGCGCTGCGCTTGACGCCCAGGTAGAACTCGGGCGCCGGGATCATCCTGACCCCGCCGTCGCGCGACTCCACCTCGATGACGGCGTCCCCCGCCAGCAGCGGAGGGTGGCTGTCACCGGCGGGCGAGGCCGCGCCCAGGTTGCCGCCGACCGACCCGCGGTTGCGGATCTGCGGCGAGCCGACCGTCCGCGCCGCCTGGGCGAGCCCGGGCAGCGCGCCGGGCAGCTCCTCGATGATCCGCGTGTACGGCACGCCCGCGCCCACCCGGTACATCCCGTCGACCAGCTCGACCGTCTGGAGCTCGCCGACCTGGTTGAGGTCGAGCAGCGCGGCGGGCCGGTGCACGTCGAAGTTGATCTCCACCATCACGTCGGTGCCGCCCTGGACGGGCACCGCCTCCGGCTGGTCGGCCTTGGCGGCCAGCGCCTCCGCCCATGTGGTGGGCCGCAGAAAGTCCATGTCTCACTCCCAGGCGAACGCCGCGTCCGGCGCGTCGTCTCGCAGCACGCTGCCCTCGATCAGCCCGTAGGGCCGGTCGGCGGCATAGAAGACCTCGTTGTCGTTGTCCAGCCCGAACGGCGCCAGGTCCACCAGGAAGTGGTGCTTGTTGGGCATGGTGAAGCGCACCTCGCACACCTCGGACCTGGCCTCCAGCACGCGCCGCCCCATCGCGTACAGCGTCTGCTGGAGCGACAGGCTGTAGGTCTCGGCGAAGGCGTCCAGCAGGCACTGGCGCACCTCGGCGTAGGACTTGCCGAAGTCGGCGCCGGGCGCGGCGTGCCGCCACCGGGCCGCCACCGCGGTGGCCAGGATCCTGTCGGTGGTCGGCTGGAGGGTGGTGTACTCGTCGACGATGTAGCCGTGGAACTCCGAGCCGGTGGAGTTCAGCACGACCAGGTCGCGCAGGCCCGAGACCACGCTGGTGCGGCCGTCGCGGTCGTGGTGGACGACGCAGGTGCGCACCTCCCTGCCGCCGCGCACGAAGGAGTGGCCGCCGCCGATGCGCTCCCAGGCGTACTCCTCGATCTCCACCCTCGCGTGGTGGATGGTCGGCTGGGTGTCGACGAAGTGCCTGGCCAGCAGCAGCGCGAAGTCCTCGATCTGGTCGACGCCGTACTTCCTGGCGAAGGCGTAGGCGGTGTTCTTCTGCGTGTCGGTGGGCAGCACGGCGGCGTTGTCGCCGGTCAGGTGGACCGCCGCCATGTCGCCCGACAGGGAGCTGCTGACGTTGATGTCCTTGAGATGGTGGACCTCGCCGTCGCGGACGACGCGGACGAGCCTGGTCTCGGCCTTGCCGTACCGGTTGGGTCCGAGGATGACTGACATCTAGCTCCCTCTGTAGGTGGAGTAGGCGAACGGGCTGAGCAGGAGGGGGACGTGGTAGTGCTCGGCCGGGTCGGCGATCGTGAAGGTGATGACGACCTCGGGGTAGAAGGTGTCCTGGAGGTAGGAGCCGGTGTCGAAGACCACGCGGTGCACGCCCGCTCCGGGGTTCCAGCCCTTGATCCGGCCGTCGTCGTCCGTACGGCCCTGCGCCACCACCTGGCCCTGGTGCTCCAGCCGTACGTGGACGCCCGCGGCGGGTCGTCCCGTGACCGCGTCGAGCACGTGCGTCGAGAAGCTCATATCCGCGCCACCCTCAGCTTGGTGATCTTGGCCAGCTCGTCCCGCACGACCTCGCGCTCGGTGGCGGGGTCGTGCGCCAGGCGCTCCTTCAGCCGGGCGAGCATCTCCTGCCCGGACAGGCCGGTGGCGCACACCAGGTAGACGTGGCCGAACCTGTCCTCGTAGGCGCGGTTGCCCTCGGCCAGCGCCTCGCGCAGGTGGTCCTCGACTCCCGACTGCTCCTGCCTGCTCCAGGCGGACTCGCGGCCGGCGCCCTGGACCCGCTCCCCGATCCTCGGGTGGGCGGCGAGCGCCTCCTCGACGTCCGGCCAGTCCAGGGCACGGACGGCGGCGTCGGCGGCGGCGGTCAGCTCGGCCAGGTCCGCGTAGGGACGCCGGGCCGCCACCTCGCGGGCGAAGGCGCGGGAGGCGCAGCAGGTCAGCAGCTCCTCCTCCGCCTCGCCGGCGCTGAGGGCGTTGAGGTTGGACATGTCACGAGTACACACAGCGCTGATGTCCCCGGTCCAGCAGCAAGAACTCCGAAGTGCGCGGGGGGTTGGCCAGGTCTTTTCGTGTCATGCTCCAATGCACGTCCCGTTCACCCATCGGTTACCCTCCGAGTACATGCGGCTCAACGCGTTGCTCGGCATGACCGAGCTGGGCCTGTCCGTCGTGGCAGGTCACGACGATCTGGAGCGGCCCATCAGGTGGGTCGTCACCACCGACCTGCTCGATCCGGGCCGCTATCTCAGCGGCGGCGAGCTGGTCCTCACCGGGCTGATCTGGCGGCGCGCGCCCGCCGACAGCGAAACCTTCGTCAGGGCGCTGGCCAGGGCCGGCGCCTCGGGGCTCGGCGCCTGCGAGGCGCGCAGCGGCGATCTGCCCGCCGACCTGGTCGACGCCTGCCGCCGGCATCGGATGCCGCTCTTCCACGTGCCGCAGGCGCTGTCGTTCGCCGAGGTGACCGAGCACATCGTGCGGCACCTGTCCACGGCCAGGGCCTCCGACGTGACCGCGGTCCTCGACCGGCACCGCCAGCTCGTCTCGGGGGCGGGGCTCGACCCCGTCCTGGAGATGATCGGGCGTGACCTCGGCATGCGGTGCTGGGTCCTCACCTCGTCGGGGCGCCTGGTGTCGGGCTCGAGCCCGCTGGACCGCGACACGGCCGCCGCCATGGCCAGGACCTTCCTGACCGTCAAGCGGCTGCCCTGCTCGCGGAACGGGTACTCGATCTTCCCCGTGGACGAGCAGACCACCTCCAGGGTGGCCGACTGGTTCGTCGCCGTCGAGGGCTGCTTCACCGACTGGCCGGAGGAGCGTCAGGCGCTGGCGGGCGAGCTGGCCGCCGTCGCCGCCCTGGAGCGGGTCAGGCTGGACGACCGGCTCAGCCCGGAGGGGCGCATCGCCCAGGAACTGGTGCGCCTGGTGGTCACCGAGGGCAGGCCCAGCGACATCCTGCCCCGGCTGGAGGTCACCGGCCTGGCGGGGGCGCCGGGCTACGTCGCCCTGGCCGCCGCCGCGCACGGCGCGCTGCGCCCCGCCGAGCTGCGCGCCGTCGTCAAGGAGATCCTCTACGCGGCCACGCCCGGCGGCACCGGCCCGCCGCCGGGCGACCGACTGACTCCGCCGGCGATCGGCGTCGTCGGCGAGGAGGCGCTCGCGCTCGTGCCCTGCGACGATCCCGGCCTCACCGAGCGGGTCCGCGCCGCCGTGCGCGAGCTGGCCCCCGGCCTGGCCGGGGCCCGCCTGACGGTGGGCGTCAGCGGCACGGCCCCTGTCGAGGGGTTGCGCGGCGCGGTCGAGGAGGCCAGGTACGCCCGCCGGATGGCCGAGGGCAAGCCCGGACCCGACGCCGTCGTGGGTCAGGACGAGCTGGCGACCCACGTCCTGCTGCTGGCGTCGGTGCCGGACGAGGTCCGCCACATGTTCAGGGTGCGCCTGCTCGACCCGTTGCGCTCCTACGACCAGGTGCACAAGGCCGACCTGGTCGGCACGCTGGAGGCCTTCCTGCAGTGCTCGGGTTCGTGGACCAGGTGCTCGGAGTTGCTGCACGTCCACGTCAACACCCTGCGCTACCGCATCCAGCGCATCCAGGACCTGACCGGAAGGGACCTGTCGCGCCTCGAGGACCGGGTGGACTTCTTCCTCGCCCTCCGCCTGCAGTAGGTGATATATGTAAAGAAACCTTACAATTCGGGAGGGCCCGTTGCCGCACCGCCGACTCGCCGCGCTCATGACGGCCTCCGCCCTCGCCGCCGGGTGCGCGGCCGACGCGCAGGACCCGACGAGCCCGGCCCTGGTCCCGCTGCCCGTCTCCGTGCGGGCGAGCGAGGGCGGCTTCACCCTGGACGCCGGCGCGCGGATCGGGGTGCGCGAGGCGAGCGGGGTGCCCGTCGCCGAAGGGCTGGCCCGGCTGCTGCGCAGGGCCACCGGCTACGCGCTGCCCGTCGTACGGCAGGAGGCGGAGATCACCCTGGAGGTGACGAGCCGGCCCCCGGCGGGCGGTCTCGGCCAGGAGGGCTACACCCTCGACGTCACCCCCGAGCGGGTACGGCTGGCCGCCGCCACCCCCGAGGGCCTGTTCCGCGGCGTGCAGACGCTCCGCCAGCTCCTGCCCCCGAAGGTCGAGAGCGCCGGCCCGCAGCCGGGGCCGTGGACGATCGACGGCGTCCGCGTCGAGGACCGGCCGCGCTTCCCCTACCGCGGCGTCATGCTCGACGTCGCCCGCCACTTCTTCACCGTCGAGCAGGTCAAGCGCTACATCGACCTGGCCGTCGCCTACAAGGTCAACCACCTGCACCTGCACCTCACCGACGACCAGGGCTGGCGCATCGAGATCAAGAGCTGGCCCCGCCTGGCGGCCGACGGCTTCTACACCCAGGACGACTACCGCGAGATCGTGCGCTACGCCGCCGAGCGGTTCGTCACCGTCGTGCCCGAGATCGACACGCCCGGGCACACCAACGCGGCCCTGGCCGCCTACGCCGAGCTCAACTGCGACGGCAGGGCGCGGGAGCCGTACAGGGGGAGGGAGGTGGGCTTCAGCTCGCTGTGCACGAGCAAGGAGGTCACCTACCGTTTCCTCGACGACGTCGTGCGCGAGGTGGCCGCGCTGACGCCGGGGCCGTACCTGAACCTGGGCGGCGACGAGGCGCACAGCACCGACCCCGAGGACTACGAGAAGTTCGTCACGCGCGCCCACCAGATCGTCGACAAGTACGGCAAGCGCCTGACCGGCTGGGCGGAGATGACCTCGGGCGAGGTGGCCCAGCACTGGAACCCCCGCGAGCCCGACCGCGCCGTGGCTGCCGTGACCAGGGGGGCCAAGCTGATCATGTCGCCCGCCGACCGCTCCTACCTGGACATGAAATACACCGCCGGTACCGACTACGGCCTGGACTGGGCTGGACTGGTCGAGGTCGGCGACAGCTACGCGTGGGATCCGGCCACCCTCGTCGAGGGCGTGACCGAGAAGGACATCCTGGGCGTCGAGGCCCCGCTGTGGACGGAGACGCTGGAGACGCCCGACGCGCTGGAGTACATGGCCTACCCGCGCCTGCCCGGCATCGCCGAGATCGGCTGGTCGCCCGCCGCCGCCCGCTCCTGGGAGGACTACCGGGGACGGCTGGCCGCCCAGGCGCCCCGCTGGCAGGCACAGTCGGTGACCTTCTACCGCTCCCCCGAGGTGCCCTGGCACTGACTCCCACCTGGGATGTCACCGCGTGCGCCTAGACTGGCCCCATCATGAGCGCTACATCTCTCATCGGCGGACACGTCTCCGTCACCGGCGGCCTGGCCACGGGCGGCCTGAAGTACATGGCCGAGATCGGCGCCGAGATGGTCCAGGTGTTCGTCACCAACCCGCGCGGCTGGGCCCTGGCGGCGGGCAGACCCGAGCAGGACGCCAAGCTGGCCGAGTCCGGCGTCCTGTCCTTCATCCACACGCCCTACCTGGTCAACTTCGGCTCGCCGAGCCCCGAGACGCTGGCCAACTCGATCGCCGTCACCCGCCACACGCTGCGGCGCGGGGTCGAGACCGGCTCCAGGGGCGTGGTCGTCCACACGGGCTCGGCGGTCAGCCAGTCCCGCGACGACGCGCTGCGCCAGTTGCGCGAGCACCTGCTGCCGCTGCTGGAGGAGATCCCCGACGACGGCCCCGACCTGCTGCTGGAGCCGATGGCGGGCCAGGGCGCGATGCTGTGCGCCACCGTCCAGGACCTGGAGCCCTACCTGGCGGCGCTCGACTGGCATCCCAAGGCCGGCGTCTGCCTCGACACCTGCCACGCCTTCGCGGCGGGCCACGACCTGGCCGCCGCCGACGGGGTCACGCAGACCTTCGACGCCCTCCACCGGATCGCGCCGGGACGGCTGAAGCTGATCCACGCCAACGACTCCAAGGACGTGTGCGGGTCGAAGAAGGACCGCCACGAGAACATCGGCGCGGGCCACATCGGCGCGCAGCCGTTCGCCGACCTGATGCGGCACCCTGCGGTGGCGGGCGTGCCGATCTGCATCGAGACGCCGGGCAAGGCCGACAAGCACCGCGACGACATCGAGCTGCTGAAGAAGCTGCGCGACTCCTGAGCTCCGCCGGGCCCGTGGAGACGTAAAGGGGCGCGCCGCTCGCGCGATCCGGCCGCCCCCGTATGGCCGGATCGCGGTTCAGCACGCGGCCACAGCGGGCGCCCCTTCACGTCTACGGCGTGCGGGCCCTACCCCCCGGTAAAGGGCCCGACCACCGTTCGGTGACCGGCAGGTCACCGGAGGGATCCGCGCATCAGGCCCGTATGAGCCGGGTGGCTCGTCCCTCTGATGCGGCGGAGTGGCTCTCCGATGCGGAAACACTACGGTCGCGATCTTGCAGCTGAAACCCCGTTGGGCGACAGCTCGGTAAACGGTCAGTAGTCATCGATGTACGGAGAGTATTGCCGCGACGAGCGGTCGTTCCCGGGCGACGAGTGGTCGTCGGCGGGGCCCGCGATCGGTTCGGGCAGGTGCATCCTGGCCATCATCCGATCCACCCCCATAGGTACCCGACCTGGTGTGACCAGGGAAATCACCACCATCGCGACGAAGGCGAGCGGCACGGTGAACGCCATGTGATACACGGACACCGCCCCCAGCCTCACGCCTGCCAGGTCGCCGGCGGCGAGGGCCGCGGTGAGCCCGCCGCCCACCACCAGCCCGGCTGCGGCGCCCGCGGCGGTCAGCCGCCGCCACCAGATGCCGAGCACCAGCAACGGGCAGAAGGTCGCCGCCGACAGGCAGAACCCGAACAGCACGCCGATCACGGAGGTGCCGGGGGTGGTGAGCGAGGTGAGGGTCAGCGCCGCCAGCGCCACGGCGGCCGTGGCGAAGCGGAAGGCGCCCACGCCCGCTCGCGTCACGCAGGCCGACACGGCGCCGCTCACGGCGGCCAGCACGCCACAGGAGGTGGCCAGGAAGGCGGCGAAGGCCCCCGCGGCCAGCAGCCCGGTCAGCACGTCTCCGGCCGTCCCCGGCAGCAGCGCCCCGGGCAGCAGCAGCACGACCTCCTCCTCGCGGGCGCCGGGCACGTGCACCCGGCCGAGGATGCCGTACAGCGGCGGCACCAGGAAGAAGACGCCGAGCAGCACCTGGGTGGCCACGATCGAGCGCCGCGCGGCGCGCGCGTCGCCGTTGGCGTAGACGCGCACGATGATGTGCGGCAGCCCCATGGTGCCGAGCGCGCACACCAGCAGTACGGCCAGCACACCCGGCAGTGAGGGCTCGCCCGCCCCCGCCAGCGCCTCCCCGTACGGCGCCGCCAACCCCTCGAACCCCTCCAACCCCGCCGTCGCCCGCGGCCCGCTCCGCCCCCCGCACCGCCAGGCGCACCACAGCACCAGCGCGACCCCGGTGAAGACGACCAGCTTGAGCCAGTACTGCACCGCCTGCACGCTGGTCACGCTGCCCATGCCCCCGGCCAGCGTGACGACGACCGAGACGAGCGTGACCGAGACCCAGCCCGTCCACGTCGGCATCCCGGTCAGCACGCGCAGCACCACCCCCGCCGAGTGGAGCTGGGCGACGAGGTAGAGCAGGCCGATCGCCAGCACATGCCAGGTGGCGAACCTGCGCAGGGCGACCGACCCGAGCCGCCACTGGGCGAAGTCGGGCAGCGTGAAGGTGCCCGAGCGGCGCAGCGGCGCCACCACCAAGGCGATGACGACGACGTAGCCCGCCGCCGCGCCCACCGGGTACCACAGCGCCGACGCGCCGTGCAGGGCGATCAGGCCGGCCAGCCCCAGGCAGGCCGCGGCCGAGGTGAACTCCGCGCTGATCGCCGCCCCGTTCCACCACGGCCGGACGGTCCGCGCCGCCACGTAGAACTCCGCGGCGCTGGTGTAGCGCCGCGGCCGCACCACGCCGACGACCACCGAGATGACCACCACGAACGCGATGCCGACCGCCGACGCGGCGACGCTGCCGCCGCTCACCTGTCGCGTTCCGCGCGTTCCGCCCGTCTGAGCTGGAGCACGGCCAGCACCACCCACAGCGGCTGGACAGCCATCGTCACCACCAGCCAGTCGCTCCGCGCCGTCAGCAGCGGCAGGGCGACCAGCGCGGCGAGCACCGCCGCGACCGTGGCCAGCGCGATCCTGGCCTGCCTGCCCATGAGCGCCCTGACCCGCGCGTCGCTGACAGCGCCGTCGGAGGCGAGCGGCACGGGGGCCCGCGGCATGAGGGCACGCCGCCGGGGACCGCGCCGAAGAGCGGGCCGCCTGACCACGAGCACCCGCCTGCCGCTCACGTGAACGCCTTGTACTGCCGCACCAGCTGCTCCCTGACCTGCCTGGTGTGGCGGCGGCTGACGGGCAGCGTCTCCCTGCCGACGGTCAGCGTCACCCGGCCGCCGTCGAACCGCAGCTCGCTGACATGGCGGGCGGACACCAGCGTGCTGCGGTGCACCCTGATGAAGCCCGCGCCCGCCCACCGGCGCTCCAGCGCGGCCAGCGACATGCGCACCAGGTAGCCGCCGTCCGGCGTGTGCAGGCGCACGTAGTCGCCCTTGGCCTCGGCGTACCACACCGCCTGCTGCGGCACGAACCTGGTGACCCCGCCGAGCTCGACCGGGATGACGTCGTCACAGCCGTGGTCGGCGGCGGGGGCGGCGGCCGCCTCGAGCCTGCGCACCGTCTCGGCGAGGCGTTCGGCGCGCACCGGCTTGAGGAGGTAGTCGACCGCCTCGAGCTCGAAGGCCTGCACCGCGCAGTCGTCGTGGGCGGTCACGAACACCAGCCGGGGCGGACTGGGGAAACCGCCGATCAGCCGGGCCAGGTCGAGCCCGTCGAGCCCCGGCATGCGGATGTCGAGGAAGACGCCGTCGAGCCGCTCTCCCGCCCCGATCATCTGCACCATGTCCTGCAGCGCCGTGACACCGTCCGAGGCCGTCGCGACATGCTCGACCCTGGCGTCCTGACGGAGCAGGTAGGCCAGCTCCGCCAAGGCGGGGACCTCGTCGTCGACGGCCAGCACGCGTAGCATGACCTTTACGCTGCCTCAAGAACGCGCACGTCACAAGTGACACGCCAGCTTTGCGTAAAGATTTGACTACAAAGAGCTATGGTGGCTCTTGGGCACGCGGAGCCTCACCTTGGTGCCGGCGCCGACGCCGGTCTCCACGACCAGGCCGTAGTCCTCGCCGTAGATCTGCCGCATCCTGACGTCCACGTTCGCCAGGCCGATGCCGCCGCCCCCGCGGTGCGGGTCGTCGTCCAGCAGCCGGCGGGCGGTCTCGGGTTCCATGCCCGTGCCGTCGTCCTCGACCGTGATGTGCGCCTCGGGGCCGGCGTCGCGGACCACGATCCTGACCTCGCCGACGCCGTCGCGGCCGCCCATGCCGTGCTTGATGGCGTTCTCCACCAGCGGCTGCAGGCACAGGAACGGCACCGGCACCGGCAGCACCTCGGGCGCGACCTGCACGCTGAAGCGCAGCCGGTCGCCGAAGCGGGCCCGCTCCAGCAGCAGGTAACGGTCCACGCAGGTCAGCTCGTCGGCCAGGGTGGTGAAGTCGCGGGCCCTGCGCAGCGCGTAGCGGGAGAAGTCGGCGAAGTCGAGGATGAGCTCGCGGGCCCGGCACGGGTCGGTCCTGACGAACGAGGCGATCGTGGTCAGCGCGTTGTAGACGAAGTGCGGGGAGATCTGGGCGCGCAGCGCGCGCAGCTCCGCCTCCATCGCCCGCCGCCTGGAGGAGTCGAGCTCGGCCAGCTCCAGCTGCCCCGACACCCACCTGCCCACTTCGGTGACCGTGCGCACCAGCGCCGCGCTCACCTGCCGGTCGTAGGCGGCCAGCGCGCCCACCACCGTGCCCTCGACCGTCAGCGGGACCACGACCGCGCCGTTCGGTTCGCCCGCGAACACGTGCGGCCGCCCGGAGGCCAGCGAGGCGCGCGCGTGCGCCAGCACCTCCTCGGGGCAGGCCCCGTCGCAGGCGAGCGCCGCGTCCGTGGAGGTGATCGCGACGGCCGAGGTGCCGAGCAGCGCCCGCAGATGCCGTACGGCCCTGCGCGCCGACTCCCGTGTCAGCCCCGTCCGCAGCGCGGGTGCCGCCAGCGCCGCCACGTGCAGCGTGGTGAAGGTGGCCGCACCCTTCCAGCGGCCCTCGGGGAGCACGGGACGCCTTCTGGCCAGGGCGAACCCCGCGACGAACGCGAAGGCGGCCAGAACCGCGCAAGCCGTGGTCGACATGCGCGTAACGGTAGCCAACAACGCACTGTGTCCGGGCGGGAACGGAGCGAGAGCTAGGGCGGCGGGCCCTCCCCCGGCTCCTCCTGGTAGGAGTAGCGCTGCTCCTTCCACGGGTCGGCCACGTTGTGGTAGCCGCGTTCCTCCCAGAAGCCGCGCCTGTCCTCGACCAGGTACTCCACCGCGCGCACCCACTTGACGCTCTTCCACGCGTACAGGTGCGGGACGACGATGCGCAGCGGGAAGCCTCGCTCGGGCGCCAGCGGCTTCTCGTCCAGCTCCGTGGCGAAGAGCGTGCCGGGTGCGGTCAGGTCGGACATCCTGAGGTTGGCGCTGTAGCCGTACTCCGCCCAGATCATCACGTGGCGGACGCCGGCGGCCGGCGGCGCGGCCGCGATGATCGTCTGCGGGGTGACGCCCGACCACTCGTTGCCCATGAGTGAGAACTTGGTCACGCAGTGGAAGTCGGCCAGAACCGACGTCCGGGGCAGTCGCCCGAAGTCCGTCCAGGTGAAGCGGTGCTCCTCGCCCGACGCCGTCGCGCCGAAGACCCGGAAGTCCCAGGTGTCCGGCTTGAATCGGGGCACCCGGCCGTAGTGGATGACGGGTCGGCCGCGTGGGATGTACTGGCCTGGGGGCAGGCGCGACTCCTCCACGATCACTCCCTCACCGACTGTGTTCCAGGCCATCCTCCCATCCCGGGTGCGGCGTCGCGGACGCGGTGCCTGGCTTGTCAGGTCTCCGGCATGCGCTACTATTGCCGGACTATGCGGATCACCTTCCTGTTTTGGTATGGCGACGGACCCGATCGGACCGTTCGCCATCTGGTGATGCGCTAGCACACAGGCGAACGAAGGCCCCGGGTCCATGAGGACTCGGGGCCTTCGTCATTTTCGAGGAGAGAACATGGTCATCGTGATGGGCTCCGAGGCGACGCAGGGCGACGTCGAGGCGGTCGTCGGCCTCGTGCAGGCGGCAGGCGTGGAGGCGTTCGTCAGCAGGGGGGTGCAGCGCACGATCATCGGGCTGGTAGGCGACGTCACGCAGCTCAGCGCCGTCAACCTACGCGGCATGAGCGGGGTGCGCGACGTCATGCGGGTGTCGACGCCGTACAAGCTGGTGAGCAGGGAGAACCACCCGGACAGGTCCACCGTGCACGTCGGCGGGGTGCCGATCGGCCCCGACACCGTGACGCTCATCGCGGGGCCCTGCGCGGTGGAGACGCCGCAGCAGACGCTCGAGGCCGCCCAGATGGCCAAGGCCGCGGGCGCGACGCTGCTGCGGGGCGGCGCCTACAAGCCGCGCACCTCCCCGTACGCCTTCCAGGGGCTCGGGGAGAAGGGGTTGCGCATCCTCGCCGACGTGCGCGAGGAGACGGGGCTGCCGGTCGTGACCGAGGTCGTGGACGCCCACGACGTCGACCTCGTCGCCTCCTACGCCGACATGCTGCAGGTCGGCACGCGCAACGCGCAGAACTTCGCGCTGCTGCAGGCGGTCGGCGCGGCGGGCAAGCCGGTCATGCTGAAGCGCGGCATGAACGCCACCATCGAGGAGTGGCTCATGGCCGCCGAGTACATCGCCCAGCGCGGCAACCTCGACATCGTGCTGTGCGAGCGCGGCATCCGCACCTTCGAGACCGCCACCCGCAACACCCTGGACGTCTCCGCCGTCCCGGTCGCCCAGCGGCTCTCGCACCTGCCGGTCATCATCGACCCGTCCCACTCGGGCGGCCGCCGCGACCTGGTGCTGCCGCTGACCCGCGCGGCGATCGCGGTCGGCGCCGACGGCGTCATCGTGGACGTGCACCCACACCCCGAGCAGGCGCTGTGCGACGGCCCGCAGGCCCTGGTCGACGGTGACCTGCGCGAGCTGGCCACGACCATGCGGACCTTCCCCGCCCTGCTGGGCAAGGGCCTGACCGGCGACACGGTCACGGTCTGACCAGGCAGGGGGCTCAGGGCTGGTACGGCCGGCGCGCCACGAACCGCCTGCCGTACTCACGAGTAACTAAGTATTTCTCCGCATGTGTCGGGCGCTCGTGGCGTCTCATCATCGAGCCATGAGCAAACCGATCCAGCCCTCCCAGACCACCGCCTACTACGTGCAGGCGGTCCTGTCCTTCGGCGCGTCGCTCGCCGCCGTGGCGATCGGCGTGGCCTACCTGCCGGTCTCCGGATGGATCAGGGCGTTCCTGACCGTCGGCGTCCTTTACGTGATCACGTCGGCGTTCACGCTGGCCAAGGTGGTACGCGACCGGCAGGAGCTGAGCGCGATGACCAACCGGGTCGACCAGGCGCGCCTCGACAAGCTCCTCGCCGAGCACGATCCCTTCAAGGTCGACACCCCCTGAGCGCGACGGCCCCCCTGATGGGACGGACCTCTGACGGGAGGACCCCTTGACGGGACGGCTCACAGGCTCGCGTCGCGGTGGGTGAGGTGCCCGTCGAGGACGGTGAGCAGCACGGGCAGGTCGGGCAGGCCGGTGGCGGCGGTGGTGAGCGGGTCGCCGGCGAGGACGGTGAGGTCGGCGCGGTGGCCGAGCCCGATCCGGCCTGCCTGGCGCTCCTCGCCCGCCGCGTAGGCGGCGTTGACCGTCATGCCCCGCAGCGCCTCCAGAGCGGTGAGCGCCTGGCCGGGGCCGTGCGGGGGCTGGGTGAGGTCGCGGCTGGGCCGGCGGTGGCGGGCACCCGCGCTCGACCAGCTCGCAGGCGGCGTCCTCCAGGAGCAGGCCGGTGGGCCGGCCCTCGTCGCCGGTGTCACCCTCATCGCCTCCGGCCCGCTGTCGTACACCACCAGCGCCGACTTCTCCCGCTACCTGCCCCGCGCCTCGTCACCGAAGGCGATCGTGGGATGGACCGCCCTGGGCAGCTTCCTGCCCAGCGTCATCGTCTGTTCCCTGGGCGCGTTCGCCGCGACCGCGGTCGACATGACCGACCCGCAGACCGCGCTGGAGAAGATCCTGCCCGGCTGGTTCACGCCCGCCTTCCTGCTTGCGCTGGTCCTCGGCACGATCGCCATCAACGCCCTGACCGCCTACAGCGCCGGCATGGCCCTGCAGGCCGTCGGCGTCCGCGTCCGCCGCTCCCTCAGCGTGATCGTCGACGGAGCCGTCGCCGTCGCCCTGACCCTGTACGCGCTGCTCGTCTCCGACTTCCTCGGCACCGTCAGCGACGTCCTGCAGCTGACCGTCGTCCTGCTCGGCCCGAGCATGGCCGTCTACGCCACCGACATCCTGCTGCGCCGCAACCGTTACGACGGGCTCGCGCTCACCGACGAGACCCCTGGGAGCCCCTTCTGGTACACCGGGGGCGTCAACCCGGCCGGGGCCCTGGCGCTCGCGGCGGGCACCGGCGCGGCCGCCCTCTGCGTGAACACCCTGTACACCGGCCCCGTCGCCGCGGCCCTGGGCGGCCTGGACCTCGCCCTGCCCGTGGGCATGGTCGTCGCCGCGGCGCTCTACGCGCTCCTCATGCGGCGACCGATCCGCGACGGCCTCGGTCCGGGCCGGGAGGAGACCCGCCCGCTCACCGGGCCTGATACTCCCCCGCTCCTCTGGCATGGGACGCCGTGGCCCGTCAGAGGGTGTATTCCTGGATCGAGTCGGC
Source organism: Nonomuraea sp. NPDC003727 (assembly GCF_053586935.1). NCBI lineage: Bacteria > Bacillati > Actinomycetota > Actinomycetes > Streptosporangiales > Streptosporangiaceae > Nonomuraea > Nonomuraea sp. NPDC003727. The sequence continues at coordinate 387,929 of NZ_JBSFNE010000006.1, forward strand.
GAGCTGCACCACGAGCTCCTCCGCGTCGAGGCGCTTCTCGATCAGCTTGAGGTCCTCGATCTTGGCACGGGTCTCGGCGCGCTTGGGCGCCAGCAGGCTGCAGCAGTCCTCGTCGGGCAGCTCGGAGATCTCCAGCGTGCCGATCCGCCGGGCCTCGGCCATGATCTCGGTCTTGTCCCAGCCGATCAGCGGTCGCAGGATCGGCAGGTCGACCGCGTTGTCCTGGGCGGTGATGTTCTGCAGCGTCTGGGAGGAGACCTGGCCGAGCGCGTCGCCAGTGACGAGCGCGCCCGCCCTGATGCGGTGGGCGACCTCCTCGGCCGTCTTCAGCATGAGCCGGCGCTGGGCGATCACGGCCAGCCGGTCCTGCCCTGAGGTCCTGATCGACTGCTGCGCCTTGCCGAACGGCACGACCCACAGCCGCGACTTGCCCTGGAAGCGGTCGAGCCTGCGCACCAGCGCGTACGCCTTGTAGATCGACTCGGAGGTGGTGAAGGGGATGCCGGAGAAGTGCAGGAAGTCGACGTGGAGCCCGCGGCGCATCATGCGGTAGGCGGCCACGGGCGAGTCGATGCCGCCGGACATCAGCACCAGGGCCCTGCCGCTGCTGCCCACCGGCAGGCCGCCCTGCCCGGGCAGCCCGTCGGTGAAGACGAAGACCTCGTCGCGGTCGACCTCGATGTAGACGGTCAGCTCGGGGTTCTTCAGGTCGACGGGCAGGCCGTAGGTGTCGTTGATGGTGCCGCCGACCAGCCGGTCGAGCTCGTTGGAGCGCAGCGGGAAGCGCTTGTCGCGGCGGCGCGAGCGCACCGCGAACTTGGCGCCCCGCCTGACCTCCTCGCGGTCCCTGATCAGCTCCAGCGCGGCCTTGACGACCGTGTCGGGGTCCTTGGCGACCCGCCACGCGCGGTGGATCCACACCAGGCCCGGCACGTCGGTCACGCGCTGGGCCACCTGGTCGGCGACCTCGACGCCGGTGCCCTCGGGCAGGAAGATCGCGATGACGCCGTGGCGCTGGCGCACGTCGGTCTTGAGGTCGAAGTCCTTCAGGGCGGCGCGGATGTTGCCGACGAGCCTGCGCTCGAACAGCTCGCGGTTCTTGCCTTTCAGGACGATCTCCCCCAGCTTGAGCAGCACGCACGGCTCGCCCAGGGCGGACATCGTCATGGCGGGAACCTCCGGGAGGAATGTGGGAACGCGGCCCCATCTGCAACGCCGCGACCTTACGAGTTTAGTCCGCCGCGCGGCGGCGAGACCCGCCCGGCGTGCGGTCGTCCGTCAGAGGTCCTCGTCGAGCCCCTGCTCGATCGCGTAACGGACCAGCTCGACGCGGTTGTGGAGCTGGAGCTTGTTGAGCGTGTTCTGGACGTGGTTCTGCACCGTGCGATGGCTGAGCACGAGCCGGTCGGCGATCTGCCTGTAGGACAGCCCCTTGGCCACCAGGCGCAGCACCTCGGTCTCCCGGTCGGTCAGCCGGGGACCCTCCGGCCGCGTGCGCGACTCTGCGGCCAGCCGGCGGTACTCCCCCAGCACCAGCCCCGCGAGCCCGGGCGTGAAGACCGCGTCGCCCACGGCGGTCCGCGCCACCGCGTCGAGGAACTCCTCCCGGCCGGCCGACTTGACCAGGTAGCCGCAGGCGCCGGCTTTCACCGCCTCCAGCACGTCCTCCTGCTCGGCGCTCGCCGACAGCACCAGGATCTTCACCCCGGGCAGCCCTCTGGCCACCTGCGCCCCCGACAGATCGGGCAACTGCAGGTCGAGGACGACCACGTCGGGCCTGACCGCCTCGGCCACCCGGAGCGCCTGCCGTCCCTCGCCCACGGCGGCGACCACCTCGTACCCCGCCTCGGCCAGGTCCCTGGCCACCGCGTCGCGCCACATGGGATGGTCGTCGACCACCATCACCCGCACCATGCCGTCACTCTAAGGGCCGCCACCTTCAGGACCGCCGGCGAAGCGGCGCGGGCACGGTGATCTCCACCTCGGTGCCCTCGCCGGGCGTGGACAGGATCGACACCCTGCCGCCCAGATCGGCCACCCGGCCCTTGATCGACTGGGCGACGCCGAGCCTCCCGTCGGCGCGCGCCTGCTCCAGCCGTCCTGCGGCGATGCCGGGGCCCTCGTCGCGCACGCTGACCGTCACCTCGCCGTCGCCCTCCTCGGCGAACACCCAGGCCCGCGCCCGCTCGCCGCAGTGGGCGCGCACGTTGTCCAGCGCCGCCCGTACGGCGGCCGCCGTCTCCTCGGCCACGCCGGTGGGCAGGACCAGCGGCGTGGCCGGCGTGGAGATCGTCACCTGGGCCGAGCCGAACCTCATGAGCAGCGCCCGCAGATCCGCCGCCCCCGTCGGCGCGGTCCGCACCGCGACCAGCTCGCGCAGCGCGGCCTCCTGCTCCCCGGCCAGCCTGCCCAGCTCGGCCGCCTCGCCGCCGAGCTCCTGACCACGGCGCTTGACCAGCGCCAGCACCTGCAGCACCGAGTCGTGGATGCCGCGGGCCAGCCGTTCGCGTTCGCGCTGGGCGGCCTCCATCTCGACGGCGCGCTGCATGCGTTCCTCGGCCCGTACCGCGAGGCGCGCCACGTGCCCGACGACGACTCCCGCCATGAACAGCAGGACCGCCCCGTTGATCAGGATCGGGGAGCCGGGCCCCGCCATCCGCACCCAGAGGTCGGTGCCCGCCACGATCGCCGCCGCCACCCCGCCCAGGCGGCGCCCGCCGTACACGGCCCAGGCCAGGACGGGGCCGGCGATCCAGATCGCGGGGACCGGCATGCTGCCGAGCTGCCCCTGGAAGGAACCCTGCACGTACGGCGTGGCCAGCAGGCAGCCCAGCGCCACCAGCATGTCGACGGTCAGCAGCGGCCAGCCGCGCAGGGCCTCGACGGAGTAGCAGACGGTGGCGGCCGCGGTCCACAGCGCCATGATCGCGATGACCGTCCAGCCGGCGACCGGGTGGGCGAAGCCCTCGTGCTGGAGCATCAGCACCGCCGCGTAGATCAGCGACGCGGCCCTGAAGACCGCGATCGCCCGCCAGAAGGCATCGCCCATGAGAGGTTCTCACGTTTCCGACAGAGGAGATTGACAGATAGTTGAGCTATCCATGCAAATGGGATAGACGCGCTGCGACAATCCGGAAGATCCCTATGGCAAGGATTGTCACAACATGAATCATTTCACCCAGGGTCCGCTCACGCCGATCCTCGCGTACGTGATGTCGTGTATGGGCTCGATGCTCGGCCTACGGCTCACCGCTCAGGCCAACGCCTCGACCGGCTCCTCGCGTGCGCGATGGCTCATCGGCGCGGCCATCTCCATCGGCGGCACCGGCATCTGGGTCATGCACTTCATCGCCATGATGGGCTTCGACGTCGAGGGCACCGAGATCAGGTACGACGTCCCGCTCACCGTCGCCTCGGCGCTGGTGGCCGTCGTCGTGGTCGGCGCGGGACTGTTCCTGGTCTCCTTCGGCCGCGCCAAGGTGCTCGCCCTGCTCGGCGGCGGCCTGCTGACCGGGCTCGGCGTGGCCGCCATGCACTACATGGGCATGTACGCCATGAACATGTCGGCCCACGTCACCTACGACCCGACGTTCGTGGGCGCCTCCGTCGTCATCGCGGTCGTCGCCGCGACGGTCGCTCTATGGTTCACCCTGCGCGTCAGGCGGGCCCTGGCGATCACCGGCGCCGCGCTGATCATGGGTGTCGCCGTCGCCGGCATGCACTACACGGGCATGTTCGGGATGAGCGTCCAGCTCCACACCGCATCCGGGCACGTGGCCGGCGCGGACGCGCTGTCCTTTCTCGTGCCGTTGATGACGGTGGTCAGCCTCATCACGCTGACCATGCTGCTGATGGTCATCCTGTCTCCGTCGCAGGCGGAGATGCAGGAGGACGCCGAGCTGATGGCCCGCCTCGAGAGGCGCCGCCAGGCGGCCGAGAGCGCCCAGACCCTTCGCGCGCCCGTGCCCGCGGGCCCGCCCGCGCAGGGCCGGTCGCAGCGCGGCCGCCCCCCGCAGGGCCTGCCCCCGCAGGGCCTGCCCGAGCAGGGGCGGCCCGTGCACGGGCGGCAGGAGCGCGGCCGTGCCGCGCAGGGGCTGGGCGAGCAGGGACGGCCGGAGTACGGCAGACCCGAGTACGGCGCCGCCCCACAGGCGGGCGGCCCCCTCCCTAGAAGGACGCAGGCGCCCTACGGCCGGCCCCAGCAGCACCCACGGGGTTGAGACATCCGCACGCGAGGGCCGCGGCGGCCGGGGCGATCCCGGATCCGCCGCGGCCCTCGCGGCGTTTCTCCCGGCCCTCCGGCCTGCGGGGACGGCGAGAGCGACAGCATCCGGCGGGTACGGCTCGCCCCCTTCATCATGGGCCGCGACAATCAGGGGCGAGCCGTACCCGGAGGGAATGGAGCGGTCTCCCGCTCTGCCCTCACGGTACGGCCCGCCACTTGCAATCCGCTTAACCGAAGAAGACCTCGGCCTCCTCGTAGCGCTCGACCGGGACGGTCTTCAGCTCCGAGGTGGCCTCGTCGAGCCCCACGCGCACGATGTCGGTGCCGCGCAGCGCCACCATCGTGCCGAAGTCGCCGGCGTGGACCGCGTCGATGGCCTGCAGCCCGAACCTGGTGGCCAGCACCCTGTCGAAGGCGGTCGGCGTGCCGCCGCGCTGGATGTGGCCGAGCACGGTCGTGCGGGCCTCCTTGCCGGTGCGCTTCTCGATCTCCTTGGCCAGCATCTCGCCGATGCCGCCGAGCCGTACGTGGCCGAAGGCGTCGAGCTCGCTCGCCTGCAGTGTCATCTGGCCCTCGAGGGGGTGGGCGCCCTCGGCGACCACGATGATCGGTGAGTAGCGCGTGCGGAAGCGCGACTCGACGTACTCGCAGACACGGTCGATGTCGAACGGCTTCTCGGGGATGAGGATGACGTTGGCACCGCCTGCCATGCCCGCGTGCAGCGCGATCCAGCCCGCGTGACGGCCCATGACTTCGCAGATCAGCGCCCTGTGGTGGGACTCGGCGGTGGTGTGGAGCCGGTCGATGGCCTCGGTGGCGATGTTGACGGCGGTGTCGAAGCCGAAGGTGTAGTCGGTGCCGGACAGGTCGTTGTCGATGGTCTTGGGCACGCCGACCACCTTGACCTCACGGTCGGACAACTGGCGGGCGACACCGAGGGTGTCCTCGCCGCCGATGGCGATCAAGGCGTCGATCCCGCTCGCGGTGAGGTTGTCCTTGATCCGGTCGACGCCACCCTCGATCTTGATCGGGTTCGTGCGGGACGAACCCAGAATCGTGCCACCCCGCGGCAGGATCCCTCGCACGGCCTGGATGTCGAGCGGCATGGTGTCGCCCTCGAGGGGGCCGCGCCAGCCGTCCCTGAAGCCGACGAACTCGTGCCCGTAAACGCTGACACCCTTGCGAACAACAGCCCTGATCACAGCATTGAGACCGGGGCAGTCGCCGCCTCCGGTGAGCACTCCAATACGCATGGCGGGTTCCTCCCGATGGGGTTCACGGCCAAACTGCTGGGGCGGTGCCTTCGACGTATCGCCGATGCAACGCATTGTGCCCTTTGGTACCGGCAATGGTCTAGACCAAAAGGCGGGCGCCGTGCGCGGTCCGACGCCGGACGCGGGCACGACAGGCGTGACCGCGCCGGCCGACACCGGGGAGGGGCGGATCGGGTCGCGTGGTCACGAGGAGTTCCCTGCCCATCCTGGCCGGATCGAACACGCGCCGGAGGAGATCATCCGGCGGCGCCCGCGGCGCGGCGTACCGCTCCAGGACGGGGTATCGACGGACTCACCGGCGAGCGGCGGACCGAGCGTCAACCAACGGTTGACGACCCTTTCTCGTCAACCTATGGTTGACGAATGGAGAACACCGTCAGGCTCGACGACCTGATCTCAGCGATCAAGACCCGCGGCGGCGATCCGCTCGACCAGCTGTCCGACGCGGTCACGCTCGGCGAACACCTCGGCGACGTCGCCGACCACCTCATCGGCCACTTCGTGGACCAGGCGCGGCATTCGGGCGCCTCCTGGACGGAGATCGGCCGCAGCATGGGCGTGAGCAAGCAGGCCGCGCAGAAGCGGTTCGTGTCGAAGGACGGCCCCACCCTGGCCGAGGACCTGCGCAACTACGCCCGCTTCACCGAGCGCGCCCGCCACGTGGTCGTCCAGGCCCAGGCGGAGGCGCGCGACGGCGGGCACGACCAGATCGAGGTGGGCCACCTCGTGCTCGGCCTCCTGCACGAGCCCGAGGGCATCGCCGCCAAGATCATGGTCACGCTCGGGGCGAGCCCCACGGCCGTGCGGGAGGCGGTGACGCCGCCGGCCGGGTCAGGCGCGCCCGACATGATCGCCTTCTCCGCCCAGGCCACCAAGGCGCTCGAACTCACCCTGCGTGAGGCGCTACGGCTCGGCCACAACTACGTGGGCACCGAGCACATCCTCCTGGGCGTCCTGTCGCTGGAGGAGGGCCCCGCGACGGCGGCGCTGACCGGCCTGGGCGTGACCAAGGAGGCGGTGGAGCCGGAGATCAGGCGGCTGCTGAGCGCGATCCTCGCGGCCAGGCCTGACTAGCGGGGCAGCACGCAGGCGGGCGCGACCACCTCGATGCGCCCGCCCGTCGGCCGGGGCAGGCCGCCGTGCAGTGACAGCACGGAGACCGCGTCGTCGGTCTGGTTGGCCACGTACATGGCGGCGCCGTCGATGGCGAAGTGCCGGGGCCAGGCACCGCCGCTGGACACCTCCGTCACCGGCGCCAGATCGGTCCTGCGCAGGACCGCGATCGTGTCGGGGCCGCGGTTGGCGACATAGACGTAGTCGTCGGCCGCCTCGATGTGCGAGGGATAGTTCGTGCCCGGCGCCTGGCTGGCGGGGGCGGCCGCCAGCTCGTTCCAGTGGCTGTCGTAGCTCCGCACCATGGCGTCGAGCTCGCCGGCCACGTGGCAGCGGTCGCCGTCGAACACCAGGTGGCGGGGGCCCATCCCGGCGGGCAGCTTCACGAACTCCAGCGCGCGGCCGTCGAGCGCGTAGCGGCGGATCTCGTCGGTGCCGAGATCGCACACGTGCAACACGTCCTGATGGAAGACGATCTGGTGGGCGTGGGGCCGCTCCTGCCGTTCCCACACCGGACCGGAACCGTGGTGGGTGAGCACGACGGGTTCACCGGCGAAGGCGCCGTTCTCGTCGAGCTCGTGCAGGCTCACGACGCCGTCGCCGTAGTTGGCCACCGCCAGCAGCCGCCCGCCCGGATGCACGGCCACATGGCACGGCTGGCCGCCCTCGCTGGAGCGCTCGCCGAGCGGGGCCGGCCGGTCGGCGGCCACCGAGTAGGCGCTCACGGTGCCGCGGTCGTCCTCGCCCACGGCGTACAGCACCGGCATCGCGGGATGGAAGGCAAGGAAGGAGGCCTTGTGGGCCGCGGCGCGCGCGAGCACGGTCAGGTCCTTGCCCGCGACCACGATGTCGGGACCGTATCCACCAATGAACAGGTGCTTCACAACAGACATCCTCTCATGCTTGACTGTGTCAATGAACTCATTGACCGAGGCAATGATCGCTGAGATCAGGGCCTTCAATCGCTTCTACACCAAGGTGATCGGCGTCCTGCAGCTCGGCATGCTCGATTCGCCCTACTCCCTGACCGAGGTGAGGGTGCTGTTCGAGCTCGCCAGCGCCGAGGGGCCGGCGCTGGAGGCGGGCGAGCTGCGGCGCATGCTCGACCTCGACGCCGGATACCTGAGCAGAATCCTGGCCAGGTTCGAGGCCGACGGCCTGCTCGTCAGGGAGCGGTCCTCGAGCGACGCCCGCAAGCAGGTCGTCCGGCTCACCGAGGCCGGCACGACCACCTTCGCCGGGCTCGACCGGCGCCAGAGCGAGCGGATCAGCCAGTTGCTCGACGGGCTCGGCGAGGAGGAGCAGGCGCGGCTCGTCGCGGCGATGTCGTCGATCAGGAAGACGCTCGGCCGGGAGGCGCCCGCCTCGCGCGTGCCGTACGTCATCAGGCCGCCGCGCACGGGCGATCTCGGATGGGCCGTCTGGCGGCACGCGGCGCTGTACGGCAAGGAGTACGGCTGGGGCCTCGAGTTCGAGAAGGTCGTCGCGCGCATCGTCAGCGAGTACGACCCGGCCAGGGACACGGGCTGGATCGCCGAGATCGACGGGGAGCCGGTCGGCTCGGTGTTCTGCGTGCACAAGGACGACACCACCGCGCAGCTGCGGATGCTGCTGGTGGAGCCCGCGGCGCGCGGGCTCGGCCTGGGGCGGCGGCTGGTGGAGGAGTGCCTGCGGCACGCGCGGGAGTCGGGGTACAAGCGGATCGTGCTGTGGACCAGGGACTCGCTGGTGAGCGCGCGCAGGATCTACCAGGCGGCGGGCTTCAGCCTGGACTCGGAGGAGACGTCGGTCGAGAACGGGGTGGACGTCGTCGAGCAGGTCTGGTCCCTCGACCTCTGAAGCGGGCCCGCACTCCCCGGCCTGCGGATTGCGGTAGATCAGGAGGGGATGCCGCGTCCCCGACGACAGGAGAGACCCTTGATGACACTGGCCGAGCTGCTGTCCGACGTGGCGGCGGGCAGGCTTCCCCGCGCCGACGGCACGGTGACGATCGTGCCGCAACCCAGCCACCGCGACATGGGCGTGATCGCCTTCACCGCGCACAGCGTGGTCTTCGCCGACCTCGACCACGGCTGGCTGCGCGACAGGCTGCCCGACGGCGACCTGTCCGCGCCGCTGAACCCGCCGTTCCTGCGGGCGCTGGAGCTGGAGACCGGCAGGACGGTCGACAACCTCGACGCGCTCCTGCTCGCCCGGCCGCTGGCAGGGCCGCCGCCCGCCGGGCTCACCGAGATCACCGACGACGGCCATCCCCGCGTGGCGCGCGCCATGCGGCACCGTGACGCCGTACGCGTGTGGGCCGGCGAGGAGGGCGTGCTGGTGATCGGCAGGGGCGTGGCGGGGCGGTGGGAGGTCGCGGTGGAGGTCGATCCCGCCCACCGGGGGCGCGGCGTGGGCAGGAAGCTGGCCGCGGCGGCCCGCGCGCTGTGCGACGAGCCGCTGTGGGCGCAGGTCGCCCCTGGCAACGCGGCCAGCCTGCGCGCCTTCCTGGCGGCGGGGTTCACGCCCGTGGGCGCCGAGGCGCTGCTGGTCGCCGACGAAACTCGGTAAACTGCTCGCATGTCCGACCGTCCGGTACGCCGCCAGGCGCGGGGCCTCAAGCGCATGGCCGAGATCCTCGACGCGGCGGAGCTGGTCATCGCCGAGGTGGGCTACCCCGACCTCACGACGAACCAGGTGGCGGCGCGGGCGGGCATGTCGCCCGGCTCGCTGTACCAGTTCTTCCGCAACAAGGACGAGATCCTCGACGGCCTGGTGGCCCGCTACACCGACGAGCGCGGCGAGTACTGGGCCGAGCGGCTGGCCGCCGTCACCCCCGAGGTGCCGCTGGAGGCCCTGGTGGCGGCGTTCGTCGACGAGAGCGTGGCCTTCAAGAGCCGCTCGCCCGCCTACTGGGCCCTGCTGTACGGCTCGGCCACGGGCGACCGGCTGGCGGCCGCCTCGCAACGGCTGCACGCGGCGATCGCCGAGCAGGTCGCCGAGCTGCTCCTGCGCCGCTCCGCCGGCCTCGACCCCGACCGGGCCCTGCTGATGGGCACGATGGCGGTCTCCATGGTCAAGGCCGTGATCCCGCACCACTCGCCCGCGCTGACCGAGGAGCTGAAGGCGGCGCTGACCGGCTACTTGAGCAACGCCTGAGCGAAAGGCCCCGTCACCTCGAAGGTGTGGCCGTCGAGCCCGCCCGCGTCGCCCTTCCTGCCCCGCTGCGAGGAGAAGTAGAGCCGCCTGCCGTCGGGGGAGAAGGCGGGCCCGGTCAGCTCCGACCGGTCGTGGCCCGCCAGCCGCAGGAACGGGGAAACCTCTCCCGAGCGGCCGACCAGGCTGATCTCCATGTTGCCGCCGTCCTCGGCGACGAACAGCTCGCCCGCCTCCGAACCGGTGATGTTGTCGGCGCCCCGCACCCTCGACAGCGGCTCCAGGCTGCCTTTGACGGCGTCGTAGGCCCACACCTTGCCGTCGCCCTTGGTGGTGAAGTAGCAGACGCCGCCCATGTAGTGGCAGCCCTCACCGCCGTCGAAGTGCCTGGCGTCGTCGACCTGGTGGCGGGTGGCCCTGGTGAGCGCGGCCGGCGAGGGGACACGCCGCCAGGCGCCCGACGTGGTCAGCACCTCCAGCGTGCCCTCCGTCAGGTCGCCCCAGTCGCGCGGCCTGAACCGGTAGAAGCACCCGTCAGGCTCGTCCTCGGTCAGGTAGACGACCTGCCGGTCGGGGTCGCAGGCGGCGGCCTCGTGCTTGAAGCGGCCCATGGCCAGGCGGGGGCGGGCGGCGCGGGAGCCGTACGGGTCGCACTCGAAGACGCGGCCCCTGGTGACCTCCTCGCACGACAGCCAGGTGTTCCACGGGGTGGCGCCGCCGGCGCAGTTGAGGTCGGTGCCCGACAGGATGCGGTAGGCGTCGCGGACGGCGCCGTCAGGCCCGAACCGCAGCGCCGACGCGCCGCCGAGCAGCGGGATCTCGGAGTTGGACACGTAGATCCAGCCGTCGCCGTCGGGGAAGCAGGCACCGCCGTCCGGGGCGGCGTGCCACCTCAGGCCCGCCACCTTGCGCCCCGAACGGGCCACCACCCGGCCCGTGAAGCCCTTGGGGAGCGCCAGTCCGTCGGCGTTGGGCTTGCCGAGCGGCCCGTAGGGGCCGGCGGCGGCGTGGGCCTCCGGCGAGCCGAGCCACAGGGAGCCGACCACGACGGCGCCCGTGCGGAGCACTGTTCTGCGCAACATGTGGGGCCCTCCCTGTCGGTTGCCACGCTAGGCCCAAGCCCTTGCCCAGTCGATCGGAATGACATGAATGGAAAGGGATCGCGCGGTCAAACTCTGCGCAAACCCTGCGCCACCGCCGATCCTGGGTCCCAGCATCCTGGACATGACACCCATGCGGCCGGCACCCCGGATCAAGGCCCGCAGGGCCCTGGTCTTCCTGGACGGTGAGCCCTCCCGCAGGTTCGCGCACGCCCTCCGGCAGTGCGCGTTCGGCGTGCGCACCTGCGGCCCTGAAACCCCCTTCCCCGACCTGGCGGCCTTCCTCCAGTCGGCCGAGCCCGGCGAGCTGCTACTGGTCCGCTGGCCCGCCGGATCGGCGTGGGTGCCGAGCGCGTTCACGGGACTGATCGCCGAGTTCTCGCGGCGGCTCGGCGACTCCTGCGCGGCGGCGCTGCTGCTGGTGGTCGACTTCGGCTGGGTGCTGCACACCGGCCCCGAGCAGCCCGGCCACGCGCGGCTCAACGTGCCGGGCGACCCGCCCGTGGCCGCCGCCGCCCTGACGGCCGCGCTCGGCCGCGGCACCGAGCGGCCCGGCCCCGCCCCCTCCCTCACCGGGCTGCTGGCCGACGGCCTGCTGTCCCGGCGCGACGCGGTCACGGTCGCCGACCTGTACGGCATGGCGCGGCAAGCCTACGAGGAACGCGGCTCCGACCTGCGCGCGATCATGTTCGGCCACGGCGACATCGAGGACGTGACCGTCAGCGCGGGCCGTACCCCGGGAGAGGTGGCGCTGGCGCACACGGCGGCCATGCTGAGAGCGGTGGGCGAGCGGGAGGTGCCCGAATCGGCGGCCGAGATCGTCGCCCGCGTCCACGACCTGCACCTGAGCGAGGCCGCGCGGCGGCTGCTGCCCGTGGCCTCGCTGCTCGGGCCCGCCGAGCAGCTGACGGCCGACCACGCCGCCCTGCTGGACGCCCGCGAAGGCCTGGACGAGCTGGTCCGCTGGGGTCTGGCCCCGGTTCCGCACCAGGCGGTACGCGAGTTCGGCGGATCGCTGCTGACACTCGAGGAGGCCGACCGGCTGGCGTGGAACCTGCGGCGGCTGCGCGCGGGCCGCACCGCCGTACGGCCGAGAGCCCGCCTGACCCCGGACCGGTGGACGCTCGACGACCGGCTCGGGCACCGCGTCTACGCCGAGGCGATGGCCGCCTTCATCCGCCACCCCGACACCCAGCCGCCGCTGACGATCGGCGTGAAAGGGCCGTGGGGCGTCGGCAAGACCTCACTCATGCGGATGGTGCAGGAACTTCTCGACCCGGGAGCCAGCGGCGAGAACCCGGTCGGGCTGCGCGTGCCGCGCCGCGAGCGCGGCCAGGTGACCAACGCCGAGATCCTCGATCGGGTACGGCGGGCGGTCGCCCCGCGCGCCGGCCGGGCCGTACCGGAGGCCGGGGGCGACTGGCGGCCGACGGTCTGGTTCAACCCGTGGATGTACCAGGACGGCGAGCAGGTGTGGGCCGGTCTCGCCCACGAGATCATCACGCAGGTCACCCGGCGCCTGCCGCCCGCCGAGCGGGAACGGTTCTGGCTGGAGCTGAACCTCACCCGGGTCGACAGGGAGTCCGTCCGCCGCCAGGCCTACCGGCTGGCCCTCACCAGGCTCGCGCCCGTCGGGATCGCGCTGGCCGGCACGCTGCTGCTGTCCGGCGCGGCGCTGGCGGCCGAACAGCTGCTGCCGTGGCTGAAGGGCGCGGCCGCCGCGATCGGCTCGTCGGGCGCCCTGGCCTCGATGATCACCGGGACGCTGCGGATGGCCAGGTTCTTCGGCGAGGCGGCGAGCGGCAGCTTCAGCGACCTGATGCGCCCGGCCGACCCGCTCGGTCTCGCCGGCGAGCACGGCTACCGCGGCAAGGCGGGCTTCCTGCACCTGGTGCAGACCGACATGCGCAACGTGCTGGACCTGGTGGCCACCCCCGAACGCCCGCTGGTGGTGTTCGTCGACGACCTCGACCGCTGCTCCGCCGGCACGGTCGCGCACGTCATCGAGGCGATCAACCTGTTCCTGGCGGGCGAGTTCCCCAACTGCGTCTTCGTGCTGGCGATGGAGCCCGACGTGGTGGCCGCGCACGTCGAGAACGCCTACCGGGGGCTGCGGCTGCCCGAAGGCGTCGGCTGGCGGTTCCTGGAGAAGATCGTGCAGCTGCCGCTGAGCGTGCCGCAGCTCGACGAGGACCGCCTGCCCCACTACCTGCGCGGCCTGCTCGGCCTGCAGGCCGACGACGCGCCGCCGTCCGCCGAACCCGTACGGGAGGAGGAGATCGACAAGGTGGAGGCCGCCATCAGGCGCCTGTCGCCCACGTCGGCGACCCTGGAGCACAGCGTCCGCCACGCGCAGCACGCCCTCGGCGCCCGCCCCGAAGAGGTACGGCGGGCCGCCGACCGCGTCTTCGGCGACCTCTACAGCGACGAGAACGCCTTCCACGCCATCGGGGGCACCCTCCCGTGGCTCGACCTGCGCAACCCGCGCGAGGTGAAGCGGTACCTCAACGTGTTCCGCTTCTACTCGTTCGTCAGCTACCGGCGGCAGCTCGCCGGGGCGCCCCGCACGCCCGACGCGGCGGTGGCCAAGCTGGCCGCCCTCACGGTCGGGTGGCCGCACCTGCTGTCGGCGCTGACCAGGGAGGCGCACCCGGGGGCGACCGTGCTCGACCGGCTGGAAGGGGCGGCGCTGCGGGGCGACGGCGACGCGTGGCTGCGGGCGCTGGTGGAGGCCGAGGTGGCCACCCACGGGACGGAGGAGGGGCTGCGCCTGCTCCTGGCCACCCGCCCCCCGATCGCCACGCTGGCCGCCTTCTTCCTGTAGCCCTCCGCCCTTCCTGCCGCCCTGCGCCCGGCTTCCCGCGGTCCCTCCGCCCGGGGCCGTCGCCCGGCGCGGCGCAGGGCCGTGCGCATGGGCGTGCCGTGCGGGTGCCGTGTCCGGCGCAGGGCCGTGACGTCAGCGCTGGGCCTGGAACATCCAGTGCTGCTTCTCGACGTCCTGCGTGACGGCGATCAGCAGGTCCTGCGTCACGGGGTCCGGCTCGTCGGTGGCGGCGACCCGCTCCCGCATCCGCCTGATGACGCCTTCGAGGATGTCGGTGAAGGTCGCGACGACCTTGCCGTCCTCGATCCAGCCGTGTTCCGGCTGCGGCAGCTTCGTCGACGCCGCGATCGTGGCCGAGCGCCCGTCGGGGTTGATCCCCAGCGCGACGGCACGCTCCGCGACGGTGTCGGCGTGCTCACGCGCGACCGTCACCAGCTCGTCCAGCTGCAGGTGCAGCGGACGGAAGTGGGGACCGATCACGTTCCAGTGGGCCTGCTTGCCCACCAGAGACAGATCGATCAGGTCGACCAGCGCCCCCTGCAGAGCCTCCGCGACAACCTTGCGCGCGTCGCCCGACAGCGGTCCGGTGATCGTAGCCATGAGGTTTCCTCTCGTCGCTCGACAATCTGGTCTCCCCCGTAACAACCCCGGCCACCAGCCGAATCTTCCCCATCTTGACACTGCAACGATGACAGTGTCATTGTTGCATCATGAGCGAGACCTGGACGATCAGCGAGCTGGCGGAGCGCGCCGCCGAGCATCTGCGCGCCTCGGGCCAGCAGGTCAACGGCCGGGTGCGCGAGGTGCCGAGCGAGCGGCTGATCCGGTGGTACGCCACGATCGGGCTCCTCGACCCGCCGCTCACCAGGCGCGGCAGGGTGGCCCTCTATGGGCGGCGGCACCTGCTGCAACTGGTGGCGATCAAGCGGATGCAGGCCGACGGATCGTCCATCGCTGAGATCCAGGTCGCTCTCGCGGGCGCCACCGACACGATGCTCGCCCGGGCCGCCCACCTCACCCCGCCCACCGAGACCTCTCCCCCGCACCCCCCGCGCGACCCCGCCGAGCCGTCTGCCCCGGAGCGCACAGTCGCTCCCCCGCCGGTTCCGGCCGCGCCTTCTCAGCCCTCCCCCACCGCATCGTCCGCCCAGGAGCGCACAGCCACGTCCCCGCCGGTCTCAGCCGCGCCTGCCCAGGCCGCCCCCGCCGCGCCGGGGCCGACTCCCCCGCAGCCTCATGCCACACCTTCGGCGTCCGCTCCACCGAACGCCTCCCGACCGCCCGCGACCGCTGCGCTCCGTCCCGAAGCCACCCCCGGCCCGGCGCCATACCAGGCGCCGCCCCGCGACCCTTCACGGGTCCCCGATCCGATCCACGACCTCGCTCCCCACCGGGACCACGCCCCTGCCGCCGGCGCCGGGCCCGACGCGTCTCTCACCGCCGACCCAGCGTCGCCGTCATGGCCCCCGGCGGTTCCCGGCGGCTCGTCCCCCAGCCCGCCGTCGCCATCTGCCCCCGCCGCGGGTCCCGGATCCGCCTGGCCGCCCGACGGAGGGTCCTGGATGGCTCCGGCCCCGCTCCTCGGCGCGCCGGGCGGCCCCGACATCGTGTGGCCGGGTGAAGGCGCACGGCCGAGGTTCTGGGCGCGCCGGCCCCAGCACGGCCCGCGGTCATGGCCTGTCCACGGCGTACGGCTGGCCGAGGGCGTGACGCTGCTCATCGACGGCGCCGGCCGTACCCCCTCAGAAGCCGACATCGAGGCAGTCCTCGCCGCCGCCGGACCGCTTCTCGCGGTGCTCGAAGAGCGCCGCCTCCACGAAGGGAGCGCGACATGAAGATCATCTCGCTGGACCCGACAGAGTGCCTGCCGCTCCCCGAGGCCGGCATGGGCGCGCTGCGGACCGAGCGCGGCAACCTCCCGCTGGAGAGCGTCGACGTCGTCGCGCGCATCAGCGGGCTGATCGCGGGCGTGGAGGTGGCCCAGGGCTTCCGCAACCCGTTCGACGTGACGTTGGAGGCCACGTACGTCTTCCCGCTGCCGGACAGGGCGGCCGTGACCGCGTTCACGATGGAGGCCGACGGCCGGGTGATCGAGGGGGTGCTCAAGGAGCGCGGCCAGGCCAGAGCCGACTACGACAGGGCGCTCAGCGAGGGCAGGCGGGCCGCGCTCGCCGAGGAGGACAGGCCCGACGTCTTCACGATCACGGTGGGCAACATCCTGCCGGGCGAGCGCGTCACCGTGCGCCTCACGCTGAGCCAGCCGCTGCCGTACGAGGACGGTGCGGCCACCTTCCGCTTCCCCCTCGTGGTCGCGCCCCGCTACATCCCCGGCGCGCCCGTCGACGGCGCCCCCGCGGGCGGCGGCGTGGCCCCCGACACCGACGCCGTTCCCGACGCCTCCCGCGTCACCCCGCCCGTGCTGCTGCCGGGCTTCCCCCATCCGGTACGGCTGTCGCTGCGCGCCGACGTCGATCCGGCGGGCCTCGAGCTGCGCGAGCTGGCCTCGAGCCTGCACGTCGTCCAGCGCGAGGGCACGACCGTCGAGGTACGCCCCGGCGAGCGCCTCGACCGCGACTTCATCCTGCGCCTGGGCTTCGACGCCTCGACGGCGCTGCTGCTCGACGGCGAGGGCACCTTCGACCTGACCGTGCTGCCGCCCGCGCTCCCGGAGCGGCGTACCCCCCGCGACGTGGTGTTGCTGCTCGACCGCTCGGGCAGCATGACCGGCTGGAAGATGGTGGCGGCCCGGCGTGCCGCCGCCCGCATCGTCGACACGCTCACCGGCGACGACAGGTTCGCGGTGCTGACGTTCGACTCGGTGGTGGAGCCGGCGTTCGAGGGGCTGCGGGCGGCCTCCGACCGCAACCGCTACCGCGCGGTCGAACACCTGTCGAGGGTCGACGCCCGCGGCGGCACCGAACTGCTCGCCCCGCTCCGGCGGGCCATCACCCTGCTCGCCCAGCCCCGGGCGGCCGGCACGGATGCCATCGCCCAGGACGGCGTCGCCGCCCCGCCCGGCGGGCCCGTCGGCGAGCCCGCCACCGTGCCGGGCGAGCCGGTCGAGGACGGGCCTCGCGACCGGATCGTCGTGCTGGTCACCGACGGCCAGGTCGGCAACGAGGACCAGATCCTGGAGCAGACGGGAGGCGCCCTGTCGGCCATGCGCGTGCACGTCGTCGGCATCGACAGGGCCGTCAACGCGGGCTTCCTCGGCAGGCTCGCCAGCCTCGGCGCCGGCCGCTGCGAGCTGGTCGAGTCGGAGGACCGCCTCGACGCCGCCATGGACCACATCCACCGCAGGATCGGCGCCCCGCTGGTCACCGACCTGTCGTTGAAGGGCCTCGACGTCGAGGCCGGCACCGTCACTCACCTGGGCGCGATCTTCCCTGGCGTCCCGCTGACCGTGTCGGGACGCTACCGCGACGGCTCCTCCGTCACCGTCCACGGTCTCGCGGGCGGCGCGCCGTGGGAGCAGACCGTTCCCGGCACCGTGGTAGACAATCCCGCCATCCGCGCCGTCTGGGCCCGCGCGCACCTGCGCGACCTGGAGGACCGCTACGCCATGGGCGAGCACGACCTGGAGTCCAGGATCGTGGAGACCTCCCTCATCTACGGCGTGCTGTGCCGCTTCACCGCATACGTCGCCGTCGACACCCGCCAGGTCACCGACGGCGCCCCCGAACACCACGTGATCCAGCCCGTCGAACCGCCCAGCGGGTGGGAGCCACCCATGGCGCCACCCGCCGCGTCCGGCATGATGTTCACCGCGATGGCGGCCGCCGCTCCCGTCACCCCGCCCAGGCCGGCCGCCCCCAGGCGTACCGGCTCGCCGGCCCCCGGGGGCCTGCCCGAGCCCGGCGCTCCGGCCTCCGGCGACTTCTCGGGCGGCTTCTCGGGCGGCTTCGGCACGGCCCACGTCGCGGAGTCCGCGCCTGGACCGGCAGCACCAGCAGGACCGTCAGACACCGGACAGCACGGCAGCCCTGGTGGGCCCGGAGGGCCCGGCGGAGCTGGAGAGCCCGGGGCTGGAGAGCCTGCTGGATCTGGAGGGTCCGGTGTCTCCGGTTTGCCCGGCGGAGGCGGCGACCGCGGTGGACCCGGCGGGTCCGGCGGGGTGCGCTGGTTGCCTGAAGGACCCTCGCGCGAAGCGAGCGAGGACGCGGCACGCGTCACGCGTGGCAGGCCGTCCCGCGGGCTCAGCGCCAGGCTCGGCCGCGGGAAGGCCACCCCGCCGCGTCCGGCGGCCGGGCAGTCGCTCGACCTGGTCAGACCGCAGCTGGTGGCCGAACTCGACCGGCTGAAGACGGTCCACGTCGACCGCCGGCTCTACCTGGCCGACCTGGGCAGCAGGCTGGCCGCCCTCGCCGCTCATCTCGGCGGTCATGCCGAGCTGTCGGCGCTGGCCACCGAACTCGAAGCGGCCGAACACCCCGGCGCCGACACGGACGCGCTGTGGGCACGCGCGGTGGAGGTCCTCACTCTGCTGGTGGGCGAGTCCTCCACCGACTCCGCCACCCGCCGCTCCCGCCCGTTCTGGAAACGAGGAGGCTGAGGACAGGTCCGGCGTTCGGAGACAGGATGGAGGGTCCGACAGCCCATGGCCGCGTGGATTCACCGCCGCGCGGCCTCCATCCAGCAGCCCAGTGACCCGGCGGCGGAGGACGCTGCCCTGTCGTCAGCGTGCCCGCCCCTGGGTCCCGCCGTCATCTCTCACCCTCCGGGGCTCACCCGTGGCCCGTCACCCCGTCCTCCGCGGGCCGTGTCGCGGGCCGCGGCCCGCCGTCATCTCTCACCCTCCGGGGCTCACCCGTGGCCCGCCATCCGGTCCTCGGCGTGCGGTGTCGCGGGCCGCGGCCGCCACGTTCCTCGGCATCCGGCCGAAGATCAGCCCGTGGAAGGGGAGGATCGTCCACCAGTAGAGGTGCCCGAGCAGACCGTGGGGATGGAAGACGGCTCGCTGGTGGTAGACGGTGCGCCCGTTCTCGAGGCGCTGGCTCAGCTCGAGCCAGGCCAGTCCGGGCAGCCGCATCTCGGCGCGCAGCCGTAGCAGGTGTCCGTGTTCGATCTCCTCGACCCGCCAGAAGTCGATGGAGTCGCCGACCCGGAGTCGCAGCGGGTCGCGGCGGCCTCGGCGCAGGCCCACCCCGCCGACCAGCCGGTCGAGGACGCCGCGGATCTTCCATGCGACGGGGAGGGAGTACCAGCCGTTCTCGCCGCCGATGCCCTCGATGACCGCCCACAGCTCTTCGGGGGCGGCGCTGACGACCGCGCTGCGCTGGTCGATGTAGAGGCTGCCACCCGCCCAGTCGGGATCGGTGGGCAGGGGGTCGCTCGGCGCGCCCGGTACGGCCGCCGAGGACCATCGGGTCGCCACGTCGACTTCCTTGATCTTCTGGAGCGCGAGAGAGACGGCCCGGTCGAAGCGGATCAGGCCGCCCGGCGGGTCGCCGACGTACCGGGCGATGTCGTGCTCGCGGCACACGGCCTGGGTGCGCAGCGACTCCACCAGGGGACGGGCGATCGAGGCGGGGACCGGCGTGACGAGCCCCACCCACAGGCTCGACAGCCTGGGTGTCAGCAGCGGCACGGGGATGATCAGTCGCGGGGGCAGGCCGGCCACGGCCGCGTAGCGGTTCATCATCTCGGCGTAGGTCAGCACGTCGGGCCCGCCGATGTCGAAGTCCCTGTTGACCTCCTCGTCGATCGCCGCCCACGCCACGAGGTAGCGCAGCACGTCCCGGACGGCGATGGGCTGGGTACGGCTGCGCACCCAGCGCGGCGTCGTCATCACCGGCAGCCGCTCGGTCAGGTACCGCAGCATCTCGAAGGAGGCCGACCCGGACCCGATGATCACCGCGGCGCGGAGGACCACGGTCGGCACCCCGGACGACAGGAAGATCTCGCCGACCTCGGCGCGGGAGCTCATGTGCGTCGAGACGGCCCGGCCTTCGCCCGGCTCCGGTGTGAGGCCGCCGAGGTAGACGATCCGCCGGACCCCGGCACGCCGTGCCGCGGCGGCGAACGTGCGCGCCGCCTGCCGGTCGGCGGCGGCGAAGTCCCGGCCGCCGCTCATGGAGTGGATGAGGTAGTAGGCGACGTCGATGCCGCGCAGGGCGTCGGCGGTCCGGTCGAGGTCGCGCGCGTCGGTCTCGGCGATCTCGGTTCGTCCTGCCCAGGGCAGGTCGCGCAGCCGTCCCGCCGAGCGCACCATGCAGCGCACGTCGTGCCCGGCGGCGAGCAGTTCGGGTACGAGCCGTCCGCCGATGTACCCGCTCGCCCCGGTCACCAGACATCGAGCCATACAGCACGCTTGCCCGGCAGAACGGCGGGCTCGTCACGCTTTGACCTTTCTTGACAGCTCAATGGAATTGTCATGCTTTGCCGTTTCTTGGGCCGCCTGTCGCCTCCGGGCCACCGGAAAGCCCGAATACCGGGCTGACGACACAATCCCAGACAAGGAAGCACCATGAGACGCATCTTCCTTTTTCCGGCAGCCCTGACCCTGGCCGCCACCATGGCGGTCAGCACGATGGCCACCGCCATGTCCGGGGCGGCCGAGGAGCCGTTCGGTCCCGCGTGCTCGGCCGTACCCGACTCGGGCACCGGCAGCTTCAGCGCGATGGCCGAGCAGCCCGTGGCGACGGCGGCGGCCACCACCCCCGCACTGTCCACGCTGACCGCCGCCGTGGCGAAGGCCGGGCTCGTGGACACGCTCAACTCCGCCAAGGACATCACCCTGTTCGCGCCGACGAACGCCGCCTTCGCCGCGATCCCGCAACAGACGCGGGATCGGGTACTGGCCGACAAGGAGATGCTCACCAAGGTCCTCGCCTATCACGTGGTCAAGGGTGAGCAGACGCCCACCGACCTGGCCGACGCCACACTCACCACTCTCGAGGGCGGCCGGCTGACCACCTCGGGCTCGGGAGAGAGCTATCGGGTGAATGACGCCAAGGTGGTCTGCGGCGACGTTCGCACGACCAACGCGACCGTGTACGTCATCGACAGGGTCCTCATGCCCGAGTAACCGACACGGCGGCTCTCGCGGGCGGGGCCTCCACCGTCCGCCAGACCGGGCGAGGGCCCACCGTCCGCCAGAGCGGGCGGGGGTTCTCACCATCCGCCAGAGCGGGCGGGGGCCCACCGTCCGCCAGAGCGGGCGGGGGCCCACCGTCCGCCAGAGCGGGCGGGGGTTCTCACCGTCGCGAGTTCGGAAGGCCCGGCACCTCCCGGGGGTCGGGGTGCATCACCCACCCTTGCGTCGAGTACCGCAGGCAAGCGAGGCGCCGTCCGATGACGGTCACGGAGGGGAGGGAAAGCACACGGGAAGCGGGCGGAGGCGCACGGGAGGATCGGGCGGAGGCGCACGGGAGGAGCGAGTGGAGGGCGCACGCGGTAGTGGGGGGCGGCCGGCCCCCATGGCGAGCGGGCAGGGCGGGAGTCTTGCTGCCGCCGGGGCAGGAATTTCTCGGGGCCGAATGCGGGCTCGAGCCTCCACGGGTGTGCTCGCACCGACCACATCCGGACGAACGAGCGCGGGAGGCGCCTGTCCTCCGGGAAGAACGCCCAGGCAGCAGCGCATAAGGTGATGGTGTGAGCACACTTGTCCTGGATGGCGGTCTTGCCACCCACCTCGAAGCCCTGGGTGCCGACCTGAGCGACGACCTGTGGTCGGCCCGGCTGTTGGTGGAGGACCCCGCCCTGATCCGCCGCGTCCACGCCGACTACTTCGCCGCCGGCGCGCAGGTGGCCACGACCGCCAGCTACCAGGCCTCCGTCCCCGGCTTCGTCAAGCGGGGGATGTCCGAGCGCGAGGCCGCCGACCTGATCGCCCTGTCCGTCGAGCTCGCCGTCCAGGCCAGGGACGAGGCGGGCGGCGGTCTGGTCGCGGCGAGCGTCGGCCCCTACGGCGCGTACCTGGCCAACGGCGCGGAATACACCGGTGACTACGACCTCGACGAGGACGGCCTGGTCGCCTGGCACCGTCCGAGGTGGGAGATCCTGGCGGGTTCGGGCGCTGACCTGCTGGCCTGTGAGACCATCCCGTCGTTCGCGGAGGCCAAGGCGATCGGCCGCCTCCTCAAGGAGACGCCCGAGACGAAGGCCTGGCTCGCCTTCTCCTGCCGCGACGACAAGCATCTCAACGACGGCACCCCGATCAGGCTCGCCGCGGCCCTGTTCGCCGACAGCCCGCAGGTGGTGGCGGTCGGCGTGAACTGCACCTCGCCGGCCCACATCCCGGGCCTGCTCCGGCAGCTGGCCGGGTTCACGATCGTCGTCTACCCGAACTCGGGCGAGACGTGGGACGCGGACAACCGGCGCTGGCTGGGGACCGCCGACCCGGCCGAGTTCGGCGAGGCCGCCAGGGAGTGGAAGGAGATGGGCGCCGCTCTCATCGGGGGCTGCTGCCGTACGACGCCTGAGCACGTGCGGCGGGTGCGCGAAGCCACCGCAGACTGAGCAGCGCCCCGGCGAGGACGACGCCCGCGATCACGAGGTAGCCCGCCGACATGCCGTGGGTGGCCAGGGCGGCGCCCATGAGCGTGGGCCCGACGGCGTAGACCAGGTACGGCGTGCCGGCGCCCGCGAACGACAGCGTCACCAGCCCGGCCACGACCAGCGCGAGCCCGGACGGCACCGCGACGCGCAGGTCGAAGCGCGCCGACAGCCGGGACAGCACGATCATCGGGATGGTGAGGGGCAGGATCGCCAGGCCGGTGAGCAGCGGCGACAGGCCCATGACGTCCTGCAGGTAGCGGGCGTTGACGAAGAACAGCGCGAACAGCCCGGAGAAGAGCACGGCGACGCCGAGCGTGCCCGCCCGCAGTCCCGGCCTGGCGAACAGGCGGGGGTCGAGCAGCGGCCCCGCCGTACGGAACTGGTGGGCGACGAATCCCGCGAGGAAGCGCGGCGGCGACGGCGAAAGCGCCGAGCACGGGGGCGCTGAGCCAGCCGTGCGAGGGTCCTTCGATGACGCCGAACAGCAGCGCGACGGATCCGGCGATCAGCAGCGCGGCGCCGGGCAGGTCGAGGTCGGCGTGGTGGCGGGGCAGCCGGGGCGCGAGCCTGGCGGTGAGCAGGGCGAGCAGCCCGGCGATCGGGACGGGGATGAGGAACAGCGCCTGCCACGGCAGGCGCAGGCCTGGCATCCTCGCCACGACGCCGACGCGGCGCACGCGTGGCTGCGCGCCACCGTCAGGCGGGTGGTCGAGGACAGCGGGCGGCGCCAGGTGGCCGAGGAGGGTTAGGCGCGTGCCGCCCTGGCGGCGCGCTCCATCTCGACCTTGGCGCTGGCGGCGTACTTGTCGACGTACTCCTGGCCCGACAGCTCCATCAGCGCGTACATGATCTCGTCGGTGACCGCGCGAAGCACCAGGCGGTCGTCCTCCATGCCGTAGTAGCGGGAGAAGTCGAGCGGCTTGCCGAAGCGCACGCCCGGCCTGATGCCGAGCTTGGGCAGCGGCCGTCCCGGCGGCATCATCTCGAAGGTGTTGACCATGGCCCAGGGGATGACCGGGGCCCGCGACTCCAGCGCCAGCCTGGCCACGCCGGTCTTGCCCTTGTAGAGGCGGCCGTCGGGCGAGCGGGTGCCCTCGGGGTAGATGCCGAGCACGCTGCCTTCGGCGAGGATCCGCTTGCCGGTGCGCAGCGCCGCCTCGCTGGCCTTGCCGCCCGAACGGTCGATCGGTACGGTGCCGACGCCGCTGAAGAACAGCCGGGTGAAGAAGCCCTTGACGCCGCGGCCGGTGAAGTAGTCGGATTTGCCGAGCGAGATCACCTTGCGCGGCAGGTGGAGGGCGCCGAAGAAATGGTCGGCGAAGGACAGGTGGTTGCCCGCGAGGATGACGGGCCCCTGACGCGGCACGTTGTCGAGGCCCTCGGCCCACGGCCGGAAGATCAGATGCAGGAACGGCGCCAAGATGGCCTTGACCACCCAATAGAACACCTGGCCACCTCTCCCTCGGAACAGTCGGTAATCATCTTCGCATCTCGGTGGCCAAGCTCCTACACCACCACTCGCGCAACTCCCCCATATCATGCGACGATCGGGCAAATCGGGGATCAATTACCGACGAAATTGTGCAGGGATGATTTCCCGGCGAGGAGCGGTTATGCCGGTCATGCCAGGCGCTGAGCCGTACCACCACGAGGCCGGACAGGTGGGTGTCCTGCTGTGTCACGGCTTCACCGGCACACCACAGTCGTTGCGGCCCTGGGGCGAGTACCTGGCGGCGCACGGCCTCACCGTGGCCCTGCCGCGGCTGCCCGGGCACGGGACCACCTGGCAGGAGATGAGCCACACCCGCTGGGAGGACTGGTTCGCCGAGCTGGAGAAGGCCTTCGAGGACCTGCAGGGCAGGTGCGCGGAGGTGTTCGTGGCCGGGCTCTCGCTGGGCGGCTGCATGGCGTTAAGGCTGGCGGAGGTGCACGGTCCTGGCGTCAAGGGCGTGATCGTGGTCAACCCGTCGATCGCCAACGACGTGCCGCTGCTGCGTCTCGCGCCGCTGCTGAAGTGGTTCATCGCGTCGGTTCCCGGAGTGGCGGGCGACATCAAGAAGCCGGGAGCGGCCGAGCTGGCCTACACGCGCACACCGGTCAAGGCGGCGGCGTCGCTGCCGTGGCTGTGGTCGCTCGTGCAGGCCGACCTGGCGACGCTCGAGGCGCCGGTGCTGGTCTTCCACAGCCCCGAGGACCACGTGGTCAAACCGACGAGCGTGGCGATCCTGCGCGAGCGGGTCGCCGGAGTGACGGTGGAGGAGCTCCCCGATAGCTACCATGTTGCGACCCTCGACAACGATGCCGACAAGATCTTTGCCGGGAGCCTGGACTTCATCAGGACACATGCCTCGGTACCCTTGCAGAGAGACTGATCGCCACCGGGGGACAAGTGCGATCTTCGTGAAGGATGTGACGTGACGCCGCAGAGTGACGAGGACGAGGTCTGGCGTCAGATCGTCGCGTCCTACAACGAGCCGGACTCGGCCGAGCAGCCGTGGCCCGACAGCGAGAACCTGTCCCCCGCCGATCACGAGCCCGAGCCCACCCGCAGGGTGATCAAGGCCTCCGAGCCGGACGACGACCAGACGCCCCTGGAGGAGGACGACGACGAGGGCCACTTCGTGCCCGAGCCGCCCCCTCCGCTGCCCAAGATCGACCTGGCCACCAAGCTCGCGTGGGTGGCCCTGTTCGGCGGCCCCGCCTACCTGCTGGTTGCGGCCATGAGCGGCTGGGACATGCAGGGGTGGGCGCTGTTCACCGCGGTGGCCGCCTTCATCGGCGGCTTCGTGGCGCTCGTGGTGCGCATGGGTGACGGCCCGCCCAACGACTCCGGCTGGGACGACGGCGCGGTCGTCTGACCGCCGGGAGCACGCGCCGCGGCGGTCGCGGTCAGCGGTCCGCCGAGCGCGCGAAGGACTCCACGATGTCGGTGTAGCGTTCGGCCGCGTCGACGACGTGGCCGACGGCCCAGACCGCGCCCTTGCCCGGCAGGTAGGTCACCGCCTGCAGCCTGACGCTGCCCCTGACCTTCTCGGGGCCGCCGCGGATGACCTCCCACCGCTTCTTCTCCCTGCGCAGCAGGTACGCCTCGTCGTCGTGGTCGGGGTCGTAGCCGGAGACCCAGAAACGGCCCTTGCCGTCCCCGGTGACGCCGTACAGCCTGGCGCGTGACTCCGGCAGGTCGGCGCGGCTCCAGCGCTTGCCGTTCCAGACCAGCGCGAGCGGCTCGGACACGCCCAGCTCGCCGTAGACGCCGCCCACCGCCACCGCCCGCTTGGCGCTGTCGACGTAGACGTCGCGCAGATAGCCGCCGGGGACGGAGGGCAGCGGCATCCGGGTCCACTTGCCCTCGGCGTAGCGCATGATCAGCGGCGCCTTGCCGGTGTCGCCGACGGCGAAGGTGCCGGCGACCGCGTAGAGGGTGCCGTCCTCCTCGCTCTGGTGCAGCGTCCACCTGCCGTCCTGCCCGGTCAGCAGCAGCGCCTTGCCGTCGCGGCTGCCCGCGGCGACGACCCGGCCGGCGCGGGCGTCGATGCCGCCGAACCAGTCGCCCGCCCGCACGCCGGGCACCCTGACCCTGTCGAAGCCGCCGGCGTCACCCCTGCCCAGGTACGGCAGGCCGTCGTGGCCGTCGCCCACCGTCCAGACCTGGCCCGCGGAGACGGCCGACACGCTGCGCAGTTGCCCTGTGCCCGTCGTGTCGCGGATGGGCACCTCGCTCCACGTCTTGCCGTTCCACCGGCTGATGGAGCCGCGGTTCTCCCACACGTCCCAGATCTGCTGCTGGCCGACCGCCCACACCTCGGTCGCGGAGACCGCGTCCACGTCGGTCAGCGTGCTGTCGGCCCGCAGGTGCACGCTCGTCGAGCGCTGCCACGCCTCGATCGGCGTGCTGGCGGGCTCGGCGTGCGCGGCGCCCACGACGGGCAGTCCGGAGACGATGGTTGCCACGCACAGGAACAGCGCACGCCGCCGAAGGCGACGGGTCATGAGCAAATGGTACGGCCCGCGGCGCCGCGTCGCGGCCTAGGTCCGCACAAGCCTGGCGGCCACCGGCAGATGGTCGGTGGCCGCCATGAGGTCGCCGGGATCGGCGTCGACGCCACCGCACCAGGCGACCTCGAGGCCCTGAGCGGCGAAGATCGCGTCGATGCGCTTGCCGGGGCGCCTGGCCGTGAAGGTGAAACCATTACCTCGCGGCGCCCTCGGATAGCAGTCGCTCAGCCTGGCCGCGATGTAGCGCCAGGTGGCCTTGTCGTCCTGCTCGTTGATGTCGCCCGCGAGGACGATCGCGGCGCCGAACCTGGCCGCGACCTGCTCGATCATGGTGACGGCCTCCGTGGCGTGGTGGAGCCTGGCCGCCTCGTCGAGGTCGAGGTGGATCGAGCCGACGGCGAAGCGCGCGCCCTCCACCTCGACGACGGCGATGGCGACGGCTCTGATCTCCAAGCCTAAGAAGATCTTTAACACGTGGCTCTCGGTGTGCAGCAGCCGTACCCCGGGAGCGGTGAGGATGGCCACCCCGCCGAGACTGCCGCCCGCGGCGACGCGCAACCCCGCCGACTCGGCCAGTTCCGCGCGCCGGCGCCGCCAGCACAGCAGCCGCGGCGCCTCCTGCACGCACAGCACGTCAGGACTCATCGCCTTGATGACCCTGGCAAGCGCGGCGACGTCATCCTTCATGCCGCGCACGTTGTAGGTGCCGACCGTGATGGTCACCCCGTGAATTTACCTCCTGCGGGCCAGATCCGCAGCGCCCACGAGCCCGGCCGACGCGCCGAGCCGGGCGAGCTTGATCTCGGCGACCGGCCGGTGGCCCCTGCCGGTCAGCGCGCGGGCGAACGTCTCGCGTGTCCTGTCGATGAACAGGTCGGCCGCCCGCGACACGCCGCCGCCGACGATGAAGAGCCCGGGGTCGAGCACGGCCGCGAGGTCGGCCATGCCCTGCGCCAGCCAGTCGGCCATGCTGGCGAAGGCGGCCAGCGAGGCCTCGTCACCCTGCCGGGCGGCCTCGGTGATCTCCTCGCCCTCGATCGTGTCGCCTACCATGCCGAGCAGGATCGAGGCCCGCTCCGGCTGGTTGGCGACGATCTCGCGGGTCTCGCGGACGAGCGCGTTGCCGCTGGCGTACTGCTCCCAGCAGCCGAGGTTGCCGCACCCGCAGAGCCTGCCCTCGGGCACCACCTGCATGTGGCCGAGCTCGGCGCCCATGCCCCACCGGCCGCGGTAGAGCTGGCCGTCGATGACGATGCCGCCGCCGATGCCGGTGCCGACGGTGACGCACACTATGTGGCTCTCGCCCCTGCCCGCGCCGAAGCGGGCCTCGCCCCACGCCATGGCGTTGGCGTCGTTCTCCACGACGACGGGCAGGCCGACGAGCTCGGTGATCTTCTTCTGGAGCGGCTCCTCGCGCCAGGCCAGGTTCGGCGCGAAGCGGACGATGGAGCGGGTCTCGTCGACGAAGCCCGCCGCGCCCACGCCGACCGCCTCGATCTCCTTGCCCTTCGACAGCTCCTTGACCACGTCGGCGACTGTCACGGCGAGCAGGTCGGGCCGGTCTGCCGCGGTGGGCCGCAAGGCGTTGTCGATGATGGTGCCGTTCTCGTCCACCACGCCCGCGGCGACCTTCGTCCCGCCGATGTCCACGCCGATCGTCAGCATGTCCGTCCCAACCTTTCCTCCGGAGCTCCTCAGCCCAGGTCGATGTGCTCCACGTCGTCGCGTCGCTCCTCACGGGGCCTGCGGGCGGTGCTCGGACGGCTCAGCGCGTCGACGGCCTGGCGGAAGGCGGCGAACAGCTCGCCACCGGCGGCCATCAGATGCCCTGTCACGTCCGACCCCGACTCCCGCTGCGCGGCGATGGCCCGGCAGAACGGGCACGCGCGGCAGATGTACTCGCCCTCGGGGTGTTCGGCGACCGCCTCACCCCACACGTCCCTGTCCCGGCTGCCGCCGCCGGTGAACGAGTTGATCACCGTCTTGCCGACCTGGCGGGTGGCTCGCCCCTGCAGCGCGTCGAACAGCTTGCGCGCTTCCTCGGCGACCGTGCCGATGGGATCTCTGTCGTTGCTCTCAGTCATCTCGCCCTCCTGCCAGGAACCGTACCCGCAGGCGGCCGTCGCGGAGCACGGCGCCGCCGATCTTCCTGCGCGCCAGCGCGGCGGGCAGCGCCAGGATCCTCCGGTACGGCCCGGCCGTGACGATCAGCTCGTCGCCCTTGCGGGCCAGGTCGATCTCGCTCCTGTCGGCTCCCGGCAGGGCGAGGGACAGCTCGTCGCCGTCGAAGGCGAGCGGCGGCTCGACGCCGGGATCGGCGAACGGATCGCTGCCGGCGTAAACGGCCGCGCCCACCTCGGCCAGCGCGTCGGCGCCGACGGGCTCGCCCGGCAGGTAGGGGACGACGTGGACGGGCAGCGGGGCGAACGACTCCTCGGCCTCCGCCAGGAGCTTCGACTGGGCGATCACCCACTGGGTGCGCCACTCGTCGGCGTCCTCGGCGGGGAAGACGCGGTTGGCGATCACCGCGTCGACGCGGTAGCCGTACAGGTTGAGCGAGGTGAGGGTGCGCCTGGCCTCGGCCAGCACCACCGACTCGGGCGTCAGCACGAGGCGGACGGAGGCGGAGGGGCCGGTGAGCAGCCCGCGCACGTCCATGAGGCTGCGGTGCAGGCGCTCGGCCGCGCCGACGACCTCGTCGCCGGGGGTGCTGACGTGGGCGAGACCGCGCACGAACGGCGCGACGACCTTCATCAGCCTGCGTCCGACGGGCAGCAGCCGCGAGACGTGCCAGTCGAGCGCCTCGGGCAGGGACAGCAGGCGCAGCGTCTCGGCGGTCGGCGCGCAGTCGACGACGATGACGTCCCAGCGTCCCGACCGGGCCTGCTCGCGCAGCTCGAGCAGCGCGATGACCTCCTCGGCGCCCGGCAGGACGGTGATCTCCTCGGCGGTGATCTCGTCGAGGCCGAGCTCGGTGAACAGGCCCCTGGCGTAGTCCTGCAGCTCTCCCCAGTGGCGTTCGAGCGACTTCTGGGTGTCGACCTGGTGGAGGTGCAGGCCGGGCTCGATCTCCACCGGCTGGTCGGCCACGGTGACGGCGAGCGCGTCGGCCAGCGAGTGGGCGGTGTCGGTGGAGACGACCAGGGTCTTCAGCCCGCGCCGCGCGGCGAGCGTCGCGGTGGCCGCGGCCACCGTCGTCTTGCCGACGCCGCCCTTACCGGTGAAGAGCAGGACTCTCATCGGCCCTCGACACGCCTCTTCAGACCCTTGAGCGCCGTGTCGACGATGACCTTCTCCGCCTTGCGCTTGATCATGCCGATCATCGGGACCTTGAGGTCGACCGCGAGATCGTAGGTCACCTCGGTGCCACTGCCCCGATCGGTGAGGGTGTAACTCCCCCTCAGCTCGCGCACCATCGTGCCGGACTCGACGACCCGCCAGCTGACGCTGTCGTCGTCGTTCCACTCGTAGCCGAGGGTGTAGGTGTCGCTGATCACCCCCGCGTCGAGCACGAAGCGCACGGTCTGCGGGCGTCCGTCGCCGTCCGTGGTCAGGACCTCGGCCGACTTCACCTGACCCGCCCATTCGGGGTAGGCGGGGAAGTCGGCGACGACGGTCATCACGCTGGAGCGGTCGGCGTCGATGGTGATGCTCGACGTGGTGCGGTCAGCCATGCGACCAAGGTACCGGTCAGGTCACCATTCGAGGACGTAAGGGACGCCGTTTCCACGGAAGTGGCCGACGTTCACGCATTCGGTCCTACCGATCCTGGTGCGCGCGTAGAGCGGCTGGTGCACGTGCCCGAACAGCGCGTAGCGCGGCTGGGTGCGCCTGATCGCCTCCAGCGTCGCCTCGCTGCCTCTCTCGTAGCGCCTGGCCACCACGTCGTAGAGCAGCTCGGGCACCGCGGGCGGGATGTGGCAGCACAGGACGTCCACCTCGCCGACCGCGGCCACCTTGGCGGCGAACTCCTCGTCGCTGATCTCGTACGGCGTGCGGTAGGGCGTGCGCAGCCCTCCCCCGACGAAGCCGAACGTGAGCCCGCCGATCTCCACGGTCTGCCCGTCGAGCACGGTCAGCCCCGGCCTGAGGTAGTCGCCCCACAGCCGGGGCAGGTCGACGTTGCCGTAGGTCAGGTAGGCCGGCGTCGGCATGGCCGCGAACAGCCGCGCGTACTGGTCCCTGACGATCCGCTCGATGTGATCGCGCGGATCGCCGTCGAGGCTCGCCCACAGCCGTCCTGACAGCTGCCTGGCCTCGTCGAACCGCTTGGCGGTGCGCAGCGCGATGAACTCGGCGGCCATCTCCGCGCCGAACAGCTCGGGGAAGATGCCCTGGGCGTGGTCGGCGTAGTCGATGAAGAGGATCAGGTCGCCCAGGCAGATCAGGGCGTCGGCGCCGTCGCCCGCGCGGGCCAGCGCGTCGACGCTTCCGTGGACATCGCTCACGACATGCACCCGCATACGGGACACCCTAGTGGCGCCCCTTCGCGGCTGGTGCGGCACTGCGCCCAACGGCTGCTAGCGTGATGAACGCCCTTGATAACGCCTATGTGACGAGGCTACCCACGCGTAACTTAACGCGGTAGCGTCCTCGGTCGTCCCAGAAGCGTGCACCCGGAGGAGTGATCCGTGCGCGAGTACAGCGTCCCCGTCCTGGTGGATGTTCCGCTAACCGCCAACTGCACCGACACGGTCTTCAGGCGCGGCGAGCAGGAGCCTGGGGTGGTCGTGATGCGCAGGAAGGCCGGCGAGAGCTGGCCGGCCGTCACCGCGGGCGAGTTCCGTGACGAGGTCGCCGCGCTGGCCAAGGGCCTCATCGCCGCGGGCATCGAGACCGGCGACCGCATCGCGCTGATGTCGCGCACCCGGTACGAGTGGACCGTCATCGACTACGCCATCTGGGCGGCCGGCGCGGTCAGCGTGCCCGTGTACGAGACCTCCGCCACCGACCAGGTCGCGTGGATCCTGTCCGACAGCGGCGCCAAGGCCGCCTTCGTCGAGCTCGACGCCCACGAGGAGACGGTCAAGGCGGCCCAGCCGGCGCTGGAGAACGTCTGGCGGGTGACGGAGATCGGCGACCTGACCGGTCCCGGCGTCTCCGACGAGGAGTTGGAGGCGCGCCGTACCTCCCGGCAGGGCGGCGACCTGGCGACGATCATCTACACCTCCGGCACCACGGGCAGGCCGAAGGGCTGCCGGCTCACCCACGACAACCTGCTGTTCACCTCGATCAACGTGGCCAGGGGGCCGCTGGAGCCGCTCTTCGACGTGCCGGGCCGGGCGGCGCTGCTGTTCCTGCCGCTGGCGCACGTGTTCGCCAGGGTGATCCAGATCGTGCTCGTCGAGACCGGCACCGTGCTGGCCCACACGCCGAACATGAAGAACGTCGCGCCCGACCTGGCGGCCTTCCAGCCGACGTTCCTGCTCGGCGTGCCCAGGGTGTTCGAGAAGGTCTACAACGGCGCCGAGCAGAAGGCCATCGCGAGCGGCAAGGGCAGGATCTTCGCCCGCGCCGCCGACGTCGCCATCGCCTACAGCAAGGCCCGGTCCGCCGGCGGCGCGCCGCTCGGCCTGCGCCTGCGGCACCTGCTGTTCGACAAGCTGGTGTACGGCAAGCTCCGCCAGGCCACGGGCGGCCGGCTGTCGGCGGCCGTCTCCGGCGGCGGCGCGCTCGGCGAGCGGCTCGGTCACTTCTTCACCGGCGTCGGCATCGAGGTCTTCGAGGGGTACGGCCTGACCGAGACGACCGCGCCCGTCTCGGTCAACATGCCCGGCGCCAACAAGATCGGCACTGTGGGCAAGCCGATCCCGGGCGCCAGTGTCAGGATCGACGAGGACGGCGAGATCCTCACCAAGGGCCGCCACGTCTTCCACGGCTACTGGAACAACGACGAGGCCACCGCGGCGGCGGTCGACGCCGACGGCTGGTACCACACCGGCGACGTCGGGGAGCTCGACGGCGACGGGTACCTGCGCATCACCGGGCGCAAGAAGGAGATCCTGGTCACGGCCGCGGGCAAGAACATCGCGCCCGCGCCGCTCGAGGACGCCATCAGGTCGCACCCGCTGATCTCCCAGGCCATGGTCGTCGGCGACGGCAGGCCGTTCGCCGCCGCCCTCGTCACGCTCGACCCCGAGGCGCTGGCGCAGCGCGGGCTGCCGGCCGGGCAGGCCGGGCAGGACGCCGCAGTGCTGGCGGAGGTGCAGTCGGCGGTCGACGCGGCCAACAGGAGCGTGTCGCGGGCGGAGCAGATCAAGAAGTTCGTCATCCTGGACGCGGACCTGACCGAGGAGAGCGGGCACCTGACGCCGACGCTCAAGGTCAAGCGGAACCTGGTGATGAAGGACTTCGCCGCCGAGATCGACGGCCTGTACGCCTAGCGACGGGGGCTCATCGCGCCGAGGTGGCCGAGGGGGCGCCGACGGGGGCGTCCCACTCGACGTGGTGGCGTTGCTCGACGCCGAGCGTCCGCTCCGGCTTCAGGAACGTCCGCGTCGCCAGCGGCATCATCAGCCTCATCATCGTGATGGCGAACGGCCCGAGCGCCTTGCTGTTGTTGGTCCTGGCGGCCCGCCTGGCGACCTTCTCCACGCGCTCGCGGCGCAGCCGTTCGTAGGCCGCGAAGGCGCGGGCGGGGTCGGGCAGGTCGCGCAGGCAGCGGGCGAGCTCGACCGCGCTCTCCGCCGCCAGTGACGCGCCCTGTCCCGAGCTGGGCGACGGCGCGTGGACGGAGTCGCCGACCAGCACCATCCTGTCGCTGTGCCAGCGCGGCACGCTCGGCATGATCTCGACCGTGCCCAGCGTGACCAGGTCCTCGGGCCTGGTGTGCCGCAGCAGCTCCGGGCCGGGCACGTCGCCCGCGTAGATCTCGCGCAGCCGGCGCAGCCACTCGTCCGCGGGCACGGCCCGCGCCTGGGCGGTGGTCATCGGCCTGTCGTGGGGGACGTTGGCGAACCAGGCGGTCCTGCCGTCGGGCTGGACCCAGTAGCCGAGGAAGCCGCGCCCGCCGAAGACGAAGTACGCGGCGTCGGGCCGGGCCGGTGGCGCGACGTCGGCCAGGCCGCCGAAGTTCAGCAGGGGGACGTGGCGCGGCTCGGGCGCGGCGGGGTCGATGAGCGTGCGGACGACGGAGCGGATGCCGTCCGCGCCGACGAGGATGTCGGCGCTCGCGCTCGTGCCGTCGGCGAAGTGCGCGGTGACGCCCGTGGCGCTCTCGTCGGCGCCGACCAGGCGCCTGCCGTAGGCGAAGGGGACGCCGGAGGCGACGGCGTGGGCGTGCACCGCCCGGTACAGGTCGCCGCGCCACATCGCCTGGCCGGGCTCGAGGTCGGCCAGGCCGCGGAACTCGCCGATGAGCCTGCCCGCGCCGTCGGTGATCACCGTGTCCTTCACGGGCTGCCCGGTGGCCTTGACCGGCGTGTCCGCGCCGACGGCCCGTAAGGCGTCCAGCCCGTTCGGCGCGATGGTGAGCGTGCCGCCGATGCCGTCCGCGGTGCCCGCGTAGGCCTCGTGGACGGTCGCCTCGATGCCCGCGCGGCGCAGTGCCATCGCGGTCACGGGGCCCGCGATGCCGCCGCCGATCACCAGTGCCGTGCTAACCGCTGCCATGATGACTCCCGAAGATCGTGTGCCAGGTGGTGACGTAGTCGGGTTGCTGGAGCGCCTCGACGAGCCGGTCGACGAAGCGGAGCTCGGCCTCGATCACGGCGAGCCGGTAGTCCTCCTCGACGAGGAACACCCATGCGACGCCGCTCTCGGTGGCGGCGCGCACGCTCTCGCGGATCTCGCCGGCCTGCGCCTCGATCGCGGTGGCGCGCCGGCGCAGCAGGCCGGCCGCCTCGGCCGGATCGAGAACGCTCAGCAGGGAGAGCGCGACCCCGAAGTGCGGGTACTCCTCCGCCGGCTGGGCGACCAGCTCACGCAGCCAGTCGTAGAGCTCGCGCCGGCCGGGGTCGGTGAGCGCGTAGAGCGTGCGCTCGGGGCGTTCGGTGTCGCGCACGGTCTCCCGCTCGACGATGAGACCCGCCTTCGCCAGCTGCTTGACCACCATGTAGAGCGAGCCCCTGTTGTACTTGAAGCTGCGGTCCTTGTGGGTCTCCTGCAGCCGCCGCCCGAGTTCGTACGGATGCATCGGCTCCATCAGCAGGAACGCCAGCACCGCCAGGGCGAGCGGGTTGGACACCTTGCGCCGGTTCTCCACGCACATCTCCATAGTTGACATCAACTAGTTGACATCAACTATAGGCGCGGAAGTCGCCTCTGGGAAGCCCTCGATCGTTAGGAAACCTACGTTGACATTCGTGCTGATTCTGTGGGAATTTGCGGAATATCGGGGGAATCTGAGGGTCGGCCAAGGAGGAACTCACCATGACCCAACGTCTGCCGATCACCCGCCGGAACCTGCTGCTCGGCGCAGCGGCCTTCGGAGTCCCCGCGATCCTCGCGGGATGCGGCGGAAACCCCAGCGATCAGCGCGCCCCCGGCGCGAGCGGTTCGGCGGCGCGCGGCACCGTCACCATCGGCTCCAACGCCTCCGACGAAATCCCCAAGAAGTCACTGGAAACCGTGATCAAGGCCTTCACGCAGGCCGACGTCAGAATCAACACGGTCGACCACAACACCTTCCAGGAGAACATCAACCGCTACCTCAAGGGCACGCCCGACGACGTGTTCACCTGGTTCGCGGGCTACCGCATGCAGTTCTTCGCCGAGCAGGGGCTGGCCACCGACATCTCCGACGTGTGGCAGGAGATCGGCGCCGACTACACCCCCGCCTTCAAGGCGGCCTCGACAGGCTCGGACGGCAAGCAGTACTTCGTCCCGTTCACCTACTACCCGTGGGCGGTCTTCTACCGCAAGAGCCTGTGGGAGGAGAAGGGCTACCAGCCACCCAAGACGCTGGACGAGTTAACCGCGCTGGCCAGGAAGATGAAGGCCGACGGGCTCATCCCCATCGCCTTCGCCGACAAGGACGGCTGGCCCGCGATGGGCACCTTCGACATCCTCAACATGCGGACCAACGGCTACGACTTCCACATCTCCCTGATGGCCGGCAAGGAGACGTGGACCGACCCGAAGGTCAGGCAGGTCTTCGACACCTGGCGGGGCCTGATGGAGTTCCACCAGCCCGCGGCGCTGGGCCGTACCTGGCAGGAGGCCGGGCAGTCGCTCGCCCAGAAGAAGACCGGCATGTACCTGCTGGGCATGTTCGTCGCCCAGCAGTTCCCCGAGGCCGACCGCGACGACATCGACTTCTTCACCTTCCCCGAGATCAACCCGCAGTTCGGCACCGACTCCATCGACGCGCCGATCGACGGCTACATGATCTCGGCCAAGGCCAAGAACGTGGACGGCGCCAAGACGCTGCTCAAGCACTTCGCGCAGGCCACCTCGCAGAACGCGGCCACCAAGCTCGACCCCGGCACACTGGCGGCCAGCTCCAAGGCCGACACCGGCGGCTACAGCGCGCTGCAGAAACGGGGTGCCGAGCTGGTCTCGCAGGCCAAGCACATCGCCCAGTTCCTCGACCGCGACACCCGGCCCGACTTCGCCTCGACCGTGATGATCCCGGCGCTGCAGCGGTTCGTCGGCAAACCCGACGACATCGACTCCTTGCTGAAGGACATCGAGGCGCAGAAGCTCAACATCTTCCGTTGATGACCCGCCGATACTCCCCCAGGGACCTCGCTGTCCTGAGCCTGGGGCTCGGGACGGCCGTCCTGGTCAACGTGGCTCTCATCTGGGGACCCACGCTGGCCTCGATCGCGCTGTCGGGCACCGACTGGAACGGCATCTCCGAGCTGCGCTGGATCGGGACGCGCAACTACGGAGACCTGGCGGGCGAGTACCCGCCGTTCTGGTCCGCGGTCCGCAACAACGTGCTGTGGCTGGGCTTCCTCGGCCTGGTCGCCACCCCCTTCGGGCTGTTCTGCGCGGTGCTGCTCGACCGGCGGCTGCGGCTGTCGCGGGCCTACCAGAGCGCGCTCTACCTGCCCGTCGTCCTGTCCCTCGCCGTCGTCGGCTTCATCGCCCAGCTCGTCTACTCCTCCGACTACGGCGTGCTGAACGCGGTCACCGGGCTCACCACCGACTGGCTCGGCGACAGCGACATCAACATCTGGGTCGTCATGGTGGCCGCCGCCTGGCGGCACGTCGGCTACGTGATGATCATCTACCTGGCCGGGCTGAAGGCGGTCGACCCCGCGCTGAAGGAGGCCGCGGCGATCGACGGGGCCAACGAGGCGCAGTCGTTCTTCCGCGTGGTCTTCCCCACCCTGCGGCCGATCAACATCATCGTGCTGGTGATCACGGTCATCGAGGCGCTGCGCGCCTTCGACATCGTCTACGCCATCAACAAGGGCAGGAACGGGCTCGAACTGCTGTCGGTGCTGGTCACCGAGAACATCGTGGGCGAGGCGAGCAGGATCGGGTTCGGCTCGGCGATCGCGGTGATCCTGCTGGTGATCTCGATGGGGTTCATCGTCACCTACCTGACGCAGATGTTCAAGGAGGACCGCAGGTGACGCTGACCGCCTCCCGCCCCACCGCCGTCCAGCCGGCCCGGCCGCCGGCCAAACGCCCCTTCCGGCCGTCGCGGGTGGTGCTGCACGCCTTCCTCGTGGTCGTGTCGCTGGGCTGGCTGCTGCCGCTGCTGCTGGCCGTCTACGCCTCGCTGCGGCCGTACGAGGAGACGGCCGAGCTGGGCTACTTCTCGCTGCCCCGCACGCTCACCCTCGACTACTACACCCAGGCCTGGGCCCAGGCCGAGCTGCCCAAGTACTACCTCAACACGCTGATCGTCGTCGTGCCCGGCGTGATCCTCACCCTGCTGCTGGCCTCCTTCGCCGCCTTCGTGATCGCCCGGCTGCGCATCCCGGGGCGCAAGGTGCTGCTGGTGGTGTTCACGGCGGGCAACCTGCTGCCGCCGCAGGTGCTGATCACGCCGCTGTACACGCTGTACACGCTGGTCCCGCTGCCGTGGTGGCTGTCGGACTCGCTGTCGCTGTACGACTCCTACCTCGGGCTGATCCTCGTCCACGTGGCCTTCCAGTTCGGTTTCTGCGTGTTCGTGCTGGCCAACTTCATGCGGACGATCCCCGAGGAGATCTCCGAGGCGGCGCTGGTGGACGGGGCGAGCGTGTGGCGGCGCTACTGGCAGCTGACGTTGCCGCTGTGCCGTCCCGCGCTGGCGGCGCTGGCCACGCTGGAGTTCACGTGGATGTACAACGACTTCCTGTGGGCGCTGGTGCTGATGTCGTCGGGCGACAAGCTGCCGGTGACGTCGGCGCTGAACAACCTGCGCGGGCAGTTCTTCACCGACTACAACCTGCTGGCGGCCGGGTCGCTGCTGGTGGCGCTGCCGACGCTGATCGTCTTCCAGCTGGCGCACAAGCAGTTCATCTCCGGGCTCACGCTCGGCTCCACCAAGGGCTGACGCGCCTCCTCCCCCCGTCTTTCCCAGGGGGAGGCGCGCCGCCCGCCCGGCCGGGCCGTACGAAAGGAACCACGTGCGCGTCGCAGTCACAGGAGCCCACGGCAAGGTGGGGCGCGCCACCGTACGCGCCCTCCAGGCGGCCGGACACGAGGTGACGGCGATCGACCTCACCCGTCCCGTCCACGAGCGCGCCGAGCCCGGCGCGCCCGCCTACCAGCAGGCCGACCTCACCGACGCCGGCCAGGCGTTCGCCGCCGTCAGGGGCGTCGAGGCGGTCGTGCACGCCGCCGCCATCCCCGATCCGCTGTCCAACCCGCCGCACGTGGTCTTCCACAACAACCTCATGGCGCTGTTCAACGTGCTGGAGGCGGCGATCGCCTGCGGCGCCGGACGGTTCGTGAACATCTCCAGCGAGACCGTGCCGGGCTTCTTCTTCCCCGACCGGCCCTTCCTGCCCGACTACGTCCCCGTCGACGAGGAGCATCCCGCCCGCCCGCAGGACCCCTACGCGCTCGCCAAGCACTTCGGCGAGCAGCTCATGGACGCCGCGGTGCGCCGCTGCGACCTGCGCTGCGTCTCGATCAGGCCGAGCTGGGTGCAGCACGAGGGGAACTACGAGCGCAACCTCGGCCCCGTCGTCAGGGACGCCGCGGCGGCCGGCGTCAGCCTGGGCGGCTACGTCGACGTCCACGACCTGGCCGACGCGATCGTGCTGGCCGTGGAGTGCTCGCTGCCGGGGCACGAGATCTTCTACATCGCCTCCCCCGACAACGCCGGCGGCCACGACCTGCGCGCGCTGGCCGCCCGGCTGTACGGCGACGCGGTCGAGGTGCGCCCGCACGACCGCGTGGACGCCTCGGCGATCTCGTGCGAGAAGGCGGTCAGGATGCTCGGCTGGAGGCCGAAGCGGTCGTGGCGCGACTACCTCGACGAGGACGGCCGCGCCCACTGACGTCACCCCCTCTTGTGTTGACGTCATGGTGATGCCATGATGACGTCATGGATCTGACGCACTACATCGAGAACCTGCGCCGCGAGTTCGGCGACGCGGCCGACGCCGCAGGGCCAGAGGCGCGGGCGATGGCCGACCGGCTCACCGGGCTGCTCGACTCTTCTCTGCGGCTCACGCTCATCGAGGTGCTCTCCGAGGCCGCCGACGAGCTGACGCGGGAGATCGAGCCCGGCGTCGTCGACGTGCGCATCCGCGGCAGGCAGCCCGAGTTCGTGGTCACCGTGCCGCCCGCCTGGCACGCGGGCACGCCCGCCGCTCCGCAGCCGCCCTTCCCGCCCGCCCCGGGGGCTGCCCCGCTGCCGCCCTTCCCGGCCGCTCCGGGGTTCCCGCCGGAGGCCCCCGAGCCGCCGACGCCGCCCGGCGAGGCCGACCAGGGCACCGCCCGGATGACGCTCCGGCTGCCGGAGGCGCTGAAGGCCCGCATCGAACGGGCCGCCGCCGCCTCGGGCGTCTCGGTCAACGCCTGGCTGGTCAGGGCGCTGTCCGGCGCCGTCGCCGAGCCCGCGCCCGGCACGCCGCCCCCCACGATCGGCCGCCGCATCAGCGGCTGGGTGAGCTGACCGCCGTCCTTCTCTCACACGTTTGGAGTTCCGTCATGCCCGTCTTCTCCACACCCGAGCCCGTCACCGCCCACGT
This sequence comes from Nonomuraea sp. NPDC003727, assembly GCF_053586935.1. Taxonomy (NCBI): domain Bacteria; kingdom Bacillati; phylum Actinomycetota; class Actinomycetes; order Streptosporangiales; family Streptosporangiaceae; genus Nonomuraea; species Nonomuraea sp. NPDC003727. The sequence continues at coordinate 427,180 of NZ_JBSFNE010000006.1, forward strand.
CGACATCCCGGCCGGCCAGATCAGGATCAGCGCGAGCGACCGCGACGACACCCACGTCGAGGTACGGCCGGCCGACCCCGGCAGCCCCACCGACATCGAGTACGCGCAGGACGTCGTCGTCGAGCACGCCGACGGGGTGATCACCGTCAAGGCCCCCGACCGGCAGCGGTTCAGGAGGGCGCCCGCACTCCACGTCTCCATCGCGCTGCCCTCACGCTCCAACCTGCGCGCCACGACCGCCTCCGCCGACGTCATCGCCACGGGCGAACTGCGGGAAGTGGCTGTCGACTGCGCCTCGGGTGACGTCACGGTGGCGCACGCGGTCGAACTCGGCGTCAAAAGCGCCTCCGGCGACGTCAGATGTGACGTCATCGAAAGCGACGCGATCGTCGATGCCACCTCAGGCAACGTGCGGCTCGGCACGGTCGGCGGCGGGATCTCCGTCGTCACCGCCTCCGGCGACACCGTCATCGGCCATGCGGGCGGCGGCGTCGGCAGCCGCTCGGCCTCCGGTGACCTGGTCGTGGAGAGCGTCGCGCGCGGCAGGGTCGGCGCCGAGAGCGCCTCGGGAGACATCAGGATCGCGATCGCCGAGGGGTCGGCCGCCTGGCTCGAGGTGTCGTCGCTGTCCGGGCGCGTCCGGTCCGAGCTGCGGCAGTCGGAGGAACCCGCCGAGGGCGTCGACAAGGTCGAGGTGCGGGCACGCACGCTGAGCGGCGACATCGCGATCGTCAGGGCCGCGGGCGCACGATGAACGACCGGATCGACCGGCCAGTGGCAGTGAAAACGGAGGACGCTCGATGAACGACCGGATCGACCGATCAGCACACCCGGACCGCGACACCGAAACGGAGGACGCGCGATGAACGACCAGCTGAGCTACCTGTACACCCGGTCGGCGCACCGGGACCGCGTCGCCGCGGCGGAGCGCCTGGCCGCCTTACGACCGTGGCGGGCCGGCCGGGACGGCGGGCTGCGTCACACGCTCGCGCTCGGCCTGCACCGCCTGGCCGACTCCATCGACCCGTCCCGCCAGACCGGCGTCCATCCCGCCCCCTCGGCCTGACCCCCGCCCGGGCACACGTCACAGGCCCGTGTCACAGGAGGGTGTGGAAACGGGCGGCGACGTGCTCCCAGTCCCACTCGCCCGACACCCACTCCCTGCCCCGCTCCCCCATCTTGCGCGCCCTTCCGGGATCGCCCAGCAGGTCGATCAGCGCGCCCGCCACCTCCTCCACCGACCTGCCGTCCACCACCAACCCCGTCTCGCCGTGCCGTACGGCGTCGGGGGCTCCGCCGGAGGCGCCCGCCACCACCGGCAGGCCGGTCGCCGACGCCTCGAGGAACACGATCCCCAGCCCCTCGACGTCGATCCCGCCCAGCCGGGTCCTGCACGGCATGGCGAACACGTCGCCCACCGCGTAGTACGAGGGCAGCTCGGCGGGGGGCACGACGCCGGTGAACCGTACGGACCCGCCGAGGGGTGCCGCCATGCGGGCCAGCCGCCGGTGGTACGGCCCGCCGCCCACGACGAGCAGCACCGCCGACGGGACCGCCCGCAGCACCAGCGGCCATGCCGTGATCAGCGTGTCCTGTCCCTTGCGCGGCACGAGCCTGGACACGCAGACCGCGACGGGCCTGCCGTCGAGCCCGAGTGACCGGCGCAGCGCCGCCGCCTCCACCGACGGGTGGAAGAGCGCCGGGTCGACGCCCGGCGTGAGCCGGACGAGCTTGGCGGCGGGCACCACCCCGACGAGCCGGGCGTGGGTGTAGGACCCGAGGTAGGTGACCACGTCCGCGTGGGCGCCGATCCGCCGCATGAGGGGGCGGAACAGCGGCGAGGACTCGTGCCCGTGGGTGAGCATGACGATCCTGCGCGCCCCCGCGGCGCGCAGGCGGGGGGCGAGGAGGCCGAGCGGGGCGGCCGCGCCGAAGACGACGGTGTCGACGCCGTGCGCGGTCACCAGCCTGGCCGCCGCGCGCGCCACCGCGGCCGTGGGCAGCATGAGGGAGGTGGGATGCCGGACGACCGGGTACGGCTGGCGCCCGTCGAACTCCTCCCAGCCGCGCCACCGCGAGGCGTGGACGATCACGGAGGGGGTGCGCAGGGCCAGCCCGTGGACGAACGACTGGATACCGCCCGGCCTGGGCGGGAAGTCGTTGGTGACGATGAGCACCCTGGTCACGCCGCCACCCCGCCCACATCCGGCCGGCCGGCACGGCGCGTCCGCCGGGAGGCGGGGCGGGGCCGGGGCGCGGCAGGGGCGGAGGTCATGGGAAGCGCCCTGCTCACGGGGCGTTCATGAGCTCCCATGAGCGGGCCATGGAGATGCGCTGCGGCGCGGTCGGATGCGAGGCATAGAGCACATATTCCACAGCATCAGGCGACAAGTCCGAAATGTTGGTAACAGCAAGCCGTTTTTGCATCGCGATGAACGTCCCCGGGTCCCGGGTCAGGTCCAGCGCGTGCAGGTCGGCCCTCGCCTCGACGTGACGGCTGACGAGGTTCTGCGCGGGCCCCGACAACACCGTCACCAGCGACAGGAACCCCATGACGGCCCCGACCGCCAGCGGGTCCGACAACGGCCGGCGCCACAGCGGGGCCACGCAGAACAGCAGCACCGCCCCGAAGGCCGCGCCGAGCCCGCCCACGAGCGTGCCGTGGAGCACGTCGTCGTACGTGGCGTGCCCGAGCTCGTGCGCGATGATCAGCTCCACCTCCTTGTCCGGCGCCTTCAGCAGCGTGTCGTAGACGACGATCCTGCGCGTGGCGCCGAACCCGGAGACGTAGGCGTTGAGCGCGGTGGTCCGGCGGGAGGCGTCGGCGACGAGCACGTCCTCGACCGGCACGTCGGCCCGCCTGGCCAGATCGAGCAGGTCGGTACGCAGCTCTCCCGCGGGCATCGGGGCGAAGTCGTTGAAGATCGGCTCGAACACGACGGGGTAGACGAAGGAGGCGCCCACCGTCAGCACGAACGCGCCGGCCGCCACGGGCACCCACCACCGCCTGAAGCGCCTGGCCAGGCCGACGATCGCGAGCACCATGACCGACAGCAGCGCGACGCGCACGCCGATGGACTTGAGCCGGTCGCCCGTCCAGCTCCACCAGTTCTGGGTGGACAGCCCGAAGGCGCGCAGCTCGGTCTCGAACCACATGCCCAGCGGCCAGCGCAGCACCTCGACGACGGCGGTCAGCACGACGACGCCGAGGACGACCCGCAGCCACCACGGTCCCCTCAGCCCGCGCAGCAGCCGCGCGCCGAGGGGGGTGGCCACGAGCAGGCCGGCGAACACGACGGTCAGGCCGAGCGACAGGTAGGAGGGCACGCTCGTGGCCGCGTCGAAGGCGCGGGAGCGGGCGATCTGGGCGGAGGTGAAGTCCTGTGCGGGGTCGGGCGGCACCGTGGGCGCCCCCGCCATGACGTCCCACGGCGTGGTGAGCACCACGACCACCAGGATGGCCACCCCGAGCACCGTCAACGCGATGCCCGCCTGCCGGTCCAGCCGCCTCATCCGTCTCCCTCCGCGCCTGTCAGCTCGTTGCGGACATACTCCCGCCAGTGCGCGACGAGCGCGCGGACCGACAGGCCCAGCGGCTCGAGCGCCTGGCCGAGCCGCATTCCGGCGGCCCGCTGGTAGAGGTCGGCCAGCGCCCGCTCGCCGTACCTGGCGGCGATCAGGCGGCAGGCCAGCCATGACTCCTGGTAGACCTGCGCGAGCCGGGGCGTGCCCGGCGCGAAGGCGGCGTCGGCGGGCAGCGCGCCGGGCAGCCGTCCCGCGCGCGCCTCGGCCGCCAGTTCCGCGGCCGCCACCCGCGTCGCGAGTCCCGAGCGCAGGTAGCCGACGTAGTCGGCGAACCCTTCCCGCAGCCACACGGGCCGCCCTTCCGTTCCGGCGGCCACGTGGGTCAGCTCGTGGGTGAGGACGACGTCGCGGCCCACGGGTGTGAGGCGCGCGAAGGCGCCGGGCAGGACGATCACCTGTCCCGCCGAGGCCAGCGCGGCCAGCCCCACGACGGGGCCCGTGCCCGCGAGGGCGGCCGCCTCCGCGGTGGTCCTGGGCACCACGACCCGTGGCCGTACGGCGCGCCGCAGGACCGCCGAGACGGTGAGGGCCGCCACGTCGGCCCGCGTGGCCAGGTCGCGCAGGAGGGCGGCGGCGGTGTGGTGCCCGACGACGAGCGAGCGCGCGCCGTAGGCGACGACGACGCCTGATTCGCCGAGCGCGCGGGCCTCGGGCGGCAGGCGGCGTCCCGCGGACCCGGCCACCGTGCAGATCGCCGGTCCGGCCAGCGCGGCCGCCAGCAGGGTTCTGCGGGTCACCACGGCTGTGATGCTAGCCCGGACAGGCCGAAGCCCCGTCCGAGGGGGATGGACGGGGCTTAGGCCTGTCCGGCGGCCGGGGGCTACGCGCCGGAGTTTCGGGCGTCCGGCGGCCGGGGGTTACGCGCCGGGGCGGACCGCGCCGGCGAAGGACGCCTTGCGCCAGCCGCCGAGCTTCTCGATCCGCACGGTCTTGCCCGTGCTCGGCGAGTGGACCATCCGGCCCTTGCCGACGTACATGCCGACGTGGCCCTTCCCGCGGAAGAACATCAGGTCACCAGGCTTGAGATCGCTCCACCTGACCTTCTTCTTGATGCGCGCGTACTGGCTGTACGTGACGCGGGGGATCTTGATGCCGGCCTTGGCCCAGGAGTACTGGACCAGTCCCGAGCAGTCGAAGGCGCCGGGTCCTGTGCCGCCGAAGCGGTAGGGGTCGCCGATCTGCTTCTTGGCGGTGGCGACGGCCTTGGCCGCCTTCAGCCGCTGTCGAGCCGCCTTGGCCTGCCGTGTCGCCGCGGCCGTCGACGCCGCGCCCGCCTGTACGGCCGGCGCCGTCTTCACGGTCGTCGTCGTCGCCAGGGTGGTGGTCACCGGGGTCACCAGGGTGGTGGTCGCGGGGGCCGCTGTCGCCGGGGTCACTGTCGCCTGCGCCGCGGGTGCGTGGAGGACGATCCCTCCCATCGCCACCACGACGCCGCTGAGGGCAAGACAGGACAGACGGGTTGTGCTAGAGGGGGTAGACAGAATGTCTCCTTGGGACTTCCACCAATGCCTACCGGGTTAGCTGACGGGTTCGGGCGGGGAAGTCGCCCTTCCGGCCCGCAGGCCGGATTCACCCCAGGAACGTGGGTCCCCGGCTCCGTGCTCCATGCCGCACGGACTCGGCGGGTCGACCCGCGCACGCCTGTCTGGGGTTACGGCGCGGCGACCAGCGGATCTTTATGCGTGCACCGGCCGTTGCGGGGCCGGTGAGCGGTTCCGGCGCCATGGCTTGGTCGCCGCGATGCGAGAACGTACCCGGCACCCCAAGGCCAGGCAAAGGCCGGGCAAAGCTGTCAAGATCACCGACTGGTTCTTGTCAGAAGAGGAGTCGCTGCTCTACACCGGGTTTCGTTATCCGGATGTGACCCTGCTCACAGTTGCTTCTGTGGCGACCTGTCAGATCGCATCCGTTACTTTCCTCACACTCCCGGTATAAGGAGAATTAAGGCTTAATCCCTGCGACATACACTCGGCGCATGCTTGATGGGTGGTCGCTACGCGTCCTGGTGGAGGTCGGACGGCGCGGCTCGTTCTCCGGAGCGGCCGAGGTGCTCTCCATGACCCAGCCGGCCGTCTCGCGGCAGATCGCCATGCTCGAACGCCACACCGGCGTCACGCTCTTCCACCGCCGCCCGAGGGGCGTCCAGCCGACGGAGGCGGGCCGGGCGGCGATCGAGCAGGCCATGGCCGTGCTCGACGGCATGAGCCTGTTCGAGACCAGGCTGCGCGCCTTCGCCACGGCCGACACCGGCCGGGTCAGGGTCACCGCCTTCCCGAGCGCGGCCACCAGGTTCGTGCCCGAGAGCTTCCGCCGCTTCGCCGCCGACCACCCCGGCGTCGAGCTCTCCCTCAAGGTCGGCGGCCCTGACGTCGCGTGCCCCGTCACCGCCGGCCTGGCGGAGGGCGCCACCGACGTCGCCCTGCTGACCTCGTGGGATCCCGTCCCCGACCCGGGGCTGGAAGTGCTCGACCTGTTCGACGACGAGCTGCTGGTCGCCCTGCCGGCCGGGCATCCGCTGGCGGCCGGAGAGCGGGTACGGCTGGCCGACCTCGCCGCCGAGCCCTGGATCGACGGCACGCACCCCGACGGCCTGGCCCCCGTCGCGCAGCTGCGGGCCGCGATGGGACGCGCGCCGAGGATCGCCCACCTGTGCGACGACTGGAACGGCCGCCAGGGCCTGGTGGCGGCGGGCGTGGGCGTGATGCTCCACCCGTCGATCGCGGGCATGGCCGTGCGCTCCGGCATCCGGCTGGTCGAGCCCGCGCCGCGACTGCCCGCCAGGCGGATCAGCGCCGCCGTCCTGCCGGCGCCGGGCCGCCCGCCCGCGGTGAGCGCCTACCTGCGGGTGCTGCGCGAGCTGAGCGAGACCTACGGCCGGATGGCGCCGACCAGCCGCCCGCCGTAGGAGGACAGGCTGGCGACCTTCACCACGTCACCCGTCTGGGGGGCGTGCACGATCTTGCCGCCGCCGGCGTAGATGCTCACGTGCCCGAGCCCTGAGCTGAAGATGAGGTCGCCGGGCTGCAGCTTGTCGAGAGAGACCCTGCGCTTGGCACCCCAGGCCCACTGCTCCCAGGTGGTGCGCGGCAGCGACACGCCGGCGGCCCGCCACGAGGCCTGGGTCAGTCCCGAGCAGTCCCAGCCGCCCGGGCCCGTCCCGCCGTACTGGTACGGCTTGCCGATCTGCGCGTAGGCGAAGCTCAGCACGGCGGCGGCGTTGCCGGAGGCCGAGCCGGTGTACTTGAGGCCGGTGCTGTTGGGGTTGCCCACCCGGTAGGCGCCGAGCCTGCGCAGCAGCTTCTTCTGCTGCTCGACCAGCTCGAGGATCTTGTCCCGCTCCGACTTGACGTCGTCGCGCAGCTTGTCGGCCTCGGTGAGCGCGCCCTGCGCCTCCTCCTTGTCGGCCTTGAGCTGCCGGTTCTCCTCGTCGAAGGCGGCGAGGGTCTGCGCCCGCTCGGCCGTCATCTGGCCCATCAGCGCCATGCTGCCGAGGGTCGCCGTGGGGTCGGCGTCACCCATCAGCGAGGACCAGGTGGTGGCGTCGACGCCCTGGTAGGCGTTGACCGCCATGCCGACGACCTCGGCACGCAGGCCCGCCACCCTGGCCAGCTTGCTCTTGTACCTGGTGTTGAGCCCGTCGTAGGTCTTCTTGGCCTTCTTGTACTTCTCGGTGGCCGTGTTGTACCTGTCGACGACCTTGTCGGCCTTGTCGTTGAGCTTCTCGAGCTTGGCCTTGGCCTGAGGGATCGAGGGGCGGGGATCGGCGAGCGCGCCGTCCAAGGGCAGGAAAAGCGCTCCGAGCGCGAGACCCACAGCCACCGGCACCCGGCCAAACCTCACGACGACACGCCTCCCAGTGATCACGCCTGGGGCGAAATAGTACAGAAGCGGTGCCTAGCAGCTCAAAAAGTCACCCAATTTGTGACCTAGGCTCGGCCAAGACGGCGCAGGAGCAGCGCCGACTGCACGGGGCGCGCCCCCATCCTGCGCACCGACTCGGCCACCTCGCGGTCGGAGGAGACCACCGCGATCGCCCTGCCCTGCGGTTCGGCCCGCACCAGCTGGCGGATCAGATCGTCGGCGATCTCGCCGGGCGCGCTGAACATCACCCGGACCCCGCGCGGCGCGACGACCTGCACGGGCGCGTTGAGCTCCGCGCCGTCGAAGACGACCGTGACCTCGACCCTGGTCTGCGCGACCAGGCCGCCGAGGCCCGTCATCAGCCGGTTGCGCTGGTCGGCGAGGGTGAGCGTGCCGTACCCGGTCTTGGTGACGTTGTAGCCGTCGATGATCAGGTGCACCTGGGGCAGCGCGAGCAACTGGTCGAGCAGCTGCGGATCGTCGTCGGCCAGCGCCCTGGCGGGCACTCCCCGCACGGTGGGCGCGCCGGGGGCGACGGCCGCGACCGAGTCGGCGGGCCTGCTGATCGTCGTGGGCAGGGCGAGCTCCCTGCGCAGCCCGGCGGAGGCGTCCTGGAGCGCGTCCAGCAGCACCCTGATCCTGGTGTCCTCGATGCTGCGGCCCTCACGGGCCGCCCTGCGCGAGGCCTCGAGCTGCCGCTCGACGTCGACCAGGCGCTCGCGCGTCCGCCGGAGCTCGGCCTCCCCCGCGCTGCCGGCCGTGGACGCCGCCACCCTGGCATCCTCGGCGGTCTGGGCCAGCTCGGCGGCCCGCTGCTCGGCGGTCTTGAGCCGCTCCCTGGCGTCGTGGAGCTTGCGGCGCAGGTCGGAGTTCTCGGCCCTGGCCGCCTTGAGCTGCTCGCGCAGCCGTTCGGACTCCTCCTTGGCGGCGGTCTTCTGGGTGGCCAGCTGCTCGCGCAGCCGGGTGACGGTCGCCTCCTGCGCCGATCCCTCGGCGGCGACAGCCGACTGCTCCAGGTCGGCCCTGGCCATCTCCACCATGTCCGCCCAGCCGGGCGGCCTGGTCAGGTACGCAGCGGCCGCGACCAGCACGGGGTCGGCGGCGGGCGGCACGTGCCCCTCGGCCAGCGAGGCGACCAGCTCGGGCCAGCCCTTCTCGATCGACTCGGCGACGGCCTCGCGGAAGGTCTTGTCGTTCTCCAGCTGGGCGGCGATGGGCGCGCCGCCCAGCTTGGCGCGTTTACGGGGGTCGAACTTCGCGATGCCGCGCAGCGGCGCCGGCACGGACGTGGGCGGCATGGCGCCGAGCAGCTGGGCCGCCAGGTCCACCACGTTGAGCCTCACCTGCTCGGGAAGCGGACGAGACAGGCCATCACCGGCTGAGCTCATCCCACTGCCTCTCGACTGACCCTTCGCGATTGTCCTACTCACCAAGGGTAAGGGTGTCACACACATGTCCGTGTCGTGACTCGTATATGGACAAGCGCTTGGTTGGAGAGGTACGACAGGGTCGTGACCGAGCAGATGCGCACCTCCACCAGGGACCTCGACGAGCTGCGCGAGCGGCTGAGCGCCTGGCTCGGGCAGGAGGTCTCGCAGCTCTCGCGACCCTCGGCCAACGGGATGTCCAGCGAGACGCTGTTCTTCACCGCGGGCACGACCAGGTGCGTGGCCCGGCTGGCGCCCGCGCGGGAGGCGGTGCCGGTCTTCCCTACCTACGACCTCGGCACGCAGTTCGAGGTGATGCGGCTGGCCAGGGAACGGGCCGGGGTGCTCGCGCCGAGGGCGCTGCGGTTCGAGCCGTCGGCCGGACCGCTCGGCACGCCGTTCTTCGTGATGGAGCGGGAGGAGGGCGAGGTGCCGCCCGACGTCCCGCCGTACACCTTCGAGGGCTGGCTGCTGGAGGCGGCGCCCGACGACCGGCGGCGGCTGCAGGACGCCACGGTCGCCGTGGCCGCCCGGCTGCACGGCACCCGCTTCAGCGACGCCGAACTGGCTCCGCTCGGCCGGCGCGGGCTGCGGGCACACGTCGACGCGCAGCGCGCCTACTACGAGTGGATGCGCGGGCCCTCGCGCATCCCGCTGCTGGAACGGGCCTTCGACTGGCTGGAGGACCACTGGCCCGCCGAGCCCGGCCCCGACGTGCTGACCTGGGGAGACGCCAGGATCGGCAACGTGATGTACCGCGACTTCACCCCCGTGGCGGTGCTCGACTGGGAGATGGCGGCGGTGGGGCCGCGCGAGCTCGACCTGGCCTGGATGATCTTCCTGCACCGGTTCTTCCAGGACCTGGCCGAGGTCTTCGAGCTGCCCGGCCTGCCCGGCTTCATGCGCCGCGCCGACGTCTGCGCCACCTACCGCGACCTGTCCGGCCACACGCCCAGGGACATGGACTTCTACGAGGTGTACGCGGCGCTGCGGCACGGCATCGTCATGGCCCGCGTCTGGCAGCGCCGGATCCACTTCGGCGAGCAGCCCGCTCCCGACGACCCCGACGACATGGTGCTGCACCGCGCCCGGCTGGAGCGGATGCTGTCATGACTCCGCGTCGTGGACCAGCAGCGCGATCTGCACCCTGTTGTTGAGCGCCAGCTTGGTGAGGATGCGCGAGACATGGGCCTTGACGGTCGCGACGCTCATGTAGAGCTCGCCGCCGATCTCGGCGTTGGACCGCCCCCGCCCCACCGAGACCGCCACCTCGCGCTCGCGCTCGCTCAGCCTGTCGAGCATCGCCCGCGCCCGGTCCCTGCGGGTGCCCGCGCCGCCGTCGGCCACGTGGGAGATGAGCTGCCTGGTGACGGCGGGCGACAGGATCGGCTCCCCCGCGGCCACCCGGCGGATGGCGGCGACCAGGTCGGCCGGCGGGATGTCCTTCAGCAGGAACCCGGCCGCCCCCGCCCGCAGCGCCCTGAGCACCTGCGCGTCGGCGTGGAAGGTGGTGAGCACGACCACCTCCGGCGGGCTCGCCGTGCCGCGCAGCGCCTCGGTCGCGGACAGCCCGTCGACGCGCGGCATGCGGATGTCCATGAGCACCACGTCGGGCCGGTGCTCGGCGACCAGCCTCGGCACCTGGTCGCCGTCGGCGGCCTCGCCCACCACCTCGATGTCGCCGGTGCCGCCGAGGATCATCGACAGCCCCGCTCGGACCAGCGCGTCGTCGTCGACGATCAGCACCCGGATCTTCATTTCTCCCACGGCAGCCATGCTTCCAGAACGAAATCCCCCTCGGCGGCGCGCCGGTGGGCCAGCCGGCCACCGGCCAGCTCCGCCCGCTCGGCCAGCCCGATCAGCCCCGTGCCGGTGCCGGGGATGCTGGACGGCCAGCTGGTCTTGTTGCGGACCGCGATGGTCAGCCCCTCGCCAGGGCCGCCCGTCACCACCACCCGGACGGGCGCGCCGGGGGCGTGCTTGCGCGCGTTGGTGAGCGCCTCCTGGACGATCCGGTAGGCGTTGCGGCCGAGACTCTCCGGCGCGTGGCCGACCGCCTCCAGCCGGAGCGCCACCTCCATGCCCGCCGCGCGCGACTCCTCGACCAGCCCGCGCAGGTCGTCCAGCGTGGGCTGCGGGCGCTCGGGACGGCCGTCGGCCTCGTCGCCCGGCTGGCGGAGCACGCCGATGACCTCACGCAGGTCCTGCAGCGCCTGGTGGGCGCTCTCCCTGATCGCCCCTGCCGCCTTGGAGATCTGCTCGGGCGGCGCGTCAGGCCGGAACTCCAGGGCACCCGCGTGCAGGCTGAGGATGGAGATGCGGTGGGCGAGCACGTCGTGCATCTCCCGGGCGATGCGCTCGCGTTCGAGCCGCCTGGCCTCCCGGCCGGCCACCTGCGCCTGCTCCCTGAGGGTGTGGACCAGCTGGCGCCTGGACCTGACGACCATGCCCCAGCCGAACACCGCGAACACGAGCAGCACCCCGACGCCCATCATCCACGCGGGACCGAGCTCGTCGGGGCGCCACAGCGCCAGCGGGAAGACGCTGACCAGGTTGAGCGCGAGCACGATGCCGGAGATCTTGAAGGGGCGGTGCACGGCCACCGTGAACAGCGCCACGGCCGAGGCGCCGCCCACCATGACGAAGGTGGCCGACAGCAGCGTCGTCACGACCGCCAGGGTGACCGGCCAGCGACGGCGCAGCCACACCGACGCGCACGCCAGCGCGCCCAGCACCTGCTCACTGACCCGCAACGGCCTGGCCAGGCCGTCCAGGTCGGGCAGCGACAGCACCGCCAGCCCGCAGGCGACCAGGAAGACCAGGATGTCCACGATCCAGTCGCGGGTCGAGCGGCGCACCGGCCGCCCCTCCTCCGGATCGCCGAGCAGGACCGAGGGCAGCAGCCACCGGTACTCCACCTTCATGGTCCCCCACCGTAGGGCCACCATTCGGCGGGGCGACAGCGACCAAAGTCGATACCGGTCTCAACCTGTGGCCGACGCAGCGGCCGCCGCCCGAACCCGAGGCTTGGCTGCATGAAGGCAATCCTCGACGTGGCCGGCGCCGTGCTCCTCATCCAGGGCGTCGGCGGCGTGGTCAACACCGTCCTCGGCTGGTGGGGCTGGGCGCACGACTTCCTGATCGTCAACCGCCTGCCGTTCCTCGACGGCTACGAGGTCTTCGCCGGCATCGGGCTCGGCATCCTCGGCTTCGCGCTGCTGGCCACCGCCGACTCGATGAAGAGGACCGGCTGACCCGTGACCGAGCTCACCCTGCGCCCTCCTCGCAACCTGGCCGACCCGCGCACGGTCGCCTGGTGGACCGTCCAGGCCTTCCTGCTGGCCGTCCCCCTGGCGGCGGCCGTCCTGGCGGCCTACTGGTTCCTCACGCCGCGGCCGGCCGTACTCGGCGGGCTGGCCGTGGCCGTCGCGCTGGCCTGCCTGCTGTCGGCCGCGACCGTGCCGCGCGCCTACTACCGGGTCCAGCGGTGGGAGATCACCGACGAGGCGGTCTACGTCCGCTCCGGCTGGATCACCCACACCTGGAGGGTGGCGCCGATGTCGCGCATCCAGACCGTGGACACCGCGCGCGGCCCGGTGCAGCGGATGTTCGGGCTGGCCGACGTCACGGTGACGACCGCGTCGGCGGCGGGGGCGATCACGATCGAGGGGCTCGACCACGAGCTGGCCGCCGAGCTCGCCGCCAGGCTCACCGCCGTGACGCAGGCGACGAAGGGGGACGCCACGTGACCGCGCGGCAGCAGCACCAGGACGACGTGGCGTGGAGCGCGCTGCACCGCAGGATCCCGCTGGCCACGGCGGCCGTGTCGCTGACCGTCGCCGCGCCCGCCGCCTTCGGCGTGACGCGCCTCCTGACCGGCGCGGACCAGCCGCGCGAGCTGGTCGTCGCGGGCGCCGCCGGCGTGGTGGCGCTGGTGGTGGCCGCCGCCTACGCCTACGGCGTCGCCCGGCTGCGCACCACCCGGTTCAGGCTCACCCGCGACCGGCTCGAGCTGCGGGCGGGCGTGCTGGTCCGCCAGCACCGGTCGATCCCGCGCGACCGGGTGCGCAGCGTCGACGTCAAGGCCGACGTCGTACGGCGGGCGCTCGGCCTGGCCGTCGTCAAGATCGGCACGGGCGAGCACACCACCGGCGAGCACACCGAGCTCACCCTCAACGCGATCGCCACCGCCGAGGCCGAGGCGCTGCGCCGTACCCTCCTGACGGGGGCGGGTGCGGCCGCACCGGCCTCACCGAGCGCCGGTCACCCCGGGCACCCAGAGCGCTTCGGGCACGCCGGGCCCGGCCATCGTGAGCACACCGAGCCCGGACACCCCGGTCACTTCGGGCACTCCGGGCACCCCGGGCACGCTGGACACGAGGAGAGCGTGCGGGTCGTCGCCGCTCTGCGGTGGGGCTGGATCCGCTACGCGCCGCTGTCGATCTGGGTGTTCGTCGGCGGCGCGATCGCGGCCGGCGCGCTGAAGAAGATGCTCGACGTGGTCGGCATCGACCTGTTCAGCACCGCGGCGGCCACGGCGGCGTGGGAGTGGCTGACCGGCAACCCGTGGATCGCGGTGCCGATCGTGGCGGCAGGCAGCCTGCTGGTCGGGCTGGCCGGCGCGCTGGGGCTGTTCGCCGAGTCGTGGGGCAACTACCGGCTCGAGCAGGAGGCCCGGACGCTGCGGGTGCGCAGGGGGCTGCTCACCACACGGTCGCTCACCATGGAGACACGCAGGCTGCGCGGGGTGGCGGTGGCCGAACCGCTGCTGCTGAGGCTGGGCGGGGGTGCCAAGGTCAGGGCGGTGGCGGTGGGGCTGCGCAAGGCGGAAGGCCAGGAGAGCGAGGAGGTCTCCGCGCTGACCCCGCCGGTCCCGCGGGCCGAGGCCTTCCGCGTCGCCTCCCACGTCCTGCACGCCTCACCGGCCGCCACCCCGCCCGGCCCCGCCGTCCAGGACGCACCCGCCACCCGCGGATTCCCCGGCACAGCGGACCACCACGCTGCCGCGGGCCGACACACCGTTTCCAGAACTCCGAACACCCATGGGCCCGACGGCGGACACACCCTTGCCGGCGCGCCGGACGCCCACGGGCTCGCCGGGGCCGCCGGTGGACCTACCGGATCCATCGTTACGGCTCCGGTGGACGCGCGGGCGGCCGTGGCATGGGGCGAGCTGGAGCCGCACCCGAAGGCGGCCAGGAGCCGTCGCACGCGCCAGGCCTTCGGCGCGGTCGCCGTGCTTGCCGCCGCCATGGGCGTCACCGAGTGGCTGACCGGGTGGATCCCGCCGGTCGCCTGGGCGCTGCCCGTCCTCGCCCTTCCCGCCGGACTGGCCCTGGCCGCCGACGCCTACCGAGGGCTCGGGCACCGGCTGGCCGGCGGCCACCTGCTGACCCGGGCCGGCTCGGCGGGCCGTACCACGGTGGCGCTCGACACCGGCGGCATCGTGGGCTGGCGGATCCGCCAGTCGGTCTTCCAGCGCCGGCTGGGCCTCATCACCGTGTCGGCCACGACCGCGGCGGGCGACGGCCACTACGACGTGCTGGACGTGGGCGTCACCGAGGGGCTCGACCTGGCGGCGCGTGCCGTACCGGGACTGCTGGAGCCGTTCCTGGCCCGGGTCCCGCGCCCCGCCCGGCCCAGGACCTGACCGCCCGTCCGGCCCAGGACCTGACCGCCGCGCCGCACAGACGGGCCGCCGCCCTACGCCGACAAACCGCCGCCCCGCGCAGACGGGACGGCGCGCCGCGCAGACGCCCCGCCGCCCCGCCGCCCCGCGCAGACGGTCCCGTCGCGCGGGGCGGGCGCGTCAGTCCTTCTGCGGGGTCGCCTGGGCCAGGGCGGCCAGCATCTCCTTCGCCACCGTCATGGCCGCCGCCCGGGCCTCCTTCTCGCCCAGCACCTCGACCTTCGGCGAGTTGGTCGGCTCGTCGGCACCCATCTCGGCCCCCGAGAAGGAGGCCTGGATGACGGTGAAGCCCTTCCTGACCACGACGTCGGCGGCGCCGTTGAAGACGGCGTTCTTCCTGTCGACCCGGTACTGGACGAAGGCGGCGTCACCGAGCCCCTGCGGCTTGTCGACCTTGCCCCAGGTGAAGCCGCCCAGCGAGCTCTCCGCCATGCCCACGGCGCCGGACAGCTCGGTGGAGTAGGCGCTCAACGCGGCGGTCGGATCTCCGGCGCCCGCCCGGTTGCTGAACACCTGGACCGTGACGAGCGCGCTGCGGATCCCGCGCCGGCCCTGGCCGGCGGGGGCCTTCAGGTTGAGCCAGCGGCACTCGGTCTCCTTCACGCCGACGGCGTCGTTGCCCCTGGCCCGCTCGGTCGCGCCGGGCACCAGCTTGATCATCGCGGGCGCCATCCGCTTGCACGCCTCGGGCATCTGGGCCAGCACGGTGGGCGTCGACGACGGGGTCGGGGCGGGCGAAGGGGACGGCGACGCGCTGGGCGCGACCGTGGCCAGGACGGCCGGATGGGCCTTCTTCCACTCGGCCGCCGCCTTGGCCAGGTGGGTCAGCAGGACGCCGACCTCGCGCAGGGCGTTCTCCTCGCTGACCGACTGGACGCTCTCGTTGGTCAGCAGCTTGGCCTCCTTGCGCTGCTGGCTGGCCTGGTAGTGCACCTCGATGACGAGGTCGTCGACCCGGACGCGGCCCTCGCCGAACGAGTACCACAGCAGCTTGTCGCGCCGCCAGGTGTACTGGCCGAAGGCGCCGTCTCCCACCCCCGCGTACTCCTTGAGGGGCGAGTAGTAGTTCTTCTCCCCCGGCTTCGCGTCCTTGTCCTTGCTGGTCGCCTTGTAGGAGAAGAAGCCGCGCTCGGCCTCGTGCGCCTGCTGCGCCTCCGCCCTGCCCGTCTTGGGCCCGTCGGGCCGGTACTGGGAGACGTTGATCCTGATCTCGCGGCTGCGCCAGAACTCGCCGTAGGAGATGCGGCGGTTGGTCCAGTCGCAGGAGGAGACGACGGCGTAGTCGGAGTCCCTGGAGCGCTTGTCCACCGTCGCGCCGGGCACCAGGCGCTCGGCCTCGGCGGGGGGAAGCATGGCGCAGGCGTCGAGCGTCGGCGCGGCGGCGGGCGCGGTGGCCGACCCCGTGGCCGATGCCGTGACGCCGGCCGAAGGGGAGACCGGTGTGGGCTTGGCGGGCTCGTCGGCGGCGGTGGGCCTGCCGTACAGGAGGAAGGCGCCCGCGCCGCCGGCGATCAGCACGACCGCGGCCCCTCCCGCCACCACCGGCAGCACCCATCCCCGTCGCTTCGGCGGCGGGGACGGTGGCTGCGTCGGCATCGTCGGCACCTGCTGGAACTGCCAGTCCGGTGCGCGGTACGGGTTGGTAGGCGGGGGATCGTCCTGATTCCAAGACATGGGCATGGATGCTAGCCGTCCTGATGGCGGTTGACTCGCACCTGTCAGCCTCGAAGCGAGGATGTGACCTGCCGCGCGGCCGTCTCGGCCACCCGCTGGCCAGCCGCGTCGGCCTGCCTCGCGTCCTGGATGTGGTAGACGACCTCCGCGGTGAGGTTGCTGTCGCGCAGGGCCACGCGGTACCACACCTGGCCGGTACGGCCTTGCCCCACCTGGTGGGTCTGGAAGCTGTCCTGGGCGAAGGCCGCCTCCCCCACCCCCTGGACGTCCCTGATCTTGTAGGTGGTCTTCCGGAACGACGTGCCGTCGGACGCGGCGGCGGCCCCACGGTCGGCGTCGAACACCAGCGCCGCCACCCCCGGCCCGTCGTGGCCGTCCTGCGGCCGGTGCGCGGTCAGCCGCAGGCTGATCGAGCGCTCCTCGCCGGATCCTCGCCACACCTTCCACCTGCAGCCGCCGGGCATCGGCGCGTCCCTGCGCATCTCGCCGCCCAGCAGGGCGCGGGCCTGGGCGTCGCTGAGCAGCGCGCAGGCGTCGGGCACGCCGGCGAACCTGCCCTGTCCGGCCTGCCCGGGCCCGGCGACGGCGAGGGCGTAGACCAGCCCGCCCACGGCGGCGGCCCCGGCGACCGCCAGCGCCGCGGGCAGCTTCCACCGGCGGCGCGGCCGGTAGGCGACCGGGGCGGTGTGCGCCGAGCTCGTCAGCCGCTCCCGGACCTCACGCGCGTGCGGGCGCCGTTCGGGCTGCTTGGCCAGCAGGTCGAGGATCAGCCTGCCCAGGTCGCGGCCCGCCCGCTCGGGCGGCGGCGGGTCGTGCAGCAGGACTGCGGCGGCCACCGCGGCCTGCATCTCCCGGTGGAAGGGCGGCTTCCCCTCGACCGCGGTGTAGAGGCTCGCGCCCAGCGAGAACAGGTCGGAGGCCGGGCCCGCGGGCAGGCCGTTGAGCCGTTCGGGCGCCATGTATCCGGGCGACCCGCCACCGCCGACGCCGCCCACGGGCGCGGCCACGCCGAAGTCGGTGAGCATCGCGGTGCCGTCGGCGTCCAGCAGGATGTTGGCCGGCTTGACGTCCTGGTGGAGGATGCCGTGCGCGTGGGCCACCTCCAGCGCCGACAGCATCTGCAGGCCGATGCGCGACACGATGTGCGGAGGCAGCGGCCCGGTCTCCTTGATGATCTTGTCGAGGGAGCGCCCCGTCGCCAGGTCCATGACGATCCACGGCAGGTCCTGGTCGAGCACCACGTCGTGGACCATGACGATCGAGGGGTCACGCAGCCGGCCCGCCGACCTGGCCTCGTGGATGGCCTGCTCGACGAAGGCCGCCCGGCCCGCCGCGTCGAGCTGCTGCGGGATGCGGACCTGCTTGACGGCCACCTCGCGGCCGAGCCGTTCGTCGAGGGCGCGCCACACCGTGCCCGCGCCACCCTCGCCGAGCCGTTCGGTCAGCCGGTACCGGCCCGAGAGCAGGTAGTGCACGTCGCTAGCCCCCGCTCCGCAGCGCCTGCTCGGTGTGCCGGGCGATGGTCAGCGCGCTCTCCCTGACCTGCTCGTCGGTGGGCCTGCTGGCCAGCGTCGTGTACTCCACCTGCATGACCAGGTTGGCCACGCGGTACATGACGACGGCCGTGTGGACCCTGCCGTGGGCGCTCAGCTCGTAGGTGTAGGCCTCCTCGCCCACGCCCTGCAGCGGCTGCGCCTTGCCGATCTGCGCGGTGAACGGCCCCTTGGCGCCGATCTCCTTCCACGACCACTGCAGTTCCTTGTACTTGCCGATCCACACCCGCTGGCTCTCCATCAGCCGGTGGGCGGACTCGGCGGTCATCGCCCAGGGCTGCGGGGTGTCGGAGTCGCGCTGCGCGGTCAGCGACACGCCCCTGCCGTTGACGGTCCAGTCGCAGGCGACGCCGAGGCTGTCGTCGCCCTCCGCCACGTTCTGCGTGCCCTTGGGCGGCTGGCCGGTGCCCAGCGCCTCGCCGACCTGGGACGGGGTGAGCAGCCCGCACAGGTCCACGGGCAGTGTGAACGCGGTGGGCGTGGCCGTGGCGCCGCCCTTCCACAGGAACAGGACGGCGGCCACCGCGCCCGCGACCACCACGGCGCCCGCAGGCAGGAGCCACCGCAGGCGTCCGCGGCGCGGCCGGCCGAGCCTTCCGGGGACGGTCAGGTCCTGGCGCGTCAGCGACGGAGCCTCCTGCCCCGAGGCGATCTGGCGCAGCGCGTGGACGGTGCTCCACGGATCGGGCCGCGCCGCCGGGTGCCTGGCCATCATCGCGGTCAGCACGGGCGCCAGCGGCCCGGCCAGGTACGGCGGGCGCGGCGGCGCGGTCAGCGTCGCCCTGATCCGCTCCATCGCCGTGCCCTCGTAGGCGGAGACACCCTCGGCCGCGGCGAACAGCGTGGCGCCCAGGGACCACAGGTCGCTCGCCGGTCCGCCCGGCTCGCCTTCCAGGCGTTCGGGCGCGATGAACCCGGGCGAGCCGATCATCAGGCCGGCCTGGGTCAGCGTCGCCTGGCCCTCCTGCCTGGCGATGCCGAAGTCGGTCAGCACGACCCGGCCGCTGTCTGTGAGGAAGACGTTGCCCGGCTTGACGTCGCGGTGCTGCAGGCCGCGCGAGTGGGCGGCGGTCAGCGCCTCCAGCACGTCCGCGCCGATCCTGGCGACCGTCGCGGGCGGCATCGGGCCCTCCTGGGCGATCGCGTCGCCGAGCGTGCGGCCGCGCAACAACTCCATGATCAGCCACGGCCTGCCGTACTCGACCAGGACGTCGTGGAGCGCGACCACGCCGGGGTGCCGCAGCTGGGCGGTGGCCTGCGCCTCGCGTGCGGCCCTGGCCACGGCCTCGGCCCTGCCCTGCTCGTCGAGCCCTTCGGGCAGGGTGAGCTCCTTGACCGCCACCTCGCGGTCGAGCATCTCGTCTCTGGCCAGCCAGACCTTGCCCATCCCGCCGCTGCCCAGCGGCCTGATCAGGGTGTAGCGGCCGGCGAGTCGTCCCCCGGACATACAGGGGAGAGTAACGAATAATCTCCCATGATGAGGTCCGCCCGGATCGTCGCCCACCGCGAACCCGGGCGCGCAGATCAATCCGTCGATCGCCGGGTCGCCCCGATAACTGTCGGTCCGCCTCTCTATGGTCTTGGAACGTGGACGCGGTTCAAGGCACTCTCGACGAGCTCGGCACCCCGCTGAGCGAGGTCACCTTCGTGGTCTTCGACCTGGAGACGACCGGCGGCTCGGCGCAGGAGCACGCGATCACCGAGATCGGCGCGGTCAAGGTGCGCGCGGGCGAGGTGCTCGGCGAGTTCGCCACGCTCGTCGACCCCGGCGGTCCCATCCCGCCGTTCATCTCCGTGCTGACCGGCATCACCGACGCGATGGTGATGGCCGCCCCGCTCATCGAGTCGGTGCTGCCCAGCTTCCTGGAGTTCATCTCCGGCGCCACGCTGGTCGCCCACAACGCCGCCTTCGACACCGGCTTCATCAAGGCCGCCTGCGCCGCGCAGGGCTACCCGCCGCCCGCCAATCCGGTCGTCGACACCGTCGACCTGGCGCGCAGGGTGCTGACCCGCGACGAGATCCCCAACGCGAAGCTCTCCACGCTCGCCAGGTTCTTCCACAGCCCCGTCGAGCCCTGCCACCGCGCCCTGCAGGACGCCAGGGCGACCGTCGACGTGCTCCACGGCCTGATCGCCCGTGCCGGGTCCTTCCAGGTCCACACGCTCGAAGAGCTCAAGTCGTTCGTCCGCGCCCCCACGCCCGAGCAGCAGCGCAAGCGCCACCTGGCCGAGACCGTGCCCCACGCCCCCGGCGTCTACCTGTTCGAGGACGCCCGCGGCGAGGTCCTCTACATCGGCAAGTCCACCAACCTGCGCAACCGCGTCCGCTCCTACTTCACCGCCAGCGAGACCAGGCCCCGCATCCGCGAGATGATCGGCATCGCCGAGCAGGTCCGCCACATCGTCTGCGCCACCCCGCTGGAGGCCGAGGTCAGGGAGCTGCGCCTGATCGGCGGCGCCAAACCCCGCTACAACCGCAGGTCACGCTTTCCCGAGAAGGTGGTCTGGCTCAAGCTGACCGACGAGCCCTTCCCCCGCCTGTCGATCGTGCGCGAACTCAAGGACGACGGCGCCGCCTATCTCGGCCCCTTCACCAGCGCCAAGGCCGCCGACGACGCCCGCACCGCGCTCCACGACGCCGTGCCGCTGCGCCAGTGCACCGAGCGCCTCACCCTCAGGACCCGGCGGCCCGCGTGCGTGCTGCACGAGATGGGCCGGTGCGGCGCCCCGTGCGAGGGGCTGGAGACGCCCGCCGACTACGCCGTCCACGTCGCCAGCGCCCGCAGGGCCATGGCCACCGACGTCTCCCTCGTCTTCACCGCGCTCGAGGCCCGTATGGAGCGCCTGTCGGTCGAGCAACGCTACGAGGAGGCCTCCGTCGACCGCGACCGGCTCGCCTCCTACGTCCGCACCGCGGCCAGGATGCAGCGCCTCACCTCCCTGACCCGCATCCCGCAGATGGTCGCGGCCAGCCCCGCCTTCGACGGCGGCTGGGACATCCACGTCATCCGCTACGGCAGGCTCACCGCCGCCGCCCACATGCCGCGCGGCGCCCACCCCACGCCCTTCGTCGAGAAGCTCGTCGCCACCGCGGAGGTCGTCATCCCCGGCCCCGGCCCCATCCACGCCGCCAGCGCCGAGGAGACCGAGTGCATCCTGCGCTGGCTGGAGTCGCCGGGAGTGCGCCTGGTCGAGGTCGACGGCGAATGGGCGCTGCCCGCCCACGGCGCCGCCCGCCACAAGGCCCGCATCGACCTGGCCTACCAGCGCCTCGACCACCGCAGTCGCCGCGAGGGACGACCGTTGCGGTGACCCGATACAGTTGGTGCATGGTCACGGCAATCGTTCACATCAACGCCGAGGTCGACCGGATCCCGGAGATCGCGCAGACGATCGCCGAGATCGACGGCGTCAGCGAGGTCTACTCGATCACCGGCGAATACGACCTGCTGGCCATCGTGCGCGTCGCCGCCTACGAGGAGATCGCCGAGGTCATCCCCGGGCGGCTGAACAAGGTGCCCGGCGTGCTCGACACCTCGACGCACATCGCGTTCCGCACCTACTCCAAGCACGACCTCGACGCCGCCTTCTCCATCGGCCTCACCGAATCCGACTGACCCGCGCCCCCTTCTCCACCGGTCGCCCCCATCCGACCGCCCGCACCGCGCTCCCCTTCCTCCTCGTGAGCGCTGACCCGTCGATCGCGGGCGCGTCCCTCCGCGCGCGTGCGTGAGTGCCGAGCGGGTGCCCGGCGCGCTTCGCTTCCAGACATCCACCCGGCCCGTACGGCAAGCCGGGCCAGGCGCCACCCTCCGCACGTGGCCGGCCTCTTTCCAGGAATACGCGTCACCGAGCGCACGTGGCCGGCCTGGGAGACGGACAGCGGGCATCGCGGGCGACGTGACGGCGGCCGGCCGGAGTCCCGCTGGAGTGGCGTGATGGACGGGCCCCGGCCACGCGCCTGCGGTGGCCTTGACCCGGCTTGCCGTACGGGAGGGCGGACAACACGCCCGCGGCGAGGACACGGTGGGGGAAGGAAGCCGCCCGCGGTGAGGAGACGCCAGGCGAAGGAAGTCCCCCGCGCTGAAGAAGACGCCAGGCGACGGCGGAAAGGGAAACGCCCCGGCTCGGACGGATGGTGTCCGGGCCGGGGCGTTTCGTGTGGCGAGACTAGTGCGTCAGGCTGCGGTCGTCGCCGGAGGTGATCTCGGCGTGCTCGTCGCCGTGACCGTGTCCGTGACCGTCGTCCAGCGGGATCTTCTCCCCGCCGTACGCCTTCGACATGCTCCCGCGCAGCTTGCCGAGCGGGCCGCGCATCCCCTTGGGCGGGATGCCGTCGGTGTCGGCGTCGACGTCCACCTGCGGGATGGCTTCCTTGCCGCGCATGTGGGCCTCGATGTCGTCCGCCGCGGGCGTGTGGATCTCGATGAACTCACCGTGCGGCAGCCGCTTGATCACACCCGACTCCACGCCGTGCCCGATGATCGCGGCGTCGGAACGCTGCAGGCCGAGGCACATCCGGTAGGTGACGATGTAGGCGATCACCGGAGCCACGAACACCATGACCCGGCCGATGTAGGTCGTCCAGTTCAGGCTGATGTGGAAGTTGGCCGACAGTTCGTCGTTGGCGCCGAGCAGCCACAGCACGCCGTAGAAGGCGATGGCGGCCATGCCGATCGAGGTGCGGTGCGGGTTGTTGCGGGGACGGTCCGCGATGTGGTGCTCGCGGTTGTCGCCGGTGACCCACCGCTCGAGGAACGGGTAGAGGGCCAGCCCGGTCATGATGATGCCCATCGGCACCAGCGCCGGGATGATCACGCTCAGCGGCAGCGTGCCGGCCTCGCTGCTCCCGAACAGGTTGATCTCCCACGGCGGCATCAACCGCAGGGAGCCCTCCAGGAAGCCCATGTAGAAGTCGGGCTGCGAACCGGCCGAGATGTCGGCAGGCGTGTAGGGACCGAACGCCCAGATCGGGTTGATCTGCGCGAAGGTCGCCAGTCCAGCGATCACCGCGAAGGTGAACAGGAAGTACGCGCCGGCCTTGAGCATGAAGGCGGGGTAGAACGGCGCGCCGACCACGTTGTGGTTGTTGCGCGCCTTGCCCGGCATCTGCGTGTGCTTCTGCACCCACATGAGCACCATGTGGGCCGAGATGAGGGCCAGCAGGATACCGGGGATGAGCAGGATGTGCAGCGAGTAGAACCGGGAGATGACGTCCTCGCCCGGGTACTCCCCGCCGAACAGGAAGAAGGTGATGTAGGTGCCGACGAGCGGCAGCGAGATCGCCACACCCTCGGTGATGCGCAGACCCGCGCCCGACAGCAGGTCGTCCGGCAGCGAGTAGCCGGTCAGACCCTCGGCCAGCGCGAGCGTCAGCAGCAGGACACCGATCACCCAGTTCAGCTCGCGCGGCTTGCGGTATGCACCCGTGAAGAACACGCGGAGCATGTGCACCATCATGCCGGCCACGAACAGCAGGGCGGCCCAGTGGTGGATCTGCCGCATGAGCAGACCGCCGCGGACCTCGAAGCTGATCTCCAGTGCGGAGGCGTAGGCCTCCGACATCATCACGCCCTTGAGCGGCTCGTAGGGGCCGTCGTAGATGACGTGCATCATGCTGGGCTTGAAGAAGAACGTCAGGAACGTACCGCTCAGCAGCAGGATGACGAACGAGTAGAGCGCGATCTCACCGAGCAGGAACGACCAGTGATCGGGGAAGATCTTGCGCAGGTTGCGCTGGAGGAAGGTGCCCGCGCCGATCCGGTCGTCGATGTAGCTCGACGTGCCGCCGATGGCCTTGGGAACCGTCTTCAGGTCGTCGCTCACGCGTGGCCTCCCTCGGACCTGACCTTCGCCTCGGCGTCGCCGCGCTCCCAGAAGCTGGGACCGACGGGCACCGCGAAGTCGCCCTTGGCGATGAGGTAGCCCTGCTCGTCGACGCCGATGGGCAGCTGGGGCAGCGGCCTGGCGGCCGGGCCGAAGATGACCTTGGCGCCGTCGGCGGCGTCGAACGTCGACTGGTGGCAGGGGCACAGGATGTGGTGGGTGGTCTGCTCGTACAGGGCCGCGGGGCAGCCGACGTGCGTGCAGATCTTGGAGTAGGCCACGATCCCGTCGTGGGTCCAGTTCAGGTTCGTGCCCGACTTGATCTCCTCGGGACGGAACTTGATCAGGATGAGCGTGGCCTTCGCCAGGGCGTTGAGGTCGTGCTCGTAGCCCTCGGGAACCACCGACAGGATGCCGCCGGGCGAGTTGAAGTCGGCGGCGCGGATCGGCTGACCCGTGCCCTCGACGACGAGCTTGAGCGGCTTGCCCTCCTTGCTCTTGGTGCCCCACACGGTGTGGCGGAGCTCCTTCTGGAAGGCCGAGGCGGGCATCTTGGAGTTGTCGAGGTCACGCATCAGCACCAGCGGGATCAGCCCGAGCGGGGCCGAGGCCAGCAGCAGCGTACGGCGCAGCAGCGGCCGCTTGGCCAGGCCGCTCTCCTTGGCGCCCTGCAGGAACGTCTCAGCGACGTAACGCCTGGTGGGGTCGTCGGAGGCCATCGGGTGGCGCTCCTGGACCAGCGTGTACTTCGGCATGACCTGACGGACCCACACCACGATGCCGACCGCGAGGCCGAGCAGGGCCACGGTCAGCGGCGCGCCGAGCGCGAAGTTGGAGACCGCCGTGCTGTCGACGTCGCCTACCTGGAAGACCACGTAGTTGACGATGAACACGAGGGCGGCGATGAAGGTGATCGTGAAGCAGAGCGCCACGATCCGCTCGCCCTTGCGGGCCTTGGCCTCGTCGGGGAAGTAGACGCCGGGAACCTCCACGTCCACCGGCTTCTGCTCCGCGGGGATCAGGGTCTTGCCGTGCGGAGGAGTGCCGATGACGCGCTTGGGGACGCGCTCGTCCGGCTGCTCGATCTCATGTCCGTTGTCTGTCATGACGCCTGTCGCTTCTTAGCGGTGATCCAGATGGCGGCCAGCACGAGGGCGCTGATGCCCACGAGCCACGCCACGAGGCCCTCGGTGACCGGGCCGATGCGGCCGAGTCCGAAGCCTCCGGGGTCCTTCTGCTCGCGCACATCCACGATGTACGCGATCATGTCGCGCTTCTCCTTGGGAGTGATCGTGGAGTCGTTGAAGACCGGCATCGCCTGCGGTCCCGTGGCCATCGCCTCGTAGATCTGGGTGGGCGTCGCCTGGTTCAGGTTCGGCGCGTACTTGCCCTGGGTGAGCGCACCGCCGGCCCCGGTCCAGTTGTGGCACTGGATGCAGTTGGCGCGGAAGAGCTCACCACCCCTGGCCACGTCACCCTGCGCGGCGTCGACGGCGTTCTTGTCGGGCACGACGGGACCGCCGCCGAGCGACTGCACGAAGGCGCCGAGCTGGCGGGTGGTGTCCTCGTTGACCCAGGCGGGCACCGGCTTGCGCGGTGCCTGGGCACCAGGGTTGGCGGCGGGCATGCGGCCGCTGCTCACCTGGAAGTCGACTGCCGCCGCGCCCACGCCGACGAGCGTGGGTCCGGTGGAAGTGCCCTCGGCGTTGAGGCCATGGCAGCTCGAGCAGTGCGCCTGGAACAGGCTCTTGCCTTCAGCGACGTCGTCGGCCTTGCCGGCCGCCAGAGCGGCGTCCGCCGGCCTGCCGGTCGGCGAGATGAGGGTATACACCCCCCCGACCAGCGCCAACGCGAAAAGCAGGACGGCGTATCTCGCGAGCGGATGCCGCCGCCGAGCGGTGATCCTAGTCACAGAGATCCCCGTTTCCTTACTGAATGATGTAGATGGTCGCGAAAAGGCCGATCCAGACCACGTCAACGAAGTGCCAGTAGTAGGACACGACGATCGCGCTGGTCGCCTGCTCATGTGTGAAGCGCTTCGCGGCGTACGTGCGTCCCAGCATGAACAGGAACGCGATCAGTCCACCGGTCACGTGGAGGCCGTGGAAGCCCGTGGTCAGGTAGAACACCGAGGTGTACGGGTTCGCGGAAAGCGTCGCGCCCTCATGAGCGAGCTGCATGTACTCGTAGATCTGGCCGCCGACGAAGACGGCGCCCATGATGAAGCTGACGAAGTACCAGAAGCGGAGCTTGCCGACCTGACCCTTTTCCGCGGCCCACACGCCAAGCTGACACGTCACACTCGACAGGACCAGGATGATCGTGTTGACCGTAGAGAACGGAATGTTCAGCTCTGCCTCGGGCCAGGCCTTGCCCTGGCCGAGACTCACTGACCGGA
Source organism: Nonomuraea sp. NPDC003727 (assembly GCF_053586935.1). NCBI lineage: Bacteria > Bacillati > Actinomycetota > Actinomycetes > Streptosporangiales > Streptosporangiaceae > Nonomuraea > Nonomuraea sp. NPDC003727. Next base: position 453,193 of record NZ_JBSFNE010000006.1, read on the forward strand.
TGGTGAAGTACATCGCGAACAGCGCCGCGAAGAACATGAGCTCAGAGGACAGCCACACGATCGTCCCGACGCTGACCAGGTTCGGTCGCCGGGACGCGTGAGCTGTCGTCGTCGTAATTGCGGATGCTGTCGCCACGGGCAGCATTATTGCGGCTCTGGTGGTCGGGTCGCCGCACGACCCCCCGTTAGGGGGTCCGCCCACACCCCCAGCCTGGGAGAATTAGTGCAAAACGCCCGCCGACCCCGGCGGCCTGGGTTTCCGCCTGAAGGCACCGGTACGATCCCAGGTGACCATACTGCTACCACTGATAGTGAGCTGTGACCGTGAGCACCGACGACACCATGAGGGTCCTCGTCTACAGCGACGACGCCAGGACCCGCGACCAGGTACGGCAGGCCATCGGGCGCCGTCCCGCAGCCGACGTCCCGCTGGTGGAGATCGTGGAGTGCGCCACCCAGCCGAAGGTCCTGCAGTTGCTCGACTCGGGCACGATCGACGTCGCCGTGCTCGACGGTGAGGCCCAGCCCGCCGGTGGCATGGGAGTCAGCAAGCAGGCCAAGGACGAGGTCTACGACTGCCCGCCGATCCTGCTGCTCGTCGCCCGCAAGGACGACCGCTGGCTGGCCAACTGGTCGCGCGCCGACGCCGTCCTGCCGCAGCCGCTGGAGCCGATCGCGGTCGCCGACGCCGTCGCGACCCTGATGCGGCAGCGCTCCTCGACCCGACTCAACGCGAAGTAGGTTCTCCCATGGACGCTCGCACCACCTGGCCCGCACTGCTGTCAGCCCTCCTGGCGGGGGAACACCTGACCGCCGACGAGACGGCGTGGGCGATGCGGGAGATCATGTCGGGCTCGGCCACCCCCGCGCAGATCGCCGGGTTCGCGGTCGCGCTGCGGGCCAAGGGCGAGACCGTCGCCGAGGTGACCGGCCTGGCCAGGACGATGCTCGAGCTGGCCACCCCGTTGCGGGTGGAGGGGCCCGTCGTCGACATCGTGGGCACGGGCGGCGACCGCGCGCACACGGTCAACGTCTCCACGATGGCGGCCATCGTGGCCGCCGCGGCCGGCGCGCGCGTGGTCAAGCACGGCAACCGCGCCGCCTCCTCCTCCTGCGGCGCCGCGGACGTCCTGGAGTACCTCGGCATCAAGCTCGACCTACCGCCCGAGGCGACCGCGCGGGTGGCGGCCGAGGCGGGCATCGCGTTCTGCTTCGCGCCCGTCTACCACCCGGCGCTGCGCTTCGCCGGTCCGCCGCGCAAGGAGCTGGGCGTCCCGACGATCTTCAACTTCCTGGGCCCCCTGACCAATCCGGCCCGCCCGTCCGCGCAGGCCATCGGCGTCTACGACGCCCGCATGCTGCCCGTCCTGGCCGGCGTCTTCGCCGAGCGCGGCGTCTCGGCCCTGGTGTTCCGCGGCGACGACGGGCTCGACGAGCTGACCATCGCCACCACCTCCACGGTGTGGGTGGTGCGCGACGGCAGCGCGACGCAGACCGTGTTCGACCCTGCGGTGCTGGGGATCCCCCGCGCGGAGGTGGGCGCGCTGCGCGGCGGCGACGTGGCGTTCAACGCCCAGGCGGTGCACGACCTGCTGCGCGGGAAGACCGGCCCGGTGCGTGACGCGGTGCTGCTCAACGCCGCGGCCGCGCTGGTGGCCGCCGACGGTCCCGGCGACGACCTCGACTCGGCGATGATCGACGGCTACGCGCGTGCCGTACAGGCGGTCGACTCGGGGCGCGCCGCGGCGACGCTCGACCGATGGGTCGAGGTCAGCCGCGCCCTCAGCATGGCCTGAGCCCCTTCCCCGGCCCGGTGGTGGCCGCGCCGGGCCGCCGAGGAGCCACCCGCGACGGCCCGCCCTACGCTCGGGGGTGGAGTGAAGATCCACCGCCGAGCGGATGCGCCGCACGGGACCCGCGCCTACGCTCCCGGCCATGCCGCCTCTCCTGTCATGGCTGGCCGCCGTGACCACGGTAGTCCTGTGCCCCGCAGTCGTCCTTCTGCTCCGGCTGCGCGCCCGTTCCGCGGCCGAGCTGGCCGCCGAACGGCGCGCCCGCGCGCAGACCGTACGGCGCGCCCTGATCGTGCAGGAGCTGCACGAGGTCGTGGCGCACCGGGTCAGCGTCATGACCCTCGGCATCGGCGCGGGCCGGATGACCATGGGCAGGGACGCGCGCAGGGCCGCCGACACGCTCAAGGACGCGGAGGAGTCAGGCCGCCAGGCGCTCGGCGAGCTGCAGCGCACGCTCGGCGTCCTGAGCGCCTTCACCGGTGTCCCGCCCTCGCGCACCCCGCAGCCGTGCCTCGATGACCTGCCCGACCTGCTCCAGGAGATGCGCGGGAGGGGCCTGTCGGTGGACCTCGTCCAGGACGGCTCCCCCGCGCCGGCCGCGCCGGGGGTGGAACTGTCCGCCTTCCGGATCGTTCAGGAGGCCCTCAGAGACGCCGAGGGCGCGTCCAGGGCCACGGTGACCCTGCGGTGGCGGCGGCGCCTCCTGGAGGTCCTGGTGAGCGACGACGGGCCTTCCAGGCCCATCGGGCAGGCGGCGCGGGAGCGGGCCGCCCTCGTCGGCGGCTCCCTCACGGTGGAGGGGCACGCCGACGGGCACGCGGTGCGCGCCCGTCTCCCGCTCCACTAGGGCGACGGCGCTACAGCGCCTCGGTGGTCATCGACTTCAGCGAGCTCCACTGCAGCCACTCCTTCCAGTTCTCCTGCCAGTGGCCCCACCCGTTGGTCGGCTCGAGCGGGCGCGGGGACCCGGTGATGACGATCGGGTCGCCGATCAGGGTGTTCTTGATGAACCACGCCGCGTTCTCGGGGCTGACGTTCACGCACCCGTGGCTGACGTTGGAGTACCCCTGCGACCCGACCGACCAGGGCGCGCTGTGCACGTACTCGCCCGAGTTGGAGATCCGCACGGTGTTGTAGACCGTCAGCTGGTAGTAGCCGGCCTGCCCGGGCCCGATCCCCGGCGAGGTCATGACCGTCACCGGTTCCCTCGACATCGCCAGGTGGATGCCGGAGGTGGTGTAATACTTCCACTCCCCGCCCTGGCCGGCGCTCATCGGCATGTTCCTGACGACCTTGCCGTCGCGCTTCACCACGAGGTGGTGGTTGCCGGTGCTGCCGGAGGTGATCTGCGACCTGCCGACGGTGAAGTCGAGGGTGTAGTCGCGCTTGCCGTAGATGCCGGGGGCGCCGGGCACGTTGGCCAGGCGCGCCTCGAGGCGGACCTTGGTGCGGGCGGGCCAGTAGGTCTTCGGCCGGAAGTCCACGTGCCGGTCGTCGAACCAGTGCCAGGCGCCCTGGACCGGCTTGGACGTCTTGACGACCAGGTTCCGCTCGACGGCCACGCGGTCCGTGACGTCCTTGTCGAACGTGATCATGATCGGCATGCCGACGCCCACCGTCAGGCCGGTGTCGTCCTTGTGCGGCAGCAGCTGCTCGATGCCGAAGGTGCCGTGCGCCTTGACCGTGGTGAAGGTGCTGGTGGTCCTGGTCGTCTGACCGGCGGGGTTGGCCACGAGCGCGCTCACGGTGTAGGTCGTGCCGGGGCGGCTGTACCGCTTGCTGCGCCACTTCGTGCGGTCCGCGCTGAGCTCGCCCTCCAGACCGCCGGACGGTCCGGTGACGGTGACGTCCCTGAGCGTGCCACCGCGGGCCGTGACCAGGACGGTCTGGCCGGTCGGCACGTTGCCCGACCTGTCGGCAGGGACGATCGCCACACTCGCGGGCGGTGGCGCCGCGCTGGGCGAGGCCCCGCCCGTGGTGCTGCCTGCCGAGCACGCTGCGAGTACGGCGAGGGCCAGAACTCCAGCCGATCCTTGAGTCATCCGCCCCACGGGTACTCCCCTCTCCGTCGAAGCCCTAACGCCCCCTTACTACCCGCAGTGATCGTTTCGCCACATTCGGCATGGAGTAAAAAACACCAAAAGCGGGCGCCCTCGGACAGGGCACCCGCTTCTGTGCTGGTCGGATCAGTGGGAGAAGTTACCCCGGTAGTACTGGAAGACGAAGCCGACCATCGCCATGATCACCATGAAGACGCCGATCAGGAACATCCACAGGCCGATCACGAAGCCGACGAACGCGAACGCCGCCGCGAGGCAGACGAACAGCGGCCACCAGCTGCTCGGGCTGAAGAAGCCGATCTCTCCGGCGCCGTCGCTGATCTCGGCCGTCTTGTTGTCCTCCGGCTGGTCGCCGATACGGCGAGCCGTGAACATCAGGTAGTAGCCGATCATGAAGGCGAAGCCGACCGAGATGGCCATGGCCGTGGTGCCGACGGGCTCCTTAGACCAGAACCAGTAGACGACGTCCACGCCCGCGAAGAACAGTCCGCAGAGCAGGAACAGCCAACCCTGAACCTTCATCAGGCCTCAACCTCCTGCGGCTTGGCCGACACGTGCGGGTAGTGCAGGTCGAACGCGGGACGCTCGGACCTGATGCGCGGCAGCGAGGTGAAGTTGTGCCGCGGCGGCGGGCAGGAGGTCGCCCACTCGAGCGAGCCGCCGTAGCCCCACGGGTCGTCGACGGTGACCTTGGGCGCGCTGCGCCAGGTCTTCCAGACGTTGTAGAAGAACGGCAGGGTCGAGGCGCCGAGGATGAAGGCGCCCACCGACGAGATGAGGTTCAGGTCGGTGAAGCCGTCGGTCGGGGCGTAGTCGGCGTAACGGCGGGGGAAGCCCACCATGCCCAGCCAGTGCTGGACGAGGAAGGTGGTGTGGAAGCCGATGAACAGCAACCAGAAGTGCACCTTGCCGAGCTTGTCGTTGAGCATCCGGCCGGTGAACTTCGGCCACCAGAAGTAGAAGCCGGCGAACATCGCGAACACGACGGTGCCGAAGACCACGTAGTGGAAGTGGGCCACGACGAAGTAGCTGTCGCTGATCTGGAAGTCCAGCGGCGGGGAGGCCAGGATGACGCCGGTCAGACCGCCGAGGAGGAAGGTGATCAGGAAGCCCACCGAGAACAGCATCGGCGACTCGAAGCTCAGATGGCCTCGCCACATCGTGCCGATCCAGTTGAAGAACTTCACGCCCGTCGGAACCGCGATGAGGAACGTCATGAACGAGAAGAACGGCAGCAGGACCTGGCCGGTGGCGAACATGTGGTGCGCCCACACGGTGATCGACAGACCGGCGATGGCGATGGTCGCGGCCACGAGGCCGATGTAACCGAAGATCGGCTTGCGGCTGAAGACCGGCAGGATCTCGGTCACGATGCCGAAGAACGGCAGCGCGATGATGTAGACCTCGGGGTGGCCGAAGAACCAGAACAGGTGCTGCCACAGCATCGCGCCACCGGTCTCGGAGGCGAAGATGTGGGTGCCGAGCTTGCGGTCGGCCTCCAGCGCGAGCAGCGCGGCGGCCAGCACCGGGAAGGCCATCAGCACGAGCATGCTGGTCAGCAGGATGTTCCAGGTGAACATCGGCATCCGGAACATCGTCATGCCGGGCGCGCGCATGCAGATGATGGTGGTGATGAAGTTCACCGCGCCGAGGATGGTGCCCAGACCGGACAGCGCCAGACCCATGATCCACAGGTCACCGCCGACACCGGGCGAGCTGATCGCGTTCGACAGCGGGGTGTAGGCGAACCAGCCGAAGCTGGCCGCGCCGTTCGGGGTCAGGAATCCACTGACCGCGATGATGCTGCCGAACAGGTAGAGCCAGTAGCTGACCATGTTGAGCCGGGGGAACGCCACGTCGGGCGCGCCGATCTGCAGCGGCATCAGCTCGTTGGCGAAGCCGGCGAACAGCGGCGTCGCGAACATCAGCAGCATGATCGTGCCGTGCATGGTGAACAGCTGGTTGAACTGCTCGTTCGTGGTGACCTGCAGCCCCGGCTGGGCGAGCTCGGCGCGCATGATCAGCGCCATCACGCCGCCGATGAGGAAGAACACGAACGACGTGATGAGGTAGAGATGCCCGATGACCTTGTGATCGGTGGAGGACATCCACTTGGCGATGGCCAGGCCCTTGCGGGTCGGCCGCGCCGAGACTGAGGGTGCTTGGATGGCGGTCACTGGGCTCTCCCAGCCTGGGTCGTCATGTACTGGTCGAACTCGGCCTGCGAGACGAGCTTGACCCTGAAGAGCATGCGGCTGTGGTCGACGCCGCACAGTTCGGCGCACCGGCCCGCGTAGACACCAGGCTTGTTCAACGTGGTGATCATGAACTTGTTCTTCTCGCCGGAGATACCGGGGATCACGTCGCGCTTGAACATGAACGCGGGCACCCAGAACGAGTGGATCACGTCGTCGGCGTCGAGCTTGAACAGCACCTTCTTGTTCACCGGCAGCACCAGCTCCGGCGACTGGGGCGCCTGGTAGTCGCTGACCGGCATGCCGACGACCTTGGCGGTCTTGCCACCGGCGTCGGTGGTGAACCGCCAGCTCCACTGGAACCCTTCCACGTGGACCGTGACGTCAGGCTGCGCCGAGGTGTCCATGAGCACGTTCTCGTCGCGGGCGGTGAAGAAGAAGAACACCGACACCATGACGAGCGGCACGACCGTGTACAGGATCTCGATCGGCAGGTTGTAGCGAACCTGCGGAGGAAGCTCGGCCGACGCCTTGCGCTTGCGGTGGAAGGCGCACGCCCACAGGATCAGCACGATGACGACGAGCCCCGTGGCCAGCGCCGCGATCCAGGCCCCGTTCCACAGATTCGTGACGATGTCAGCCTGCTCGGTGGCACCCTCAGGAAGAAGACCACGCGACCAGTCGGCCTCGGGCACGTCATTTGCACAGGCCGTCGCGGAGGCCAGCAGCAACGCCAAACCGGCGGCGCTGGACACTCTGCGCCGGCCCAACGGACGCCGCTCAGTACGGCGGGTCGGACTCACGGATCGCCTACCCCACAGATGAAGCCCAGAAGTCTCTCCTGGGCGCTCGTATTTCCATATGCACAGCTGATTGCAGACACATTAGCGTGGGGGGTGGTCGGCTCCCCGCTCGCCCCCGTTAATGTCTCGATGTGGCTTACTTCGACGCGGCATCGACCGAGCCCCTGCATCCCCAGGCACGCGAGGCGCTGATCGCGACCCTGGACGCGGGCTGGGCCGACCCCGCGCGGTTGTACGGCCAGGCCCGCCGTGCCCACCTGCTTCTCGAACAGGCACGCACGGAGGTGGCCGAGGCGCTCGGCGCCAGGCCGGACGAGGTCTCCTTCACCTCTTCCGGCACCCAGGCCGTGCATCTCGGCGTCCTGGGCACCCTACACGGCAGGCGGAGGGCCGGACGTCACCTCGTCACCAGCGCGGTGGAGCACTCCAGCGTCCTGCACGCCGCGTCGGTCCACGAGAGCCAGGGCGGCACGGTCACCACCGTCGGCGTCGACCTGGCGGGCCGCGTCGATCTCGACGCCTTCACCGCGGCGGTCTCGGCCGAGGGCACGGCGCTGGCCTGCCTCCAGACGGCCAACCACGAGGTGGGAACGCTGCAGCCGGTCGCCGAGGCCGCGGCGGCGTGCCGGCGGCTGGAGGTGCCGCTTTTGGTCGACGCCGCCCAGACCGCGGGCCGGCTGCCGGTGCCGGAGGGCTGGTCGGTGCTGACCGCGAGCGCGCACAAGTGGGGCGGGCCCGCGGGGGTCGGGGTGCTGGCCGTACGCAAGGGCACCCGGTTCCGCTCGTTCCTGCCGGAGGACGAGCGTGAGCGGCGCCGGGTGCCGGGCTTCGAGAACGTCCCGTCGATCGTCGCGGCGGCGGCGGCGCTGACGGCGATGCGGGAGGAGGCGGCGCTGGAGAACGCCCGCCTGTCGGCCCTCGTCGACACGATCAGGGAGCGGATCCCCACGCTCGTGCCCGACGTGGAGGTGATCGGCGACCCGGTCGGCAGGGCGCCGCACATCGTCACCTTCTCCTGCCTCTACGTCGACGGGGAGGCGCTGCTCACCGAGCTGGACAAGGCGGGTTTCGCGGTATCGTCCGGGAGTTCGTGCACGGCTAGTACGCTTCGTCCATCGCACGTTTTGGAGGCGATGGGCGTGCTCACTCATGGAAACGTCCGGGTATCGCTGCCCAGGGGCGCTGCCGCCGCCGAGGTGGACCGGTTCCTGGCCGTCCTCCCTGAGATGGTGCGCCGGATACGTCAAGACGCAGGGGTCGTATGACCGGGCTCGGGGTCGTCGTTCATGGACGCGGCACGGGGGTCATGAGACCGACGAAGGGGGCCTCGTGACCGTCGCAGCTCAGCCGACCCTGACCATCGACGCGCTCGGCAAGAAGTGCCCGATTCCGATCATCATGCTCGCCGAGCGGATCAACCACGTCCCGCTGAACGCCATCGTCGCCGTCCTGGCCGACGATCCGGCCGCCTACACCGACGTGCCCGCCTGGTGCAGGCTCAAGTCGCATCCCCACGTGGGCACCTACGAGCTGCCCGCGGGCGGCTGGGCGATCCACGTGCGGCGCAACTACTGACCTGCCGGCGTTCCCGGGGCAGGACCCGCTCGCGCGGGAACCTGCGGTCGGCCCTGAGTTCTGTGCCGACGGTGCAGGCCACGGGCACGAACGCGGCCGGCATCACCTCGTCGTACGGCACGCCCGGCACCGCCGCCGGTTCGCGCTCCTGAGGCGCCCGCGCGTCGACATGGTCTGCGCTACAAACGGTATGAGCACAGACGATCTGGCCTCAAACGAAGAGTGCTAGGCTGGACCTCCAGGGTGATGAGAGGTTTCGATGCAGGTCAGGCCGACGTACTTTCCCAAGCTGGCCGGCGAGCGGCTCGACATCGCGCTGTGCCGGGCCTCGGCCTCTGTCGCCCGTGCGGCCGACGCCCACGCGGCCGGGCAGGGCCTCGGTGTGGGCCAGCACCTGGTGCTGAAGATGCTCGACGACGTCGGCCCCTGCTCCCAGCAGGCGCTCAGCGAGGAGCTGCGCATCGACCGCAGCGTGATGGTGACGATCTGCGACGACCTGGAGCGGGCGGAGTGCGTCAGGCGCGAGCGCAACCCCCGCGACCGGCGCTCCTACGCGGTCACCATCACCGACGCGGGACGGCACCGGCTGGCCGCGGCGGAGGGGGCCGTTCCCGCGTTCCTCCACGACACCTTCCAGGTGCTCACCCCCGACGAGCGCTCGCAACTGGCGGCGCTCCTCGGCAAGCTGCTCAACCTCCCCGGCTGACGCCAGCCGCCGGGCCTGTTCCCGCGGCAGCCGACCCGAGCATGTCGGCGACATGGCGGAGAGGTGCCTTCCCAGGGTCACAAAGGGTGCAAATGGGTAGAAACCTCACGGACCACCGTCATCGACTTCAGGGGGGATCACATGACAAGCGGACATCCGCACAACACCGCGCGTGACCTCATGAACCCGGGCGTGGAGTGCATCGCCGCTCACGAAACCCTCGACCGCGCGGCTCAGATGATGCGCGAGATGAACGTCGGCGCGCTGCCCGTCTGCGGGCCCGACGACCGCCTCAAGGGCATCATCACCGACAGGGACATCGTCGTGAACTGCATCGCGTCGGGACGCGACCCCTCCCGCACGACGGCCGGCGACATGGCGACGGGCCTCGTCTGGGTCCCCGCCGACGCGACGGTGGAAGAGGCGCTGTCCCGCATGGAGGAGCACCAGATCAGAAGGCTGCCGGTGATCGACCAGCACCGCATCGTCGGCATGATCACCGAGGCGGACCTCGCCAAGCACCTGCCCGACGACAAGCTCGCCGAATTCTGCCACCGGGTCTACGCGACCTGACCGCGCCGCGGCCACGGCGGAGACCGAAAGGTAGGCCGGGGACGGCCCGGCCTACCTGACCGCCCAGGAGAGGCGGGCGCCCCGGCGGGCAAGCCGGAAGGAAGCGACGTGCCGCCGCAGCGGCGTGAAGGACCGACGGCCACCGGTGAACCCGGTGGCCGTCGACCGGTGGTCAGGCGTAGTGGCAGCGGAGGTGCTGGGCGACCTCGTCGGCGGCCGGCTGGCCGTACGCGGCGGCGAACCGCTCGAGGAACACCCGCTGGCCCAGCTCGTACTCCTGGCAGCCCACCCGCTCCAGGACGTGCGTGGCCGTCAGGTTGCCGATCTGGCCCGCCCGCTCCAGCGGCAGCCCCCAGGCGACGCCCGCGAGGAAGCCGGCCCTGAACGCGTCGCCGACACCCGTCGGGTCGGCCTTGCCCAGCTCGGGAGCGGGGGTCACGTGGAGCGAGGGCTCCCCCTTGCGGTCGATGACCGCGCCCTTCGGGCCGAGCGTGGTGACCCGGACGCCGACCCGGTCGAGCACCTCGGCGTCGGACCAGCCGGTCTTCTGCTCGATGAGGCCCTTCTCGTAGTCGTTGGAGAACAGGTACGCCGCGCCGTCGACGAGCTGGCGGATCTGCTCGCCGGACATCCTGGCCAGCTGCTGCGACGGGTCGGCGGCGAACGGGATGCCCCGCTGGCGGCACTCGTCGGTGTGGCGCAGCATGGCGTCGGGGTCGTTCGGGCTGATCAGCACCAGGTCGAGGCCGCCCACCCGGTCGGCGATCGGCTGCAGCTCGATGAGCCGCGCCTCCGCCATCGCGCCGGTGTAGAACGAGGCGATCTGGTTGTGCTGCTCGTCGGTGGTGCACAGGAAACGAGCGGTGTGGTGGGTCTCGGAGACGTGAACCGAGTCACAGTCGACCCGATGGCGCTCCAGCCACGAGCGGTAGTCGGCGAAGTCCGCCCCGACCGCTCCCACAAGGATGGGGCTGAGGCCCAGACAGCCCATCCCAAAGGTGATGTTTGCCGCGCAACCACCGCGCCTGACCTGCAGATCGTCGACGAGGAACGACAGGGAGACCCGGTCGAGCTGGTCGGCGATGAGCTGGTCCCCGAAGCTTCCGGGGAAGGTCATCAGATGGTCGGTCGCGATGGAGCCGGTGACGGCGATGCGCACGGGGTTCTTCTTCCTCGTTGTCAGCAAGCCAATGAGCCCCAAGAGAATACGCGAAGGTCCCGCGCGCACAAAGGCGAGCGGGACCTGGAGGCGCCGACCTAGTTGAACGAGTCGCCGCAGGCGCAGGAGCCCGTGGCGTTCGGGTTGTCGATCGTGAAGCCCTGCTTCTCGATCGTGTCGACGAAGTCGATGGTGGCGCCGATCAGGTACGGCGCGCTCATCCTGTCGGTCACGACACCGACGCCGCCGAAGTCGGACACGATGTCGCCGTCCATCGAGCGGTCGTCGAAGAAGAGCTGGTAACGCAGACCGGAACAGCCGCCCGGCTGCACGGCCACACGCAGCTGGAGGCCCTCTTCACCCTGCTGCTCCAGCAGGCTCTTGACCTTGGCCGCGGCCGCGTCGGTCAGGATCAGGCCCTGCGCCGTGGTCTCGCTGCTCTCAACCGTCATGTGCTGACTCCCGCGTCTGGATCAGCCGCAGTGTCACGGCTGTCTGTTTCTGACGTCCTACTAAGACGCTACCAACACCGGAGGCGAGCTATGCATTCCGCGTCTGCGGGGTTGTTATGGATCGTCCAGAAGAACCGGAAACCGACCCCTTCCCGTGACGCGCCCCACGGACGCGGACCGGCGCCCACCTGCTCCTCCCGATACGGCAGGCACGACCGGACCCCCTCCGGCCTGCGGCGATCACCCGAAACGGGTGGCCGGAACAAATCGCCCCAAGCCGTGTGTCATCATTAGTCGTCACTTCGACGATAAGGGGGTACGGCCATGGCCACCCAGACAGGGCTGCCGCTCTTCGTCCTCGGGCAGGGCACCGATCCGCACAGCGAGAAGGGCGTCGACTGTCCCGGCGAGCTTCCCCCGGCCTCCGACCCGGGGCTGGTGGAGCGCGCGCGCAAGGCGAAGGAGGCGCTGGGCGACAGGCTGTTCGTCCTCGGCCACCACTACCAGCGTGACGAGGTCATCCAGTTCGCCGACGTGACCGGCGACTCCTTCAAGCTCGCCCAGCAGGCCGCGGCCCGCCCCCAGGCGGAGTACATCGTCTTCTGCGGCGTGCACTTCATGGCCGAGTCCGCCGACATCCTGACCGGCGACTCCCAGAAGGTGATCCTGCCGGACCTGGCGGCGGGGTGCTCGATGGCCGACATGGCCACGTTCGACCAGGTCGAGGAGGCGTGGGAGCTGCTGGAGGACGCCGGCATCGCCGACGTCACCGTGCCCATCACGTACATGAACTCCAGCGCCGACATCAAGGCCTTCTGCGGCCGGCGCGGCGGCGCGGTGTGCACCTCGTCCAACGCCAGGCGGGCTCTCGAGTGGGCCTTCGAGCAGGGCCAGAAGGTGCTCTTCCTGCCCGACCAGCACCTGGGCCGCAACACCGCCGTGCTGGAGATGGGCATGTCGCTGGACGACTGCGTCGTCTACAACCCCCACCGGCCGCCGAGCGTGGAGGAGTTGCGCCGGGCCAAGATGATCCTCTGGAAGGGTCACTGCTCGGTGCACGGCCGCTTCACCGCCGACTCCGTCGACGACGTACGGCGCCGCATCCCCGGCGTCAACGTGCTGGTCCACCCCGAGTGCAAGCACGAGGTCGTGCTGAAGGCCGACCACGTCGGCTCGACCGAGTACATCATCAAGAAGCTCGAGGCGGCGCCGGCCGGCTCCCAGTGGGCCATCGGCACCGAGCTGAACCTGGTCAAGCGCCTGGCGCAGATGTTCCCCGACAAGGGCGTCTCGTTCCTCGACAAGACGGTCTGCTACTGCTCCACGATGAACCGCATCGACCTGCCGCACCTGGTGTGGGCGCTGGAGTCGCTGGTGCTCGGCGAGGTGGTCAACCAGATCACGGTCGACGCCGACACCACCCACTGGGCCAAGGTCGCCCTCGACCGCATGCTGGCCCTGCCGTAGACCGCCGGATGCGGGCCCTCCCGCGTGGGAAGGGCCCGCACCACCGTTCTTCGGCGGGCTACCTCAGCTCGTAGACCACCCGGACGTTGATGCCAAGGTTCTGCCGTCCGGGGTTCACCGACGCCTTGTCCTCCGCGAGCGTGGCGGAGACGTGCATCGGGATGGGGCCGCCGGTGATCTCCTCGGTGATCTCGACCACGTCGCCGAGCCGCCGTCCGGCCAGCGCCGCGTAGTGCCTGGCCTTGTCCGCCGCGTCCTTGAAGGCGGCGGCGCGGGCCGCCTCCATCAGCCTGGTGCGGTCGGAGACCTCGAAGGAGACGCCGTTGAGCCTGACCTCCTCGCCGACGGCGGCGGCCGCGTCGATGATCCGGTCGGCCTTGGAAAGGTCGCGGACCACCGCCTCGACGCCCTGGGCGCCGCGGTAGCCGGACACCTTCGGGTAGCTCTCGTACTCGGGGCCGAGCGACAGCTCGTTCGTTGTGAGGTCGTCGGCGGCCACACCGGCCCCGATCAGCGTCCTGGTGAGCTTCGCCGCCGCCGCCCTGGCCGCGGCGAACGCCTCGCCCGCCGTCGCCCTGCGGACCTCGACGCCCGCCGTCAGGCGCATGACGTCAGGAGCGGCCGAGACCGCGCCCTGCCCGACGACCGCGATCTGGTTTCTCGTCTCTTCCACAACCACCCTCGCTGATTCCGGCGCCGCATGAGCCGTACCGCCGAGCGTGCTCGTCATTCCGATCGCGACGGCCGAAGCCGCGAGCGCGACAGCAAGTTTGATCATAGGCGCCATGTCACCATCGGTCCCGCCTGTCCCCATCGACCGACACGACCACTTGACCAGATCATGGAATGGTCTGCCCACCAGATGGCGGTTCGATCCTCGAACAGGCGGCCCGGCGCGGGCGGGAGCGTCACAAACCGGGCGCGCCCCAGACGGGGAACCACCGGCCGAGGTCCTCCTCGATCCTCAGCTCGCCCGCCAGCACCCCGCGCACCTGGAGTTCGAGCGCGGTGTCCCTGGTGTGGCCCGGCAGCGGGGCGAACGGATAGAACGTCCCCCGCTTGTACAGGTAGACGACCGCCAGGCGACGCTGCTGCGGGTCGGCGAAGGACACCAGCGAGCACAGCAGGGACGGCCCGAACCCCGCCCCCTCCAGCGAGGAGTTGACCGCGTGCAGCTCGGTGACCAGGTCGCCGACCGCGTCGGGGTCGCGCCTGACCACCAGCCACGAGTACCCGTACTCGTCGCGCGTCTCCTCCACCCTGTCCCCCAGCAGCGCCTTGACGTCGGCGCTGAGCGTCGCGAAGGCGCTGCCCTCGGCCGCGCGGAAACTGACCGAGCCCACCCCCGTGGGCGCCAGACCGGTGGCGGCCTGCAGCGTGACGGCCGCCGACGGCAGCGCGAAGAGCGCGTCGAGGTTGGGCCGGACCGGCTTGGACCTGCCGAGGATCACGTCGAGCCAGCCCATCGCTCAGCCTTTCCCGAGTTGCGCGGAGATCTTCTCCAGGTTCTCCAGGCGCCGCTCGAGCGGCGGGTGCGTGGAGAACAGCTGCGCCAGCGCCTTGCCGGGAGCCAGCGCCGGCGCGAAGTAGAAGGCGTTGAACGGCTCGGCCTCGCGCAGGTCGCGCGTGGGGATCCTGGCCATCTCGCCGCTCACCTTGACCAGCGCGCTGGCCAGCACCGACGGCTGCTGCGTCAGCAGCGCGCCCGCCCGGTCGGCGGCCAGTTCCCGGTAGCGGGACAGGGCGCGGGTGAGCAGGAAGCTGACGGCGTAGACGGCGATGGAGACCAGCATCACGATCAGGCCGATGGGCAGGCCGCCCTGGTTGCTGTCGCGGCTTCTGCCCAGCCCGCTGTAGAGGGCGAAGCGGGTCATGAGGCCGGCCAGGATGCCGAGGAAGGAGGCGATGGTCATCACGGCGACGTCGCGGTGGGCGACGTGCGAGAGTTCGTGCGCCAGCACGCCTTCGAGCTCGCGGGGCTCCAGCCGGCGCAGGATGCCGGTCGTCACGCAGACGACGGAGTGCTGCCTGTTACGCCCCGTCGCGAAGGCGTTGGGCACGTCGGAGTCGGCGATGGCGACCCTCGGCTTGGGCATGTCGGCCATCGCGCACAGCCTGTCGATCAGGCCGTGAAGGGCGGGCGCCTCCTGCGGCGAGACCTCCCGCCCGCCCATCGCGAACAGCGCGATGCGATCGGACAGGAAGTACTGCACCAGCAACATGCCGCCGGCGATCAGCAGCACGCCCAGCGCCCGCACGCCCAGGGCGATGAGGGCGCCGACGAAGACGACGTAGAGCAGACCCAGCAGGAACATCGTCATGACCATGCGGACGGTGAGACCGCGGTCGGACGCGAACCGGGTGCTCACGGGCTATCCCGGGATGAGCCCCGAGTCGCCCAGCATCTCCCTGACTTCCTCGATCGAGGCGTCAGCGGGGGGAAGGATCAGCTCGGACGGCTCCAGGCTGTCGTCCGGCAGCGCCTTGCCCACATGGCGCACCTTGTCGAGCAGAGCGTGGAGCTTCTGACGGAATTCGGGCTCGTCGCCGGCCTCGATGGCCGTCTCGAGCTCGCCGTCGAGTTCGTTGAGCACGCCGAGGTCGGACTCGTCGATCTGGACCTGGCCCTCGCCCATGATGCGCACGATCATGCGGGCTCCCCCGGCTGGCGCAGCTGCTGGGTCTGCTGCTGCGGCTGGGCCTGCGGCTGCCCCTGCTCGATGGAGGCCTGGGGCGCCGAGCCCTGGCCGAGCTCGGCCTTCATCCTGGCCAGCTCCAGCTCGATGTCCCTGCCGCCGCCCATGCGGTCGAGCTCGGCCTGGATGTCGTCGCTGCGGCTGCCGCTGAAGTCGTCGAGCGCGCCGGAGGCCAGCAGCTCGTCGATGGCGCCGGCGCGGGCCTGCATCTGCGCGGTCTTGTCCTCGGCGCGCTGGATCGCCAGGCCGACGTCGCCCATCTCCTCGGAGATGCCGGAGAAGGCCTCGTTGATGCGCGTCTGCGCCTCGGCCGCGGTGTAGGTGGCCTTGATGGTCTCCTTCTTGTGACGGAAGGAGTCGACCTTCGCCTGCAGCCGCTGGGAGGCGGTGGTGAGCTTCTCCTCCTCGGCCTGCAGGTTGTCGTGCTGGACCCGCAGGTCGGCGATCTGCGTCTGCAGGCTGGAGCGACGGGTCAGCGCCTCACGGGCCAGGTCTTCGCGCCCGACGGACAGCGCCTTGCGCCCCTGGTCCTCCAACCGGCTGGCCTGCTGCTCGATCTGGTTGATCTGCAGCTCCACCCGCTTGCGCGAGGTGGCGACGTCGGCCACACCCCTGCGCACCTTCTGCAGCAGCTCGAGCTGCCGCTGATAGGAGTAGTCAAGGGTCTCGCGCGGATCCTCCATCTTGTCCAGGGCCTTGTTGGCCTTGGACTTGAAGATCATCGAAAGTCTCTTCATCACGCTCATGCGCGTCGGCCGTCCCCTTCTTAGGTCGTGCTGTGATCACCCAGTGCAGCGCAGCCGCCTTGGGATTACCCTACGCATAACGCACGGGGGCGTCACTAAGTTGCACTCCAGGTAGGGTTGACGCTGTGTTGCGACGCCGAACCCAGACCTCAGTGGACGAATCCCCCGTCCCCACTGACGATCCTAAGCCCCAGGGCAAAGGTCGTCCCACCCCGAAGCGCCGTGACGCCGAAGGGCGTCGGCGCCAGCCGGTGACCGCGCCTGCCAACCGCAAAGAGGCCTACAAGCAGATGCGGGCCAGGCAGACGGCCGACCGGGACAAGGCACGCCAGGGCATGCTGCGCGGCGAGGAGCGCTACCTGCCGGCCCGCGACAAGGGCCCGGTGCGCAAGTTCGCTCGCGACTGGGTCGACTCGCGCCGCGTCCTCAGCCAGTACTTCCTGCCCTTCTCTCTGGTCATCCTGCTGCTGACGTGGATCCCGTTCCCGCCGGCGGCCCGCCAGTGGGTCTACTTCGGCGTCATCACGGTCGGCTGGCCGGTCATGATGGTGGGCGTGCTGGCCACGTCGTTCTGGGTGTCGTGGAAGGTGAAGAAGGCCGCCGCGGACAAGTTCCCGAACGAGGACATCAAGGGCATCGGCTTCTACGCGGCCATGCGCGCGCTGCAGATCCGCAGGCTTCGCTTCCCGCCGCCGCAGTTCCTGCCCGGCGGAAAGCCGGCGCCGCCCAAAGCCTGAGCTCGCTTCATACCAGTACGGCCCGCGTCCCGCAGGACGCGGGCCGTACTGGTATGTGCGCCTGCCATCAGGAACTTAAAATTTCCTGAAAATCCAGCAAACCTGGGAGTCGTCACGTTCGTCCCACCCGTTGGGGTCCGGTTCTTCATTCACGGGGAGACCAGGTGCGAACGACAAGACGAGGGTTCCTCGGCGTCGCCGCGGGGGCCGCGGCCGCGGTGACCACGACCACGGCGGCCGCCGCCGAACCCGAACCACTCATCGGAGACGGCCCGGAGCTGGACGGCGTCGACCGGCCGACCACCGCCACGCTCACGCCGTTCCTCGACGCCCTGCCCGTCCCTCGGGTGCTCAGGCCCAAGGACAGGGAGGTCGTGCTCGAGATGCGCTCGGTGCGCAGGAGGCTGCACTCCCAGTTGCCGCCCACGCGGCTCTGGACCTACGCCGGCAGCTTCCCCGGCCCGACCATCGAGGTACGGCGCGGCCAGAAGGTCAAGGTGGCGTGGACCAACACGATCAAGGACGAGACCGTGCCGGTCACCGCGGTCCAGGTGCCGGCCGGTCCGACGATCCCGATCAACCAGCCGGGAAGGGACGGGGCCACGCCGCGCGCCGACGTGGCGGCGATCCCGCCCTGGCTGGCCGTCCACCTGCACGGCGCGATCACCAACGCGGGCAACGACGGCTGGAGCGAGAACGGGCTGCTGGCCGGTGAGGCCGAGGCCGTGGAGTACCTCAACGACCAGCCGTGCACCGGGCTCTGGTACCACGACCACGGCATGCACGTGGGCACCTGGACGGTCTTCTCCGGCCTGCTGGGCGCCTACCTGGTCAGGGACGAGGAGGAGGACGCGCTCGGGCTGCCCGCCGGCAGGCACGAGGTCCCGCTCATCCTGTGCGACCGCAACTTCGACACCGACGCGGCCGGGCTCCTCACCGGGGACCTGCTGCACAAGGTGCAGATCGCCGCGACCACGCCGAAGGTGGTGACCAGGCCCTTCGCCGGGCCGTACACGCTGGTCAACGGGGTGGTCTGGCCGTACATGGACGTCGAGCCGCGGTGGTACAGGTTCAGGGTGCTCAACGCGGCCAACGCCAGGACGTTCAGGCTGCGCCTGCTGGACGAGGCGAGCGGGCAGCCGGTGACCGGCGTGGTCAAGCAGATCGGCAGCGACGGCGGGCTGCTGCCCGCGCCGGTGGCGATCGACGGCGATCTGGTGCTGGCGCCCGCCGAGCGGGCCGACGTGCTCGTCGACTTCCGGGCGCTGGCCGGTAGGCGGGTCAAGCTGGTCAACTGCGGGCCGGGCGCGCCGGGCCAGCCCGCGCCGCAGGCGAACATCCCCTTCCCCGACGTGATGCAGTTCCGGGTGGCCGACCGCAGGCCGCACGACTCCTTCACGCTGCCCGCGGTGATCTCGCCGAGCTTCGTGCGCACCACGCACGACAACCTGCCGGCCGACCACGGGCACCGGGTGGTGCTCACGATGGTGGGCGGCGGCGACCACGCGCAGATGTGGGAGATGGCCGAGGATCCTGCGGCGCCGGTCGGCACGGAAGGCGTCGTCCAGATCAAGGACGCCTCGGGCACGGTCAGGACGTACCGGCGGGTGGCGCGGATGCCCGACGACGCCGTCAACTTCTTCGCCGCGCTGGGCGGGACCGAGGCGTGGACGTTCGTCAACGTCGCTCCCGCGATGCACCCCATGCACATCCACCTGATGCGCTTCCAGATCCTCAGTCGCGACGTCTACGACATTTCCGGATTCAAGGTGGACAGGGGGACGACGGAGACGCCGGTGACCTTCAAGCAGGCGGGCGTGCTCGACCCGAACGAGCAGGGATGGAAGGACGTCGTCAGGGTCGGCGGGGCGGAGGTCGTCAAGGTCGCGGGACGGTTCGAAGGCGGCAGCGGGCGCTTCGCCTACCACTGCCACCTGCTCGAACACCAGGACGAGGGCATGATGCGGCCGCTGGTCGTCTTCCCGCCCGCCGTCCTGGCCCTGCGCGGGCAGCACGGCCACCACCGGCACGCCCTGGTGGACCAGGCCCGGCTGCGCGGGCGCTAGGTCACTCGGTCACCCGGACTAGGTCACGCAGACTCGGTCACTCAGACTCGGTCACCCGGACTCGGTCACCCGGACTCGGTCACCCGGACTCGGTCGCCTCCGAGGAGGGCGGCCGCTTGACCACGCCCGAGTACCACCCGTCCGGCGACTCCAGCATGTCGGCCACGGCGCTCAGCAGTGCGAGGTACGAGGGCCACCGGACGTCCCGCATGCCCGGAGCCTTGACGTCGCCCACGACGGAGTCGATCACCCCGAAGTCGGGGCGCCGGTCGGTCCCGTTGCGGGCGGCGTAGGGGATCATCCGGCCGTTCCACGTCTCGGCGCGCGGGTCGCCCCCGCTGTCGGTGGGATCCAGCGCGCACATCTGCCGCCACGCGTCGCGGATGCCCCTGATGCTGAGGTTGTGCGTGCCCTTCTCGGCGAAGCCGAAGCCGAAGGGGCCGGTCGAACCGTCGTGCCGGAGCAGGGAGGCCCGCAGGTCGTCGGGGAACTCCAGGCCCATCTGCGACTCGGCGACGGCGATCGTGCGCGCCCTGCCGGGACCGCGCAGGGAGGCGTAGCCGGCCGGGTCGTTGCGCCGCAACCACCGCTCGATGCGCCGCCACTGCGCGTTCACCTGCCGCTGGACCTGGCGGTCGAGGGGCCTGATCGTCACCGGACGCCGTTCAGGAGAGCAGGCGGGATCGGGCCGCGGCGTGGCCCCCGTCGCCGGAGACGACAGCCGGGACGGCTGGGGTGACGGCTGCGGGACGGCGGTCGCCGCGGGCTGCCCGGGGGGCTGGGGCGCCCCGCTCCTGGCGGCCTCGCCGGCCATCGGCATCCGCCCTGCCCGGACGTCGGCCTCGCGCGGCGAACGACCCGCGAGCGCGTACAGCCCGGCGGCCACCACACCGGCGACGAGCACTCCCACCAGCGCTCCCGCGAGGAAGCGGGCGTCCAGCCGCCGGCGGCGCTCTGGCTGCCCCGGCTGCCCCGGACGTGCTGGACGCCCCGGACGCCCTTGATGCCCTGGATGCCCTGGATGCCCTGGATGCTCGGTGGCAGGGAGGCCGGGCGCCGGCTCCTGGTCGGGAGCGGCCGTCCTGGTCCTTGTGTCGATCCTGATCGCGATCGCGGCGAGCACGGCGGCGGTCAGGGCCATCCGCAGGAGCTTGAGCACGCGCGGCACCCTACCGGACCCGCCCCGGGACCGGCGCCACGGAGATCACCGCCGACCGGTCTCGGCGTCTCTCCCTGCGCCCGCGTCTTGCCTTACATCTGCGCCGTGCCCTACGTCGGCGCCGCGCCCCGCGTCGGCGCCTTTCCCTGCGTCCGCGTCTTTCGCTGCGCCTGCGCCTTCCCCGTGCCCGGCGACGCCGACATGCGGCGGCGCAGCCGTACGGCGATCGCGGTCAGGATGGCGGCGGTCAGCGCATGCCGTACAACCTTCACCACGCTGGGCACACTATCCCGAACCGATACAGTCGGGCGCATGGAATTCCGTCACCTCGGCCGCAGCGGTCTCCTGGTCAGCGAGATCAGCTACGGCAACTGGATCACCCACGGCTCACAGGTCGAGGAGGAGGCCGCCATCGCGTGCGTGAAGGCGGCGCTCGACGAGGGGATCACGACCTTCGACACCGCCGACGTCTACGCGGGCACGCGCGCCGAAGAGGTGCTCGGCAGGGCGTTGAAGGGCCTGCGCCGCGAGTCGCTGGAGATCTTCACCAAGGTCTACTGGCCGACGGGCCCCGGGCCCAACGACCGCGGCCTGTCCCGCAAGCACATCACCGAGTCGATCAACGGCTCGCTGCGTCGCCTGCAGACCGACTACGTCGACCTCTACCAGGCGCACCGCTTCGACTACGCCACTCCGCTCGAGGAGACCCTCAAGACCTTCGACGACCTCGTACGGCAGGGCAAGGTCCTCTACGTCGGCGTCAGCGAGTGGACCGCCGACCAGATCGCCCAGGCGCTGAAGATCGCCGACGAGATGGGCTTCGACCGGATCGTGTCCAACCAGCCGCAGTACAACGCCATCTGGCGGGTCATCGAGACGGAGATCGTGCCGCTGAGCGAGAAGGAGGGCGTCAGCCAGATCGTCTGGTCGCCCATCGCTCAGGGCGTGCTGACCGGCAAGTACCTGCCCGGCCAGCCCGTTCCCGCGGGCTCGCGCGCCACCGACGAGACCGGCGCCAAGATGATCGACAGGTTCATGACCGACGACGTGCTCGCCCGTGTCCAGGACCTCAAGCCGATCGCGGCCGACCTCGGGCTCAGCATGGCCCAGCTGGCGATCGCGTGGGTGCTGCAGAACCCGAACGTCGCCAGCGCCATCGTCGGGGCGTCCAGGCCTGAGCAGGTGCGTGACAACGTCAAGGCGTCCGGCGTGAAGCTCGACGCCGAGGTGCTCCAGAAGATCGACGACGTGCTCGGCCCGATCGTCGAGCGTGACCCGGCCAAGACGATCTCGCCGGCCACCAGGCCATAGCGGTTACGCATGAAAGAAAAACCCCTTGGCTCCCAAGGGGTTTTTTCATTCACTCCGTTCGCAACGACATACCCGCATATTCCACCCGGTCCTCCTCGAGCAGAGCCACCCGCTCGACCCCGGATTCCAGCAGCTCACGGTAGTTCTCACCGAGCCAGGACTCCGCGTCGGCCTGGCTGGGAAAAACCTCGCGCGGCAGCAGGCGGTCGGTCACTTCACCACCATTCGCGTTTTCATAACGCCAGCGCCAAGTCATGCCATACGCTCCTTTTCCGCGGGATCGCCCGAGCTCACATCGGCACCCGCACCATACCCCTGGAGCATGGAGGTTGATCGATGCTGCGCGCATTCGGGCTCGCCTTCGCGGCGACCCTCACCGTCTCCACCCCTGCCCTCGCCATCTCCCCCTCTATCTCTCCTTCAGCCACGACCGCTACCTCTCCTTCAGCCGCGACCGTCTCGGCCCTGGCCGCCGCTCCCCCAGCCTCCGCCTCCGCCGTTCCCTCCTCCTCGACCGTCTCCACCCTCGCCGCCGCCTCCACCTCGTCCGTCTCGGCCCTGGCCGCCGCTCCCCCAGCGACCGTCTCCGCCCTCGCCGCCCCCTCCGCCTTGGGTCATCCCGGCTTGGGTCATCCCGGCTTGGGTCATCGCGGCTCGGGTCATCGCGGCCGTGTCCTGGCCGATCCCGCCACGGGCGGGGTGGATCCGAACGCCGCCCGCCGGTGGAGCTACTGGCACAGCGACGGCACCGCATGGCTGTCCGGCGAGGCGGCCGCCGCCGTACGCGACGGGGCGGTGATCGGCTGGCGGTTCGCCGCGGCTCCCGACGGCTCGGCGCCGGAGTCCCCCCGCGGCGAGCTGCCCGCCTTCGACCAGGTCTGCGGCAAGGAGCCCGCCGCCTCGGGGCACCAGCGCGTGGCCGTCGTGACCGACTTCGGCGACCCGGACCTCGACGCCTACCCCGGCGAGCGACCGCCCGCGTCGCTCACCGCGTGCGTCACCGCTCCCGAGGGAGCGACGGGGGTGCAGGCGCTGGCCCTGGCCACCAGGGTGCGCGCGGAGCCGGCTGGAACGGTCCTGGCCGTCAACGACTATCCAGCGCGCGCGAAGGGCGGCGCCGCGCCGTCCCTCCCCGCCACGCCCTCCGCCCCCTCCGTGGAGGATGGCGGACTGCCGGTGGCATGGATCGCCGGCGGCGTGGCCGCGCTCGTACTCGTGGGCGCCGGGGTATTGGCGGCGCGCAGGTCCCGCAGGCGCACCACGCTGTGACACGTGCCGCTCAGGTTCAGCGGCGGGGCGCAGGTCGCGGAGGCGCGCCACGCTGCGACGCGTGCCGCTCAGGTTCATTGGCGGGGTGCGGGTGGCGCGCGGGTTCCGCGGGCGTGCCACGCTGTGACGCGTGCTTGTCAGGTTCATCGGTACGGCGGGGCGGGACGGCTGGCCCTCGCCCGGGTGCGCGTGCGCGTCGTGCGCGGGGTTGCCGCCGGGGTGGCGTTCGCCGCTGCGTGTGGAGGTCGACGGGATACCGTGGCCGGGCGGTGGGGCGTGTCCCCCCGGCTATGCGGCGACGGGCCCGCTCCTCGTCGCCCCTGACGGCTCCCGGCTGCTCGACCTGTCCGGCATCCGCTCCCTGACCGACCTCGGCTCTGCTCTCAGCGCTCTCAGCGGTCTTCCGGCCGGCTGTCGGCACGGCGGCGGTTCTCCTGGGTCGCGTGAGGTGCCGGGATCCGGGAATCCGACGTCCGGCGGCGAGAGCCCCTCGTGCGACCTCGTCCTGGTGGACCTGCTCGACGACCCCGCCGTCCTCGGCGACCTGCGACGGCGCGGGCTCGTGACCGCCGGGACCCACGTCGTCGCCGTCGGCTTGGACCACCGTGTCAGGTCGGAGTCCGAGCTGGCCAGACGGCTGGCGCTGTGGGGGGCGCGGGCCGTACCGGACGGGACGGTCGTGGACACCGCGCAGGCTCCCCCGCCCCGCCCGGCCCCGCCGCGCCGCACGTTGCTGCTGGGCGGCTCCCGGTCGGGCAAGTCCGACGAGGCCGAGCTGCGGCTGGCGGCCGAGCCGCACGTCACCTACCTCGCCACGGGACCCTCGGGCCACGGCGACCCCGAGTGGGCCGCGCGGGTCGCCGCCCACCAGGCCAGGCGTCCGGCGCACTGGGCATGCGAGGAGACCACCGAGCTGGCCGAGGCGATCGCGCGGGCCACGACGCCGCTACTGGTCGACGGGCTGGGGACGTGGCTGGCGGCGGTGTTCGACCAGGCGGACGCGTGGGAGGAGCCCGCGCGTCGCGAGGAGGTCGTACGGCGCTGCGACGAGCTCGTGGCGGCCTGGCGCTCGACCCGGCACCGGATCGTCGCGGTGTCGGACGAGGTCGGGCTCGGCGTCGTCCCCTCCACCTCCAGCGGGCGGGCCTTCCGCGACGCGCTGGGCCGCCTGAACCAGCGGCTGGCGGCCGAGTCGGAGGACGTCACGCTCGTCGTGGCGGGCCGCCTCCTCCCCCTCGGCTGAACGCCACCCGCCGCCGAGCGAAAACAAGACGCGGCCGCGATCAAGGCGGGCCGGGCCAGGGGTGTCGGATCAGGCGGGCCGGACCAAGACGGGCCGGGTCAGGGGTGTCGGGTGCGGACGGCGCGGGCGGACCAGCGGCCGTCCAGCCGGTCGACGCGCAGCCTGCGGCCGAAGCACTCCGACAGCGCCTCCTCGGTCAGCGTCTCCTCCACCGGCCCCGCCGCCAGGATGCGGGTGTCGCGCATGAGCAGCGCGTGCGTGGTCGTGGCGGGCACCTCCTCCAGGTGGTGCGTGACGGTCACCGTGGTCAGCCCGTCGCGTGCCGCCAGGTCCTCGATGGAGGTGATGAGGTCTTCACGGGCGGGGAAGTCCAGTCCAGCGAACGGTTCGTCCAGCAGCAGCATGGCCGGGTCCGCCATGAGCGCCCTGGCCACCCTGATCCGGGCGCGCTCTCCCTGCGAGCACACCACGAAGAGCCGGTCGGCCAGGTCCTTGCAGCCCATCTCGGCCAGCAGCGCGTGGGCCCTGTCGTGCTCGGCCTGGCCGTACCTGTCCCAGAGCGGCGCGCTCGTGCCCGTGTGCCCGGTGAGGACCACGGTGTGCGCGGTCGCCGCCTCTTCCTCCAGCAGCCCCTCGTCGACCAGGCGCTGGCTGGCGGCGACCAGGCCGATGTCCCTGCGCAGCTCGCGCAGGTCCACCCGGCCCATGCGGCGGCCGAGGATGGTGGCGGTGCCCTCGCTGGGATGCCGTACGGCGGCGGCCAGGGACAGCAGCGTGGTCTTGCCTGCCCCGTTCGGGCCGAGGATCACCCAGTGCTGGCCGTAGGCGACCCGCCAGTCGATCTCCGCCAGCAGCGTCCTGGCG
This sequence comes from Nonomuraea sp. NPDC003727, assembly GCF_053586935.1. Taxonomy (NCBI): domain Bacteria; kingdom Bacillati; phylum Actinomycetota; class Actinomycetes; order Streptosporangiales; family Streptosporangiaceae; genus Nonomuraea; species Nonomuraea sp. NPDC003727. The sequence continues at coordinate 478,067 of NZ_JBSFNE010000006.1, forward strand.
ACCACCCTGACGCTGACACCTTCGAGTTCCACGGCGTGCATCCGGACACCCTAGCGACCGCGCGACCGCGCCGTTCCCCCGGGTGCGCCGGGAAACGCCGCCCTTTCGGTGTGCGCGGACGGTGACCTCCACGTCCCCCGGATGCGCCAGGAAACGCCGCCCTTTCGGTGTGCGCGGACGGTGACCTCCACGTCCCCCGGATGCGCCAGGAAGCGCCGCCCTTTCGGTGTGCGCGGACGGTGACGTCCACGTCCCCCGGATGCGCCGGGAAGCTCCCCGCATGCGCCGGGCTGCCCGGAAAGGGAGGCCAGGAGGCCAGGGAGCCGGGCCGCAGGGGAAGTCCGGGGGGACCGTAGGATCGACGCTCATGGCCGGGTGGGTGGACGGGATGCGGTTCGCGGTGGGGACGTTGAGCGTCTTCCCCGTCATGGTGAACCGGGTCGACCGTGAGGTGGCCGGGCGGGCGATGCTCCTCGCGCCGCTGGCAGGGCTGCTGCTCGGTGCCGTGAGCTGCCTGCCGCTGGCGCTGCCAGGTTCGCCGCTGCTCGGGGCGGCGCTGGCGCTGGGCCTGCTCGCGCTGCTGACCAGGGGCCTGCACCTGGACGGTCTCGCCGACCTGGCGGACGGTCTCGGCAGCGGCAGGCCCGCCGTCCAGGCGCTCGAGGTGATGAAGAAGTCGGACATCGGGCCGTTCGGCGTTCTGACGCTGGTGTTCACGCTGATCGTGCAGTGTGCGGCGCTGGCCGAGGCGGGTCCGGTCGCGCTGGTGGCCGCCTGCGTGACCGGGCGGCTGGCGCTGACGTGGGCGTGCACGCGCGGGGTGCCGCCGGCGCGGCCCGAGGGGCTCGGCGCCATGGTGGCGGGCACCGTACGGCCGGCCGCCGCGCTGGTCGCCACGCTGGTCGTGGTGGGCGCGGCGGTGCTGCTGGGAGGGCCGTGGGGGCCGGCGGGAGGGTACGGGTTGGTCCTCCCGCTGGCCGTGCTCGCCGGGCTGGGGACGGCGAGCGGGTTGCTCGCCCACGCGGTGCGCAGGCTCGGCGGGATCACGGGCGACGTGCTGGGCGCGCTCGTCGAGACCGCGACCACCGCCGTGCTGGTCGTGTGCGCGGTGTTCGGCTAGACCGGCTGCGGCTGCCGTACGGGCCAGCGCCTGAAGACGAGGGCCACGAGGACGGCGAGCACGGCCCAGCCGACCAGCCCGGTGATGCCCGCGAAGAGGGCGTTGGGCGGGGCGGCCGCGTCTCCCAGCATCAGGGCGAGCGAGGCGGCCGGGTTGAGCGCCGCGTGGCCGATCACGGCGGGCCAGATGCTGCCGGTGCGCAGGCGCAGCCAGCCGAAGAGCATCCCGGCCGGCACGCAGAATCCCACGAACAGCAGCGCGGCCCACGGGCCGACGGCCGGGTAGTTGTAGCCGAGGCCGGTGGCGGGGGCGTGCCAGAGCCCCCAGATCACTCCGGAGAGGACCAGCCCGCCGAAGACGCCGCGCGATTCGACCAGCTTGGGCAGCAGCCAGCCGCGCCAGCCCCATTCCTCGCCCACCATGGGGATGATGTTGACGATCGGGGCCACCAGGGTCGTCACCACCAGCTGGACGATCAGGGCGGTGTGCGGGTCGCCCGGCGCTCCCGACGCGGCGCTGAAGAGGCTCAGGCGGTCGAGGTCGAGGGAGACCAGGCCGAGGGCGGCGGTGAGGGCGAGCGTGCCGTACACGACCAGGGGGACGGCCGCCCACGTGGCGAGCAGCAGGCCGACGGTGCGGCCGGGGCGCTCGCCGAAGGTGAGGCCGGTCTCCTTCGCCCAGGCGCGGAACGGCGTGCGCCTGGCGAGCCAGACGGCCAGGACGCCGAGGCTCGGGGTGAACATCATCAGCCCGACCAGCGGGCCGAACAGGGGGTCGGCCAGGCCGCCGCCGAGCCAGAGGGGAAGCGCGGCCAGCCACGCCGCGCCGAAGGCGACGGCGAGGAACAACACGATCATCTGGGACTCCAGGTGTAGGGGGGATCAGGACGGGGGCCCGAAGTCATGGGGATCGGCGGGCAGGAAGGGCTCGTGGCGGCGGGTCACGCGCCGGCTCTCTCCTCGATGAGGGCGTTGAGCAGGGCGGCGCCGCGCTCGGCGTCGTCGATGCTGATCAGCAGCTGGCCGCCCGAGCGGTAGCGAAGGACGAGGCAGTCGCCGCCGCGCAGCATGATGGCCGCCGCGCCGGGGACGCCGCGGATGCCCCAGCCGCCCACCTGGCTGGGGAAGCGCTGCTCCGACCAGGCGCTGTCGATCTTGGAGAGCCTGATCCTGCGCACCGGCCAACCGAACGGCCCGAAGCCGATGGCGAGGCCGTCATCGGTGATCCGCGCGGTGATGGAGGAGGTCAGCAGCCCGACGGTGAGCAGGAGCACCGACACGCCGAGCAGCGACCAGCCCGCGCCGCTCGTCAGCCCCATGAGGGTCAGGACGCCGACGGCGGCCGTCAGCAGCGCCGATCCCGCGGTGAGCGCGACCAGCCACGGGTTGGAGACGCGGCTGACCCACACCGAGCGCTGTCCGGAGCGCAGCCGCAGCCTGGGCGGCGCCTCGCCCTCGGGTGCGGCCTGGTCGGGCTCGCCCCTGAGGAGGAAGCCCGCGAGCACGCCGACGGCGGCGGCCCCGGCCATGACGGCCACGGGGGCCCAGCCGAGGCCGCCGGCCTGGGTCCAGACCTGGACGTCGAGGTTGGCGCGGAGGATGGACCATTCCATGCCGATGACGAAGACCGCGGAACCGAAGAGGACGCCCCACCAGTAGCCGCGGCTCAGCCTGCGCTCGAAGGCCTTGCCGTGGACGGCGATGCCCGCCATGACCACCAGGATCACGGCGGCCATGGTGACGCTGAACAGCATGTTCTGGGTGAAGGACATGTTCCCGTCGGGCGTGGCGCCGCTCCAGTGGGTGGCGAGCGGTTCGGGCAACCTGTCTCTCAGGGAGAGGGGGAGTGCCACGAGGGCGGGGATGACGGTCAGCCCCCACACCCCGGTGGCGAGCAACGCACGGGTCCTGCTGGTCATGACAGCTCCTTCAGTACTTCGATGAGGTCGTCGCGGCTGTAGCCGTACTTCTTCGCCTCCTCGAGCAGGTCGCGGGCGCGCTGGACGATGAGCGCGCGGCCCGTGGGCACGCCCGCGACGCTCACTCCCCTGCCTCTCCTGAACTCCAGGAGGCCCTCGTCGCGCAGGTCGCGCAGGGCACGCAACACGGTGTTGGCGTTGATGCCCAGCGCGTCGGCGAGGTCCTTGGCCGGCGGGAGGCGGTCGCCTGCCTGGTAGGAGCCCTCACCGATGGCGCGTCTGATCGCCCCGGCCACCTGTTCGTGCAGCGGCCGGGGATCGTTGAGATCGAGCGTGAGCAACATAGTGCTATTAACACTAGCACCATTTGGCGACGCCGTATTGGTGGGATGAACCCCTGTTTATGAATAAGCCGCCAACCGTGGATAGCATCGGTCTACGTGACCACTGTGCGGCTGAACTCAGCAGATCCCGTCTCGTTCGACACCGACGCGCTGGTCGTCGGTTTCCTGTCAGGTTCGGAGGGCCCGCGCCCCACTGCCAAGGGCCTCGACGCCGCCTTCGACGGCAAACTGGCCGCCTCTCTGGACGCCGTCGGCTTCACGGGAAAGCCCGGCGAAGTGTCCAAGATCCCGACGTTCGGCGCCATCACCGCGCCGCTGCTGGTCGCCGTCGGGCTCGGTGAGTCCGCCGACGTCGAGGGGCTGCGCCGCGCCGCCGGTGCGGCCACGCGCGCCCTGGCCGGTACGGCCCGCGCCGCGCTCGCCCTGCCCGCCTCCTCCGCCGGCGAGGCCGAGGCGGTGGCGCTCGGCGGCCTGCTGGGCGCCTACAGCTTCGACAGGTACCGCACCAACGGCGAGCAGAAGGCCCCCGTCGGCGAGCTGGTCGTGCTGACCGCCGCCGAGGGCTCGGCCGAGCGGGCCGCCATCGTGGCCGACGCGGTCACGCTGGTGCGCGACCTGGTCAACACCCCGCCGAAGGACCTGTGGCCGGCCAAGTTCGCCGAGATCGCCGAGCAGGAGGGCGCCAAGGCGGGTCTGACCGTCGAGGTCCTCGACGAGAAGCAGCTCAAGGAGGGCGGCTACGGCGGCATCGTCGGCGTCGGGCAGGGCTCGGCCAACCCGCCGCGGCTGGTCCGCCTGTCCTACTCCCACCCCGAGGCGACCCAGACGCTGGCCTACGTCGGCAAGGGCATCACCTTCGACTCCGGCGGCCTGTCGCTCAAGCCGTCCGCGGCCATGGACTGGATGAAGTCCGACATGGGTGGCGCGGGCGCGGTGTTCGGCGCGCTCCTCGGCATCGCCCGCCTCGGCGTCAAGGTGAACGCCGTCGGCTACCTCTGCCTGGCCGAGAACCTGCCGAGCGGCACCGCCACCCGCCCCTCCGACGTGCTGACCAGCTACAGCGGCAAGACCGTCGAGGTGCTCGACACCGACGCCGAGGGCCGCCTGGTCCTCATGGACGGCATCGCCCGCGCCCTGGAGGACGACCCCGACCTGATCGTCGACGTCGCCACCCTCACCGGCGCGCAGATCGTCGCGCTCGGCTGGCGGACGGCCGGCGTCATGTCCAACGACGACGCCGTCCGCGAGCTGGTCGTCTCGGTCGCCGGCGAGGCGGGCGAGGGAGCATGGGGCATGCCGCTGCCTGAGGAGCTCCGCAAGGGCCTCGACTCGCCGATCGCCGACATCGCCAACCTGCAGCCCGAGCGCTGGGGCAGCATGCTGGCCGCGGGCCTGTTCCTCAAGGAGTTCGTGCCCGACGACCGGCGCTGGGCCCACATCGACATGGCCGGGCCCGCCTTCAACAAGGGAGAGCCGCACGGCTACACCCCCAAGGGCGGCACGGGCGCCATCACCCGCACGCTCATCGGACTGGCCGAGAGGGCCGCGACGGGCTTGAACAAGTGAAAAGATGACGGCATCACCATCCGACAAGGAGCTTTCCTGTGGCCTACGACATCGTCGTCCTAGGTGGCGGTAGCGGCGGCTACGCCTGCGCTCTGCGGGCGGCAGAGCTGGGCAAGACCGTCGCGCTGATCGAGAAGGACAAGATCGGCGGCACCTGCCTCCACCGCGGCTGCATCCCCACCAAGGCCCTGCTGCACTCGGCCGAGATCGCCGACGAGACCCGCGAGAGCGAGGCCTACGGCGTCAAGGCGCGCTTCGACGGCATCGACGTCCCCGGCGTCCACGCCTTCAAGGACAAGATCGTCAATCGGGCGTGGAAGGGCGTGCAGGGCCTGCTGAGGTCAGCGGGTGTCACGATCGTCGAGGGCGAGGGCAGGCTCGCCGGCTCCAACCGCGTCCAGGTCGGCGGCGAGGTCTACGAGGGCGGCAGCATCGTGCTGGCCACCGGCAGCACCCCGAAGACGCTGCCCGGCCTCGAGATCGACGGCGAGCGGATCATCACCAGTGAGCACACGCTGCGGATGGAGCGCGTGCCCACCTCGGTCATCGTGCTGGGCGGCGGCGTCATCGGCGTCGAGCTGGCCAGCGTCTACCGCTCCTTCGGCGCCGAGGTCACCATCGTCGAGGCCCTGCCCCACCTGCTCCCGGCCGAGGAGGAGTCGAGCTCCAAGCTGCTGGAGCGCGCCTTCCGCCGCAGGGGCATCTCCTACCAGCTGGGCGTCTTCTTCGACAGCGTCAAGACCACCGACACCGGCGTGATCGTCACGCTGGCCAACGGCAAGACCCTCGACGCGGAGCTGCTGCTGGTGGCCGTGGGCCGCGGCGCGGTGAGCGAGGGCATGGGCTTCGAGGAGCAGGGCGTCGCGATCGAGCGCGGCACCGTGGTCGTCGACGAGCACTGCCGCACCAGCGTGCCGGGCGTCTACGCGATCGGCGACCTGATCGCCACCCCGCAGCTGGCGCACGCCGGGTTCGCCGAGGGCATCCTGGTGGCCGAGCACATCGCGGGCCTCAACCCGCCGCCGATCGACTACGACGGCGTGCCGCGCATCACCTACTCCGACCCCGAGGTCGCCTCCGTGGGCATCACCTCCAAGCAGGCGGCCGAGCGGGGCATCGAGATCGTCGAGCAGGTCTACGACCTGGCGGGCAACCCCAAGAGCCAGATTCTCGGCACCGCGGGGGCCGTCAAGGTGCTGGCCAGGAAGGACGGCCCGGTCGTGGGCGTCCACATGGTCGGCCGCCGCATCGGCGAGCTCGTCACCGAGGGCCAGCTGATCTACAACTGGGAGGCGCTCCCCACCGAGGTCGCCCAGCTGATCCACGCGCACCCGACCCAGTCCGAAGCCATGGGCGAGGCCATGCTGGCGCTGGCCGGCAAGCCCCTGCACGTCCACAACTAAGAACTCGAGGAAGACATACCCATGCCGGTCTCCGTACAGATGCCCCAGCTCGGCGAGAGCGTGACCGAGGGCACGGTAACCCGTTGGCTGAAGAAGGAGGGCGAGCGCGTCGAGGCCGACGAGCCGCTCCTCGAAGTGTCGACCGACAAGGTCGACACCGAGATCCCGTCGCCCGCGGCGGGTGTGCTGACCAAGATTGTCGTCGCCGAGGACGAGACCGTCGAGGTCGGCGCCGAGCTTGCGATCATTGACGAGGGTGGCAGCGCCGGCGCCGCCGCTCCCGCTCCCGAGGCGGCGGCCGCCCCGGCGCCCGCTCCGGCTCCGGAGCCCGAGCCCGAGCCGGCTCCCGCGCCCGTCTCCTCGATCCCGCAGCCGGCCCCGGCCCCCGCGCCGGCTCCGGCTCCCGCGCCCGCCCCGGCTCCGGTGCAGGCGCAGGCTCCCGCGCCGGCGACGACCACGCCCGCCACCGTGCCGACACCGCTGCCGTCCTCGGGCGAGAGCCCCTACGTCACGCCGCTGGTGCGCAAGCTCGCCAACGAGCACGGCGTCGACCTCGACGCGCTGACCGGCACCGGCGTCGGCGGCCGCATCCGCAAGCAGGACGTGCTCGAGGCCGCCAAGGCGCAGCGTGAGCAGGCCGCTCCGGCCGCCCAGGCTCCCGCTCCGGCCCAGGCGGCGCCCGCCGCCGCTGCCCCCGCCGCGCCCGCGGCGCAGGCTCCGGTGGCGGCCACGCCCGAGCCGGTCCAGGTCGACACCACGCTGCGGGGCCGTACCGAGAAGATGTCGCGCCTGCGGCAGACCATCGCCAAGCGCATGGTCGAGTCGCTGCAGACCGCGGCCCAGCTCACCTCGGTCGTCGAGGTCGACGTCACCAAGATCGCCAAGCTCCGCGCGAAGGCGAAGGACGAGTTCCTGCGCCGCGAGGGCGTCAAGCTGACCTTCACGCCGTTCTTCGCGATGGCCACGGTCGAGGCGCTCAAGCAGCACCCGAAGCTCAACGCCACGATCAACAACGAGACCAACGAGGTCACCTACTTCGACGTGGAGAACCTCGGCCTCGCGGTCGACACCGAGCGCGGCCTGCTGGCCGCGGTGGTGAAGAACGCCGGCGACCTCAACCTGGCCGGCCTGGCCAGGAAGATCACCGACCTGGCCGAGCGCACCCGCGACAACAAGGTGACGCCCGACGAGCTGACCGGCGGCACGTTCACGCTGACCAACACCGGCAGCCGTGGCGCGCTGTTCGACACGCCGATCCTGAACCAGCCGCAGGTCGGCATGCTCGGCACCGGCGCGGTCGTCAAGCGTCCCGTCGTGGTCGACACGCCGGAGGGCGAGGTCATCGCCGTCAGGTCGATGGTCTACCTCGCGCTCACCTACGACCACCGCCTGGTCGACGGTGCCGACGCGGCGCGCTTCCTGACCACGATCAAGCGCCGCCTCGAGGAGGGCCGCTTCGAGGCGCAGCTGGGTCTGGCGTAACACCCGGTACACCCGGTTCGGACGCGGGGCGCCCGCGGAGTCTCTCCGCGGGCGCCCCGCCCGTTTTCCGCGACTTCCCCCCACTGTTCCCCCGGCTGTTCCCCCACTGTTCCCGCGAAGGGGCGTCCTCACCGGCACGGGCCGTTCCCCGGCCGCGGCGCGGGCCGGCGGGGCCGGGTCCGCGGGTGTGCGGACGCCTGCGCGTAGGGTGGAGGAATGGCGATCATCGTGACGGGCGCGTCAGGTCTGCTCGGCAGGGCGCTGGTCGGCGCGCTCACCGCGGAGGGCGAGAACGTCGTCCGGCTGGTACGGCGGACGCCGCGCCGTACCGACGAGTCGTTCTGGCAGCCCGACAAGGGCGTCGTCGACCGGGCCGTGCTGGAGGGCGCCCGGGCGGTGGTCCACCTGGCGGGCGCGGGCCTCGGTGAGCGGCGGTGGAGCGACGACTACCGTCGCGAGATCCTCGACAGCCGAGTGATGGGCACCAGGACGCTGGTCACCGCGCTGAAGGAACTGGAGAGCCCGCCGGAGGTGCTGATGTCCGCCTCTGGAGCGGGCTTCTACGGCGACACGGGCGACCGGGTGACCGACGAGAGCGGCCCGCGCGGCGAGGGCTTCCTGGCCGAGCTGTGCGAGCGCTGGGAGGCCGAGGCCGGCCAGGCGACGCAGGCGGGCGTCAGGACCGCGACCCTGCGAACCGCGATCACGCTGTCGGCGCAGGGCGGGGCGCTCAAGCAGATACTGCCGATCTTCAGGATGGGGCTCGGCGCGCCGCTGGGCTCGGGCAGGCAGTGGTGGTCGTGGATCACGCTCGACGACTGGGTCCGCGCGGCCCTTCACATCCTGAACAACCGGGCCCTGGAGGGGCCGGTGAACGTGGCCGCGCCGGAGCCGGTGACCAACAAGGAGTTCACGCTGGCGCTGGGCAGGGCGCTGAAGCGGGCGACGATGCCGATCGCGGTTCCCGGGTTCGCGCTTCGGGCGGGGCTCGGCGGTTTCGCGGACGAAGGACTGCTGATCGGACAGCGCGCCGTTCCGTCCAAACTGCTTGACAGCGGCTTCAGGTTCCTTCATCCGACCCTCGACGAGGCGCTGGCGGCCGTACTCTAGTGAGCCGTTCGTCCGACTCACCGTGGGGGTAGCACATGACCAGGTCAGGACAGTCCCATATCCTCGCCATCGGCGGCGGGTCCTTCAAGCCGACGGAGCGCTACGGCTTCCTGCAGGCCAGCCCGTTGCTGCGCTACGCGCTCGACCTCACCGGCCAGGACCGGCCCAAGCTCGGCCTGCTCGCCACCGCGACGGGCGACGACTCCGACTGGCTGCTGAAGATGTACGGCGCCTTCGCCGGTTGGGATGTCGAGGTGAGCCACCTGACGGTCTTCCCGATGCCCAACGTCGAGGATCCGCGGGCCTGGATCCTCGAGCAGGACATGATCTACGTCAGTGGTGGCAGTGTGGCCAACCTGGCGGCGTTGTGGCGCCTGCACGGCCTTGACGAGGCCTTCGAGCAGGCGTGGCGGTCCGGTGTGGTGCTGGCGGGGCAGAGCGCGGGCGCGCTGTGCTGGCACGTCGGCGGCAACACCGACTCCTTCGGCCCGAAGCTTCAGGTGTGGGCCGACGGCCTGGGCCTGCTGCCCTACTCCTGTGGCGTCCACTACAACTCCGACCCGCAGCGCAGGCAGCTGCTGCACGAGTCGGTGGCCAGCGGCGAGCTGCCCGACGGCTACGCCGCCGACGAAGGCGTCGGCCTGCACTACGTCGGCACCGAGTTCATCCAGGCGGTCACCGTCGATCCCGCGGGCTACGCCTACCGGGTGGAGCACGACGGCGCGGGCGGCGTGAAGGAGTTCAGGATCGAGCCGAGGCTGCTCACCGCCTGACGACGGTCGCGCCCACGGGGTCGTGATGACCTGGCGAGCAGGCCAGAGGAACCTCATTGCGGTCCCGTGGTCGTTTCTTGTGAGTAACCTTTATCTGTGGCGAAGCTGACGATTGTCCGTCTTGGTGTGGACGTGCCGTACGAGCAGGCCTGGACACTCCAGAGACGCGTCCACGCCCACAGGGTGACCGGCACGCTCGGCGACACCGCGCTGCTGCTGGAGCACGCGCCGGTCTACACGGCGGGCAGGCGTACGGCGGCGCACGAGCGGCCCGCCGACGGCACGCCCGTCGTCGACGTCGACCGGGGCGGCCGCATCACCTGGCACGGCCCTGGTCAGCTCGTCGGCTATCCGATCATGCGGGTGGGCGACGTCGGCGCCTACGTCCACGCGCTCGAAGAGGCCATGATCCAGATCTGCGCCGACTTCGGGGTGGCCGTCCACCGGGTCGCGGGGCGCAGCGGCGTCTGGGTCCGCGACGAGGGCGGCCCCGAGCGGGCGCTCGGGGCGGTGGGCATCAGGATCGTGGGCGGCGTCACCATGCACGGCTTCGCGCTCAACTGCGCCAACGACCCGAGCTGGTTCAGCAGGATCGTGCCGTGCGGCATCACCGACGCGGGTGTCACCTCGCTGTCGCAGGAGTCGGGCCGGCGGATCGTGGTCGACGAGGTCATGCCGTACGCGGAGAAACGTCTGGCGGAGGCGTTGGAAGCCGAGCCGCACGACATGCACGAGGAGGACCTTCTCCAAGCACTGGCAAAGCTGCGCTGACATCGGGGTGCGCCGCTTCTAGTATCGGCGACATGCGAAGGATTGCCGCTCTTGTCCTATCCCTCGCTGTCCATGCCCTGACGCTGGGGTTCGTGGTGCTCGGCGTGTCGATCATCCTCAACGGGCCGACCCGGATCGTGTCCTGGTTGATGGGCGCCGTGCTGGTGGGGATCGGGGTGCTGCTGCGCCCGCGCCTCGCCCGCCTGCCCGCCGACGCGGAGGTGCTCGACCGCGACGCCGCCCCCGCGCTGTACGGCCTGGCCGAGCGCGTGGCCGACGAGGTGGGGGTGGCCAGACCCGCCCAGGTGGCGGTGCTGGACCTGGCCACCGTCGCGAGCTGCCCCCGGATCGGGCTGCGCAGGACCCCCACGCTGGTCATCGGCCTGCCGTTGTGGCTGGCGCTGTCGCCGCGGCAGCGCGTGACGGTGGTCGCCGGCGCGTACGCCGCGGCCGAGACGCTCGACGGGCCGATCGTGGAGGGCGCGCTGTCGACGCTCGGCGAGTGGCGCCACACGCTGCTGGGTTCCGAACCGCTGAGCGCCCGCACCGAGGCGGACGTGGCCATGGCGTTCACGCTCGGCGCCTGGGCCCCGAGCAGTTCCTACAACGTGGCGGGCATGCTCGGCCGTACCGTCGGCAGGATCTTCGGCTGGCCCGTGCTGGCGGCCGAGCACCTGCTGCGGTGGCTGATCCGCTCGGGCGACCCGCGCGCGGCCGAGCGGCGGCGGGCGATCACGCTGCGCGCGGTGACCGAGAAGGACCTGACCGAGCTGCAGGAGCTGATCGCGGGCCGCAGCTATCTGGCGCCGATGCAGGCGGCGGTGCTGCGCGGCGAGAGCGTGGAGCAGATCAGGCAGGCGGCGCTGACGCGGGCCCGGCTGTCCGACGACGGCGTGCTCACCTCCGCGCCGGGTTCGCGGCTGCTCGGCGCGGCCGAGTCGGCGGTCATCGACACCGAACTCGCCGGCCACTATGCCAGGGCCGCCCGCGGGTTCGGTCTCATAAGTTGAGCGACGTAAGCTTTAACGGTGACCGTTGCTCCTGATGGCCGTAAGCTCCTCCGCCTGGAGGTGCGCAACGCCGAAACCCCTATTGAGCGCAAGCCCCCGTGGATCAAGACCAAGCTCAAGACCGGTCCCGAGTACACCGAGCTGAAATCGCTGGTGCGCCGGGAGGGCCTGCACACGGTCTGTGAAGAGGCGGGCTGTCCCAACATCTACGAGTGCTGGGAGGACCGCGAGGCGACCTTCCTCATCGGCGGCGACCAGTGCACCAGGCGCTGTGACTTCTGCCAGATCGACACGGGCAAGCCCAAGGAGTACGACAAGGACGAGCCGCGCCGGGTGGCCGAGTCGGTCCAGCAGATGGGCCTGAAGTACGCCACGGTGACCGGTGTCGCCCGTGACGACCTGCCCGACGGCGGCGCCTGGCTCTACGCCGAGACGGCCAGGCAGATCCACTCGCTGCTGCCGGGCTGCGGCGTCGAGCTGCTGGTTCCCGACTTCAACGCCAACCAGGAACAGCTGGAGGAGGTCTTCTCCAGCAAGCCCGAGGTGTTCGCGCACAACATCGAGACGGTGCCGCGGATCTTCAAGCGCATCCGTCCCGCCTTCCGCTACGAGCGCTCGCTGCTGGTGATCACCAAGGCGCGCGAGGCGGGGCTCGTCACCAAGTCCAACCTGATCCTGGGCATGGGCGAGGAGCGGGAGGAGGTGATCCAGGCGATGCGCGACCTGCACGAGGCGGGCTGCGACCTGCTGACGATCACCCAGTACCTCCGCCCGACGCCGCGCCACCATCCCGTCGACCGGTGGGTGAAGCCGGAGGAGTTCGTCGAGCTGCAGGCCGAGGCCGAGGCGATCGGCTTCGCCGGCGTCATGTCGGGTCCGCTGGTGCGCTCGTCGTACCGCGCGGGCCGGCTCTACCAGCAGGCCATGGCGGCCCGCCAGAACGCCTGACCACCGCACCGAGAAAAGGCCGCACGCCGTGCGGCCTTTTTCTTTTGCCCGGACACCCCGCTACAGGTAACGCAATAGTAACAAACCTAGTAAGCGGTAAGTTTTCTGGTTAACACTGGCTGCGTGGACTTCGACGAACTGATCACCCAGCTGGACCTGGCCACCAAGATCCGCCTGCTCACCGGCGCGGACATGTGGTCGCTGCCCGCCGTCCCCGAGATCGGCCTCGACCGGCTCGTCATGAGCGACGGGCCCATCGGCGTGCGCGGCGAGCAGTGGAGCTCCGCCGACCCCTCCATCGCGCTGCCGAGCCCCACCGCGCTGGCCGCCACCTGGGACGTCGGCCTGGTCCGCCAGGTCGGCCGGCTGCTCGCCCAGGAGGCCAGGCGCAAGGGCGTGCACGTGCTGCTGGCGCCGACCATCAACCTGCACCGCTCCCCGCTCGGCGGACGCCACTTCGAGTGCTTCTCCGAGGACCCCTACCTGACAGGGGAGCTGGGCGCCGCCTACGTGGAGGGCGTGCAGGAGGGCGGCGTCGCGACCACGCCCAAGCACTTCGTGGCCAACGACTTCGAGACCGACCGGTTCACCGTCGACGTCAAGGTCACCGACCGGGTGCTGCGGGAGGCATACCTGGCCCCCTTCGAGCGGGTGGCGAAGGCCGGGGCGTGGGGCATGATGACCGCCTACAACGCGGTCAACGGCACCACGATGACCGAGCACTCGGCGCTGGTCAACGGTGTGCTCAAGGACGAGTGGGGCTTCGACGGCTACGTCGTGTCCGACTGGACGGCGGTGCGGTCCACCGAGGCGGCGGCGGTCGGCGGCACGGACGTGGCCATGCCAGGCCCGTTCGGGCCGTGGGGCGACAAGCTGGAGGAGGCCGTCCGCGAGGGCCGGGTGCCCGAGTCCGTCATCGACGACAAGGTACGCCGCATCCTGCGCCTGGCCGCCCGCGTGGGGGCGCTGCGCGCGCGCGAGGCGAACGCGGCCGCCCCGGCCGACCAGACCGTCCAGGCAGAGCAGGCCCCGCGGGCAGAGCAGGCCCTGCGGGGCGCGCGGGCCGGGTCGATCGACGGGGTGGCGCTGGCCCGCGAGGTGGCCGCACGCTCCTTCACGCTGCTGAAGAACGAGGGCGGGCTGCTTCCCTTCGCCGGGACGCCGACCCTCGCGCTCATCGGCTCGGCCGCCGACGAGGCGCGGATCATGGGTGGCGGCAGCGCCCAGGTCTTCCCCGACCGCACCGTCTCCCCCCTGGAGGGGCTGCGCGCCCGCGGCGAGGTCAGGTACGCGCTCGGCACCGACCCCCGCGTACGGCTGGCTCCGCTGGCCGTACCGACGGCGGCGCAGTTCCTGGGCGACGGCGGCCAGGTGCTGGCCGAGCACCCGCTGGCCGCCACGGAGGCCCGGTGGGTCGGCCAGCTGCCGTCCGACGTGGACGGCGAGCGGCTGCGCGCGGTGCGGCTGCGCGCCGCCTACACGCCCGAGCTCACCGGGGCGCACGAGCTGTCGGTGGCCGGGGTGGGCCCCTTCACGCTGCGGGTGGACAGCGCGACGGTGCTCGACGAGACGATCGAGCTGGAGGGCGACGACCCCGCCGCGGCGTTCCTGGCGCCGCCCGAGAAGCGCGTCGTCGTCGAGCTCACCGCGGGCAGGCCGTACGAGGTGGAGGTGACGCATCCGGCCGGCGCCTTCAGCGGCATGGCCTTCGTCGCCTTCACCCTCGGCCACGCCAACCCCTCCCCCGGCCAGGACGCGCTCATCGCCGAGGCCGTGGCCGCGGCGCGCGCGTGCGAGGTGGCCGTGGTCGTGGCCTCCACGACGCTGGAGGTCGAGAGCGAGGGCTTCGACCGCAAGGACCTGCGCCTGCCCGGCCGCCAGGACGAGCTGATCGCCGCCGTCGCCGCCGCCAACCCGCGCACGGTCGTCGTGGTGAACGCGGGCTCGCCGGTGGAGATGCCGTGGGCCGCCGACGTGGCGGCGGTGCTGCTCACCTGGTTCCCCGGCCAGGAGGCGGGATCGGCGCTCGCCGACGTCCTGTACGGCGACGCCGAGCCTGGGGGCCGCCTGCCAACCACCTGGCCGGTACGGCTGGCCGACAGCCCCGTCGTCGACGTCACGCCAGTCGACGGGGCCGTCGCCTACGAGGAGGGCGTCTTCATCGGCTACCGGGCGTGGGAGCGGCTGGGCCGTACCCCGGCGTTCTGGTTCGGGCACGGCCTCGGCTACACGGACTGGTCGTACGACACCATCGCGGCCGAGGGGTCGACCGTGACGGTCGCGGTCACCAACACCGGCACGCGCCCAGGGCGGGAGGTCGTGCAGCTGTACGTGTCGCCGGTGACGCCCGACGAGCGGCCCGCGCGGTGGCTGGCCGGCTTCGACGTGGTGGAGGCGGCGCCGGGCGAGACGGTGCTGACCACCGTGTTCCTGCCCGAGCGGGCCTTCCAGGTGTGGACGGAGGACGGCTGGCGCACCGTGCCAGGCGAGTACACGATCGCGGCGGGCCGCAGCCTTGCCGACCCGCGGGTGGCGGTCACCGTCAAGGTCTGAGCGCCGTCAAGACCCGAGCCGCCGACGGGGCGGCCTCCAGGACGCACGCCAGGATCGGCGCGCCGGTGGGGCGGACGGGCTGCCGGTCATTTCCGCCGGGTTCGGCGTCGCCCGGCGGGTTTTGGTGACCGTTCGATCCGCGCCTGAAGGGCAGGAAAACCCCGCTGTTCGAGGGGCCGCGCCGGCTTTTCCGCGAGGTACGGCCGGCCCCGGAGAAAAACGTGGAGGGTCACGTTTTCATCTCCGGCGGGGGGTGTTTGTATCCTTCACAACATGGCGAAGCCCGTAGACCCAGAAAAGCCGGGGCGCATCAAGCAGCTCCGCATGATCGCGAAGATCATCCAGCAGGCCAATCCCAAGGGGATGCCGATCGTCTTCCTCTCGGCGGTCGCCACGCTGGCCGTGGTCATCGTGATCGGCCTGGTCACTGGCTTCTTCTGGTATTCCATCTTCATCGGCGTCATGCTCGCGTTCACCGTGGGCCTGGTCGTCTTCGGCCAGCTCGCGCAGCGCGCCCAGTACAGCCTGCTCGACGGCCAGACCGGCGCGGCGGCCGCGGTGCTGCAGGGCATGCGGGGCAACTGGGAGGTGACCCCGGCGATCGCCGCCAACCGTGACCAGGACCTCGTGCACCTGGTCGTGGGCCACCCGGGCATCGTCCTGGTCTCCGAGGGGCCGGGCAACCGCGTGCAGAAGATGCTCGTCGGCGAGAAGAAGCGCCTGCAGCGCGTCGCCATGGACGTGCCCGTCTACGACATCCAGTGCGGTGACGGCGAGGGGCAGATCCCGCTCGGCAAGCTCCAGCGCCACCTGATGAAGCTGCCGCGCAACCTCAAGAAGCCCGCGGTCAACCAGGTGAAGGACCGGCTGCGCTCGCTGCCGAAGAACCTGCCGATGCCCAAGGGCCCGATGCCCAAGGGCGCGCGGATGCCG
This sequence comes from Nonomuraea sp. NPDC003727, assembly GCF_053586935.1. Lineage (NCBI taxonomy): Bacteria > Bacillati > Actinomycetota > Actinomycetes > Streptosporangiales > Streptosporangiaceae > Nonomuraea > Nonomuraea sp. NPDC003727. Next base: position 493,998 of record NZ_JBSFNE010000006.1, read on the forward strand.
CGCGGCCCGAAGATGCGCTAGTGCTGTCGGCTTCGTCGCGGGCCAACCGTTCCTGGTGGGACGGCAACGCGGACGACTACCAGGTGGAGCACGGCGAGTTCCTGCGGGACGCCGGCTTCGTGTGGTGCCCCGAAGGGGTCGACGAGGCCGAGGCGCACCTGCTCGGTGACGTCGCGGGCAAGGACGTGCTGGAGATCGGCTGCGGCGCCGCCCAGTGCTCGCGCTGGCTGAGCACGCGGGGCGCGCGCGTCGTGGCCTTCGACATCTCCCACCGGCAGCTTCGCCACTCGCAGCGGATCGACCTGGAGACGGGGTCGCGGGTGCCCGTGCTGCAGGCCGACGCCGAGAGCCTGCCGTTCGGGGCGGCCGTCTTCGACCTGGTGTGTTCGGCGTTCGGGGCGCTGCCGTTCGTGGCGGCGCCAGCGCGCGTCTTCGCCGAGGTCAAGCGGGTGCTCAGGCCGGGCGGCAGGTTCGTGTTCTCGGTGAGCCATCCGATCAGGTGGGCCTTCCCCGACGACCCGGGCGAGCGGGGCCTCACCTCCGACCGCTCCTACTTCGACCGCACGCCGTACGCCGAGACCGACGACGAGGGCAGGCTCGCCTACGTCGAGCACCATCGGACGATGGGCGACTGGATCGGCCTGATCGTGGCCGGCGGGCTCACCGTGACCTCGCTCATGGAGCCGGAGTGGCCGGAGGGCCACGCCCGCGTCTGGGGCGGGTGGAGCCCCCTCAGGGGCCGCCACCTCCCGGGCACGGCGATCTTCACCTGTAGCGCGTAGCCGCCCCGCCGGCCGCGGCGCCGCGTGGGTCGCGGCGCCGC
>NZ_JBSFNE010000007.1:0-243895 GCF_053586935.1 Nonomuraea sp. NPDC003727
TTAACACACTGTTGAGTTCTCAAGAAACGGACGCGTTCACCGTCAACCACCCGGCCGCACTCGCTTCGTTCGTTGTGTCTTAATTTTACCGTTTCGTCCGACTTGCTGTCAAACCGAGCGAACCGGCTACAATCTCGACCACCCCGCTTCCGGGGCAACCCCTCTAACTTACCAGCCCTCCGACCGTTTCACAAACCGATCTTCGGAACCGCTGCGTCAGTGGGGTTTGCCAGCCCTGGCGGTCTTGCCACTAGGTGGTTGCGCCGCGCCGCGCCGACTCCTCAAGATTAGCAGCGCTCCCGACCACTCGAGACGCGAAACGTAGACTCGGCGAGGTGAGCAGCCACATCCCGCCTCTGGCGAAGAAGGTTCCGAGCGAGCGCACCCATCACGGCGACACCGTGATCGACGAATACGCGTGGCTCACCAATAAGGAAGACCCTGACACGATCGCCTATCTCCAGCAGGAGAACGACTATCTCAAGCAGGAGACCACCCACCTCGACGAGCTCCAGGAGCAGGTCTTCCAGGAGATCAAGGGGCGCACGCAGGAGACCGACCTGTCGGTTCCCAGCCGCAAGGGCGCCTGGTGGTACTTCTCGCGCACCCAGGAGGGCAAGCAGTACGGCATCTCCTGCAGGGTGCCCGCCGACGGCGACACCCCTCCGGAGGTCACCACCGACGCCACGCTCCCCGGCGAGCAGGTCCTGCTGGACGGCAACGAGCTGGCGGGCGACAACGACTTCTTCTCGATCGGCACCAGCGCCGTCACTCCGGACGGCAAGCTCCTCGCCTACTCCACCGACTACAAGGGCGACGAGCGGTTCACGCTGACGTTCAAGGACCTGGAGACGGGTGAGAAGCTCGCCGACGAGATCAGCGGCGTCTTCTACGGCGGCGCCTGGTCGGCCGACGGCACCACGTTCTTCTACACCAGGGTGGACGACGCCTGGCGCCCCTACCAGGTCCACCGCCACGTCCTCGGCACCGACGCCGCCGACGACGTGCTGGTCTACGAGGAGTCCGACGAGCGCTTCTGGGTCGGCATCGGCCTGACGCGCAGCGAGAAGTACCTCGTCCTGGGTGCCGGCAGCAAGATCACCAGCGAGGTCCGGATCCTCGACGCCGAGGACCCGACCGGCGAGTTCAGGGTCGTGCGCCCCCGCGTCACGGGCGTCGAGTACGGCGTCGAGCACGCCGGCGACCGCTTCTTCGTCCTCCACAACGAGCACGCGGAGAACTTCGAGCTCGCCACCGCGCCGCTCGACGACCCCGGGTCGTGGACGCCGCTCATCCCGCACCGCGAGGACACCCGCCTGCTGGAGATCGACGCGTTCGCCACCCACGCCGTCGTCCACTTCCGCCGCAGCGGCCTGACCGGCATCCGCGTCCTGCCCTACCCCCTGGAGGGCGGGCAGAGCGAGCCCTACGAGATCGAGTTTCCCGAGCCCCTCTACGACGTGGCGCCCGCGGGCAACCCCGAGTTCGCCACCGAACGGCTGCGCCTCGGCTACACCAGCATGGTGACCCCGCCGAGCGTCTACGACTACGACCTCGAGACGCGGCGGCTCATCCTCCTCAAGCAGCGCCCCGTGCTCGGCGGCTACGACCCCTCCGACTACGAGCAGTTCAGGGAGTGGGCGACCGCGGACGACGGCACCAAGGTGCCGATCTCTATCGTGAAGCGGAAGGACGCCGCCAGGCCCGCCCCCACCCTCCTGTACGGCTACGGCAGCTACGAGACCTCGATGGACCCGAGCTTCTCCGTCGCCAGGCTCAGCCTCCTCGACCGCGGTTTCGCCTTCGCGATCGCGCACGTGAGGGGTGGCGGCGAGATGGGCCGCCGGTGGTACGAGGAGGGCAAGCTCACCAGGAAGAAGAACACCTTCACCGACTTCGTGGCCGCCGCGCGGCACCTCAAGGCGTCCGGCTGGAGCGAGCGGATCGTCGCCAGGGGCGGTTCGGCGGGTGGCCTGCTGATGGGCGCGGTGGCCAACCTGGCCCCGGAGGAGTTCGCCGGCGTGGTGGCCGAGGTGCCGTTCGTCGACGCGCTCAACACCATCCTCGACCCGTCGCTGCCTCTGACCGTCATCGAGTGGGACGAGTGGGGCGACCCGCTGCACAACGCCGACGTCTACGCCTACATGAAGGAGTACTCCCCCTACGAGAACGTCGCGGCGACGACCTACCCGCCGATCCTGGCGATCACCAGCCTGAACGACACCAGGGTGCTCTACCACGAGCCCGCCAAGTGGATCGCGCGGCTGCGGGCGACCGCGCAGGGCGGGCCGTTCCTGCTGAAGACGGAGATGGGCGCGGGTCACGGCGGCCGCAGCGGTCGCTACGACGCGTGGAAGGAGGAGGCGTTCGCGCTGTCCTGGATCATCGAGAGGGGAACCCGGTGAGCTACGCGGCGGCCGATGACCGCTACGAGAAGATGCCCTACGTCCGCAGCGGCCGTAGCGGGCTCAGGCTGCCCCAGGTCTCGCTCGGCCTGTGGCACAACTTCGGCGACGACCGGCCGATCGAGATCTCGCGTGCCATCCTGCGCAGCGCCTTCGACCGCGGGGTGACCCACTTCGACCTGGCCAACAACTACGGCGTGCCGTACGGCTCGGCGGAGCGCAACTTCGGTGCCGTCTTCGCCCAGGACTTCCGCTCCTACCGCGACGAGCTGGTCATCTCGACCAAGGCCGGCTACGACATGTGGCCGGGCCCCTACGGGGAGTGGGGATCGCGCAAGTACGTGCTGGCCAGTCTCGACCAGTCGCTGCGGCGGATGGGCCTGGAGTACGTCGACATCTTCTACAGCCACCGTCCCGATCCGGAGACGCCGCTGGAGGAGACGATGGGCGCGTTGGACACAGCGGTGCGCTCGGGCAGGGCGCTGTACGCGGGCATCTCCAACTACTCGGCCGAGCAGACCACGCAGGCGGCGCGGATCATGCGGGAGCTGGGCACGCCGCTGCTGATCCACCAGCCGTCGTACTCGATGATCAACAGGTGGATCGAGGACGGGCTGCTGGACACGCTGGAGGACGAGGGGATCGGCTGCATCGTCTACTCCCCGCTGGCCCAGGGGCTGCTGACCGACCGCTACCTGGAGGGCGTGCCGGCCGGTTCGCGGGCGGCGACGAGCAGGTTCCTGTCGGCGGACCGGATCGACCGCGAGCTGGCGCGCGACCTCAACGAGATCGCGAGCGCGCGCGGCCAGTCGCTGGCGCAGATGGCGCTGTCGTGGGTGCTGAGGGACCCGCGGGTGACCAGCGTGCTGATCGGGGCGAGCAGCGTGGGCCAGCTGGAGGCCAACCTGGCGGCGGTGGACGGGCCGGCGTTCACGGAGGACGAGCTCGAGCAGATCGACAAGATCACGGGCTTCGCCTCGACCGCGTCGTGACGACCCCCGATCACAGAGCCTCGTGCCGCTGGAGGTAGGTGAAGGCGGCCCAGCCGGGTAGCACCGGCAGCCAGAAGGTGAGCAGCCGGTAGAGGAGCACCGCGGAGGTCGCGTACTCCGCGGGCACTCCGGCCACCGTCAGGCCGACGGCGAGCGACGCCTCGACCGCGCCCAGACCGCCAGGGGTGGGCGCGGCCGAGCCGATCGCGTTGGCGGTGAGGTACACGACGGCGACGGTGGTGAAACTGGTGTCGCCGCCGAAGGCGCGCACGCAGCCGTAGAGGCAGACCACGAACGCCAGCGACAGGCAGATGATGCCGCCGAACCCTTCGGTGATCTTGCGGGGTGACTGGAGGACGTCGAGCAGGCGCGGCACGACGTTGGCGAACAGCGAGCGCAGCCGCTTGGTGATGATCCTGCGCAGGGGCGGCACGCCGAGCACGACCACCATGAGGACGGCGACGGCGAGCACGACGGCGAGCAGCCCCCGCGAGGGTGTGAACGACGTGGTCGCGCTCGACCCGGTGATGTAGGCGAACAGCAGCAGCAGCCCGATGTGGCTGGCCAGGCCGATGACCTGGGAGGCGCCGATGCTGGCGACCGCCAGCGCCGGCGGCACCCCGCGCTTCTGCAGGTAGCGCGTGTTGATCGCGACGCCGCCCACCGCGGGCGGGGTGACCAGCTTGACGAAGGACGAGGCGAACTGCACGAGCACGGTACGGCCGAGCGGCAGCGGCTCGGGCACGAACCCTCTGATCATGAGCGCGGCGGCGACGAAGCTGAGCCCGGCGGCGGCGAACGCGAGGACGCCCCACTCCCACTTGGCCGTGGTGATGACCTGGAGCAGGTTGACCTTGCTGAGCTGCGAGAGCAGGAAGTAGGCGGCCAGGGTGCTGGCGATGATGGTGACGAGGGTGCGCGGCCGGAACCGCTCCAGCCGTACTTCTTCGACCTCGGCCTGCGGCGTCAGCGCCTCGATCTGCTCCCTGATGGCCGGCAGCAGCTCCTTCTGCTTGTTCAGGGCGGCCCTGGTCGGCCTGGTCAGCGCGATGCGCTGGAGCAGGGGCAGCGCGCTGACGAGCGCGTCGTTGCCGAGCACGGAGGCGGCGGCCTTGACCGAGCGTTCGGGCCCGACGCGGAGCGCGAGGTAGGTCAGCAGCTGCGCGATGTCGATGCGGAGCAGCAGGTCGCCAGCCGCGACCTCGCCGCTGCGCGGGTCGGTGAGGACGACGCGGCCGTCGCGGTCGAGGTGGATGCTGTCGCCGGTGAGCCGCCGGTGGGCCAGGCGCTGCATGCGGAGCAGCAGCACCTGCTCCCAGATCTGGGCCAGCAGGTCGTCGTCGAGCTCGCTGTCCTTGACGTCGTCGAGGGGGCGGGTCTCCAGGTGCTCGTAGGCGAGGAGGGCGGCCTCGGTGCCGATCTCGCTGGTGCCGAGCAGGCGCGGGGTGTTGGCGCCCGCCGCCTGGGTCGCGTAGGCCATGAGCGCCTCGCGTTCGAGCTCGGCGCGGAGCGAGCGGATGGCCCGGCGCCTGGTCTCGGAGTGGAGCCTGATGCGCCGCCACAGCCGGTACGGCAGGCCGGCCACCTGGCGGTCGCGGTCGAGCACGGTGACGTCGAGGCTGGTGCCGTCGGACAGGCCGACGGCGTAGCGGCGGCTGCCCTGGTGGTCGTCGTCGATCCGCCTGGCGGAGACGGGCGAGAAGGACAGCTTGCGTAGCGCGGAGATGACGGCGTTGCCCGGCGGGCGGGTGTTGGGGCTGCCGACGCCGTAGAGGGTGCCGTAGCCGACGGCCATGCCGAACAGGACGGTCACGATGGCGCTCGGCAGCGTGATCTGCTTGCCGGTGAACAGCGCGAAGATCGACAGCGCGGTCACCGTCCACATGAGCGCCCGCCATGTGGGGCGTCTGGAGATGCGGACGGCGGTGGCGTAGGCGATCACGGAGCTGAGCAGCGCGTTCAGCGGTTCGAGGTCGCGGCCGCCGGTCAGCAGGGTCGCCAGGTCGCCGGGGCCGTTGGTGACCAGCCACTGGCCGATCAGGTAGGAGCCGGCCATGCCGATGATGGCGGCGATCAGGCCTTCGGCGACGCGCAGGCCGTCACGGTGGAAGACCCGTTCGACGGCGAACGCGGCGGGCACGACCAGGACGGCCGCGCCGCTCAGGAAGGTGGCGATACGGGTCAGGAGGGCGGGCGCGCGGTCGGTGCCCTGGGTGACGTCCTGTTCGAGGCCGATGAGCGTCTGCTGGGCCACGAGCATGAGCAGGATGACCGCGGTGAGCGCGAGCAGGGTGGCCAGGAAGCGGAGCGCGTCGGACGGGCGGCGCAGCCGCTGCGGCAGCAGTGGTTCGACGACGAACACGGCCGGTTCGTCGCGCGCCTCAGACACGACTGGACGCTCCTTCGCGGAGTCCGCCGATTTCTCGCTTTCCCTGATGTCTGCCACCGACAGCGATTCTGCACCTTTCCCGGGTGACCGTGCGATCTCCAGCTTCCAGTGTCCGTCCACCCCACCGCGGCCACTGCCCCGGGTAACGTCTCTACCAGCAACGACGTGCCTTGCCATACCCGGTGGTGAAAGCTTGCCACTCTGTGCGGCATGATCACCCATTTGCTCGTCGCCTGCGCCGTGGCCCTGCCCGGCGCCCCTCTCGCCGAAGATGTACAGATCGCCAACATTCTCGGCCATCTGCGAGCATTCCAGGCAATCGCCGACGCCCACGGCGGTAACAGAGCGGCGGGAACTCCAGGCTATGACGCTTCGGCCGACTATGTGGCGGCGCGCCTGCGTGAGGCGGGATACGACGTCGAGCAGCAATTCTTTCAATTCGATCACTACCGGGAACTGTTCCCGGCCCGGCTGGTGGCGGATGGAAAGGATGTCGGAAAGATCACAACGCTGTCCTTTTCGGCGAGTGGCGACGTCACCGGACGCCCCCAACCGGCGGGAACGGGCTGCCTGAACGCCGACTTCACCGATTTCCCCGCAGGCGGGGTCGCGGTGGTCGACAGGGGTGGCTGCACGTTCGCCGCCAAGGCGGCCAACGCCACGGCGGCGGGCGCGGGCGCGCTGGTGGTCGTCAACCAGGGTGGCACGTTCGCCGGCAGCACGGGTGCTCCTCAGCGCATTCCCGTGGTGGGCGTCGACGCGACGACCGGCATGGAGGTGGCGGACGCCCGGCAGCTGCGGGTGGCGACCAGCACCGACACCACGCGGCAGATCACGAGCAACGTGATCGCGCAGACGAAGGGCGGCGCGTCCGACGACGTGGTGATGGTCGGCGCCCATCTCGACTCGGTACGGCAGGGCCCCGGCATCAACGACAACGGCTCGGGCAGCGCGGCCGTCCTGGAGGTCGCCCTGAAGATGGCCGCCTACCAGCCCGAGCGGGCGGTCCGCTTCGCCTGGTGGGGCGCCGAGGAGCTGGGACTGCTCGGATCGACGTACTACGTGAGCTCCCTCTCACCGGAGGAGCGCGAGAAAATCACGATGTACCTGAACTTCGACATGATCGCCTCTCCCAACCACACGTTCGGGATCTACGACGGCGACGACTCCGACGGGGTGGGCGAGGGCCCGGGACCGGAGGGGTCGGCCGAGATCGAGCAGGAGTTCGTGCGGTTCTTCGCGGAGCGCGGCCTGCCGTACAAGGGGACCGACTTCAGCGGGCGCTCGGACTACGGGCCGTTCGTCGGCGTCGGAATACCGGCGGGCGGGCTGTTCACCGGCGCCGAGACGGAGAAGACCGAGCGGGAGGCGAAGCTGTTCGGCGGGCAGGCGGGTGCCCCGATGGACACGTGCTACCACCAGGCCTGCGACACCACGCAGAACATCGACGCGCACGCATTGGACGTGTCCGCCGACGCGATGGCGACGGTGATCACCGAGTTGGCCTGGCGTCGATAACGAAATGCATTCGGGATCTTTCCGATAAAGGGTCGCCAATATACCTTTCCGAGCATGCACTTAGCCGTCGAGGACAAGCATTTTCATTCTCCGAGGAGAGCACGTATGCGTTCCCGTCTGGGCAAGGGCCTGCTGGCCGCGGTTCTCGTCGCACCTCTGACGCTCACCGGCACCGCCCACGCGGACGCGCCCGCCAACACGGTGCGCAAGCTCGTGAACGCGGTCAAGGGCGAGAATGTCAAGCGCCATCTACAGGTGCTCGACCTCATCGGAAAGGCCAACGGCAACACCCGCGTGGACGGCACGCGCGGCTACGAACTGTCTCGCGACTACGTGGCCACCCTGCTGCGGCTCGCGGGCTACAAGGTGACGGTCCAGCCGTTCGAGTTCGAGTTCGAGGGCTACAAGACGCCGCCGGTCCTGCAGCGGACCGCTCCAGAGCCGAAGTCGTTCGCCCACGTGACGGAGTTCACCGAGGTGGACGCGAGCGCCGCCGGTACGGTCACCGCCCCGGTGCAGCCGGTCGACGTCGTGCTGCCGCCGCCGGCGACCCCCGGCTCGACCTCGGGGTGCGAGGCGAGCGACTTCGCGAACTTCACCAGGGGCAACATCGCCCTCGTTCAGCGCGGCACCTGCAACTTCGCCGACAAGGTGGCCAACGCCGTCGCCGCTGGCGCCTCCGCGGTGATCATCTTCAATGAGGGCCAGCCCGGCCGGACGACGGCCCGGGTGAACCCGGGCATCGGCGAGAACGTGCCGGTGCCCGTCTTCTTCACCAGCTTCGCGGTCGGCGACGAGCTGGCCGCCAAGCCGGGCACCACGGTGAAGGTGTCGTTCGACAAGCTGGTCGAGACGCGGACCACCTACAACGTGATCGCCGAGTCCCGGTGGGGCGACGGCGGCAACGTCGTGATGGCGGGCGCGCACCTCGACTCGGTCCAGCCGGGCCCCGGCATCAACGACAACGGCTCGGGCGCCGGCGGCGTACTGGAGGTGGCGCTGCGACTGGCCGCGCACCGGCCGGCCAACAAGGTCCGCTTCGGGTTCTGGGGCGGCGAGGAGTTCGGGCTGCTCGGGTCCAACCACTACGTGGCGAACCTGACCGAGCAGGAGAAGGCGGACATCGCCCTCTACCTCAACTTCGACATGATCGCCTCGCCGAACTTCACCTACGGCGTGTACGACGGCGACGGCGACGCCTTCGGCGTGCCGGGACCCGAGGGCTCGGCGCAGGTCGAGAAGGCCTTCCAGGACTTCTACACCGCGCGTGGCCTGCGGTCCAAGCCGAGCGAGTTCGACGGCAGGTCCGACTACAAGGCCTTCATCGACGCGGGCATCCCCGGCGGCGGCCTGTTCACCGGCGCGGAGAAGATCAAGACCGCGGAGGAGGTCGCGATCTGGGGCGGCACCGCGGGGATCGAGTACGACCCCTGCTACCACGCCCCCTGCGACACCATCAAGAACATCGACGACACCGCGCTCGACGTCAACTCCGACGCGATCGCCACGCTGGTCGGCACCTACGCCTTCGACGCGAGCGCCGTCAACGGCCTCAGGGCGGCGGGCCCCCGCACGACCGCGGGCGTGGCCCGCGCCACCGGCGACGGCCACGACCACGACAAGGTCGAGCTGAGCTAGATCCCACCGGCGGCCCGTCGACAGCTCGGCGGGCCGCCGCTCGTGTGCTCTCGGGGGACCAACCGTCATCGAGGAGTCTCATGAGTCATCGCCGGAAGAAGGGCCTGCTCAGCGCCGCGCTGGCCACGGCCATCCTCATCACGCCTCTGGCAGCCTCGGGAACGGCGCACGCCGACCCGAACAACAACTCGGTCCGCAAGCTCGTCAAGGCCGTCGACGGCCGGAACGTCAAGAAGCACCTCAAGGTGCTCGACCTGATCGCCAAAGCCAACGGCAACACCCGCGTGGACGGCACGCGGGGCTTCGAGCTGTCGCGTGACTACGTGTCCGCCCTGCTGCGGCTGGCCGGATACCAGGTCTCGACGCAGAAGTTCACCTTCGAGAACGAGGAGTTCAAGACCAAGCCGGTCTTCGAGCGCAAGTCACCGAACCCGAAGGTCTACGCGCTCGGCCTCGACTGGATCCCGTCGGGCCACACCGCCGAGGGCAGCTTCACCGCCAAGATCCAGCCTGTCGACGTGCAGATCCCGCCGGGGCCGGCGCCCAGCTCCTCCACCTCGGGGTGCGAGCCGGCCGACTTCGCCGGGTTCACCGCGGGCGACTTCGCGCTGATCCAGCGCGGCACCTGCAGTTTCGCGATCAAGGTGGCCAACGCCAAGGCCGCGGGCGCCACCGGCGTCGTGCTGTTCAACGAGGGGCAGCCGGGCCGTACCGAGGCCGACGTCAACCCCGACCTGGGTGGCCGGCAGGACATCCCGGTGCTGTTCACCAGCTTCTGGGAGGGCAGGGACCTGGCGGCCACGCCCGGCGCGGAGGTGGGCTTCACCTTCTCGTGGGAGACGGAGGTCAAGACCTACGAGTCGTACAACGTGCTGGCCGAGTCGCGGCACGGCCGCGCGGACAAGGTCGTGATGGTCGGCGGTCACCTCGACTCGGTCGAGGACGGCCCCGGCATCAACGACAACGGCTCGGGTGCCGGAGCGATCCTGGAGGTGGCGCTCCGGATGGCCAAGGCGAAGCCGGAGAACAAGGTCCGCTTCGCCTTCTGGGGCGGCGAGGAGTTCGGCCTGCTCGGCGCCGAGCACTACGTGGCGAACCTGACCGAGCAGGAGAAGGCGAACATCGCCCTCTACCTGAACTTCGACATGATCGCCTCGCCGAACTTCGTCTACCACGTCTACGACGGCGACGACTCCGACGGCGTGGGCGCGGGCCCTGGCCCCGAGGGCTCGGCGCAGATCGAGAAGTACTTCGAGCAGTTCTACGCCGGGCGCGATCTCGCCTTCAAGGGCACCGACTTCGACGGCCGCTCCGACTACGGGCCGTTCATCGCGGTCGGGATCCCCGCCGGCGGCCTGTTCACGGGGGCGGAGAAGCGCAAGACGCCCGAGGAGGTCGCCCTGTGGGGCGGTACGGCGGGCGAGCGCTACGACCGGTGCTACCACCAGGCCTGCGACACCATCAAGAACATCAGCGACACGGCGCTCGACGTCAACGCCGACGCCATCGCCACGGTCGTGGGCACCTACGCCTTCGACTCCTCGTTGACCAACGGGCCGCACACGCCCGCCGTCACCTCCAAGGCCACCACCTCTCACGGCAAGGGCGCGCACGGGCTCGACGCGCCCAAGGCGCTGAGCTGACGCTGCCGGGCGCAGCGTCCCGGTGGGGGCGCTGCGCCTACACTCGATGCCATGTCGGCCAAGTCGGGAAAGTCGGGGACGTCGGGAAAGTCGGGGGAGCTGCGGGTTCTGGGGGCGTGTCCGCTTGACTGCCCCGACACGTGCTCCTGGGTCGTGACCGTCCAGGACGGCCAGGCCGTCAAAATGCGCGGCAATCCCGACCAGCCGTACACCCGGGGCGCCCTGTGCGTGAAGGTCAACCGGTACCTCGAACACACCAGGGCCGACGACAGGATCCTGTATCCGCTGCGCCGTACGGGGCCGAAGGGCTCGGGCCGGTTCGAGCGGATCACCTGGGACGAGGCGCTCGACGAGATCGCCACCAGGCTGCGCGCGATCGTGGACGAGCACGGCGGCGAGGCGATCTGGCCCTACCTCGGCACCGGCTCGCTCGGCTACCTGCAGGGCTGCGAGGGCGTGGCGGGACGCAGGTTCTGGAACGTGCTCGGCGCGGGCAAGCACTCCCTCAACATCTGCTCGGTCGCCGGGAGCCTCGGCCTGGCGCGCACCCAGGGCACCGCGGGCGGCATGGACCCGGAGAACTTCGCCCAGGCCAGGCTGATCATCCTCTGGGGCACCAACACCCTGACGAGCGGCCACCACCTGTGGAAGTTCATCCAGGACGGCCGGGCGGCCGGCGCCTACGTGGTGGCGATCGACCCGATCCGCACCAGGACGGCCGACCAGGCCGACGAGCACCTGGCGATCAGGCCGGGCACGGACGCGGCGCTGGCGCTCGGGCTGCTCAACGTCGTGCTGGCGGAGAACGCCCAGGACGAGGAGTACCTGGCGCAGCACACCGAGGGCTGGGCGGAGTTCCGGGCGGAGATCGAGGAGTGGCCGGTCGAGCGGGCCGCCGAGGTCACCGGGATCCCGGCCGAGGCCGTCCACAGCCTGGGGATACGGCTGGCGCGCACCCGCCCGACCGCGATCCGCGCCACCATGGGCATCCAGCGGCACGAGGGCGGCGGCACGGCGATGCGGACGATCGCCGCCATCCCCGGCGTCACGGGCGACTGGCGCCACCCGGGCGGCGGCGTCGCCTACTCCACCACCGGCCACGTCCGCCTGAACATCGACCGCCGCTTCGACCTGCTGGCCGGTCCGGTCAGGACCAGGTTCATGACCCGCCTGGCCGCCGACCTCGACGACGTGAAGTGCCTGTGGGTCTACCTGGCCAACCCGGTGGGCTCCACCTCCGACTCCAACAGGATCAGGCGCAAGCTGCTGCGGGAGGACCTGTTCACGGTCGTCATGGAGCAGTTCCCCACCGACACGGTGGACTACGCCGACATCGTGCTGCCGGCCACCATGCAGACCGAGCACATGGACCTGCACGCCGGCTACGGCCACATGTACCTGATGTGGAACGAGCCCGCCGTCGCGCCCGCGGGCGAGGCCCTGTCCACCACCGAGACCTTCCGCCGCCTGGCCGCCCACATGGGCATGACCGAGCCGTCGCTGTACGACTCCGACCTGGAGCTGGCCGCCGAGCTGCTGTCCAGCGGCCACCCGTCCCTCGACGGCATCACGCTCGACCGCCTGCGCAAGGAGGGCTGGGTGCGGATGAGCTACCCGACGCCCTTCGCGCCCTTCGCCGAGGGCTTCCCCACCCCGTCGGGCCGGCTGCGCTTCCCCCGGCGCGGCAAGGCCTACGTGCCCTCCCTCTCCGCCCGTGCCAATCCGGCGGGCGACAAGCTGACCCTGATCACGCCGGCCTCGCACACCTTCCTCAACACCACGTTCGGCAACAACCCCGAGCTGCTGCGCAGGGCCAAGGACCCCGTCGTCCTGGTCAACCCCGCCGACGCGCACGCCAGGGGCCTGTCCACGGGCCAGCGCGTCAGGGTGGTCAACCACAACGGCTACTTCCTGGCCGACGTGGAGGTCAGCGACCGCGTCGCCAAGGGCGTGGTGGCCAGCCCCAAGGGCAGGTGGCCCAAGCACACCATCGGCGGCTCGAACCCGAACGCCGTGGTGGACGAGCGCGACGCCGACATGGGCAGGGGCGCCGTCTACCACGACAACCTAGTCGAGCTGGAGCTTGAACCCCTCGTGTGACTGGGCGTAGCCGAGGGAGCGGTAGAAGCGGTGCGCGTCCTCGCGCCGCTTGTCGGAGGTGAGCTGCACCATCGCGCAACCGCGCGCCCTGCCTCTGGTGTGCGCCCACTCCATCATCTTGCGGCCCCAGCCCTGCCCGCGCAGCTGGGCGGCGATCCGCACCGCCTCGACCTGCAGGCGGGTGGCGCCGCGCCGGGAGATGCCCGGGATGTAGGTGAGCTGCATGGTGCCGACGACCTCCCCCTTCAGCTCCAGCACGATCAGCTCGTTGTTGGGGTCGGCGTCGATGGCCTCGAAGGCGGCCCGGTGGTCGTCGCCGTACTCCCCCGTCCTGGCGGCGGAGATCGCGTCGTCGGTGATGAGCGCGACGATGACGGGCACGTCGGCGGCGCGTGCCGTACGGAAGACCAGGGAGAGCACGTAGTGCGACTCCATCAGGTCCGGGTTGGACGGCAGCGCCATGACCTTGCCCGAGGGGATGAAGCCCCTGCGCGTGTAGAGCGCGCGGGCCGCGGTGTTGGCGTCGACGGCCCACAGGCCGATCTCCTCGGCGTCGCGGGCGCGGGCCCAGGCGACGACCTCGTCGAGCAGGCGGTCCGCCTGCCCCTGACCTCTCGCTTCGGGGGCGACCCACATCGACACCAGGTGCACGTGTCCGGGGTGCTCCTCGAAACCGCAGGCCAGCCCGGTGTCCTGGCCGTCACGGGTGGCGACGAACCAGGCGGAGCCGGGGGCGGCAAGCCGCTCGGCCCACTTGTCCTCGGGGAAGGCGGATTCCTTGGCGTGGGTGGAGGCGAAGGCGTCGGGGGCGTCGGCCAGCGCGCGCAGCCTGATCGCCCTGAGCCGGTCGGTCTCGTCGGCGCCGAGACGCTCGATGCGGAGTTCCTGCATGCCCGAAATCATGGCAGGCCGGCCTCCGGGGACTCTCAGGGTGATTCCCCGATGTGAACAGGGGCCGCCGAACGGCACTCTGGCTACATGAACGAGCTCTCCCGACGCGAAGAACTGTCGTTGTCGGGCGCCGCGCTGCGTGGCGCCCCTTGGAAGGCCGCCGCCGTGGGCGGTGGCGTGGTGGCCGCCGCGAGCTACGGCATGGGCGTGATCCTGCCGGGCCCGGCCGACCTGCCGTGGGCCCTCGGGCTCGGCGTCAGCCTGTTCGCCCTGATCGCGGCCATCGGCGCGATCGCCAAGCCGGAGGAGGGCGACCGGGTCACCCGGCAGGCGCGCCACTGGTCGCTGCGCCACCCGTGGAAGTTCGCCCTGCTGCCCGCCGGCATCACGGCGGTCGCCACCTACCCGATCCAGCTGGTCATCGACGGCGAGGGCATCTTCGGCGCCGCCTGGGACGCGCTGTGGGGCGGCGCGCTGGTGTACCTCATCGCGGGCATCCTGACGCTGACCATGAAGGGCAGGGCGCGCTAGCCGTTCGACCCTTCGAGAGAGCGGCGCACGGTGCGTGGGCGGCGCCGCCGCCCACGCACCGCCGGCGGCCTCACGCCGACGCCGCGTCCTTCTCGGCCTGCGAGCGGCAGACGCAGAACTCGTTGCCCTCCGGGTCGAGCATGGTCACCCAGCCGGTGCCGTCAGGATTGCGGTGGTCCTGGTGGACTGTCGCGCCGAGACCCAGCAGGCGCTCGACCTCCTCGTCGCGCGAGCTGCCGTCGATGCCGTTGACGTCGAGGTGGACCCTGTTCTTCACCGTCTTGCCCTCGGGCACCTTGATGAACAGCACGAACGGGTCCTGGTGGGTGCGGATCGCGACCTCGTCGTCACCGGGCGCGCAGTCACCCCACAGCGGCAGGCCCGTGGCCTTGCTCCACCAGGTGGCGAGCTCGTACGGGTCCGCGGCGTCGACGGTCACGGCGTGGATCTCAATCATGCGGCAAGGCTAGTGGCCGGCCCCGGCGAGATTGAGACCGACGACCCCGACCAGGATGAGCGCGATCGAGCCCAGTTTGACCGCCGACACGTCGTCGCCCAACATCAGCATGCCGAGCGTGGCCGTACCGACGGCGCCGATGCCCGTCCACACCGCGTAGGCCGTACCGACCTCCAGGCTCTTGAGCGCGAAGGCGAGCGCGCCGAAGCTCAGCACGGCGAAGACGAGGAAGCTCACCGCCCACCACACGTGCGAGAAGCCGTCGCTCATCTTCAGCGAGTAGGCCATGGCGACCTCGAGCAGGCCGGCGGCGACGAGAATGACCCAAGCCATGCGAAGCACTCCTTCTGTCGTAGGGGTGCGTCGTCTTGGCTTTCCGGGTACGGCGCGTCTCGTCCGGGAGCGGGTCGCTCACTCATCCCAACGGTTCAGGTGGCGCGCCGATTCCACCAGAGCGTGACCCAGCGGTCGCGGGGCACCGGCCACATGCCCATCGACATGGCCGTCTCGGCCACCTCCTCCGCCCGCGAAGGCTCGAGGCAGGCCCGGTGGCAGACGCTGGCGGCCAGTTCCTCGATCGTGTCGAAGCGTTCGATGGGTGCCTCCCGCTCCTCCACCCGCACCTCGAAGCCGAGCGCGGCGGCCAGCGCCACCGCGTCCTCCGCGATAGGCCGGACCGGGCGCCTGATCCCGTGGAAGTGCTCCCACAGCGGGCTCATCCAGCTCATCGGATGGCGGTGCGGAAGCTCGACGACCACCCTGCGGGTGGCGTGGGCGTCGAGGGCGCGCAGGAACACCGCCAGGTCAGGAACGTTGTAGACGACGTGCGCGGCCACCGCGACGTCGGCCGTGCCGGCCTCCTCGGCGACCTGCGGCCACCTGCCCTCGACGGTCGTCACGCGGACGCCGGCCTTGTCCGCCCTGACGGTGAGCTCGCCGAGCATCGCGGCCGAGGTGTCGACGGCGATCAGCTCGCCGATCCTGTCGGCCAGCGGGAGGGAGGCCGCGCCAGGCCCCGAGCCCACGTCCAGCAGCGTCCCGCCCTCGGGCAGGGCCTCGGCCACCCGGTCCAGGGTCGGCCCGCCGGGCTCGGCCAGCGCGCGGTCGGTCCTGGCCGCGAAACGGGTGGGTGAGTGGCCCCAGGGGTCGACGGGCGCCTTCGCCAGGATTTCCGGCGGAATGGCCCATGACTCCAGGTTTCGCCGCCATCGTTCGTTCAGCGCCTCGGCATCCATGTGACGAGAGTATGTGCTTAGCGGAGGTTACCCATGGGTAGCATTGGGAGTAAGGTTACTCGCCAGTACTAACGCCCCCGGTTCAAGGAGACAGCGGCCATGGGCCACTACAAGAGCAACGTGCGGGACCTGGAGTTCAACCTCTTCGAGGTCTTCGGTCGCCGCGAGATCCTCGGTAACGGCCCGTTCTCGGAAGTGGACGAGGACGTCGCCCGCAGCATCCTCGACGAGGTCAACAGGCTCGCCACGGGTGTGCTGGCCGACTCCTTCGAGGAGGGTGACCGCACGCCTCCGGTCTTCGACCCGGCCGCCTCGACGGTGACCGTACCCGCCGGCGTGAAGAAGTCGTTCAAGGCGCTCATGGACGGCGGATGGGCGCACCTCGACCTGCCCGCCGAGCTCGGCGGGCCCGGTGTCCCCCGCTCGCTGGCGTGGTCGGCCGCCGAGATGATCCTGGGCGCCAACCCGGCTCTCTACATGTACGCCGCGGGCCCCAACTTCGCCTACACGCTGTGGAAGGTCGGCACCCCCGACCAGCAGCGGTTCGCCGAGCTGGCGATCGAGAACAACTGGGGCGCCACCATGGTGCTGACCGAGCCCGACGCGGGCTCCGACGTCGGCGCCGGGCGCGCCCGCGCCATCCAGCAGCCCGACGGCACCTGGCACATCGAAGGCGTCAAGCGCTTCATCACCAGCGCCGAGCACGACATGGCCGACAACATCTTCCACCTGGTGCTGGCCAGGCCCGAGGGCGCGGGCCCCGGCACCAAGGGCCTGTCGATGTTCCTGGTGCCCAAGTACCACGTGAACCTGGAGAACGGCGAGCTCGGCGAGCGCAACGGCGTCTACGTCACCAACGTCGAGAAGAAGATGGGCCTGAAGGTCTCCACGACCTGCGAGCTGACCTTCGGCGACAAGCACCCGGCGATCGGCACGCTGGTCGGCGACGTGCACGAGGGCATCAGGCAGATGTTCATGGTGATCGAGCACGCCCGGATGATGGTCGGCACCAAGGCCATCGCGACGCTGTCGACCGGTTACCTCAACGCGCTGGAGTACGCCAAGTCCCGCCTCCAGGGCGCCGACCTGACCCAGATGGCCGACAAGTCCGCGCCGCGCGTGACCATCACCCACCACCCCGACGTGCGCCGCGAGCTGATGCTGCAGAAGTCGTACGCCGAGGGCATGCGCGCGCTGGTCCTCTACACGGCCACCTTCCAGGACGCCCTGCTGGTCAACCCCGGCGACGAGCACGCCGAGGCGATGAACGACCTGCTGCTGCCCGTGGTCAAGGGCGTCGGCTCCGAGCGCTCCTATGAGCTGCTGTCGCGCTCGCTGCAGACGCTGGGCGGCTCGGGCTACCTGCAGGACTACCCGATCGAGCAGTACATCCGCGACGCGAAGATCGACTCCCTGTACGAGGGCACGACCGCGATCCAGGGCCTCGACCTGTTCTTCCGCAAGATCCTGCGCAACCAGGGCGCGGCGGTCGGCTCCCTCATGGCCGAGATCAACGCCTTCGCCGCCTCCGAGGCCGGCAACGGCAGGCTCAAGCAGGAGCGCAGGCTTCTCGCCCAGGCCGCCGCCGACGTCAAGGCCATGGGCGACACGTTGGCGGGCTGGGCGCTGGGCTCGCTGGAGGCGCAGCGCGAGATCTACAAGGTCGGGCTCAACACCACGCGCTTCCTGCTGTCGCTCGGCGACCTGATCATCGGCTGGCTGCTGCTGCGCCAGGCGGAGATCGCGCTGGCCCGGCTGGCCGAGGGCGAGGACCCGTTCTACCAGGGCAAGGTGGCGGGGGCGTCGTTCTTCGCGACGACCGTGCTGCCGCGCCTGGCCGCCGAGCGGGCCGTGCTGGAGAGCACCGGCCTCGACCTGATGGACCTGCCGGAAGAGGCGTTCTAGACCACCTGCTCCCGCGGCAGGTCCGGAAGGCCGTCCACCCGCGCGGTGGGCGGCCTTCCGTGTACCTTCACGACATGTCCCCACGTGTCGAAGAGGTGTCCGAGGGCGTCTACGCCTACATCCAGCCCGACGGGAGCTGGTGGATCAACAACACCGGGTTCCTGGCCGGACGCAGGGGCGTCATCTCCATCGACGCCTGCTCCACCGAGCGCCGCACCCGCGCCTACCGCGAGGCCATCGCCCAGGTCTCCGACCGGCCGATCACCACGCTGGTCAACACTCACCACCACGGCGACCACACCTTCGGCAACCACCTGTTCCCTGAGGCGACGATCGTGGCGCACGAGCGGACCAGGGAGCGGATCCTCGCCGACGGGGTGCCCACCTACCTGGGCGCGTGGTCTCCCGACGTCGAATGGGGCACGCTCGATCCCGTGCCGCCGTTCCTCACCTACACCGACGGCGTCACCCTCTACTCCGACGAGCTGCGCTGCGAGGTCAGGCACGTCGGGTTCGCCGCGCACACCACCAACGACTCCTACGTGTGGATCCCGTCGCGCAAGGTGCTGTTCGCGGGCGACCTGGTCTTCAACGGCGGCACGCCGTTCGTGCTGATGGGCTCGGTGGACGGCGCGCTGGCCGCGCTCGACCAGCTGGAGGCGCTCGGCGCGGAGACGATCGTGCCGGGGCACGGCGACGTGTGCGGCCCCTCGGCGATCGACACGGTGCGCGGCTACCTGCGGTTCGTCCGGCAGACCGCCGAGGCGGGGATGGCGGCCGGGCTGTCGCCGCTGGAGCTGGCCCGGCAGACCGATCTCGGCGAGTACGGCACGCTGGTCGACGGCGAGCGCATCGTCGGCAACCTGCACCGGGCCTACGCCGACGCCACCGGCGGCGACGTCGACCTGGCGGCCGCCGTCCTCGACATGATCGCCTTCAACGGCGGGCGACCGCTGACGTGTCACGCCTGAGGGTGTGATCTTCACCAGGAGGGTATGACCGTCTCCGTACGTGGTCTTTACCCTCCGGAGGTCGTCATGGGTGTCGGGGTCAGCATCTTCTTCCTCACGCTCGGCGCCATCCTCCGTTTCGCCATCGAGCCCGACGTGTTCGGCAGCGCCGTCCACATGGACAGGATCGGTGTCATCTTCATGATCGTCGGTGGGGTCGGCGTGGTGCTGAGCATCGTGCTGGCCCCGCGCCGCGGCCACACCTCCGAGGACCGGCTGATGCACCGGGAGAACAACCCGCCCGAAGTCTGAAATCGTCGGGAAGGACCGGCCCGCTGCGGGCAATCAAGGGTGTGATCACCGCTCCAGGCGTCTTCGAGGCCGTCTTCGACGCCCACTTCGAGGAGATCCGGCGCTACATCGGGCGCAGGCTCGACCTCGACGTGGCCGAGGACCTCGCCGCGGAGACCTTCCTCATCGCCTTCCGGCAGCGCGACCGCTTCGACTCCGCCCTCGGAGAGGTCAGGCCGTGGCTGTACGGCATCGCGACCAACCTCATCGGCCGCCATCGCCGCGCCGAGGTGCGCAGGTACCGCGCGATGGCCAGGTCAGGGCCGCCACCCGACGACGAGGGGCACGACCAGCGGATCGTGGACAGGCTCACCGCCGACGTGCGGGCCGACCGGCTGGCGGGGGCGCTGGCGCGGCTGTCACCCGGTGAGCGTGACGTGGTGCTGCTCGTCGCGTACGGCGGGCTGACATACGACGAGGTGGCCACGGCGCTCAAGATCGCCACGGGGACGGTCGCCTCCCGGTTGAGCAGGGCCAGGACCAAGCTGCGTGAGGTGATGGGATGAACGAGTTCCAGGTCATCGACTCGGTGATGCCGGACGTGCCGCCCGCCTCGCCCGAACAGCTCGCGGCGACACGGGACCGGGTCCTGTCCAGGCAGGCGCTCCCCCCGGCCGTCCAACCGCGGCGCGCGAGCGGCCGATGGGCGGGATGGTGGGCGTGGACGGGGACGGCGCTCGCGGCGGCGGCCGTCGTCCTCGTCGTCGGCGCGGTGGCGGCCCTGATCCCGCGGGCGGACGAGCAGCCGGCCGCGGTCCCCCCGCTGCGGAAGCTGGAGGTGGCGGCGGCCAGACTGGCGGCCACACCGGAGGCGAAGGGCCGCTACTGGCGGCAGGACTCCGAACGGGTCGTCCGGCTGAAGGGGGACGGGTACCTCGTCGAGGAACGGGCCGTCGAGTCGCTCGCCTTCGGGCCCAGCCAGGAGGTCTACAGCTGGCACGAGCCGGTGTCGGCGAAGCCGTACGGGGAGGCGGCCAGGAAGGCCTGGAAGCGGGCGGGCTCGCCGAGGCTGTGTCCCGCGCGAGGATGTGACCCGAACCTGCCCGCCTACCCGACGACGGACCTGCGCCGGAGCCTGACCCTGGCCGACGGGCTGGAGCCGACGCTGACGGAGCTGCGGAACCTGCCCGACGAGCCCGGCGCCCTGCGGGCCAGGCTGCTGGAGAGCTACGACCCCGGCCGGACCCCCCGCCGCGAGGAGTGGCTGGAGCGGGCGGCCTTCTCCCTCGTCACGCGCGTCCCTGCCACACCCGCCACGAGGGCCGCGGCCTACCTCCTGCTGGCGAAGGTGCCGGGGGTGACGGTGCTCGACCGGGTGCCGGGCGACTTCGGGCTGCGCGGCATCGCCCTGCAGTCCCTCAACGGGACGCAGGTGGTGATCGACCCCGCGACCGGGGAACTGCTCGGAACGCAGCAGTTGCCTCCCGCGCAGGCGACGATCGACCCGCTGACGGGGAAGGTGCTCAGCGTGTCGCGGCCGCCCGACGGGGTTCCGTATGCGGCGACCATCGTCACGAAGGCGGGGTGGACCGACGTGCGGCCGGTGCCGCCCCCCGGCTGCCGCAAGTGCTCCGCGCGGCTCTAGACCTCGAACTGGATGGCGGTGCGAGCCTTCCTGATCGGGACGATGTGCTCGTTGATGACGGCGTGGTGCTGCGGGTGGTCGCGGTAGACCTCGAAGTCGGCGACCGAGTCGAACTCGGCGACGATGCCGAAGTCGGCGTTGCCCGCGCCGGCGAGGCCGAGGTCGCTGCCGAGCTCGTAGCGGCGCAGCTCGGGGATCACGGCGGGCAGGGCGGCCAGGCCCTTCTCGACGGCGGCCTTCTGCTCCTCGGTGGCGGCGTCGGTCCAGGTCAACAGCACGATGTGACGGATCATGGCTTCAGCCTAGCCGTGGGGCGGGCGCCGGTGACCGGCGCCCGCCCGTCGGCGTCCTGAGCTCAGCTCCAGGCCAGCATGCGCAGCGGGTCCTCGAGCATCGCGCCGACGTCGCGCAGGAACAGCGAGCCGAGCTCGCCGTCGACGATCCGGTGATCGAACGACAGCGCGAGCGTGGTCACCTTCCTGACCGCCAGCTGCCCGTCCACCACCCACGGCGCGTCCTTGACCTGGCCGAAGGCCAGGATCGCCGACTCGCCGGGGTTGAGTATCGGGGTGCCGGTGTCGACGCCGAACACGCCCACGTTGGTGATCGTGATCGTGCCGCCGGCCATCTCGGCCGGTTGCGTACGGCCCGCCCGTGCCGTCTCCGTCAGCTCGCCCAGCGCCCTGCCCAGGCCCGGCAGGTCGAGCGTGTGGGCGGACTTGATGTTCGGCACGACCAGCCCGCGCGGTGTGGCGGCGGCGATGCCGAGGTTCACGTAGTGCTTGACCACGATCTCCTGGGCGGCCTCGTCCCACGCCGAGTTGATCATCGGATAGCGGCGGGCGGCCACCAGGACCGCCTTGGCCACCAGCAGCAGCGGCGAGACCCTGACCTCGGCGAAGTCGGGAAGCTGCTTGAGCCGCTGGACGGCCGCCATCGTCTCGGTGACGTCCACCTGCAGGAACTCGGTGACGTGCGGCGCGGTGAAGGCGCTGGCGACCATCGCCTGCGCGGTCATCTTCCGCACGCCCTTGACGGGGATGCGCTCCTCCCCGTCCCGCGGCGCGAGGCGGGCGGGCTCGGCGGTCCGCGGCGCGGTGGCGGCCTGCGCGGCGGCATGCACGTCGTCGCGGGTGATGGAGCCCTGCGGGCCCGTGCCGCGCAGCGTCGCCAGGTCCACACCCAGGTCCTTGGCCAGCTTGCGGACCGGCGGCTTGGCGAGCGGGGTCACCCGTCCCCCGGCGGGCCAGGGTTCGGGCAGCGGCTGGGCGGCGCCGGGCCCGGGGACGGCCACCCGCTCGGGGTTGGCCACCGAAGCAGCGGGCGGCATCGAAGCAGCGGGCGGCGCCGGAGCAGCAGGCGGCGCCGGAGCCCGGACGGCCTGCGGCCCGGCGGGGGCGGAGGTGGAGGCGGCGGGAGGCGTGGTGGCCTTCTTACGGGGACGGCGCTTGGCCGCACCGGCCTTGACGCCGTAGCCGACCAGGACGGGAGTGCGCTCCTCCTTGGGCGCGGGGCTGCCGTGCACGCCCGGCTCGACGGCGCCCTCGGCGGGCGGGCTCGGCACCATGTCGTCGGCCAGTGCGGCGGCCCGGCCGGCCGGCTCCCCGGGGGCGGGCGCCGCCGTACCTGCGGGAGCGGGCTCGTCGGTGTCGACCGCGATGATCGGCACGCCGACGTCGACCGTCCGCCCCTCCTCCGCCATCAGCTCGGCGACGACGCCGGCCCAGGGGGACGGCAGCTCGACGATCGACTTGGCCGTCTCGATCTCCACGACGATCTGGTTGACCTTGACGGAGTCGCCCGGTTTGACGTGCCAGCGGACGATCTCGGCCTCGGTGAGGCCCTCTCCCACGTCGGGGAGCTTGAATTCACGACGCATTCGAGATCCCCCTCTCAGTAGGTGAAGGTACGATCGACGGCATCGAGGATCCTGTCCAGGTCGGGCAGGTAGTGCTCCTCCAGCTTCGACGGCGGGTAGGGGGTGGAGAAGCCGCCGACCCGCAGCACGGGGGACTCCAGGTGGTAGAAGCACTCCTCGGTGATCCTGGCCGCGAGCTCGGCGCCGAAGCCGTTGTAGACCGGCGCCTCGTGGACGACCACCGCCCTGCCCGTCCTGCGCACCGACTCCATGACCGTGGGGAAGTCGAGCGGGTTGAGCGAGCGCAGGTCGACCACCTGGACGGAACGGCCGTCCTCCTGGGCGGACGCGGCGGCCTCCAGGCAGGTCTTGACCATGGGCCCGTAGGCGAACAGCGTGACGTCGTCGCCCGGCCGTACCACGGCGGCCCGGTCGAAGGGGGCCCACCAGTCGGTGGCGGTGGTGTCGACGTCGGCCTTCTCCCAGTAGCGGCGTTTGGGCTCGAAGAAGATCACCGGGTCGTCGCTGCGGATGGCCTGCTGGATCATCGTGTAGGCGTCGGCCGGGTTGCTGCAGGCGACCACGCGCAGGCCGCCGGTGTGTGTGAAGTGCGCCTCGGGGGACTCGCTGTGGTGCTCGACCGCGCCGATGCCGCCGCCGCACGGGATGCGGACCACGACGGGCAGCTTGATGGCGCCCAGCGAGCGCAGCGGCATCTTGGCCAGCTGGGTGATGATCTGGTCGGCGGCCGGGAAGACGAACCCGTCGAACTGGATCTCGCAGACCGGCCGGTAGCCGCGCAGGGCCAGGCCGATGGCGGTGCCGATGATGCCCGACTCGGCCAGCGGGGTGTCGATGACGCGGTCCTCGCCGAAGTCCTTCTGCAGGCCGTCGGTCACGCGGAAGACGCCGCCGAGCTTGCCGACGTCCTCGCCCATGATGAGGACCTTCGGGTCGTCCTCCATCGCCCTGCGCAGGCCCTCGTTGATCGCCTTCGAGAGGGTCAGCATGGTCATGACTGGAAGCCCTCCAGGTAGGCGGCGTACTGGGCGCGCTCCTGCTCCATCAGCGCGTGGGGTTCCCTGTAGACGTGGTCGAAGATGTCGAGCGGCCCGGGGTCGGGCATCTCCAGGCAGCGCCTGCGCAGGTCGGCGCCGAGGTCCTCGGCCTCCGCGTCGATGGAGTCGAAGAACTCCTGGTCGGCCAGCTCGTTCTTGAACAGGTACGCCTTGAGGCGCTCGATCGGGTCCTTGAGCTTCCACGCCTCCAGCTCGCTGGCCACCCGGTAGCGGGTCGGGTCGTCGGTCGTGGTGTGCGCGCCCATCCGGTAGGTGAAGGCCTCGATCAGTGTCGGCCCCTGGCCGGTCCTCGCGGCTTCCAGGGCCTTCCTCGTGACGGCCAGGCAGGCGAAGACGTCGTTGCCGTCCACCCGGATGCCGGGGAAGCCGAACCCCGACGCCCTCCGGTAGAGCGGGATGCGCGTCTGCTTCTCCAGCGGCTCGGAGATCGCCCACTGGTTGTTCTGGCAGAAGAAGACGATCGGGGCGTTGAACACGCTGGCCCAGATGAACGACTCGTTGACGTCGCCCTGGGAGGTGGCGCCGTCGCCGAAGTAGGCGATCGTGGCGGCGTTGGCGCCGTCGCGCTGGATGCCCATGGCGTAGCCGACCGCGTGGAGGGTCTGGCTGCCGATGACGATCGTGTAGAGGTGGAAGTTGTGCTCGGACGGGTCCCACCCGCCGTGGTTGACCCCTCTGAACAGGCCCAGCAGCTTCACCGGGTCGACGTCGCGGCACCAGGCGACGCCGTGCTCGCGGTAGGTGGGGAAGGCCATGTCGGCGTCGGTGAGCGCCCTGCCCGAGCCGATCTGCGCGGCCTCCTGGCCGAGCAGCGAGGCCCAGATGCCCAGTTCGCCCTGGCGCTGCAGGGCCACGGCCTCCAGGTCCACGCGGCGGACGAGCACCAGGTCGCGGTACAGCGACCTCACGTCGTCGGGCGTCAGGTCGATGTCATAGTCGGGGTGCTCGATCCGCTCCCCTTCGGGGGTGAGCAACTGCACGAGCTCTGGGGGTGCTTCTGCACCACGAGAGGCGTCGACGGTCACGTGCCACTCCTGTGCGGTCGGGGCCGGTTCGCTGGGGTTGCCATACTTTTCCCGGCCTTTCTGGCGTACGGCCCATCTGGTGGTGGTTCGTACGCGTTTGGGGACATGGTGGCAGAGGTCACAGCCCTACGCGCAAGCCCCATGTCCTCCCCGTTCCCGGTGGATCGTGCACGAACCTTCCCGGCGGGGATCACGTTGGCAGCCGTCCGGATCCCCAACGGCAGGTCAAGAGAGCCCAGCCCCGCGCCAACCCCGCGCCCGACACGCGGGCCGGTCTCGTCAGAGGCGGTGTGGGGCCGGATGGAGAGGTCGGAGGCAGGGGTGGGGCGGGTTCACCACGGGCGGGGCGTTAGGCTGAACGCCGCAACCCCGTACCTCAGCTTCAGGAGGAGCGCCGTGGCGCGCGTCATCGTCGACGTCATGCTCAAGCCGGAAATCCTCGACCCGCAGGGCCAGGCCATCGCCCGCGCGCTGCCGCGCCTGGGCTTCTCCGGCGTCTCCCAGGTGCGCCAGGGCAAGCGGTTCGAGCTCGAAGTGGAGGGCGTCGCCGACGAGGCGGCCCTCGCGGAGGTCCGGAAGATGGCCGAGACCCTGCTGGCCAACACGGTGATCGAGGAGTACACCGTGCGGGTCGAGGGGTAGAACGGCACATTTGGCGGCCAGAAATCACCATCGCGGTTTAAAGCCGGGTTTGGCCGTGCCACAATCCCACGGGCTTACCAACACTAAATAACAACAACGTGATTTTGCGGTTAGCCCTGATTTCACGGGGAAACCTCCTCCAGGTGAGATTCCCGCACTCGGAGGAGTCCGGTGGACATTGAGTTCTCGTTGGCGCTGCCGCGGGATGCGATCGGCATACCGATGGTCAGACGGGTGCTAGGTGACGCGATGCGCTCACTCAGCGTGAGCGAGAGCTGCATCTCCGACATGCTGCTGGCCGTGTCGGAAGCCTGCTCCAACGCGGTGCGCCATGGCGGTCCCGCCAACAGGTACGAGGTCAGCGCGTCCATCGGCTACGGCCGCTGCGACGTGAAGGTGGCCGACGCGGGCACCGGCCTGCCGTCGATGCCGCTGCACTACCCGCCGCCCGAGACGGAGAACGGTCGCGGTCTGCTCATCATGCGCTCCGTCGTCGACGAGATCTCCTTCGGCATCACGCCCGGCCGCGGCACCACCGTCCACCTGCGCAAGCACCTGGCGTGGGACCACGAGGAAGGCGCCCGCCCCCGCGAGCTCGCCGCCGTCTGATCCGCTTCCCCCGTCAGGTCCCGATCGGGCTTCCCCGCAGGCCCTGATCCGCTTCCCTTCCCAGGTCCTGGTCCGGCTCCCCCGCAGGTCCTGATCCGCTTCCCCGCAGGTCCCTGAGCCGCTTCCCCGCAGGTCGGCCGCCTTCCTGACAGGCCGCGAGAGGGCATCGGGCAGCAGCCGATACCCTGGAGGCACCGCCGCAGACCGCCGTCCACACCATGAGACGGTGGCGTGGCGTGCGCATTCCTCCGGAGGGGACGAAAGTCATGAGCGCTGCCCGTGTGGGCGTTGTCACGTTTCCAGGAACTCTCGACGACCAGGACGCAGCCCGTGCCGTACGGCTGGCGGGCGCGGAGGCGGTGCCGCTCTGGCACGGCGACCACGATCTGAAGGGAGTCGACGCGGTCTTCCTGCCCGGCGGCTTCTCCTACGGCGACTACCTGCGCTGCGGCGCGATCTCGCGGTTCGCCCCGATCATGGAGGAGCTCGTCCCCGCCGCCCGCGGCGGGCTGCCGGTGCTCGGCACGTGCAACGGCTTCCAGATCCTGTGCGAGGCGCACCTGCTGCCCGGCGCACTCACCCGCAACGCCTCCCTGCATTACGTCTGCCGCGACCAGCGCGTCAAGGTCGAGACGAACGCGACGGCCTGGACCGCCGACTACGCGCCCGGCCAGGAGATCGTGCTGCCGGTCAAGCACGGCGAGGGGCGCTACGTCGCCTCGGCCGAGACGCTCCAGGAGCTGGAGGCCAACGGCCAGGTGGTCTTCCGCTACCTCGGCGGCAACCCCAACGGCTCGCTCGACGACATCGCGGGCATCTGCAACGAGGCGGGCAACATCGTCGGTCTCATGCCGCATCCGGAACACGCGGTCGAGGAACTGGTCGGCGCCCCCAGCACCGACGGCCTCGGCTTCTTCACCTCCATCCTCAAGAAGCTGGTGAACGCATGAGCCTCGACACGGTGAAGCGAGCCGCGGACACGCCCGACGAGGCGATGCCGTTCGCCGAGCTGGGAATGAAGCAGGACGAGTACGACAGGGTCCGCGAGATCCTCGGCCGCCGTCCCACCTCCTCCGAGCTGGCCATCTACTCGGTCATGTGGTCCGAGCACTGCTCGTACAAGTCGTCCAAGGTGCACCTGCGCCAGTTCGCCAGCAAGGCGCCCGCGTCCGAGGCGCTGCTGGTCGGCATGGGCGAGAACGCCGGCGTCGTCGACATCGGCGACGGCTGGGCCGCCACCTTCAAGATCGAGTCGCACAACCACCCGTCGTACGTCGAGCCGCACCAGGGCGCGGCGACCGGCGTCGGCGGCATCGTGCGCGACATCATGTCGATGGGCGCGCGCCCGATCGCGGTCATGGACGCGCTGCGCTTCGGCGGCGCCGACCAGGCCGACACCCGGCGCGTGCTGCCCGGCGTCGTCGAGGGCATCTCCTCCTACGGCAACTGCCTGGGCCTGCCCAACATCGGCGGCGAGGTCGTCTTCGACCCCTGCTACATCGGCAACCCGCTGGTCAACGCGCTCTGCGTGGGCCTGCTGCGCAAGGACCAGATCAAGCTGGCCACCGCGCCTGGACCGGGCAACAAGGTCGTGCTCTTCGGCGCCTCCACCGGCCCCGACGGCATCGGCGGCGCCTCGGTGCTGGCCTCGGCGACGTTCGAGGACGAGTCCTCGGCCAAGCGGCCCGCCGTCCAGGTGGGCGACCCGTTCATGGAGAAGCTGCTCATCGAGTGCTGCCTGGAGCTGTACGCGGCCGACGTGGTCGTGGGCATCCAGGACCTCGGCGCGGCGGGCGTCTCCTGCGCCACCACCGAGCTGGCCGCCAAGGGCACCGGCGGCATGCACGTCGACCTCAACCTGGTCCCGCTCCGCGACCCCTCGCTCAGGCCCGAGGAGATCCTGATGAGCGAGTCGCAGGAGCGGATGATGGCCGTGGTGGCCCCGTCCGACATCCCCGCCTTCATGGCGATCTGCGAGAAGTGGGACGTGCCCGCCGTCGTGATCGGCGAGGTGACCGACACCGGCAGGCTCGTGATGACCTGGGACGGTTCGGTCATCGTCGACATCCCGCCGGGCACCGCGGCCGACGAGGGCCCCGTCTACGAGCGGCCCTTCCACGAGCCCGCGGGCCAGGCCGCGCTGAACGAGGTCGTCGACCTGCCGCGGCCCGCCGACCTGAAGGCCACGCTGCTCCAGCTGCTCGGCTCGCCCAACCTCGCCTCCAAGGAGTGGGTGACCTCCCAGTACGACAGGTACGTCCGCTCCAACACGGTGCTCGCCCAGCCCGCCGACGCCGGCATGCTGCGCATCTCCGAGGTCATGGAGGGCGCCACGCCGACGACCCGCGGCATCGCGCTGGCCACCGACGGCAACGGCCGCTACGCCAAGCTCGACCCCTACGCGGGTGCCCAGCTGGCGCTGGCCGAGGCGTACCGGAACGTCGCGGTGACGGGCGCGCGGCCGCTCGCCGTCACCAATTGCCTCAACTTCGGCTCCCCCGAGGACCCGGAGGTCATGTGGCAGTTCGCCGAGGCCGTCCGCGGGCTCGCCGACGCCTGCCGGACCCTCGGCGTCCCGGTGACCGGCGGCAACGTGTCCTTCTACAACCAGACCGGCGCGGCGGCCATCCACCCGACGCCCGTCGTGGGCGTGCTCGGCGTCATCGACGACGTCGCCAAGCGTGTCCGCTCCGGGTTCACCGAGCCGGGTCTGCGCATCGCGCTGCTCGGCGAGACCCGCGACGAGTTCGGCGGTTCGGAGTGGGCGCGCGTCGCCCACGACCACCTCGGCGGCCTGCCGCCGGAGGTGGACCTGGTGGCCGAGCAGGGCCTGGCCTCCGTCATGGTCGAGGCGGCCGCGAAGGGCCTGGTGGCCGGCTCGCACGACCTGTCCGACGGCGGCCTGGCGATCGCGCTGGCCGAGGCGTGCCTGGCCCAGGGGGTCGGCGCGAAGGTCGCGCTGCCCGAAGACGCGTTCGTCGCCCTGTTCAGCGAGTCGTCGGCGCGGGCGCTGGTGGCGGTGAAGGCCGAGCACTTCGAGGAGTTCGCGGCGCTGTGCGCGTCGTTCGAGGTGCCCTGCTACGGGCTCGGCGAGACCGGCGGCGAGTCGCTGGTGGTGGAGGGCGCCTTCGAGGTGCCCGTCTCCGAGCTGCGCGAGGTCCACACGGGCGCGCTGCCCGCGCTGTTCGGCTGAGGTTCCTTCGTTCGCGGGGGCCGGTACGGCATGCCGTACCGGCCCCCGCGGCGTTCCTCCTGCGCGGTTCCTCCTGCGCGGCGTTCCTACTTGGCGGCGTTCCTACTTGGCGGCGCAGATCGCGTAGACCGTGCCGCCCCTGCCGCCGCCGGAGCCCTGGCCGGTGACGGTCTTGGTGTCCGTGCCCGGCGTGGTGGCCGTCTGCGGCGCGAGGTCGTTGCCGTGGCTGCCGCCGCTCAGCTCGACCTCCCAGCCCGTCGGGGTGCCGCCGGAGACCGACGGCGCGCTGGTCGTGACGGTGCCGTTGACGCCGGAGAAGCCGCCGCCCGTGGCCACCGAATCGGCCGGGCAGGAGACGGATCCTTCCTTGCCGCTGAAGTTCTTGCTCACGACGACGATCGACTTGATGCCGCCCGCGTCGCCCTTGTCGCCCTTCGGACCGGCGGGACCCTGCGGCCCCGCGGGGCCGGTGTCGCCCTTCGGACCCTCGGGGCCCTTCTCGCCGGGCTTGCCCTGCGGCCCCGCGGGACCGGTCTCACCCTTCGGACCCTGCTCGCCAGGCTTGCCCTGCGGCCCGGTCTCACCCTTGGGACCCTGCTCGCCCTTCTCACCAGGCTTGCCCTGCTGACCGGCGGGACCGGTCTCCCCCTTGGGACCCTGGGGGCCGGGCTTGCCGTCGACGCCGTTCTTGCCGGCCGGGCCCGCCGGACCCTGGGGACCGGTCTCGCCCTTCGGACCCGCCGGACCCTGCGGGCCCTGCTCGCGCGTGCCGGCCAGCCCGTTGGGGGACGATCCCCCGATCAGCACCCTGATCTCCGTCGTCCGGCACGGCGTCGCCGGGTTGACGATCCGGGCGTAGCGGGTCTTCTTGTGCACGCAGGCGTGCACCTCGTTGGCGGCGGACGACGCGGTGGCGACGCCACCGATGGTGAACAGCGAAGCGGCGAGCGCTCCGACGGTGGCGAGGGTGAGCGCGCGCCCACCGCGAACCTTGATTGCCACGGCATACCTTCCAGATGGAACAGAGATGGTGCGCATGTTGTGCATGAGGTTCACGCTTCAACCGTTCCAAGGGATTACGCCACTACATAACGTGTATGTCACGAAACGGAGGGTGACAGGCGAGATTGACCGGCGGTCAGCCGTCGGCGGAAACCGCGAACACTCTCGGAGCGGTCACGAGCGACCAGGCCCCGGGCAGACCAACGCGCCGAGCCGGTGAATCGACGCCTTGGATTCCTCCCGGGCGTGGGGATAATCGTCCGTGAACACCTACCTGCCGCCCGCCAGCCAGCCCGTCAGAGCGGTGGTGTGGGCGATTCACCTGGTCCTGCCGCTGCTCGGGCTGTGGCTGCTGCTCGCCGACCCGGGCGGCATCAACGTGAGGTGGCAGCACAACCCCAGCCACTTCTGGATGATCCTCGTCGTGGCCGGCATCAACGTGGTGCTGGGCCTGATGATCAGCGAGGCGGCGCGCAGGCGGGAGGACGCGCGGCTGTTCCTGGTGTCGATGGTGTTCCTGAGCAGCGCGGGCTTCTTCTTCCTGCACGGCCTGGCGACGCCGCAGATCATCCTCGCGGCGCCCTCCCTCGGGTTCGACGTCGGCCAGCAGGTCGGGCTGACGGTGGCGGCCGTCTTCGCCTTCGCGTCGGCGTTCCCGCTCGGCGAGGGGCAGGCCAGGACGGTACTGGCGGCGCAGGACCTGATCAGAGCGGTCCTGCTGGGAATCATGGTGATGTGGGGCGTGGCCTCGCTGGTGCCCGGACTGACGCCGCTGAGCAGGCCGCCGGCGGAGGCGCCCATCCCGTGGTTCGGCTGGTTCTCGGTGCCCGGCATGGTGTTGTTCGTCGCGGCCGGCGTCATGATGTTCCTCCTGCACCGCAGGCGGCGCTCGGCGATCCTGGTGAGCCTGATGACCGCCTACGCGCTGCTGGCCGAGGCCATGATCGCGGGGATGTCCCAGCTCAACTGGCACCTGTC
Source organism: Nonomuraea sp. NPDC003727 (assembly GCF_053586935.1). Taxonomy (NCBI): domain Bacteria; kingdom Bacillati; phylum Actinomycetota; class Actinomycetes; order Streptosporangiales; family Streptosporangiaceae; genus Nonomuraea; species Nonomuraea sp. NPDC003727. The sequence continues at coordinate 30,977 of NZ_JBSFNE010000007.1, forward strand.
GTGGTGGGAGTGGCACATCCTGCTGACACTGGCCTTCGTCTTCGTCGCCTACAGCGCCTACCTGCAGTTCCGGCGCGAGGGGTCGAGCGCCGGCCTGTTCGACTCGGTGGCGCTGTCGGCGACGGTGGTCAGGATCCAGGCGCAGTACGAGCAGGCGCTGGAGGAGCTGGTCGAGCACGTCCGCAAGGGCACCAAGCTGCCTGCCGTACGGCTGGCGGGGCGCTTCCAGCTGACCGAGGGCCAGGCGGCGGTCCTCGACCGCGCAGGAGAGGCGCTGGCCAGCGAGCGCGAGCTGTCCGAGCGCCTCGCGGCGCTCGTCGACGTCGGGACGCAGACGAGGGTACGGCTGGCCGAGTCCGACCTGCTGACCGGCGCCCTGGAGCGGGTACGGCAGGCGTACGGCGACGTGCGCATCGGCCTGGTCGCCGACGGCAGGGTGAGCATCGGCTCGCGCGAGTACGTCTTCGACGGCACCGCGCCCATCAGGCGCGAGGGCCTGGTCGCCTATCCGCTGACCGTGAAGGGGCATCTGGCGGGCGCGCTGGAGGTGCCGCTCGGCCGTACCGCGCAGGACGAGGCCCTGGCCTCGACCCTGGCCAGCCAGCTGTCGATCTCGCTGGAGAACGCCCGCCTGTACGCCGAGCTCGACACGCTGTTCCGGCAGTACATGTCGCCCGACGTCGCCAACCGCCTGCTGGCCGACCCCGGGCAGGCCGCGCTCGGCGGTGAGCTGCGCGAGCTGACGGCGCTGTTCGCCGACCTCAAGGGGTTCACCACGTTCTCCGAGCGGGTCACGCCCGGGGAGATCGTCGAGATGCTGAACCGCTATCACACCGCGGCCGTGCCCTGCATCCTCGGCAACGGCGGCACGATCGTGCAGTTCGTGGGCGACGCGCTGCTCGCGCTCTTCAACGCGCCCGCCACCCAGGAGGACCACGCGCTGGCCGCGTGCCGGGCCGCCCTGGCCATGCAGGAGGCGGCCAGGCAAGTCGCCGCCGACGGCTGGCCGACCTTCAGGGTCGGCATCAACACCGGCATGGCGCTGGTCGGCAACATCGGCAGCCCGGAGCTGAGGGGCTTCAACGCCATGGGCGACGCGGTGAACGTCGCGGCCAGGCTGGAGGCCATGGCGGAGCCCGGCACGGTGGTGATCGGCGCCACGACTCTGGCCCAGCTCGGCGCCGGCGTGACGGCCACACCTCTCGGGGCGCTGCGGTTGAAGGGGAAGGAACAGGAGGTGGAGGCCTACGTGCTGGCGGCCCTGCCCCGCATAATCGGGTCATGACCGCAGAGGCCGGAGAGTTCCTGTCCATGCTGACCCCTGACGAGACCGAGGCCCTGAAGGCCGCCGGTCGCCCCAGACGCTGGGAGCGGGGCGAGGTGCTGATGACGGAGGGAGACACCTCCGACTGGGTGCTGCTGCTGCTCGAAGGGCGGGTCAAGGTGTCCTCCCACACCAGCGGCGGGACGGAGGTCGTGCTGGCGGTGCGCGGGCCCGGCGGGCTGATCGGCGACATGTCGGCCATCGACGGCTCGCCCCGCTCGGCGACCGTCACGGCGCTGGAGCCGGTGGCGGGGGTGGTGGTCCGCGACTTCGCCGGGTTCCTGCGGGCGCACGGGCGGGTGGCGGTGCTGCTGATGCAGCTGGTCACCGGGCGGCTGAGAGACGCGGACCGCAAGCGGGTCGAGTACGGCGCGTTCGACACGACGGGGCGGGTGGCGACACGGCTGGTGGAGCTGGCCGAGCGGTACGGCGAGCAGACGAGCACCGGGCTGCGGGTCGCGCTGCCGCTGTCGCAGGACGAGCTCGCGGGGTGGACGGGCGCGTCCAGGGAGGCGGTCAGCAAGGCGCTGCGGACGTTGCGCGACCGGGGGCTGATCGAGACGGGGCGGCGCCGGGTGGTGATCCACGACCTGGAGGGCCTGCGCAAACGCGCCCGTTGACGGCATCGCTTCTCGCGCGTGGCTCGGGGGTGGCGGGATCAAGCGGACGTACGTCGTACGTCATAGTGGGAGCATGGTCGCCGTCTCCCCCGACTACGCCCGCCGACTCCGTTACGCCTGGCGTGTCTGCTCGGTGACCAGCCTCGGCCTGGTGCTGATCGGGATCGCCGGCAGCACGCTCAACGTCGCCCTCCCGGCCGTCGTCCGCCACTTCCATGCCACCCCCTTCGAGTCGGGCTGGATCCTGCTCTCCTTCCTCCTGGTCAACACCGCCAGCCTGGTCTTCTTCGGCAGGATCGCCGATCTGCTCGGCCGCAGGGAGGTCTACCTGGCCGGGTTCGCGCTGTTCACGGTCGGCTCGCTGCTGGCGGGCCTCGCGCCCGGCGTCTGGTTCCTGGTCGCGATGCGGGTGTTACAGGCAATCGGCTCGGCGATGATCCTGGCCAACGGGACAGTGATCATCACGGCCGCCTTCCCGCCGGACCGCCTCAGCCAGGGCATGGGCGTCTACATCGGCACGCTGTCCATCGCGCAGCTCGCCGGGCCGACCGTCGGCGGCCTGATCGCCGAGGCGGCCGGCTGGCAGTGGATCTTCTGGGTGAACGTCCCCGCGGGGGTGATCGCGCTGGTCTGGGGGGCGCTCACGCTGCGCGGGATGCCGCGAGGGCCGCGTGAGCCCGTGGACGCGCTCGGCAACCTGCTCATCTTCGCCACGCTGACCGCGCTCCTCCTGGCGCTGTCCGAGATCGGCAACGGCGGTCCCGTCGTGGTCGTGGGCGCGGTGGTGGCCGCGGTGCTGGCACCGCTCGTCCTCCTGGTCGAACGGCGGGCCGCGCATCCAGTGCTCGACCTGCGGCTGTTCGGCGGCCGGATGCTGGCGTGGGCCAACCTGGCCTCCTTCTGCAACGCGCTGGCCAGGGCGGCGCTGATCCTCCTGGTGGCGCTGCACTTCCAGGCGGCCCGCGGCGTCGACGCGTTCACCGCCGGTCTGACCGTGCTGCCGGTTCCCGTCGGGATGGCGCTCGCCTCCCCCGTCGCGGGCGTGCTGGGGCGGCGCGTCTCGCCGTACGCGCTGTCGATCGGGGGGTCGCTGTTCAGCGCGGCCGGCCTGGCGGTCCTGATGGCGACGGCCCGGCCCGGCACGCCGTACTGGATCATCGGGGTGGGGCTCTTCCTGGCCGGATGCGGCAGCGGCACGTTCCTGACCGGGAACACCACGCAGGTGATGAGCGCCCTGCCGGCGGGGAGCCTGGGCGTGGTGAACGGCTTCCGGCTCATGGTGATGAATGTCGGGATCGTGCTCAGCGTGGGCCTGTCGCTGAGCGTGCTGACCAGCGCGGTCGCTCCGTCGTTGCGCGCGCAGGTGTACGCGGGCACGCTGTCGCGGCTGTCGCCGGTGGCGGTGGAGCAGTTGATGGCCGGGTTCCGGCTGACGTACGGCGTGCTGTTCGGGGTGGCGCTGGCGGGCGCCGTGTTCGCGGCACTGGCCCGCGGCCCCCGCGCCGTACGATGAACGGCCATGAAGATCGTGCGACGACGGGATCGCCGGCGCGCGGCACACGGGAAGAAGGGCTGATGACGCACCACAGCAGGTTGCACCTGGCCGTGATCGACGTGCCTGGGGACGAGCACGACGAGGCGCTGGCGTTCTGGCGAGGCGCGACGGGGCACGAGCTGCCCCGCATTCCCCAGCATCCCGAGTTCCACGGCGGCATGCTGCCCGGCCAGGAGTTCGGGCTCCTGGTGCAGCGGCTGGACGACGGGGGGCCCCGCGTGCACCTCGACTTCCACACCGACGACCTGGAGGCCGAGGTCTCGCGGCTGGAAGGGTTGGGTGCGACCCGCGTCCGGCAGGCCCCCAACTGGTGGGTGATGCGGGACCCGGCGGGCCAGCCGTTCTGCGTGGTGAAGGATCCCGGGATCAACGCCGACAACGCCCGCCGGTGGGACTGAGCGCCCGACCGGCCGCTCAGAGGGTGTCGTGGAGGCGGGACTCGACGTCGCGGTAGCGGGTGACAGGGATGAGATGCACGCCGTCGAAGGCGCCGGAGTCACGGATCCTGAGGACATGCTCACAGGCCGCCTCCACGCCCGCCATCCGGTCGTCGCCCAGGCGCTCCACCAGCTCCTCGGGGATGTCGATGTCGGGAATGGCCGCGGCGAGCCGCTGGGCGTGGGACTGGCTGGCCAGCACCATCACCCCGGCGTAGACGGGCACGTCGACGGGGTTGGCCTCGCGCCACCTGAGCAGCGCGTCGAGCGAGAAGCTGACCTGGACGAAGAGGAAGTCGGCCGTGCGCTTCCACGCGGGCAGCGGCCGCAGCCCCGCCGCCGCGCCGACGCGGAACGCCGGCGAGAACTCCCTGGCCTCCTCGATCATCGAGCGGACCGTCAGGTCGCTGGTCCTGTTGCCGCTCGTGGGCTTGTCGCCGTAGACGAACAGGAAGTGATCGACCCCGTAGGCGGCCGCGGTCAGCAGGTCGCGGCGCAGGCCGAGCAGGTTGCGGTCGCGCGAGTTGAGGCAGGCGATGCTGCGCCCGCCCATGGCCTGGACCTCGTGCGCGACGGCGACGCTGGAGACCGTCGCCCTGCCGATGTGGTTGTCGGGGATGAGGAAGGAATGGGCGAGCTTGCCCAGGGTGCCGATCTGGTGCCGGACGTGCGTGAGGTCGGGCTTGGTAGGCGGTTCGATCTCGCAGACCAGCTGGAAAGTCATGCCCGGCAGCCTATCGGCGGGCGGCCAGCGCGACGACGCCGCCGAGTACGAGATCGACGCCGAAGCTGTCGTAGAACTCCTCGCTGACACCCTCGACCATGGGCCGCGCCATCGCCACCAGGTTCGGGTAGGTGTCGGCGGGCAGCGACTGCAGGCCCAGCCGCTTGACCCTGAGCAGCTCGGTGATCTCCTCCGGCGTACGGCCGGGCCGGAAGTGGACGGGCGCGTCGGCGATGGAGATGGCGCTCTGCAGCAGGTACTTGGTGATCAGGCAGCTTTCTTCCTGGCTGAACCCGGCCGAGTGGGCCAGGCCGAGCGCCCGGTCCCAGACGGTGAGGAAGCTGGGCACGGTGGTCTGGTCGATCTGTTCAAGCACGTTCTTGGCGCAGGGATAGCGGCGCAGCGTCCTGATCAGTCCGAGGACGAGGTCGCGTAGCTCCTGGTGCCACGGGCGGTCGCCGGCGTCCTTGGGGGTGAACCCGGCGATCAGGTGATCGGCCATGCCGATCAACAGCTGCTCCTTGTTCTTGAAGTGCCAGTACAGCGCCATCGGCGTGACCCCGAGGTCGGTGGCGAGCCGCCGGATGGTCACCGCGTCGAGCCCCTCGGCGTCGCCGATCTCCAACGCCTTCTCGACGATCGCCTCAGCGGTCAGTTTTCCCATCACGGTTGACAACTATACGCCGTACAAGTTCAACTGTACGGCGTACAAGTACGGCGTATAGGAGGCTATGCGATGAGATGGTGGGCGCTGGCCGCGGTGACCCTCGGCACGTTCATGACGTATCTGGACAACAACATCGTCAACGTGGCCCTCCCGACGATCCAGCGGGACCTGGGGTTGACGCTGTCCGGCCTGGAGTGGGTGGCGACCGGGTACATGCTGGTGTTCGCCGGGCTCATGCTGGTCGGCGGGCGGCTGGCCGACGTGCTCGGCAGGCGGACGACGTTCCTGAGCGGGCTCGCCGTCTTCACGCTCTCGTCGCTGGGGGCGGGACTGGCCGCCGACGGCGGCACGCTGATCGCCGCGCGGGCCGTCCAGGGCGTCGGCGCGGCCCTGCTCACCCCGACCGCGCTGGCGCTCATCTCCGCCACCTTCCGCGACCCGCGCGAGCGCGGGACCGCGGTCGGCATCTGGACCGCGTCAGGCGCGCTGTCGATGGCGCTCGGACCCGCGACGGGCGGCTTCATCAGCGAGCACCTGCACTGGGGCTGGATCTACCTGATCAACGTGCCGGTCGGCGTGGGCACGCTCGCGCTGGCCGTGTGGGCCATCAGGCCCGACGCCGAGCGCGTGCGCCGCGCGCTCGACCTGCCCGGCCTGGCCACCTCCGCGATCACGCTCTTCGCCCTGACGTACGCGCTCATCGAGGGATGGACGCTTCCGCTCGCCGCCGTCACGGTACTCTCCGCCGTCGCGTTCGTGGTCGTCGAGAGCAGGTCGGCCGAGCCGATGATCGACCTGAGCCTCTTCAGGAACCGGGTCTTCACCGGCGGGACGCTCGCGATGGGCCTGTGGTCCTTCGGGGTGTTCGGCATCTACTTCTTCAGCGCCCTGTGGCTGCAGAACTCCCTGGGCTTCTCCCCCGTCGAGGCCGGCGCCGCGTTCGTCCCGATGGCCCTGCTCATGGCGGCCGTCGCGATCCAGGCGCAGCGGCTGGCCCGCCTCCTCGGCAACGGCCGCACGGTCGCCCTCGGCCTGGCGCTCATGGCGACGGCCGTGCTCGGCATCTCGTTCGTCGGCGCGGGCGGCGGCTACCTCGACGTCCTGCCCTGGTTCCTCCTGTACGGCCTGGGCGGCGGCATGCTGGTCCCGCTGACCACGATGATCCTCGGCGCGCTCCCCCAGGACAGAGCGGGCGTGGCCGCCGGCGTCCTGAACGTCTCCCGCGAGGTGTTCGGCCTGCTGGGCATCACCGTCCTGGGCGCCATCCTCAACGCCAGGCAGGTCGCCACCGGCTTCCTGCCCGCCTACCAGTCCACCCTGGTGATCGCCGCGGTCATCGTGGCCGTGGGCATCCCCGTCAGCCTCTACTCGCTGCGCCGTACGGCTCAGGCGGCGATGGCGGGCGCCTCGAACTGAGTCCTGTGGAGCTCGGCGTACCTGCCTCCGGCGGCCAGCAGGGTGGCGTGCGTCCCGCGCTCCACCACGCGGCCGTCCTCGACGACCAGGATGAGGTCGGCCGCGCGGACGGTGGACAGCCGGTGCGCGATGACGATCGCGGTCCTGCCGGCCAGCGCCTCGCCGAGGGCTTCCTGCACCGCCGCCTCGGACGTCGAGTCTAGGTGGGCGGTCGCCTCGTCGAGGATGACCACCCTGGGGCGGGCCAGCAGCAGGCGGGCGATCGTGAGGCGCTGCCGTTCACCGCCCGACAGCCGGTAGCCGCGCTCGCCCACCACCGTGTCCAGCCCGTCGGGCAGCGACTCGATGAGGCCGGCGAGCCTCGCCCTGCGCAGCGCGTCCCAGATCTCGTCCTCGGCGGCCTCGGGGCGGGCCAGCAGCAGGTTCGCCCTGATCGTGTCGTGGAAGAGGTGGCCGTCCTGGGTGACCATGCCGAGGGTGTCCCTGATGGAGTCGGCCGTCAGGTCGCGCACGTCCACCCCGCCCAGCTTCACCGCCCCCTCGTCCACGTCGTAGAGCCGCGGCAGCAGCTGGGCGATCGTGGACTTGCCCGCCCCCGACGAGCCGACGAGGGCGACCATCTGGCCAGGCTCGGCGCGGAAGGAGACGTCGTGCAGCACCTCGACGCCGCCGCGCGAGTCGAGGGTGGCGACCTCCTCGAGGGAGGCCAGCGACACCTTGTCGGCCGAGGGGTAGGCGAAGCGCACGCCGTCGAACTCCACCGACACCGGGCCGTCGGGCACCGCACGGGCGCCGGGCTTCTCCTTGATGAGCGGCTCCAGGTCGAGCACCTCGAAGACGCGCTCGAAGCTGACCAGCGCGCTCATGACGTCGACCCTGGCGCTGGCCAGCGCGGTCAGCGGGGAGTAGAGCCTGGTCAGCAGCAGGGCCAGGGCGACCACCGAGCCGGGGTCGAGCCGGCCGGCGAGGGCGTAGAAGCCGCCGAGGCCGTACACCAGGGCCAGGGCCAGCGCCGAGACCAGGGTCAGCGCCGTGACGAACAGTGACTGGGTCATGGCGGTGCGGACGCCGATGTCGCGCACCCTGCCGGCCCGGGCGGCAAAGTCCGCCGACTCCGTGGCCGGGCGGCCGAACAGCTTGACCAGCGTCGCGCCCGGAGCGGAGAACCGCTCGGTCATCTGGGTGCCCATGGCGGCGTTGTGGTCGGCGGCCTCGCGGCGCAGCCGGGCGATGCGTCCGCCCATGCGCCGGGCCGGCAGCACGAAGACGGGCAGCAGGAGCAGCGCGAGCAGGGTGATCTGCCAGGAGATGCCGATCATGACGATCAGGGTCAGCACCAGGGTGACGACGTTGCCCGCGACGCTGGAGACGATGTCGGTGAAGGCGCGCTGGGCGCCGATCACGTCGTTGTTGAGGCGGGAGACCAGCGCGCCGGTGCGGGTGCGGGTGAAGAAGGCGATCGGCATGCGCTGGACGTGGTCGAACACGGCGGTGCGCAGGTCGAGGATGAGGCCTTCGCCGATGCCGGCGGACAGGTAGCGGGTGAGCAGTCCGAGGCCCGCCTCGGCCAGCGCCAGCACGGCGATGAGCGCGGCCAGCTCCAGGACCACGTCGAAGGGTTCGGCCTTGACGATGGCGTCGACGACCCGGCCGGCCAGGACGGGGGCCGCGACGGCCAGCGCGGCCATGACGATGCTGAGGAGGAGGAACTGGGCAAGTCGGGCCCGGTGCGGCCGGGCGAAACCACCGATCCTGCGGAGGGTGGCCAGCGAGAAGGGGCGGCGCTCATGCCGGGCGTTCATGGCGCCGTAGAGCTGGTTCCAGGCGGTGACTTCCATGTCCATGGGGACGACGGTAAAAGGTCAAGTTCACTTGAGGTCAAGCCCGCCACGCCCGGAAGAGCCGCCGGAGGACGCCTTTCCAGGAAGGTCCGGGGACGACGCCAGCCCGTGACCCCGGAAGGTCACGGGCTGGCAGATGCCGACCGGCTAGGAGCCGATCTTCTCGCCGTCCACGTGCCACGTCACCGCCACCGCCGGCCGCGGCTGCGCCGCGCCGCCGTCGGGCCAGTGGCTGGCCGGGGCCTCGGGCGAGGCGCCGTCCACCTCGCCCGGGTGCTGCACCGCGACGAACACGCTGCGCTGGTCCTGGGTGACCATCGGCCCGCACGTCTCGGCGCCGACCGGCACGGTCAGGAACTGGCGGACGTAACCGCGCTCCTTGCCCTGCACCGGCATGACGAACAGCCCGTCGTTCTTCTTCAGCGCGTTACCGTCGGTGGAGATCCACAGGTTGCCGTCCCTGTCGAACGCCAGGTTGTCGGGGCAGGAGATCGGCGAGACCTTGGTCTTGTCGAACCCGGCGAAGTAGGTCGCCGCGTCGTTCGGGTCACCGCAGACCAGCGGGAGCGACCAGGCGAAGGTCGTCGACGCGGCGTCGTCGCGGCGCTCCACGATCTCCAGCACGTGCCCGTGCTTGTTGGAGGGACGCGGGTTGGCCTCGTCCACCTGCGCGGCGGTCCGGTTGGAGTTGTTGGTGAGCGCCACGTAGACGGCCTTGTTGACCGGGTTGCGCTCGATGTCCTCGGGCCGGTCCATCTTGGTGGCGCCGACCTTGTCGGCCGCGACGCGGGTGAAGATCAGCACCTCGGCCGCGCTCATGCCGTCCACGAAGCTCTTGTCGCCGCTGACCAGCGGGATCCACTGGCCAGAGCCGTCGAAGGCGCCGTCGGAGGGCAGCTTGCCCGAGCCGTCGATCTCCGCGGCGGGGCTGTCGCCGGTGAACTTGGCGACGTAGAGGGTGCCCTCGTCGAGGAGCCTGCGGTTGTGCCGGTCGAAACCGGGGATGTAGCGCTCCTTGGACACGAACTTGTAGATGTACTCGAAGCGCGAGTCGTCACCCATGTAGACCGCCAGGCGGCCGTCCTTGGTCAGGGTGGTGTTGGCGGCCTCGTGCTTGAAGCGGCCGAGCGCGGTCCGCTTGATCGGGGTGGAGTCGGGGTCGAACGGGTCGATCTCGACGATCCATCCGAAGCGGTTGGCCTCGTGCGGGTGCTTGGCCAGGTCGAAGCGCTCCTCGACCCGGTCCCACCGGCGACCGCCCGACGCGCTGGTCGGCAGCGTGTACCGGGTCACCTTCGGGTCGTTCTTGTCGCCGTTGACGAAGTACTGGTCGAAGTTCTCCTCGGCGGTCAGCACGGTCCCCCACGGGGTGGTGCCGCCGGCGCAGTTGTTGAGCATGCCGACCGGCGTGGTGCCGTCCTTGTCGGCGCCCGTCTTCAGCAGCTCGTGACCGGCGGCCGGGCCGCTGAAACGCATGGGCGTCTGAGCGGTGATGCGCCGGTTGTAGCGGCGGCGACCGTTGGTGACCAGCTTCCACTGGCCGGTGTTGCCCACCCGTTCGATCTCCACGACGGAGCCGCCGTGCGCGGCCAGCCCGATCCTGATCTGCTCCTCGGTGGCGGCGGCGCCGCCGGTGTAGCCGCGGAACATGAGGTTCTCGTCGGAGTACTCGTGGTTGACCCACAGCAGCGCGCGGTGGCGGCCCATCGGGAACATGGTCACGAAGTCGCAGTTGTAGCCGAACTGCTTGCTCTGCGCCTCAGCCGTCTGGTTGTCGAAGTCGAACGCCGGGGCGTCCGGCAGCACGGGGTCGCCCCAGCGCACCACGACCGACGAGGAGTAGCCGTCGGGGACGGTCAACGCGTCCTCGGTGTTGGGCGCCACCGGGGTGAAGGTCAGCCGACCACGCCCGAACTCGGGGTCACCATGCTGTCCGGCGATCTCGGGGTCGGCGAAGGCCGGTACGGCTCCCGCGCCCACGACCAGCGCGCCGAGAGCGCCCACGCCACCCGCGCGCAGAACGCCACGACGCGACAGAGCCTGCGCGGCGATGTCACCGAAATAGGTGTTGTCACTGATGTTGGCGACTTCGTGTGCGCACGCGTTGCCGCAACGGAATTGGCACGTCAGGGCACTTCGACCGCTCTTGTGCGGGGTCGAGAGCAACGGCAGCAGCCTGCCCGGGTTAGGCACGGGTCCTCCAGATTCATGCGGTCGTTCCGCCGGGACGCTACGGCGAGCGCTGAAACCTGAGGTGAACGACGACCGCCTCCCCGATGAACCCTTCCCGCGAGACAATAAGGGAATGCCGCCCCGCAAGATGGATCAGGACAAGCTCAGATCCGCCCTCGACGCCCAACTGGTCGCGCTCGACGAGCCGCCGTTCGACGGGCCCGCCTCCGCTCTCGCCGACGCGTGTGTCGCGGCCGTCATGACCGCCTACGACAAGGGGCGCAAGCCGGAGCGGGAGGCGGGGCGCTTCGCCGTACGGCACCTGCTCGACCGGCTGGTCGAGAAGGCGCCCGGCCGGACGGTCGAGGTGCGGGTGCCGCCGTACGCGGCCGTGCAGTGCGTGGAGGGCCCCCGGCACACCAGGGGCACCCCGCCGAACGTGGTCGAGACCGACCCGCGCACCTGGCTCGAACTGGCGATCGGCCGCGTCACCTGGTCGGAGGCCATGGCGAGGGGCGCCGTCCTGGCGAGCGGCGCCCGCGCCGACCTGTCCGACCACCTACCGGTCTAGCGGATCCACGGGATCTTGTTCTCCACGCACTGCTCGGCCAGCCGCTGCGGCAGGTTCGCGCACTCGGCGAAGTAGTTGGACACCCACACGGCCGCGCCCACGGCCAGCACCAGCGTGAGCACGCTGAGGCCGATGCCGGTCCACGCCTTGCCCTTGCCGCCGCCCTTGGCGAGGGCGACCACGCCGAGGACGATGCCGACCAGGGCGGTCAGCACGCCGGTGAAGCAGACGAACAGCAGGAACAGGCTCGCGATCCCGAGCACCAGCGAGGCGGTGGCCAGACCGCTGCCCGGCCTGGCGGGACGCCAGTCGCCACCTTGGTACGGCACGGGGCCGCCGGGAGGCGGCGGGTAGGCGACTCCCCCTGCGGGGGCGGCGTAGGGCGAGGTCGGCTCGGCGCCTGACGGTCCCTCTGGTCGGGCTCCCGGCCCGTAGGGGCCGCCCGGCGCGCCGCCGTAGGGGCCGCCGCCGGGAGGGGTTCCCGGTCCGTAGGGTCCGCCGCCACCGGGCGCACCGCCGTAGGGCCCACCACCGGGAGTGCCGCCTGGAGGGCCGCCGGGGGTGCCGCCGCCGGGGCCGCCGCTCTCGTGCTCGCCGCTTCCCGAGGAGGCACCCGCCGCGCCTGGAGTTCCGGGGCCGCCCGGCGTGCCGGGACCGCCCGGAGCGCCAGGGCCGCCCGGGGTCCCAGGGGTGCCCGGAGTCCCGGGAGCGCCTGGCGCGCCGGAGCCTCCCGGAGTGCCGGAGCCTCCCGGCGTGCCCGATGCGCCCCCGCCGGGAGCTTCGCTGGAGAACGCGCCGGCGACGTAGCCGCCGGCGCCCGCCTTTCCGGCGACCGACGGGCCCCACGGGAAGTCGCGCCCGAACCCGCCGCCGGCCGGGCCGGCGCTCTGCGGTCCGCTCCCCGAACCGAAGGGCCGGGAGCCACCACCAGCCGGACCGGCGGACTGCGGCCCGCTGCCACCGGAGCCGAAGGGACGAGGTCCACCACCGGCCGGACCGGCGGACTGCGGCCCACTACCTCCCGAACCGAAGGGACGAGGTCCACCACCGGCGGACTGCGGCCCGCTGCCCCCCGAACCGAAAGGACGCGGTCCACCACCGGCCGGAGACTGCGGCCCGCTTCCGGGACCGAAAGGCCGGGTGCCCCCACCGGCCGGACCGGCGGACTGCGGCCCGCTACCTGCCGAACCGAAGGGCCGGGAACCGCCGTAGGGGGCCGTCCCCTGCTGGGGGCCGCCGTAGTGGCCGCCGCCCGCCGGACCCGCACCGTACGGCGCGCCTTCCTCGCGGGATTCACGGTCTTCGAGGGATTCGCGGTACGGCGTGGCGCCCGTGCCACCGGGAGTGCCCGACGGGTACTCCTTGGGCCCGCCCGCGTACGGCGAAGCGCTCGGGAAGGCGGTCGGGGTGGTGTCGTCGTCCGAGACCGGATGCGCGGGCTGGCCGTACGGCGGCGTGGACGGGGTGGGAGGGTCGTAGCGGGACGGGCTGGACGGCAGCGGCACCTCACGCGTCTGGTCCTCGGCCGACCATCCCGGGTAGGAGGGCGTCGCGCCCGGCACCTGGTAGGGCTGCTGCGGGCTGGGCTCAGGCCGGCCCCAATCGGTGAACGTCTGCGTGCGGTCGGCGTCCTCGCTGCCCCAGTCGGACGACCACCGGGTGCCGGAGGGCTCGCCCTGGCTCGGCGAGGGAACCTCGGGTGCCTCCGGCAAATCGGGGTGGCCGGGCCCGGGAGCCGGCGGGGGCTCGGGAGCGTCCGGCTGCGACGGGAACGAGGGCGGCCCCGGCACGACGGGCGGTTCGGGCGCGATCGGCGGCTCGGGGGAGACCGGCCGTCCCGGCTCGACGGGCGGCACGGGCGTGAACGGCGGCTCGGGAGTGACCGGCTCGCCGGGCTCGATGGGCGGCTCCGGAGTGACCGGCTCTCCCGGCTCGGCGGGCTGCTCGGGGCTGACGGGCTCTCCCGGCTCGTCCGGCTGTCGCGGCGTGCCGGGCTCCTCCGCCGCGAACGACCGCCCCGACACGAACGGCCGCTCCGATGCGAACGGCTGCTCCGATACGAACGGCTGCTCCGGCGTGGCGGGCGGCTCGGAAGCGGGTCGCTCGGGCTCGTAACGCCCCGACCACTCCTGGCGTCCCTGTTCGGGCTCGGACAGGTCGGGCCATCCGGAGTCGTCGGTGTAGCGGCCCCCCGACCACGCCGACTGCTCGGACGGCGTGGGCGTGCCGAAGGGCTCGCGCGTACCGCGACCGCCCCACGCCGACTCCGCGGACGAGGCCCCGGTCGACCAGTCGGCCTCGTCGGACGACCACCGCGAGGCCGCCTCCGCCGAGGTCCACGGGGAGTACCCCTCGCTCGGCTCCCCCTGCCGCGCCGGATGGTCGGGCGCGGGCCAGACGGGCACGTCGGGACCGCGCTCGTGGGAGGCGCCCCACCCGGCTTCCGCCCCCGGGGAGGCCGGCGGCTCGGGCGCGATCGGCTCTCCGTGCGGCGTCGTGGACGCCTCGTCAGGCCAGGGCGCCGCCTCTGGCGCTGAGGTTGGCTCGGAGGCGCTCGGCTCGGAGCTCGGCTCGGTCGGATCACCCGTGGGCTCGCCCTGCGGGTCCTGCCCCGGCCGAGGGTGATTGGGGTCTCGAGGTGTGGTCACGGTCTACGTCTCCCCCGACGTGTCGGCATGCCGGAACCTCCCCACACTCCCCCGGATTACCCTCACGAAACGGTGCGACACGGCAAAAGAGTGGCGATCCTTGGGTCACAGTGCGCCAAGCGCCCAGGGCAAGACGAGTGCATGCCGCTTTCCTCGGCCAGACGGCCCATCGCAACCTCACCGGCGAGATCATCCGAGAAGGATCCAGCACGGGACGAACCGGCCATCTGATGTGATCAGGGCCCCGGGTGTGCGAGCAGAGTTGTCGCCGACCTAAACTGAACCACGTGCTGAAGGGCGACGGCCGACTGGGCCACGACCTGGACCCCGATGACCGCGCACCGAAGGACGCCTGTGGCGTCTTCGGCGTCTGGGCGCCAGGCGAAGAAGTCTCCAAACTCACCTACTACGGGCTGTACGCGTTGCAGCACCGCGGACAGGAGTCCGCGGGCATCGCGGTCAGCGAAGGCAGCCGCATCCTCGTCTACAAGGACATGGGCCTGGTCGCCCAGGTCTTCGACGAGTCGGTGCTCGGCACGCTCCGCGGGCATATCGCGGTCGGCCACTGCCGCTACTCCACGACCGGTTCGAGCGTGTGGGAGAACGCGCAGCCCACGCTGAGCTCGACCGACGTGGGTGGCCTGGCGCTCGCCCACAACGGCAACCTGATCAACACCCCCGAGCTGGCCGAGCGCCTCGCCCCGGGGGTGACCAGGGCGACCACCGACACCGAGGTCCTGACCAACCTGCTCGCCCAGGACCGCACCCGCTCCATCGAGGACGCCGCCGCCGAGCTGCTTCCGCAGGTCAAGGGCGCCTACTCGCTGGTCTTCATGGACGAGAAGACCCTCTACGCCGCCCGAGACCCGCAGGGCATCCGCCCGCTGGTGCTCGGCCGCCTGGAGCGCGGCTGGGTGGTGGCCTCCGAGACCGCCGCCCTCGACATCGTGGGCGCCACGTTCGTGCGCGAGGTCGAGCCGGGCGAGTTGCTGACGATCGACGAGGGCGGGGTGCGTTCGCGCAGGTTCGCCCTCGCCGAGCCGAAGGGCTGCCTGTTCGAGTACGTCTACCTCGCCCGCCCCGACACCACGATCGCGGGCCGTGGCGTACAGACGACCAGGGTCGAGGTGGGCCGCATCCTGGCCCGCGAGCACCCCGTCGAGGCCGACCTGGTCATCCCGACCCCCGAGTCCGGCACGCCCGCCGCCGTCGGCTACGCCGAGGAGAGCGGCATCCCGTACGGCCAGGGCCTGGTGAAGAACTCCTACGTCGGCCGGACCTTCATCCAGCCGTCGCAGACCATCCGCCAGCTCGGCATCCGCCTGAAGCTCAACCCGCTCAGGGAAGTCGTGGCGGGCAAGCGCCTGGTCGTCGTGGATGACTCGATCGTGCGCGGCAACACGCAGCGGCAGATCGTCCGCATGCTGCGCGAGGCGGGCGCGCGTGAGGTGCACGTGCGCATCTCCTCGCCGCCCGTCGCCTGGCCCTGCTTCTACGGCATCGACTTCGCCACGCGCGCCGAGCTCATCGCGGGCTCGCTCAGCGTCGAGGAGATCCGCCAGTCGCTCGGCGCCGACTCCCTCGGCTACATCTCGCTCGAGGGCCTCACCAAGGCGACCACGATTCCCGCCGAGCGCCTGTGCAGGGCCTGCTTCGACGGCTCGTACCCGATCCCGATCGACCAGGACAACGTCGGCAAGTACGTACTGGAGAGTTCGCCCAAGTGAGCACCTACGAGGCCGCAGGCGTCGACATCGAGGCGGGCGAGCGCGCCGTCGAGCTGATGAAGGACAAGGTCGCGCGCTCGCGGCGGCCGGAGGTGGTGGACGACGCCAGCGGGTTCGCGGGGCTGTTCGACGCCTCCGCGCTGCTGCGCTACCGGCGGCCGCTGCTGGCGACCTCCACCGACGGCGTCGGCACCAAGGTCATGCTGGCCCAGCAGTACGGCAAGCACGACACGATCGGCATCGACCTGGTCGGCATGGTCCTCGACGACCTGGTGGTGTGCGGCGCCGAGCCGCTGTTCATGACCGACTACATCGCCTGCGGCAAGGTGGTGCCTGAGCGCATCGCCGAGATCGTCGGCGGCGTCGCCGAGGGCTGCCGCCTGGCGGGGGCGGCCCTGGTCGGCGGCGAGACGGCCGAGCACCCCGGCGCGATGGGTGCCGACGAGTACGACCTGGCGGGCGCTGGCACCGGCGTCGTCGAGGCCGACGCGATGCTCGGCGCCGACCGCGTCCGCGCGGGCGACGTGGTGCTGGGCCTGGCCTCGTCCGGCGTCCACTCCAACGGCTATTCGCTGGTACGGCACGTCATCAAGCAGGCGGGGCTGTCCCTCGACACCGAGGTGCCGGAGTTCGGCCGCCCGCTCGGCGAGGAACTGCTGGAGCCGACGCGGATCTACGCGCTCGACTGCCTGGAGCTCGCCCGCACGGTCGAGGTGCACGCCTACGCGCACATCACCGGCGGCGGCGTCGAGGGCAACCTGTCGAGGTCGCTGCCCGGGCACCTCGACGCGCTGCTCGACCGCTCGTCGTGGACGGTGCCGGCGGTGTTCGAGCTGCTGGCGCGACACGGCGGCATCGGGCAGCAGGCGATGGACCGCACGTTCAACCTGGGCGTCGGCATGGCGGCAATCGTCCCGGCCGAGGCGGCCGACCCGGCGATCAAGCTGCTGGCGGCGCGCGGGCTTGACGCTTGGGTGCTCGGCGAGGTCGTGGCGGACGGCACCGGCCAGGCGCGCTACCGCTGACCCACGCCGGTCCGCGATGCCCGGCACCTCGGGCGGCGGGCGACGTCGATCACCCCCGGCCGGGCTCCTGACCGAAGGAGCCCGGCCGCGGCACGTCTAGGTTGGTTTACCGGTCGGCATCGCAGAGGTGGGGCCGCTGGGGGCTCCCGGCGGGTCCTGCGGGCCACCTGGCCGGAAGGAGCGAAGCCGGTCACCCGAGAAAAGCGGCCCTGACCACACCGACCGGGCACACGGGACGGCAAGCCGAGCCCCCAGGCGGGGCGGCAAACAGGCGGCGCGGCAAGCCAGGCGGCGCGGCAAGCCAGGCGGCGCGGCAAGCCAGGCGGCGCGGCGGGCCGGGAGGAGCGCGGTCGGCGGGCCGGCGCTACGGCGTCCAGCGCTCAAGGAGTCCCGGGTACGAGCGGAAACGCGGAAGTGCCCCACGGGCAGTTCGCCCGTGGGGCCCATCCTGACAACAGGTCAGCTATCGACGCCCGGACGGCCGGTCGTCGTCTTCGTCGCCGTAGTCGTCGGCGTAATCGGCATAGCGATCCGCCAGCTCATCGTTGAGGTCGTCGGCGTCATTGTGGTTGGAGTCAGAGACTCCGAGCTCGTTGCGAAGACGCTCAAGATCCGTGCCACCGCTGTTGTACTTCAGCTGGCGAGCAACCTTGACCTGCTTGGCCTTTGCTCGGCCGCGCCCCATTGGCTCGACCCCCTCGTGTGGGGTCGTCCCCGACCCCTCGTCGCTAACGCACCACATACTGACGCCGTGACTCGGGCGCCAGTCTCTCGTTCGCCTATTACCGTACCTGTTTTGCGCTCAGCTCGGTACGTCGTATGGTCGCGGGACGTCAGCCGCCCAACCAGATGGCTCGAATTCGCCCGACTTCCGACATTCTGCGCTCAGCCAGCCTATCCGCTGCCACAGCCGGTGGCACGCCTTCCTCGGCGGCGATCCCGAAAATCTTGAGCGTGGTGTCGAAGATCTGGCTCGCCTTGGCCCGTGCCCGCTCCATGTCGAAGCCCTGGATCTCGTCGGCGACCTGGATGACGCCGCCGGAGTTGACCACGTAGTCGGGGGCGTAGAGGATCCCGCGGTCGGCGAGCTGCTTCTCCACTCCCGCGTGGGCGAGCTGGTTGTTCGCGCCACCGCACACGATCTTCGCCCGGAGGCCGGCGACCGTGGGGTCGTCGAGGGCCCCGCCGAGCGCGCAGGGGGCGTAGACGTCGATGTCGGCGGCGGTCAGCTCGGCGGCGGAGGCCACGGCCTCGACCGAGGGGTGGCGCTGCCGTACTCGCTCGACGGCGGCGGCGTTGACGTCGCAGACGACGACCTCGGCGCCGTCCTCGACGAGGTGCTCGACGAGGCGGTGGCCCACCTTGCCGACGCCCTCGACGCCGACCCGCTTGCCGCGCAGCGACGCCGTACCCCAGAGGAAGGAGGCGGAGGCGCGCATGCCCTGGAAGACGCCGAACGCGGTGAGGATGGAGGAGTCGCCCGCGCCGCCGTTGGCGACCGTGCGACCGGTGACGAAGCGGCTCTCGCGGGCCACGAGGTCCATGTCCTCGCTGAAGGTGCCCACGTCGCAGGCGGTGTAGTAGCGGCCGTTCAGCGACTGGACGAAACGGCCGTAGGCGCGCAGCAGCGCCTCGCTCTTCATCGTGGCGGGGTCGCCGATGATGACGGCCTTGCCGCCGCCGAGGTCGAGCCCGGCCAGCGCGTTCTTGTAGGCCATGCCCTTGGAGAGGTTGAGCACGTCGGCCAGCGCGGCCTGCTCGCTCTCGTACGGGTAGAACCTGGTGCCCCCGAGTGCGGGGCCGAGCGCGGTGTTGTAGATGGCGATGATGGCACGCAGCCCGCTCTGCTCGTCGGCGCAGAAGACGACCTGCTCATGCGTGTCCTTGTGGGACACCCCGAAGACGTCGGTCACGGTAGTGACTCCCTGTCCGGTCCGCCGCCCCTTCGCGGCGGAGATCCTCTCAGGGTAGAGGTCGTGGAGGTATGTCGTCGCCTCAGGAGTGAGGCAAGTGGGCAGGTCGCGAAGGTCGGTGCGACCACAACGGTGCAAGCGGGTTGTCTTCGTGACACGATGCCACCGTGCTGCCCTATGCCGCTTACCTTCGTGTCTACGAGCCGCTGACCGCGTTTCCGGAGCCGGACCGCGCCGCCTGGGCCGAGTACGCGGACTCACGCGTCCGTCCGCGCAGGGCCACCGCGCTCGAGGCCGAGCACGGCGAGTCCATCCGACGGCTGCTCGCCAAGCCTCCCCATCCCGCTCCGGCCCAGGAGAGCCCCAACGCCTATCTCCGGCGTGTCGAGGACCGTCTCTATGTCTGCCCATGGCAGAGCCGGTTGCGCTCGTGGCTGGCGTTCTCAGAGTTTCGCGGGAGCGCTCCGGTGAAACTGCTCGACAACTTCGTGCCGCAGACGATCGCCGAGCAGACGGCCGACGACTTCGACAGGTACAAGCGTCAGGGCGGCTCGGCCGCGCTGCGCACCCACATCAGGACGACGAAGTGGAACGTGCCGCCCGCCTGGTTCGTGCCGTTCGACGGCAACGAGCGGTGGCTGGTGCTGGGCAAGCCGGCCAACGGCCAGGACACGACCACGACCACGGGGCGTAACCTCATCTACGTCACCTCCATGGCGCAGGCCAGGCGGCGCTCGGCCCGCGCGCTGCAGGTCATCCGCAGGCACGTGGGCGAGGTGGCCACCGGCATCGAGGTCGAGGAGATCGCCAGGTGGCTGGAGGAGTTCCATCCCCACTCGCTGGTCGAGCTCGACTACGGCGGCCTGGTCCACCTCATGGACGACGATGCGTTGCAGGCCGACCAGTCGGTGGCCGAGCTGTCGGCGGCGCTCACGGGTCTGGACACGGGTCAAGAAGAACTTGCCTTTGCCATGTATCAACGCGTGATCTTGCGGTGGAAGCAAATGCAACTTCTGGAATCTGCCAACTGAACCCCAAAACAACGGTCTGACCTGCATGAGTAGGTCACGTGTCGCGGCTGCTGGCTTCTGCGAACTGAGTAGTTTGCCGTTTTCACTGCGATACCACGAAACGTGTCGCTAGAATCACCGAGCGTGACATCGCCACAGGGGCGGGCAGTTGGGTCAAAGAAGGGCTCGCCAATCGCTCTACGTGGCGGTATGGTCACTTCGGGTGATGCCGCCTATGGTCCAGAAAAGCCGCACGCACTGGGCCATAGAGGGACATCCGTGACACGCGCAGAAGCAGTCGCAGGATCGCTGAGCCGGTCCACACGGAGGAGAGGCCGCACAAATGTCAGCTCGTACACCCGAGGCCGAGCCACTGCTCACGCCCGCCGAGGTCGCGACCATGTTCAGGGTCGACCCCAAGACCGTCACGCGGTGGGCCAAGGCGGGTAAGTTGACGTCGATTCGCACCCTGGGGGGACACCGGCGTTACCGGGAGACCGAGGTTCGCGCCCTGCTCGCGGGCATCCCGCAGCAGCGTTCGGAGTGAGTCCGGGGTCGTCACGATCCTCAGGGGGGTTCACGGTGGGCCTGGGTCCACGGCCCGGTCCACCCGCGTGACGACGTCAAGTCCCCAGCGCGTCGGGGGACGCAAACGGGAGTTGGCGCCGCCCGCCCGGCGCCATTCTTCCACCCCACTCAACGGCGGGAAGCGTGCGCGAGGTCCACCACCTGGTACGGTCCCCCACGGCCTGTCGGCCACGGTGGATGCGACCCGCCATGAACCAGGCCATGAATCAGGCCAGGTCGAGCAGCAACCGCTCGACGCCCTGGTCGTAGACGGCGGCCACGCCGAGCAGCGCCACCATGTGGTCGACGAGCATCTTCTCGAGCGTGGCACGGTCGATGTCGCGATGCTCGAGCCAGTCGAGGCCCGCGGTCTCCACGGAGGCGATCCACGAGCGCACGGTCGTGCGCAGTACCGGGCTCGGCTCGTCGACCCGCATCTGCTTCTGGATCATCAGGAACAGCCGCTGCCGTACGCCGTCGACGATCTCGCCGACCTCGCCCGCGCGGTTGGCGGGCCCGCCCCGCAACAGCGCCGCGAACCCCGCGGCGTGCTCCTCGACGAAGTCGAAGTAGCGCCGCAGCCCGAGGGCCAGCTGCTCCAGCGGCCTGCCGCCGTCCTGCGGCCGCAGGCGCGACTCCAGCTGCTCGGCCGCGCTCCTGAGCGCGGCCACGTAGAGCTCCTGCTTGCCGCCGAAGTAGTGGTAGACGAGGGCACGCGAGGCACCCGCGGCCGAGGCGACGTCGTCGATCGAGACGTCCTCGGCATCATGCTTGCTGAACAGCTCCAGGGCGGCCGCCATGAGCTCTTCGCGGCGCCGGTCCACGCTCAGTCTGCGCCGCGCAGGACGGGTGCCGCTGCCTGCGGATTTCCCGGGTGTCACACCTGCACACTAGCGGAGCCGATGCCGAATAACGCTCGGGCCCGTACCCTGCCGCGTCCTCGATCGTTTGGTGAGACAGGTGCCCATCCAACGCATCGCGGGGGAGACACATGTCAGGACCGCCAGTCAACACAACCGTCGTCGGGGCAGTGGACACGCTGCCCCGCCCTAGACCCACCATCCGGAATGTCGCCGAACGTGCCGGCGTCTCCAAATCGCTGGTGTCGCTCGTGCTTCGCGGATCTCCGCACGTCAGCGAGCATCGCCGGCAAGCCGTACTGCAGGCCGCTCGTGAGCTCGGCTACCGCCCCAACGCCGTGGCGCGCAGTCTCGTCGAGGGCCGCACGCACCTCGTCGGCGCGCTCGTCGCCGACCTGCACAACCCTTTCTACGCCGAGTTCCTGGACGGCCTGCAGGAGAGCCTGCACGGCGACGGTCTCAGGATGCTGATCGGCAACAGCCAGTGGGACCCGGCCTTCGAGGACGAAGCCGTTGAAGCGTTCCTCGAACTGAGGGTGGACGGACTGGTGCTGCTCGGCATCGCTCCGACCAGCGAAACCCTCATCGAGGCGACCTCCTACACTCCCACGGTCGTCGTAGGGGAACGTGACATCGAGCTCGACAACGTCGACATCGTGGTCGACGACGACCAGCTCGGCGCCCGCCTGGCCATCGACCACCTGGTCGAGCTCGGCCACAAGCGGATCGCGCACATCGAGGGCACGCGCTCGTCACGCTGCGAGGGCTACCTGGTCGCGATGCGGCGCCACGCGCTGGCGCCGTACATCATGGTCGAGCACGGTGAAAGCACCGAGGAGGGTGGCAGGCGCACCGCACGCGCGCTGCTGACCCGCGATCCCCGGCCCACCGCCATCTTCGCCGCCAACGACGTCGTCGCGCTCGGCGTGCTGTCGGCGGCCAGCGAGCTCGGGCTGCGCGTGCCCGAGGACCTGTCCGTGGTCGGTTACGACAACACCCATCTGTCTGCCGTCCACCACATCTCACTCACCTCCGTCGACCAGCCCAGGCGAACCATGGGCCGATCGGCGGCCGCACTGCTCAGCGACCGGATCCAGGATCCCGGTAAGGTCGCCAGGCTGCGTCAGGTCACACCGGAGCTGATCGTACGGCGGAGCACAGGCCCCGCCTAAAGATTGGTCAAACACCGGGGCGCCCTCCCGCCTCGGTTGTTAACTCGGACGGGTCACTGCTGTATCTGACCCGGGGGACAGTCATGCGTGATCCAGAACTTGTGTCATGCGCCCAGCGCGCGGCGGCCGAGCTCGAGCGCGCCTGGGCGCACTGGCGCGCGGAACGCGGGCGGGGAACGGACGGCGGGGCCGAGTCGGTGGCCAGTTACGTGGCCCACTCCCTCGACCATCCATGGGGCCGCCCACGCGTCGTCCTGGGCCTCGACGCCGAGGACGCGAGGGAACTCGCCGCCCTGCTGCAGCGGCAGGAAGTCGGCGAACACGTCTGGTGACCTCGCGGCGTCACGTATTTTGGAGCGCATGCGTGTTCTAGCCGCTTCCACTCTCGCCCTTCTCGGCCTGTCCGCCGCCGCCTGCGGCAGCGACGCCGGCGGTGAGAGAGTCGCCGCACCCGTGGAGACCCGACCGGCCGCCGCTGCCGCCGCCGCGGCGGTGGCCGTCCGCGACAAGCCGCTCGACGGCAAGGTCATCGTGGTCGACCCGGGCCACAACGGGGGCAACGCCAAGCACCCGAAAGCCATCAACCGCCAGGTCAACGTCCTGACCCAGTGGAAGCCCTGCGACACCACGGGCACCGCCACCAACAACGGCTACAGCGAGGCCGCCTTCGCCTGGGACGTCTCCCAGCGCCTGGTGAAGATCCTCGAAGAGCGGGGCGCCACCGTGAAGCTGACCCGCAAGAACAACACGAGCGTCGGGCCCTGCATCACCGAACGGGCCGCCATCGGCAACAAGGCCAAGGCGGACGCGGCGATCTCGGTGCACGCCGACGGCTCCGCCCCGGCCAACCACGGCTTCCACGTCATCATGCCCAAGAAGATCAACGGCCCCGTCGACCCCGTCGTCGACGACTCGCGCCGGCTCGGCCTCGCGGTGCGTGACGCGTTCAAGAAGGAGACGGGCCTGCCGTACTCCACCTACATCGGGGCGAAGGCGCTCAGCTTCCGCGACGACCTCGGCGGGCTCAACCTGTCGACGGTCCCGAAGATCTTCATCGAGTCCGGCAACATGCGCAACGCGGGCGAGGCCGCCAAGTTCCAGGACCCCGCGTTCCGGCAGCAGATCGCGCAGGGCCTGGCGAACGGTTTGCAAAACTATTTGAAGTGACATCATTTGCGGCATGAACACGCTGCTGCCTCGCCCGACTGTTCTGTCCGCGCTGTCCGGCTCCTACGAGCTCACCGTCGGGGCCACCGTTTCGGGGCCCGCCGACCTGGCCGACGCCGTACGGCGGGCGCTGCCGATCCTCGACCTGCGCCCCGGTGACACGGGCGCCGTCGACGTCAGGCTGGACCCCGCGCTCGGCGAGGAGGCCTACCGCCTGGTCGTCGGCTCCCGCGGCGTCGAGATCACCGCGGGCGGCAGGGCAGGCGCGTTCTACGCGGCGCAGTCGCTGCACCAGTTGCTTCCCGACGCGACCTACCGCAGTGCCGTACCGGCCGCGGCGTGGGTGGTGCCGGGCGTGCGCGTCGAGGACTCTCCCGCCCACAGCTGGCGCGGGCTGCACCTGGACGTGGCGCGGCACTTCCTGCCCAAGCGGGAGGTCCTGCGGGCGATCGATCTGATGGCCGTGCACAAGCTCAACCGGCTCCACCTGCACCTGGTCGACGACCAGGGCTGGCGGGTGGAGAGCAGGGCCTACCCGCGCCTGCAGGAGGTCGCCTCCCACCGGGCGCGCACCGCCACCAACTACTTCCGCGACGAGTCGACCTACGACGGGATCCCGCACGGCGGCTACTACACGCTCGACGACCTGGCCGAGATCGCGCAGTACGCCAGGGAGCGCCAGATCGTGGTGGTCCCCGAGATCGACGTGCCCGGCCACGCGAGCGCCATCCTGGCCGCCTACCCGGCGCTGGGGGCGACGGGCGAGCCGTTCGAGGTGCTCGACCGGTGGGGCATCTCCCCCGCCATCCTGTCGCCGCTGCCGGCGACCGTCGACTTCCTCACCACGATCTTCGACGAGCTGCTGGGGGCGCTGGGCGAGACGCCGTACGTGCACGTCGGCGGCGACGAGTGCGTGCTCGACGACTGGGAGGCCTCGGCGGAGATCAGCGCCTACCGCGAGTCGCTCGGGCTCGCCGACGTGGGCGCGCTGCACGCCTGGTTCCTGCGGCGACTGGCCGACGTGCTGGCCGAGCGCGGCGCGCGGGCGGTGGTGTGGGACGAGGCGTTCGTCAGCGGCACGCTCCGCCAGGACACGCTGGTCATGCCGTGGCGCGGCATGGGCGTGGGCCGCAGGGCCGCCGCCGCCGGGCACTCGGTGATCGCGACCCCCGTCTTCCCGCTGTACTTCGACTACGCCGAGGCCTCGTCCTCCGACGAGCCCATGGCCATCGGCGACACGATCACGGTGACGGACGTCGCCTCCTTCGAGCCCGCGCCGTCCTCGTGGGCGCCGGAGGAGCGGGAGCGGGTGGTCGGCCTGCAGGGGCAGCTGTGGAGCGAGCGCATCCCCGACGCCCGGATCCTCGACTACCGGGCGTGGCCGCGGACGTGCGCGCTGGCCGAGGTGGCGTGGAGCGGGGAGGCCGGCTCCGACTTCATGGCACGGCTGGAGCGGCACCTGGGGCGGCTCGACGCGCTCGGCGTGGAGTACCGGCCGCTGTCGGGGCCGCGCCCGTGGCAGAAGGGGCGCCCGCACCGGCCCGCGACGGTGCAGGTGGCGTCGGCGATGGAGCGCCTGGACGAGAAGACGCAGTCGGCCACCTCGACCCGGCCCAGCATCTGAGGGCAAGCTCGCTCGGGGGGCCTCCCGGCCCCCCTCACCTCCCCGGTGACCACCATGCCACCGCGGCTCCGAGCGTCACGAGCGCAGTTCGGGGAACTGGTCGTCCCGCCACTCGGGCAGAGCGCTCTGTCCCGACGCTGCCTGCTCCTCCCGGCCGCGCAGCTCCACCCGCCGGATCTTCCCCGACACCGTCTTCGGCAGCTCGAAGAACTCCAGCCGGCGCACCCGCTGGTACGGCGGCAGCTTCTCCCTGGCGTGGCGCAGGATCGCCAGCGCGGTCTCCCTGCCGGGCTCCCAGCCGGGCGCCAGCGCCACGTACGCCTTGGGCACCGCCAGCCGTACCTCGTCGGGGGACGGCACGACGGCCGCCTCCGCCACGGCCGGGTGCTCGATGAGCACGCTCTCCAGCTCGAAGGGCGAGATCTTGTAGTCGGAGGCCTTGAACACGTCGTCGGTGCGCCCGACGTAGAAGATGTAGCCGTCGGCGTCGCGGGCGGCCACGTCACCGGTGTGGTAGTAGCCGCCGGCCATGGCCTCGGCGTGGCGCCGCTCGTCGCCCTGGTAGCCGGTCATGAGCGAGACCGGCCTGCGGCTCAGGTCGATGCAGATCTCGCCCTCGTCGGCGGGCTCGCCCGTGATGGGATCGACCAGCACCACCGGCACGCCCGGCGCCGGCAGCCCCATCGAGCCGGGTTTGACCGGCATGCCGGGAATGTTGCCGACCGACAGCGTGGTCTCGGTCTGGCCGAAGCCGTCGCGCAGGGTCAGGCCCCAGTGGTGCTGGACCTGTTCGATCACCTCGGGGTTCAGCGGCTCGCCGGCCGACACCGCCTCGCGCAGCCGCCCGGGGCCGCCCGACAGGTCGGCCTTGATCAGCATCCGCCAGACGGTGGGCGGCGCGCAGAACGTCGTCACCTCGGCCCGCCGGATCTGGTCGAGCAGGGCGGCGGGGTCGAACCTGCCGTAGTTGTAGACGAAGATCGTCGCCTGGGCGATCCACGGCGCGAAGAAGCAGCTCCACGCGTGCTTCGCCCAGCCGGGCGAGCTGATGTTCAGGTGGACGTCGCCGGGTCGCAGGCCGATCCAGTAGGTCGTCGACAGGTGTCCGACGGGATAGGAGACCTGGGTGTGCTCGACCAGCTTGGGCTTGCTGGTGGTGCCCGAGGTGAAGTACAGCAGCAGCGGGTCCGCGGGCGCGGTGCCGGGGTGCTTCGCCGGGGGGACGGGAGCGGCGTAGGCGTCGCGGTAGGCGGCCCAGCCCTCCGGGGCGTCACCCACGCAGATCCTGGTGTAGTCGCCCTTCACCTCGTCGAACTTGGCTGTGTCGGCGGCGTTGGCGACGACGTAGCGGGCGCCGCCCCTGTCGATGCGGTCCGCCAGGTCCGACGGGCCCAGCGCGGTGGTGGCCGGCAGGATGACCGCGCCCAGCTTCATCACCGCCAGCATCGACTCCCACAGCTCGACCTGGTTGTTGAGCATGAGCATCACCCGGTCGCCCCGCGAGACGCCCTGCCCGGCGAGGAAGGCGGCGACCTGGTCCGATCGCCGCGCCATCTCGTCGTAGGTGTAGCGGGCCTCGGAGCCGTCCTCCTCCACCACCCACAGCGCCGTCTGGTCGTTGCCGCGGGCGATCGCGTCGAACCAGTCGACCGCCCAGTTGAAGGTCGCCTCGAACCGCGGCCAGGCGAACTGCTCGACCGCTTCGGCGTGCCGCCCGCCCAGGTTCAGCAGCAGGTCGCGGGCCGTGCGATAGATCTCGGTGTTGCTGGTCGCGCCCATGGCGGCAACTCCTCTCGCTGGTTGCCACAAGCTACGACAGCAGTATCCGTCGCGGCACCCCCGAAAGGGGGAGACCGCACCGCCGCCGGCGAGGCCGTCCAGGGCTCGTCGGGGCGCGCGGGTCAGCGGGCCGTACGGCCGATCAGCTGGGGGACCGTGGTGCGGTGGCGGCGCAGGCGGCGCGAGAGCTGCCGGTGGATGCGCGAGGCCCACAGCGGCCCGCCGTAGATCATCCCCGTGTAGCCCTGCACCAGCGTGGCCCCGGCGAGCAGCCGTTCCCACACGTCGTCGACGTCCTCGACACCGCCCACGGACACCAGCGTCAGGCGGTCGCCCACGCGCGCCCGCAGCCGGCGCAACACCTCGAGCGAGCGCCCCTTGAGCGGCCGCCCCGACAGCCCGCCGGTCTCCCCGCCGTGCTGGATGGTGGTGTTCGTCGCGATGATCCCGTCGAGGCCCAGCTCCAGCGCGAGGTCGGCGACCGCGTCGATGTCGGCGTCGGCCAGGTCGGGCGCGATCTTCACCAGCAGCGGCGTACGGCGCGGCGTGGCGTCGGCGACCTCCTTGACAGCCACGAGCAGCGGCCGCAGCAGCTCGACGGCCTGCAGGTTGCGCAGCCCAGGCGTGTTGGGCGAGCTGACGTTCACGACGAGATAGTCGGCCAGCGGCGCGAGCTCCTTGGCGCCGGCGACGTAGTCGGCCGCCGCCTCGGACTCCGGCACGACCTTGGTCTTGCCGATGTTGACCCCGACCACGACGGGCACGCCCCTGGTACGGCGGAGCCTGCGGGCCGCCGCGTGGGCGCCCGCGTTGTTGAACCCCATCCGGTTGATCACGGCGTGCTTCCCGAGGTCGCGGAACAGGCGCGGCCGCGGGTTGCCGGGCTGGGCGTGGGCGGTGATCGTGCCGACCTCGACGTGGCCGAAGCCGAACGCCGACAGCGCCTCGGCGCAGGCCGCGTCCTTGTCGAACCCGGCGGCGAGCCCGAGCGGCCCGGGGAAGTGCACGCCGAAGGCCGTCACCCGCAGCGCGGGATCGCTGGGTGCGAGAAGCCGGTGGAGCAGCCGCTTCAGCAGCGGCAACGTGGAGAGCAGCGCGAGCGCTCTGACGGTCGCGTGGTGCACGGCCTCGGCGTCGAACCGCCGCAAGACCTGCGTGAACAGGAGTCGGTACATCAAGGCCAGGCTATCGGTCCCCGGTGGCCCCGATCACGAGGCCCGCTTCGTAGGCGACGATCGCCGCCTGCACCCTGTTGCGGACCTCCAGCCTGGTGAGGATCGTGCTGACGTAGGCCTTGACGGTGCCCTCGACGATGAACAGCCGCCTGGCGATCTCGGCGTTGGACAGCCCCTCGCCGACCAGGGCGAGCACCTCCTTCTCCCGCTCGGTGAGCACGTCGATCCGGTCGCGGGCGTGGGCGCCGCGCCCCATCCTGCCGCCGCTGATCTGGGTGATGACCCGGTGGGCGACCTTGGGCGACAGGTAGGCGGCGCCGCCGGCGACGGCGTGGACGCCCGCGATGAGCTCGCGCGGATCACCCGCCTTGAGCAGGAAGCCGCTGGCGCCGACGTCGAGCGCCTTGGCGATGTAGTCGTCCTCGCCGAAGGTGGTGAGCATGATGACCGCCGTGGCGGGGGCCACCCGGCGGATCTCGGCCGCGGCGGCGAGGCCGTCGAGCTTGGGCATGCGGATGTCGAGCAGGGCGACGTCGGGCCGGTGACTGATCGCGAGGTCGACGGCCTGCCTGCCGTCGCCCGCCTCCGCGACTACCTGGAAGGCGGGGTCCACGCTGAGGATCGCGCCGACCCCGGCCCTGATCATGGCCTCGTCATCGGCGAGGAGGATACGTACCACTTTTGTATAGTGCCCGACATGGCGCAGGTGAAGGTCTTCGGACGGCGGGACGTGTGGGCGGGGCGGCAGCGGGAGGTCTCCGACCTGCTGCACGCGTGCGTCACGAAGGCGTGGGGGCTGCCGGAGGACAAGCGGTTCCACCGTTTCCTGCTGCTCGACGCCGACGACCTGATCTGCCCGCAGCGCGGCGACGGCTACCTCATCGTGGAGATCGTCTGTTTCACCGGGCGCAGCGACGAGGCCAAGCGGGCGCTGATCCGCGAGGTGTTCGCGAAGGCTCCGGCCCTCGGGATCACGACCGACGACATCGAGCTAACGATCATCGAGATGCCCGCTGTGAACTGGGGTATCAGGGGCGTGCCTGCCGACGAGCTGGCGTTGCCGTACAAAGTCGAGGTCTAGCCGCAGCACCAGCACCGCGGTCAGGACGGCGACGCCGCCCGCGAGCTGGCCCGGCGTGAGGATCTCGCCGTACACGAGGGACGTGGACAGCAGCGTGACCACCGGCTCCGCGCACGACAGGATCGCCGCGGTGGGCGCGCCGAGCATCCGCACGCCCACGAACAGGGTCGCCATGGCCAGCACGGTGGACACCAGGCCGAGCAGGCCCGTCCACAGCCAGCCCTCGGCGGTCGCCGGCACCTGGAAGCCGCCGGCGAAGCCCAGCGTGATGGCGGCGGCCGTGCAGACGATGGCCGACAGCAGGTAGACGTCGACGTCGGCGGGCAGGCCGTCGGCGACGGTGAGGTAGAGGGAGTAGGCGACGGCCGCGCCGAGCGCGAGCAGCACGCCGGTGGTCCCGCCCTCGGCCACCCCGCCGAGGCCGAGCAGCAGCACCAGGCCCACGGCCGAGCAGGCGAGCGCGGCGAGCTTGCGCCGGTCGAGCGACTCCCTGCGCAGCGCCACGGCCAGGGCGGTGACCAGGGCGGGGAAGGTGTAAAGGAGCAGCGCGGCCAGCGAGGCGTCGATCCTGGCGACCGCGCCGAAGTAGCACAGCGCCTGGACGGCGTAGCCGACGGCGCCGAGCCCCACCGCGGTGGCGATCACCTTTCTCGTCGGAAGCGCGGGCCTGCGCCAGGCGCAGATGGCCCACAGCACGACGGCGGCGATGACGAACCTGCCGGTCAGCAGCTCCGTCACGCTCGCGCCGGACTGGTAGGCCTCCTTGGCGAAGATCGGCGACAGGCCGAACGCCGCGGCGGAGATCAGGCACCACAGCACTCCCATGCCCGGCAACCTAGGCAGCCTGGAGCCATCGAGGTAGCCTTGCTTTCCTTTGGAATCCGCAGGAATTACCTCTATGACCACGTTGCACCAGCTGCGCTGTTTCCTGGCCACCTTCGAGCACGGCTCGTTCACCGCCGCCGCCGCGGCGCTCGGCTACGCCCAGCCGTCCATCTCCGAGCAGGTGCGCCTGCTGGAGCAGCACCTCGACGTGTCGCTCTTCCTGCGTGTGGGCAGGGGCGTCGTGCCGACCGAGGCCGCGCTCGCGCTCCGCCCGCACGCGCTGGCCGCCATCGCGGCGGTGGACGAGGCGCGCAGGGCGGTGGCCGCGGTCCGCGAGATGCTGACGGGCACGGTACGGCTGGGCCTGTTCGGCACGGCCCGCTTCTACCTGGGCGCCGATCTGGTCGCCGACGTCCTCGAACGACATCCCGGCGTGCGCGTCGAGCTGATCGGGCAGAACTCGGCCGAGGTGCTCGACCACGTCCGCAGGGGCCGGCTGGAGGCGGCGGTCGCGACCGTGCCGGTCGCCGACGAGGGGCTGTCGGTGACGCCGGTGTTGCGTGACGAGCTGGTCTTCGTCAGCACCGAGCCCTCGGACCCCGTCACGCCCGAGCAGCTGGCCGCCCGCCCGCTCGTGCTTCCGAACATCAGCTGGCGCGAGGAGGACACCACCCGCCGCACGCTCACCAGCACCCTTCAGGCGGCGGGCCAGGTGCTGCGGCCCCGGGTGGAGGTGGAGGATCCCGAGATGGCGCTGGAGATCGCGGCGCGCGGCCTGGCGGCGACGGTGACGTGGCGGGGCGTCCTGCACCGGCTGGCCGACCGGCTGCCCGGCAACCTGCGGTGGGCGCCGCTCGACCCGCCGCTGCACGACACGTTCGCGATCGTGCACGGGCCCGCGCTCTCCCCCGCCACCCGCATGGTGCTGGAGCTGGCGTCGGCGCGCATGCGCGCGCTCGAGGCCCAGGTACGCAGGTGACCGCGGAAAAACCGGTCGACTCGACGGGCCGCGCGGCGGCACGATAGGAGGCCCACGAACCTCAGGGAGGACCAGATGCGGCAGAGCCTCGCGGCACCCCAGCGTCCTGTCCTTCTTCCTGTCGAGGTTCCACGCATCCATGACCACCCTGAACATCGGCGTGCTCGCGCACGTCGACGCGGGTAAGACCAGCCTCACCGAACGACTTCTCTTCGACGCGGGCGCCATCGACCGGCTCGGCAGCGTCGACGGCGGAGACACCCAGACCGACAGCGGGGCGATCGAGCGCCGCCGCGGCATCACCATCCGCTCGGCCGTCGCCGCCTTCGCGATCGGCGGTCTGCGGGTCAACCTCATCGACACCCCCGGCCACGCCGACTTCGTCGCCGAGGTCGAGCGGGCGCTCGGCGTCCTCGACGGCGCCATCCTGGTGATCTCGGCGGTCGAGGGCATACAGGCGCAGACCAGGGTCCTGCTGAAGACCCTGAAGAAGATGCGCCTGCCCACGCTCCTGTTCGTCAACAAGATCGACAGGAGGGGGGCGCTCCAGCGCGACATCCTCGCCGGGCTGCCCGTCATCGCCATGAACCGGGTACGGCAGGGCCGCGTCGTCTCCGTCCCGATCGACGCCGAAGCCCTGGCCGACCACGACGACGCGCTGCTGGAGGCGCTCGTGGAAGGCCGGGTGCCGAGCCACGACGAGCTGCTCAAGACGCTGGCCGTACGGACGGCCGGCTGCGAGGTCCACCCGGTCTTCCACGGGTCGGCGGTCGGCGGGCAGGGCGTGGCCGAGCTGCTCGGCGGCATCCGCGACCTGCTGCCGGTGCCCGCGCCGAGGGGGGAGGGGCTGTCGGGCACGATCTTCGCGGTGGAGCGCGACCAGGCCGGGCGGAAGGTCGCCTATCTGCGGCTGTTCTCCGGCGAGGTGCGCCCGCGGCAGAAGCTGGCCGGGGGCCAGGTCACCGCGCTGCGCGTGGTCGGCGCGGCCGAGGAGCCGACGCTGACCGCAGGCAACATCGCCAAGGTCTGGGGGCTGCACCGGGCCCGTGTCGGGGACCGGCTGTCCGACGAGGGCGGCGAGACCTCCGCGTTCGCGCCGCCGGGCCTGGAGACCGTCGTGCGGGCGGTCGACCCGGCCGACTCCGCGCGCCTGCACTCCGCGCTGCTCTGGATGGCCGAGCAGGACCCGCTCATCAGCACCCGCGTCCTGCCCGGCGGCGGCTCGTCGGTGCTGCTCTACGGCGAGGTGCAGAAGGAGGTGCTGGCCGAGCGGCTGCGCGACGAGTTCGGCGTCGAGGCGGTCTTCGCCGACAGCACGCCCGTCTACCTGGAGCGGCCGGTCGGCGTGGGCGCGGACGTGGCCGACATCGACGACCACGCCGTGCACCACTTCTGGGCCACCGTGGGTCTGCGCGTCGAGCCGGGCCAGGGCTTCACGTTCCGGCGCGAGGTGGAGCTGGGCGCGCTCCCGCCCAGCTTCGACCAGGCGATCGAGGACACCGTCCGCGCCACCCTCCGCGAGGGCCGGTACGGCTGGCCGGTCGTCGACTGCACGGTCACGCTGACCAGATCCGGCTACGCGTCGCCGGTCAGCACGGCGGGCGACTTCCGCGGCCTGACGCCCGTCGTGCTGCGGTCGGCGCTGGCCCGCGCGGGCACGAGGGTCTTCGAGCCGTGCCATGCCTTCGAGGTGGAGATCCCCTCCGCCGCGCTCGGTCAGGTCGTCGCCAGGCTGGCCGCGCTGGGCGCCGAGCTGGCCGACACCTCTCCCACGCTTGTCACGGGGTCGCTGCCCGCCCGTTCGGTCAACGAGGTCAAGAGGCAGCTGCCGGCGCTGACCGGGGGCACGGGCGTGTGGTGGTCGCGTCCGTCGGGCGATCGTCCGGTGCAGGGCCGGATTCCGCCGACACGGCGGTAGACACTCCATCCGCTCCGAATAACGGCGATTTCCCCGATCGCGGCCGGTGCCTACCGGCCGCGATCGGCATTCGCGGGACCATAAACGAGTAACTGGTATTTCCCGCACCAACTCACTGTCAATGAAATCTTGCCTGCCAATCTTCCGTTTCCCCTGCACGGTGCCGGAAACGATGATTGCCGGAGGGCTACGATCAAGGCCTTTGTTGCGGCATTTCTCGCGCAATGCGGAGGCAAATATCGGCACCTCGTCAAGAGCAAAGACAAGAGACTCACAAGAGCCGCCGGTGATCCTTGACTGGATTAGTCGGGCAATTAACGCATGCCCGACTTAAGGTGATTTATTCCGGAGAAATGATGGCTGTACCTGTTAGGGATGACCGCCATGCCAGGGAACGGGCGGGGCACCGACGGTCGAGACGTTGGGCGGCAGTCCAACCTCTCGGCCTGGTCGGCATGGACCTGGCGTGCATGACCGTCACCTCGCTGGCGGCCGGACAGGGGGCCGCGCGAGTCGCCCTCGCAGGAGCGCTGGTGGTGGCGGTGAACGCGGCGGGCCGCGGCTACGAGCCGCGGATCCTGCCGTCGAGCCTCGACCGGGGGTTCTGGCTGGCCGGCTCCGGGCTGGCCGCGTCGCTCGCCGCCTTCTGGGGAAGCACGTCGTTGACGGTGGTCGCCCTGACCTGCCTGCTCTTCACCTTCCTGGCCTTCTGCGGCAGATGCGTCTTCCATTCCGTGGTGCGGGGCGCCCGCCGGCGCGGCGTCACCACGCCCACCGTGATCGTGGGCGCCGACCGGCACGGGCAGCGCCTGGCCGTCACTCTGCTCGGCCATCCCGAGTACGGTCTGCTGCCGATCGGCTTCATCAACGACGGCGAGGAATCCGAGCTGCGGCTGCCGGTGCTCGGCAAGCCGGGTGACCTGCGCGAGATCCTGCGCGACCACGGCGTGCGCGCCGTCGTCCTCGCGGGCCAGGACGACCAGGCGACCGCCAGGACGGCCAGGTCGCTCGGGTGCGCGGTCTACTTCGCACCGGAGCCCGGCGACGTCATCGTCGACTTCGTCCCGCTGCGCGAGCACGTGCGGAGCTTCACCCTCCTGCGCATGCGTCCCGCCCCCCAGGCCCGGGTGACCTGGCCGCTCAAGAGGGTGCTGGACATCACGGCCGCCATGGTCGGCCTGCTGATCAGCGCACCGATCCTGGCCGTGTGCGCGGCGGTGGTGCGCTGGGAGATCGGCCCCGGCGTGCTGTTCAGGCAGCGCAGGGTCGGCTACGGCGGCGAGCCGATCGAGCTGATCAAACTGCGCACGCTCAAGCCCGTGGACGCCCACGAGTCGGCGACCCGCTGGAGCATCGCGCACGACCACCGGCTCGGCCCCGTGGGCAAGGCACTGCGCAAGACCTCCCTCGACGAGCTGCCCCAGCTGTGGAACGTGCTCAAGGGAGACATGAGCATCGTCGGCCCGCGGCCCGAGCGCCCGTTCTTCGTCGACCAGTTCTCCAGCTCGACGCCGCGCTACCACCTGCGTCACCGGGTGCCCGTGGGGATCACCGGCTGGGCGCAGATCCACGGCCTGCGCGGCGACACCTCGATCGAGGACCGGGCCCGCTTCGACAACCACTACATCGACGACTGGTCCCTCAGAACCGACTTCAAGATCATGCTCAGGACCGCGTGGTCCCTGCTTCGCCCTGGTGGCAGTTAGGAAATGCGCGTCGTGTTCACCCGCCTCCGGCGTCCCCTCACCCTGGTCCGCAGGCCGAGCGTTCTCGCGGCCCTGACCGTCCTGCTGACCTGCCTTCCCGACGGGCGGGCCGACCAGGCCGCCGCCGCGCACGTGACGGCGGCGGACATCGCGTCGGTAGGGCTGATCCTCGTGGCCGCGGCGTGCCTGGCGGCGCGCCGCGCGACGCTGCCGGGACGCGCGCTGGTGCTCGTGCCCGTCGTCCTCGCGGCGACGATCGCGACGCTGGCCTCACCCGACATGTTCACCAGCCTGCCGGGACACCTGAGGCACATCCAGATCTTCGTGCTGATCCCGCTGGCGGTCGTGGTGACGCTGCGCGACAGGGTCGACGCCTGGCTGGTGGGGGGCGCGCTGGTGGCCGCCGCCTCCGTCCAGGGGGTCATCGGCTGCTACCAGACGCTCACCGGGACGGGCGCGTCCTACGGGGGCGAGCGGGTGCGGGCCGTGGGCACGTTCGGCGCCCTCGACGTCATGGGGATGGCGACGGTGGTCAGCTACGGCGCGATCGTCCTGCTCGGCGCGGGGCTGACCCTGCGGGGCAGGTCCAGGGGCGCCGCGCTGGCCGGCGCGGCGCTGCTGGCCGTACCGCTGGTGCTGTCGCTGAGCCGCGGCGCCTGGCTGGCGATGGCGTGCGCCGCGCTGGTCATGCTCGTCATGTACGGCACGCGGACCGCGGCCCGCGTGATCATGGTGACCGCCGCGGCAGGAGTCCTGCTCGTCTTCGGCGTCGGCGTGGGCGCCGACACGATCGGCCAGCGCATCACGTCGATGACCTCGTCGGTCACCCAGCCCGACCAGTCGGTCAACGATCGCTACGACCTGTGGCGGACGGCCGCGGGCATGTGGCGGGACCACCCGGTGACCGGCGTGGGCCCGCGCAGGTTCGCCGCGCTGCGCGACAGCTACGCGCCCGCCAGCCTGTCGTCGAGCAGCGACACCGACGACCCCGTGCACGGTTTCCAGCGCCAGCCCCTGCTGTCGCCGCACAACATGTACCTGCTGGTGCTCAGCGAGCAGGGCGTGCTGGGGCTCGTCGCCTTCACGCTCATGCTCGCGGCGCTCCTGCTGTGGGCGGTCACGCGCGCCGGGCTCGTCGTCGCCGGGCTGCTCACCTGGGTGAGCGTCGACTTCGCCTACTCCGACATCGGTGGCCTGCCGACTCTCGTCACGGCCGTGGTGCTGGGCGCCGGGCTCTCGTGGGCCGCGGGCGGGTGGGCGCGATGACGTCCACCGGCACGCCTGGGCTGAAGGCGGCCAGCCTCACCGCGGTGCTGGTCGGGCTGGGGTTCCTGCTGGGGTTCGGCCGCGACCTGCTCATGGCCAGGACCTTCGGCGCCGACTCGGGCACCGACGCCTTCCTCGTCGCGTGGATGGTGCCGGAGACCGCGGCGCCGCTGCTGATCGAGGGCGCCATGGCGTTCCTGATGGTGCCGCTGTTCAGCAGGGCGGCGGAGCTGGACGACGACGTCAGGCACCTGATCTCGGCGACGCTGCCGCACATGGGCGTCGCGCTGCTGGCGCTGAGCCTGGTGACGGCGGCGGGGGCGCCCTGGCTGGTCGGCGTGCTCGCTCCGGGCATCGCGGACCCCGCGCTCGCGGTCGGCTGCATGCGGTTCACCTCGGTCACGATCCTCATGTTCGGGCTGGCGGGATACGCGAGCGCCGCCCTGCGCGCCAACGACGTGTTCGGGCCGCCCGCCACGGTCACCGTGGCCTACAACGTGGGCATCGTCGCGTGCGTGTGGTGCTTCCACGACCTCGGCGTGTCCGCCGCGGCGGTGGGGGTGGCGATCGGGGGGCTGGGCATGGTGCTGGTCCAGGCGCCCTCGTTCGTCCGCAGGCTCGGCCTGCCGCGCCGGCCCGCGGCCAGGATGCTGCTGCCGCTCGGCGCGTTCGTCCCCGTCGCGGCCTTCACCCTGGAGCGTCAGGGTCAGGTGTTCGTCGAGCGCTTCGTCGGATCGTCGCTCGCCGAGGGGTCCATCTCGCACCTCAACTACGCGCAGAAGATCGCCCAGGTGCCGATGATGCTCTCGCTCGTCGTCGCCACGGTGAGCTTCCCGCATCTGGTCCGCGCCATCACGGCGGGCGACGTCGCCGCCGCCCGGCGGCGCCTGACCGACGACCTGCTGGCCGCCGCCGCGATCGTGCTGCTGGCCACCGCCGTGCTGGTGGTGTGCGCGCCCGACATCGTGCGGCTGCTGCTGCAGCACGGCGCCTTCACCGACGCCGACACCGCGGCGACCGCCGAGATCATGCGGATCTACGCGCTCGGCCTGCTCGGCCAGGCCGTGGTCGGCGTCGTCTGCAGGGTGTTCTTCTGCGGCTCGCGCCCGAGCTGGTTCCCCGCGATGGCGATGATGGCGGGCCTGGCCGCCACGATCGCGCTGGCCACGCCGTCGGCGGAGGCGGCCGACATCGCGGCGGCCAACGCGGCGGGCATCACGCTCACGGCGGTGATCCTGCTGGCCGGCCTGCGCGGCCCCGCCGTCGGCATGCCGGTGCGGGAGATCGCCGGGCCCGCCGTCCGCCTGCTCGTCGCCGCCGCCGTCACCGCCGCCGCCGGGTGGGGGACGCGTTCGCTGCTGGAAGGACTGCCGTCGGCGGCCGCGCTCGTGCTCGCCGCGCTCGCGATGGCGGTGACGTTCTGCGCCGTGACAGCACTCACGGGAACTGAGGAGATCAACAGGATGATCAGGATTCGAGGTCGTTCGTGACCGCCATGCCGCTCGTGCTCATGTACCACTCGGTGACGAAGTACGACAGCGACCCGCTGCTCGTCACCGTCTCACCCGACCGGTTCGCCGCCCAGATGCGCTGGCTCGCCGGCCGCGGCCTGCGCGGGGTCGCGATGCGCGACCTGCTCGCCGCCCGGCGACCGGGTACGGCACGCCGCCTGGTCGGGCTGACCTTCGACGACGGCTACGCGGACTTCGCCGGCGAGGTCGTCCCCGTCCTCCTCCAGCACGGTTTCACCGCCACCGTCTTCCCTGTCACAGGTGAGCTCGGCGGCCACAACGCCTGGGACTCCGGATACCCGCGCAAGCCGCTCATGGACGCCGACGACGTGCGCAGGATGGCGGACCTCGGCATGGAGGTCGGCTCGCATTCCGTGGGGCACCGCTCGCTGCCCACCCTGTCCGACGACGAGCTCGCGCACGAGCTGGTGGCGAGCAAGGAGCGGCTGGAGGACATCACCGGCACCGCGGTGACCGGCTTCTGCTACCCGTACGGCCACGTCGGCGCCCGCGAGGTGGCCGCCGTCCGCGACGCGGGCTACGGCTACGCGTGCGCCATCTGGAAGTCCGAGGTCACCGGCGTCCACGCGTTGCCGCGCACCTACATCGGCGATCGTGACGGAGCGCTGCGGCTGCACGCCAAGCGGCTGCGACACCGGATGCGGTGGGGGTCGTGAAGGTCCTGCACGTCATCACCGGACTCGCGGCGGGCGGCGCCGAACAGCAACTGCGGACGCTGCTGCCGTACATGAGCGCGCGGTGTGAGGTCGCCGTGCTGACGGGGCTCGGCGTGGTGGCCGAGGCCATCAGCGCGAGCGGTGTCCCGGTCCACCAGCTCGGCATGCGCGGCAACCGCGATCTGCGGGCGGTCGGCCGGCTGGCCAGGCTGATGCGGGCGGGCCGGTTCGAGGTGGTCCACGCGCACCTGTACCGGGCCTGCGTGTACGGCAGGCTGGCCGCGCGCCTGGCCAACGTCCCCGCGATCGTGGCGACCGAGCACTCGCTCGGGGACGAGCGGATCGAGGGCCGGCGCATCACCATGCCGATCAGGCAGCTCTACCTGGCCAGCGAGCTTCTCGGCCACGCCACCGTGGCGGTGTCCCCGTCGGTGGCCGAACGGCTGGCCACGTGGGGGATCCCGCGCTCGCGCATCGTGGTGATCGCCAACGGCGTCGACGCCGACGCGTTCCGCTACGACCCCCGGCTGCGGGAGCGGACCAGGGCCCGACTCGGGCTGCCCCAGGACGCCTTCGTGGTCGGCGGGGTGGGCCGTCTGGAGCCGGGCAAGCGCTTCGACCTGCTCATCGAGGCCATGAAGGGCCTGGAGGACGCGTTCCTCCTGCTGGTCGGGACGGGATCGGTGCGGCGGCGGCTCGAGGATCTGGCCCGCGCGCTCGGGGTCGAGCGCCGCGTGGTCTTCGCCGGTGAGTCGGCCGACATGCGGGCCATGCTGTCGGCGATGGACGTGCTGGCCGCGCCCTCGCAGGAGGAGACGTTCGGCCTGGCCGTCGTCGAGGCGCTGGCCGCGGGGCTGCCCGTCCTGTACGACACCTGCCCCGCCATCGACGACCTGCCCCCTGACGCCGCGCCCGGAGCGCGGCGTGTCCCGGGGGGCGGGCTGGGCGCCGAGATCAGGACGCTGGCCGCGACGCGGCCCGCCCGGCTGGCGCCTCCTGGAGCCGTCCGGCTCTACGACATCCGACATCAGGTCGCCCAACTGGAAGCGCTCTACCGGCGCCTGCTGGGCGCCGCCGCGGACAAGGAGTAGCGATGACATCGAAGCGGGCTCAGGTGACGCAGTGGCTGGCGCGGTTGTGGCTGCCGCTGTCGCTGCTGTTCGGTGTGCTGGGGGGACTGTTCTACTCGCTGGCAAAGGAACCCGTCTACACCTCCGACGCCTACGTCGTGGTGGTGTCGGAAGGCGACATGGCGCAGGCGGTGCACTTCGCCCAGGCCTACACCAGGATCGCCGTCCAGCCCTTCATCATCGGCAACGAGCAGGCGGGCGGGACGCTGAGCGCGACGGCCTCGCCCGACGCGCCCATCATCAGGCTCACCGCGCAGGCCGCGACCGCGCTCGACGCGGCCGCGCGGGCCGACCAGGCCGCCTCGGCGCTGATCCTCTACGCCAACGGGCACGCCGCCGACACCAGGGTGCGGCTGACCAGCTTCGCCACCGCCTCGGTCGCCACCTCGCCGTCGTCGCCGGTGCTGCTGGTCAACATCAGCGTCGGCGGCGCGGCGGCGGCGCTCGTCACCGGTCTGCTCTATCTGGGGGCGCCGTACGTGCGTCCCAGGAGCAGGCGGGAGCCGGCCGCCGCTCCTGACGAGAAGGCTCCCGCGATGAGTGGAGCCGAGGCGTGAAGGGCGCCGCGTCCACGGGCCCGCGCGTGCTGCACGTGACGCAGCCCGTCGACGGCGGCGTGGGCGCGTACGTGGCCGCGGCGGCGGCCGACCAGGTACGGCGCGGCTGGCAGGTCGCGGTCGCGTGCCCTGGAACGGGACCGCTGCGCGGACGGCTGGCCGAGCTGGGCGTGCCCTGGCTCGACTGGCCCGCCGGACGGGACCCCGGCCCGCGCGACCTGGCGGCGATCCGCCGGCTGCGCCGGCTGGTCGACGCGTTCGCGCCCGACGCGGTCCACCTGCACTCGTCGAAGGCGGGGCTGGCCGGCAGGGCGGCGATCCGCGGCCGGATCCCCACCCTCTTCCAGCCGCACGGCTGGTCATGGCTGGCCGGCCGGGGTCTGGTGGCCAGGGCGGCGCTGGCGTGGGAGCGCCGCGCCGCCCGCTGGACCGGCCTGACGGTCTGCGTGGGCGAGGGAGAGGCGGCGCTCGCGCGCCGGCACGGCGTGGGCGGCGACCAGGTTGTCGTGCGCAACGGCGTCGACCTGCGCCGGTTCCGCCCGGCGGGCAAGGAGGAACGGGCGACGGCGCGGGAGCGCCACGGCATCCTCTGGTCGGCGCCGCTGGCCGTGTGCGTCGGCAGGATCACCCGCCAGAAGGGGCAGGACCTGCTGCTGTCGGCATGGGAGCGGGTCGTCGAGGAGTGCCCGCAGGCCAGGCTCGTGCTCGTCGGCGACGGCGACCTGCACGACGAGCTGCGCGCGCTGGACGTCCCCGGGGTCTGCTTCGTCGGCGACGTGGCCGACGTCCGCCCCTGGTACGTCGCCGCCGACGTGGTGGTCCTGCCGTCGCGCTGGGAAGGCTTGCCGCTGACCGCCCTCGAGGCCATGGCCACGGGGCGGTCGCTGGTCTGCTACGACGTGCCGGGCCTGGCCGAGCTGGTCGGCGACGGCGTGGGCGCCGCCGTACCGGCGGAGGACGTCGCGGCCCTGGCCGAGGCCCTGCTGCTCAGGCTCTCGCAGCCTGGCCTCGCGGCGGCCGAGGGGCTGGCCGCCGCGGCGCGCTCCGCGGCCTTCGACGCCGCCGTCGCCTTCGGCGAGCTCGCCCAGCACACGCTGCGAACGGCGAACGGCGGGTGGGCAGGCACCGGCGGCGTGGGCGGCGGGGCGGGCATCGGCCGCGGGACCGGGCTGGCGGGGACCTCGGCCGGTGCGCCGGGGGCCTGCGCGACGGGCAGCACCGGCGAGGGCGTGACCGGGGCCGGGATGACCGGGGTCGGCGCCAGAGGGGTCGGTACGGCCGGGTCCCGCGTGGCCGGGGCCGTGACGACCGGGCCTGTGGTGACCGGCTCCGTGGGCTCGGGCCCCGTCGTGGCCGGTCCCGTGACCGGCTCCGGCGTGGAGGACGGCGCCGTGCCAGACGTCGGGGCAAGCGTCGGGTCGGGCGTGCCGGGTGCGGTCGCGGACGGGCTCGGCACGGGCGTCGGGATCTCCGGGGTCGGTGTCGCGGGAAGCGGGGTAAGTGTCGCGCGGACCTGCGACTGCACCATCGTCCGGAAGAGCTCCGAGGAGTTCGGGTTCGACGAGCACTGCCAGACGCCGTGCGGACAGTAGTCGGTGATCGAGTGATACACGACGTTGTGCGTGGCGATCCAGTCGAGCATCCGGCGTACGAAGCCGGGCCGGTCGCCGTGGTGGAAGAGCCCCCACTCGGGGAACGACATCGGCTTTCCCCGCTCGGCGGCGAAGTCGGCGTGCGCCTGCAGGCCGTACGGCTGCTCGACGTAGTGGGAGAAGGTCTTGCCCGGCTCCATGTCGTAGTTGTCCATGCCGATGATGTCGACGACGTCGTCACCCGGGTAGCACGTCGTCCACTCGATGGCGTCGCGGCCGCGGGCGGGCGCGAAGTCGAAGCGGAAGCGCTGGCCGGGGATCGCCCGCATGGCGGTGACGACGCGCCGCCAGTAGGCCTTCCACGCGTCAGGATCCGGCTTGCACCGGTGGGAGTAGGTGGTGCCGTTCATCTCCCAGCCGAGCACGATGATGGTGTCGGCCGCGTTGCCCGCCACCAGCTTCTGCGCCAGGCGCTCGAAGAACGGGTCGAACGCGCCGTTCGCGCCCGCGCGGAGCAGCACGGCCACCTCGTCGTCGGACATCTCGTTCTCGTTCGGGGTGATCATCGGCACGTTCAGGGCCAGGATCCTGCCCGGCTTGGCGGCGCGCCAGCGCAGCCACGGTTCGAGGATGAATCCGGGCCCCTGCAGCGCGTCCCAGGACTCCCCCGGCAGATATGTACGGCCGACCGTCACCTCGGCGCCCAGCCAGGCCTCGAAGCCGGGCA
Source organism: Nonomuraea sp. NPDC003727 (assembly GCF_053586935.1). Classification (NCBI taxonomy): domain Bacteria; kingdom Bacillati; phylum Actinomycetota; class Actinomycetes; order Streptosporangiales; family Streptosporangiaceae; genus Nonomuraea; species Nonomuraea sp. NPDC003727. The sequence continues at coordinate 72,940 of NZ_JBSFNE010000007.1, forward strand.
GCCGCTGAGGACCTCGCTCGTCGGAGGCGAGGAAGACACCGAGCGCGGCGGGTCTGTGCTCGGGCTCTTCACGTTGCGCGCCGTCGACGCGGCTGCTCGCGGAAAGCCACGCCATGGCGGCCGATCCGGCGAGCATCGCGAAAAGACAGCGCACGTATCCCTTTTTGGCGGTCATTGCGAACGTCCCTATATGTCGTCTCAGGTCTCACCGTATATACCCCGCTCGGCGAAAAAGCCAATATCCGACTCGCGAGTTGCCGAGAAATGTCCGAGATGAGGCGTTTGACTTTTGGAATGGAACGCACGACATGCTTGATACGACCGTTCCCGCACTAGTGCTGCGGATGGACGACAATATCTTTCACCACGGAACACTCGGCGCCATTCGCTCCCTTGGCCGGGCCGGAGTGGAAGTGCACGGAATCATCGAGGGACGGCACGCACCCGTCTCCCGGTCGAAATACCTCAGCCGCATGTACACCTGGCCACCGGGCGGAGAGGTCGTCGAGACGCTGACCGCGGTGGCCAAGCGGATCGGCCGCAGGGCCGTCCTGGTCGCCATGGACGACGCCGGCGCCATCGCCGTCGCCGAGCACGCGGCGGAGCTCAGCCACTGCTTCCTGCTGCCCGGCCAGGCGCCGGGCCTGCCGCGGCGGCTCGCCGACAAGGCCGCGCTGTCCTCCCTGTGCACGTCACTCGGCGTGGCGCAGCCGGAGACCCGCGTCGTGACCTGCCCGGACGACATCGCCGCCGCCGTGGCGGACCTCGGCCTGCCGCTGGTGGCCAAGTGGGCCCAGCCGTGGCGGCTGCCCAGGCAGGCGGGCCTGCGCAACACCAGCCTGATCCACCGGCCCGAGCAGGCGGACGGGCTGCTCGGGCACGGCTTCGACTGCGACCTGCTGCTGCAGCGTTTCGTGCCCGGCGGGCCCACCTCGGACTGGTTCTTCCACGGCTACTACGACGAGGACTCCAGCTGCCTGTTCGGCGGCACGGGACGGAAGGAGCGCGCCTACCCGCCCGGCGCCGGCCTCACCACGTACGGCAGGGCGCTGCCCAATCCCGCGATCGAGGACGTGGCGCACGGCATGGCCGCCGCGCTCGGCTACCGCGGCGTGCTGGACATGGACTTCCGCTACGACGCCGCCGAGGACGTGTACTACCTCGTCGACTTCAACCCGCGACTCGGCGCGCAGTTCCGTCTCTTCGGCGACGGCCGCGGGCTCGACCTCGTGCGCGCCATGCACCTGCACCTGTCCGGGGAACACATACCGCCGGCCCGTTTCGTCCATGGGCGAACTTTTCTGGTGGAAAACTACGACATTTACCCCGCATTTCGCGCCGGACGCGAACGAACCTGCACCGCATGGCTGCGGGCCGTACGGGAGGCAGACGAACTCGCCTGGCTTTCCGCGGACGATTTCTGGCCCTTCGTGGCAATGGCTAGACAGTCGATAAAGCGTGGCTTTACCCGCCTCGCACAGGGTCGGAAATAGGCTTTTAGGGGACAACGAACAGGAGGGGAAGTTTTGCAGACGCCGGTGATTGACGTGGCAATTGTGGGCGCCGGTCCCTATGGACTCTCGGTCGCCACCCACGCGCTGGCGGCGGGTCTCGACGCCCGGGTTTTCGGACGGCCGATGCAGGCATGGGAATGGCACATGCCGCGCGGAATGCTGTTGAAATCCGAGCCGGACGCGTCCCATCTCAGCGACCCCGACCGGCGATACGGCCTCGACGCCTTTCGCCGCTACTCGTATGGCGAGCCCGTCCCGGTGGAGACGTTCATCGCCTACGGCAAATGGTTTCGCGCGCAAACGGTGAAGGACGCGCTCGACGAGTCGACCGTGACCGGCATCGGCACCGAAGGCGGGCTGTTCAGCGTCACGCTGTCGTCCGGCGCCACCCTGCTGGCCAGGACGGTGGTCCTGGCGCTGGGCTTCCTGCCGTTCGCGCACCGGCCCAACGCGCTGGCGCAACTGCCGCCGGAGGTGTCGTCGCACAGCTGCGAGCACCACGACCTGTCGGCCTTCGCCGGCAGGCACGTGGCCGTCGTCGGCGCGGGCCAGTCCGCGCTCGAGACGGCGACGCTGCTCGTGGAGGCAGGGGCGAAGCCGCGTATCGTCGCCAGGACCACGTCGCTGGCGTGGAACGACACGCCCGACGAGCGGCGCTCGGTTCTCACGCGCACGCTGGCGCCCCGCTCGGGCCTCGGCACGGGCTGGCCGTCGTGGGTGTGGTCCGAACTGCCCGGTGCCGTCAGGTACCTGCCGAAGGCGGCCCGCAGCCACATCGTGCGCACCACGCTGGGGCCCGCGGGCTCGTGGTGGCTCAAGGAGCGCTTCGACGGCGCCGTCCCGGTGACGCTGGGCGTGCGGCTGGAGGGCGCGGACCACCGCGACGCCGTACGGCTGCACCTGACCACCGCCAGGGGCACGGTCAAGACGCTGGAGACCGAGCATGTGATCGCCGCGACCGGATACCAGGTCGACGTCGGCAGGATCGACATCCTCGACCCGAACCTGCGCCGCGGCGTCAGCGCGGGCGGGCCGCGGCCGCGGCTGTCACGGACGTTCGAGACCCGGGTGCCCGGCCTCTACATGGTCGGACTGGCCGCCGCCGCCACCTTCGGCCCGGCCATGAGGTTCGTCCACGGCAGCGACTTCGCCGCCAGACGAGTCACCCGCGGACTGGTGAGCCAGGTCCGCAAGTCAACGTGATCCTTTCGGGACAAGAACAGGGAGCGAAATTGGGTGTGCGCGTAATCCTCGCCGGGATGACCGCGGCCTTCGTCGGGGTCACGGGCATCGTTCCCTTCGCATACGCGAGCGGGCGCCCGGCATCGTTCACGAACTCGTCGACCGAGGCCATAGGCGACACGCCCTCGGGCGTGATGGTCACCGTACGCAAGGTGATGGTCAACGGAAGCCGGGTGGGCTCCGCCGAAGTGTCGCTCGCCGACCCGGCGGCCCCGCCCGACGAGTACCTCATGCCCGTCAACGCCAAGGCGGAGGCGGGCATCGTCGACCGCTACGAGAACTTCACGGTCGAGGCCAACGAGTGGAGCGACGTCGCCGAGCTGACGTTCACCTTCTCCAGGCCGGTCCGCGATCCCCGGCTGCACGTCTTCGGCACCGGCGGCAGGGCGGAGGACCTCTCCGGCAGGCGGGACGACTACTGGGCGGGAGTGGAGCTGGTCAGCGGGACACCGACCATGCCGTCCTTCTCCCGCGTGGCGGGCTTCCCCGGCTACGAGGTCACCGGCACCTCGATCGTGCCCGAGCGGGTCTACCGGGTCCACTCCACCACCTGCGGCGTCGTCTACACCTGCGGCACCGTCCAGGTGAACGGCACGGTCACCTCGTTCACGATCCGGCTGCGCGCCCGCAACGTGCGGACCAGGGGCGACGCGGGCACCCCGCACCTGTGGGGCGCCTTCAAGCTGTCGCTGCACGAGGACGACTCCGACGCGCCCTCCTCGTACGGCCCCGCCTCGCACGCCATCACCGACATCTTCATCGGCGAGAACGCGACGGCCGACAACGCCGACACGCTGAGCTTCGAGGCGCGGGCCATCCGAGGGGACGCCGACACCGACGACGCGCTGAGCGGCGACGAGCTCGTCCTCGAGGACGACGCGACGGCGTACTCGCTGACCGTGCCCATCAGGTCGGCTTCGGACGCCGTCCTGGCGGGGTGGATCGACTTCGACCGCGACGGCAGGTTCGACGACGAGGAGCGGGCGCTCGCGGAGGTGGACCGCCGCGACGACAGCGAGACGCTGACCTGGAACCTTCCCGAATCGATGCAGGCCGGCAGCACGTGGATGCGGCTGCGCGTGACCGCCAGGCCCGAAGGGGTGGAGCGGCCGACGGGATGGGCCGACAGCGGCGAGGTGGAGGACTACCGCTTCGACCTGCCGCAGCGCGTGGCCATCACCCCGCAGGCCGACACACCCGCCGGCACCACGCCGACCATCACCACGGTCGCCGCGCCGGCGGTCGTCCCGCCGACGGCCACTCCGGCGCCGGTCACCCCGGCGGCGGTCAACCCGCCGAAGGTGGTCCCGCCGAAGATGATCAGGCCGAAGCTGGGCATGCCGAAGGTGACGTGGCGGACGGTCAGCCCGGACAAGCGGCAGTGGCCCTCGATACACAGCCGGAAGGACGGCTCCCGGGCCGAGCGGCGCGAGCACGCGACGCGGGGGGCCCGCCGGGCCTGGGCCGAGGGCGACCGGGCGACGCGGAACCGGCGGGCGGGCGACGCCGAGCCGGGCCGCGCCCGGCAGGCGCACGCCCCTGAGCTCCGCCGGGCCTGGGGGGCGCACGACCCCGCACCCGAGCGCGCCAGGCGCGAGCGGGCCGGGACCGACCGCGCCGGCCGCGGCCGGGCCACGGACACCAAGAAGCCCTGGGCGACCGCCGCGGCGGAGCGTGAGATGCGGGCCGCGATCAGGGAGGTAAGGAGACAGGCCGCGGCCCAGGCCAGGCGGCAGCGGGCCGGCCAGCAGTCCGGCCAGTCCAGCCAGCAGTCCGGGCAGCAGTCCGGCCAGCAGGCCGAGTCCGGTCAGCAGTCCGGGCAGCAGGCCGACACCGGGCAGCAGTCCGGCACCGGGCAGCAGGCCGAGGACAGGTACCAGCAGGCCGAGTCCGGTCAGCGAGCCGCGGCCTGGAGCGAGCGGACCGCGTCGGAGGCCGTCCACGGGCGGGCGGCGGACCGGCGCACGCGGGCCGAGGCGAACGACGACCTGCTCGACATCACGCGTGACTGGAACGACCGGTTCGGCGCCACAGGCGACGACGACGCGCGGCCCGGCCTCGTGAGCGGCAGGAACAGCCGGCCGACGAGCGACAGGAACGACCAACCGACGGTCGGCAGGAACGACCAGGCCACCGTGGGCGGGCACGACCAGCCGACGGTCGGCAAGAACGCCCAGGCCGCCGTGGGCGGGCACGACCAGCCCAACGCCAGGCGGGAACAGGACGACCGGACCAAGACCAGGCGGGAGCGTCAGCGCGAGCGCGACGACGCCAGGCGCGCCCTGGAGCAGTTCCGCCGCCAGCTGGGCGAGTCGCGCAGGCGCGAGACGCCCTGGAAGCCCGCTCAGATCAGGGAACTCGCCAAGGAGGAGCTGAGGCGGCACGTCGCCATCGGCAGGCTTCCCGAGTTCTAGACATGACCGCGACGGGCTCGTCGAGCTCGCCGATCGGCTCCCAGCGAGGCCCGCATTCCGATGCGGGCCTCGCTTCCTTTTCCCCCACGGTTTCCCGCGGGCTTCCCGCGCCTTCTTTCCCACGTCTCCCAGCCCATCGCGCACCCCGCGTCGACCGTCCGGGGCGGGTTCAGCGGGTGCCCGCCGTCTGGACCTCGAGGAGGCTCGCCTCGTGCCGTTCCGCCTCGTGGGCGGCGCGACCTCCGCGCACGCCGAAGAGGCGCTTGGTGACGACGATGTAGGCGACGGCCGCGAGGTTCACGACCAGGAACGTCACCCGGATCCAGGTGATCCGGTGGCTCAGCTCGTAGATCTCCAGCGGGATGAAGACCGAGGTGGCGATCACCGCGAAGTACTCGCCCCACCGCTTGAGCAGCCACAACCCGACGCTCTCGACGACCAGGATCACGCCGTACGCGGTGAGGGCGACGGTCAGCAAGGTCAGCGTCCTCGTGCCGGTCGCCAGCAGCTGGTGCAGGGTGAGGACGAGTTTGGAGTCGGCCAGGCGCCAGCCGAGCCGTTCGGCCAGCGGCATGAGCAGCGGCAGGTACTCCTCGAAGGCCCTGTTGATCGCCTCCTTGCCACCCTTGAAACGCCAGACGCCGTAGGCGGCCAGGAACAGCAGCAGCGCCCTGGCGAACCGTTCGAGCGCGAGGAGCCGGAGGATGGCGGCGTCGCGCAGGGCCCGGCCGCGCAGGACGAGCGGAGCCTCGTCGGCGGGGCCGGTGCCGTGCGGCGGTCCGAGGGTGAAGTCGCCGCAGCGCAGGCAGCGCCACACCTCGCCGAGCGTGGTGTCGGCGCGCAGCCGCCGTCGCAGATGCGGCTCGTCTGGGGCGTAGGTGACGTGACCGCGCCGGCTGCAGGCGCGAAGGCTCCAGTCCATGACGACAGGCACTCCTCAGCGTGGGACACCTTGTTCCTTCCCGCCGCGGGGCCTTCTACGGGCGACGATCCGCCGGCCGGCCGTACGGGGCGGCGGCACCTTGACATGGCCACGTTCCAACGGAGATCGTTTCGCCTCAGGAATCACCCCTCCCAGGGGCCGACCTCGGAAGAGCGCCATGAAGCTGATCATCGGTGGGTGCGTGCTGGTGGCGATCGCGGGCGCGTTATGGGTGCGAAGGCGCTACGTGGTGGTCACCGTCGAGGGGACCAGCATGCTGCCGACCCTGGCCGACGGCGATCGCGTCCTGGTGCTCAGGCGCCGGATCGACCAGGTCAGCAGGGGTGACGTGGTCGTGCTCGAGCCGCCGCCGACGCCCGCCGAGCCTGGTCCGCCGGGACCGGACGGCCGGCAGTGGAACATCAAGCGTGCCGTCGCGTTGCCCGGCGACCCGGTGCCGCCGGGCATCGACGACAGCGTGACCCGGGTACCGGCCGGCGCGCTGGTCGTCCTCGGCGACAACAGCGACAGCGTCGACTCCCGCCAGCGCGGGTTCTTCGACGCCGACCGGCTGCTCGGCGTCGCGCTGCGCCGGTTTGGCGGACACTCCCGGTAACCGCGGCCATCGTGCGGTTTCGACTTCTCGGCCCGATGCGGATCCAGGTCAACGGGTCCCCGGTCAGGATCACGGCGCCGAAGCAACGGACCGTCCTCGCCATGCTGCTGGCGCGGGCGGGTCACGTCGTCCCCATCAGGTCGCTGGTGGCGGAGGTGTGGGACGAGCAGCCGCCCCGCTCCGCGGTGGCGAACCTGCGCACCTACCTCATGCAGCTGCGCAAGCTGTTGCCGGACGAGGAACGGCTGGTCACCTCGGACGTCGGCTACCTGTTGCACGTCGGGCCGGAGGAGTTCGACCTCTTCGAGTTCGAGGCGCTGTCGGCACGCGGCCGCCAGGCGCTGGCCAGGCGCGACCTGAGCGCCGCCGAGGAGTCCTTCACCCGGGCCCTGGCGCTGTGGGACGGGACGGCGGCCGAAGACGTGCCGCTCGGCCCCACCCTGCGCGAGGTGGTCGCCCGCCTCACCGACCACTACCTGGGCGTGGTGGAGGAACACGCCGACATCCAGCTCGCGCTCGGCAAGAACGCGACGGCGGCGACCCGGTTGCGCGAGGTGATCGGGCAGTATCCGCTGCGCGAGCGGCTGCACGGCCAGCTCATGGTGGCCCTGTACCGCAGCGGCGACGTGGTCGGCGCGCTGGAGGCGTTCGGCGCCGCCCGCCGGGTCCTGGCCGACGAGCTGGGCATCGACCCTGGACCGGACCTTCGCCTGCTGCAGCAGGCGATCCTGCGCAGGGACGCCGGCCTGCTGGCACCGGACCGTGACACGGTGGCCGTCCCGACCGACGACGGGCGCCCGCGTCCCCGCCTGCTGCCGCGGGCGCCGATGGTGTTCGTGGGCCGGGCGGCCGAGCAGGCCCGGCTGCACACCGTCCTGCACGGCGAGGCGGGCCCGTCCGTGGTGACGCTGCACGGCCCCGGCGGCGCGGGCAAGTCGGCGCTCGCGGTGAAGGCGGCGCACCGCGTGGCCGACCACTACCCCGACGGCCAGCTCTATGTCGACCTCCAGGGATCCACACCCGGCCTGCCCCCGTTGCGCCCTGCCGAGGTGCTCGGCCGCTTCCTGCGCGCGCTGGGCGTGCCGCCCGGTGACGTTCCCGCCGCGCCGGCGGAGGCGGCCACCCACTACCAGTCGCTGCTGGCCGACCGGCGGGTCCTGGTCGTCCTCGACAACGCGGTCAGCGCCGCCCAGGTGGCGCCGCTGCTGCCGGCGGGCGAGGGCTGCGCGGCTCTGATCACCAGCCGCGTCGCGCTGACCACCGTGGACGCCGTGCCGATCGCCGTCGGCATGCTCGACGAGGCCGAGTCGGTGCGCCTGCTGACGTTGCTAGCCGGCGAACGGGTGGCCGCCGAGGCGAAGGCTGCCGCGGAGATCGCGTCCTGGTGCGGCTACCACCCCCTGGCGCTGCGCATCGCCGGCGCGCGGCTGGCGGGCCGGCCCGACTGGTCGCTGGCCCGCTTCGGCGAGCGGCTGGGCGACGAGCACCGGCGGCTGGACGAGCTGCAGGCGGCCGACCTGCGGCTGCGCTCCTGTTTCGAGGTCGGGTACGGCACGCTGACGAGCACCGCGAAGGCCGCCTTCCGGCTGTTCGGCGTGCTGGAGGTGCCCGAGGTGGGCGTCGAGCTCGCCGCCGCGCTGATGGACACCGACCGGGCGACGGCGGAGAGCGCGCTCGACGAGCTGATCGAGGCGCGCCTGCTCGATCCGGTCGGTGACGGCCGGTTCCGCATGCACGACCTGCTGCGCCTCTTCGCGGCGGAGCTGGCCGGCGGCCATGACGCGCCGGAGGAGCGCGCGGGTGCGGTCGGGCGGGCCCTGGAGTGGTATCTCGACGGCTGCCGCCGACTGCAGCACGTGTTGCAGCCGCACCTGCTGCCCGCCGTCGAGGGCGCCGACGCCTCCGCCGTCGCCCCGCCGGATCCCGCCGCCGCTGTGCGATGGCTGGACGCGGAGCTGCCGTGCCTGGTGGCGGCGGCCGTACAGGCGGTGAAAGAGGACCAGGGCGGCTTCGCCGTCGCGCTGATGCCCCTGATCAAGGCCATCGCGATGAAGAGCGGCTACTGGCGGGAGCTGGAGACCGTCGCGCGGCTGGCCATCGACGTCGCGCGGCGCGAAAGCGACCGCGTCGCGGAGGCGTCCACGCTGGTGACGCTGGGACTGGTGGAGTGGAGGTCCGGCCAGGCCGAGGCGGCGCACGACCTCCTGCGCCGGGCCCTCGATCTCTGGCGCGACCTGGGCAGGCGCGAGGAGGAAGGGCTGGCGCTGCACAACCTCGGCTGGCTGTGCATGCAGACCGGCGAGCTCGACGCGGCCCTCGACCACATCACCGCGGGCCTGCGCCTGCTGGAGGCGCACGGGTCGAACCGCATCGGGCTGGTCACCCACAACCTGGGCGAGGTGCTGCTCCGGCTGGGCCGGTACGCCGAGGCGGCGGACCGCCTCGAAGAGTGCCTGTCCGTCCGGCGCGCCGACCGCGACCTGTACGGCGAGAGCATCACCCTGGCCGCGCTCGGCCGCGCCTACTGCCTGCTCGACCGGCGGGAGAAGGCGCTGGAGGTGCTGACCGAGGCGCTGGCCCGCTGCGAGGAGATCGGCAACAGGGAGGACCAGTGGGAGGTCCTGCTCAGCAGGTCCGAGATCCGGCTGCGGCAGGGTGATCCGGGCGCGGCCGTGGCCGACCTGGCCCGCGTCCTGGAGCTGACCGACCAGATCGGCGACGCGTACGGCCGCGCCGCCGGCACCCGGCAGCTCGCCCGAGCCCGCGCGGCCCTCGGCGACCCGCGCGCCGCGGCGGACGCCGCCAGGGCCGCCGGCCTTTTCGCCGACCTTTTCGCCGACCCGTCGAAGCGCCGCGATCCGGTGCTGGAACGGCTGCTCACCGCCCGGTTGTAGCGCGGCTGTATGGGGCGCTGTATGCCCCGCCCCTAGGTTTCGGCTGACCGCATCGCTAGGAAAGGAGCGAATCCATGACCGCTGTCCTTGGCAGGCTCGGCGACCGGATTCTTGACAAGCTGGTGCCCAAGGCGTCCGCGAAGGCCGCCTCCGAGTGGTACGTCCACTGCTACTGCAGGGAGCGCTCCGACTACCGCAAGCTCTGCACCAACATCGGCGGCCAGACCTACTGCGGGGCCTGCTACGTGTACAGAACCTGTGGTGGCTAGGTAGGACACGCGGGTCTGGCGGCGGTGTCCGCCGCCAGACCAGGCGACGAGGTGACGACGTGCTGTATCTCATGATCGCCTGTCGGGCCCTGCTGGCCGCCGTCTTCACGATCGCACTCGTGGGGAAGATCCGCGGCCGGGCGGCGTTCGACGAGTTCGCGGCCTCCATCGTGGCGCTCGGGATCCTTCCGCGAGGCGGGTCGGCGGTGGCCGCGCACGCGCTCGTGGCGGCCGAGGCCGTGGTGGTCCTCCTGCTGGCGCTCCCGCCGGCCGTACCGCTGGGGTTCGCGGCCGCCGTCGGGGCGCTCACCGTGCTGACCGGCGGCATCCTGGCCGCCCTGCGCCGAGGACGGCAGGCGCCGTGCCGGTGCTTCGGCGCCTCCGCCACGCCGCTCGGCCGGGTGCACGTGGTGCGCAACCTGGTCCTGGCCGCCCTCGGGGGCGTCGGGCTCACCGCCTGGATCACGGCCGGGACGTCCGCGCCGCATCCGGCCGGTGTCGTCCTCGCGCTCGTCGCGGCCGGCGTGGGCGCCCTGCTCGTGGTGCGCCTCGACGACCTGATGGAGCTGTTCACCGTCTGAAGTGAGGTTGTCCGATGCCTTTCCTGGTTGCCGCCGTCGTGCTCGTCGGCGTCCTGTGCCTGTTCAACCTGCTGCTCACCCTGGGGGTGCTGCGCCGGCTCCGCGAGCACACCGCCGAGCTGGAACGGCTGGCGGGGCGTTCGATGCTCATGGCGTACGACCCCGGCGTGCTGGTCGGCCGCACGCTGCCCGAGGTCGCCGCGGGGGCGCGACTGGTGGGCTTCTTCGACGTCGGCTGCAGCACGTGCCACGAGCGGGCGCCGCAGTTCGTCGAGGCGGCGGGCAAGCAGCCCGCCCTGGCGGTCATCAGCGGCGCCGGCGCGAAGGTCGACGACCTGCTCGCCGTACTGGGCGGCGCGGCGAGCGTGATCACGGGCGCCGACGCCGACCGCATCGGGCACGCGCTCGGCATCGAGGCGTTCCCCACGTTCCTGCGCGCCGAGGAGGGCACGGTCGTGGCCGCGCACACGGAACTCGCCGAGCTCACCGCCATGGCGCCGGCGACGTGATCGCGGAACGGCTGCGCGGCGCCGCCGCCCTGGGGGCGCTGTGCTGGCGGGCCGGACCGGTGCTGGCGGTGTCGCAGCTGGCGGCCACCATCGCGGCCGGGCTGCTGCCCACGGGCACCGTGTGGATGACCAAGGAGCTCGTCGACGGGCTGGCGGCGGGTCTCGCGGAACGGGTGGCGGGACCGGTCGCCGGCCTCGTCGCGCTCGGCCTGGCCGCGGGAGTGCTGCCGCACGTCACGGGATACCTGCGGGCCGAATCTGACCGCCGGCTCGACCTGTTGCTGCAGGACCGCCTGTACACGAGGGTGAACGGGTTCCAGGGGCTGTCGCGGTTCGAGGACCCGGCCTTCCTCGACGAGCTGCGGATGGCCACGCAGGCCACCGGTGGCGCGATGGGGCCGATCACCTCGGGCCTGTTCGACCTCGGGCGCAACGTCATCACCCTGGCCGGACTGCTGGGCGCGCTGGCCGTCCTGAGCCCTCTGATGGCGGTACTGGTCGCGGTCGCCGCGCTGCCCACCCTCGCGGCCAGGATGTCCCTGGAGAAGCGGCGGGCCGCGATGATCGCCGGACAGTCGGCGGCGGCCCGGCGGCAGATCTTCTACTCCTCGCTGATCACCGACGTGCAGGCGGCCAAGGAGGTGCGCCTGTTCGGGCTCGGCGACTTCCTCAGGCGCCGGGTGATCGGCGAGCTGACCACCATGCAGGCGGGCGAGCGGCGGCTGGACCGGCGGGAGGCGCTCACGCAGTCGTCACTGGCGGCCCTGTCCGCCCTGGTCAGCGGTACCGGACTGGTGTGGGCGGGGTACGCGGCCCTGGCCGGACGGCTGACCCTGGGCGACGTCACGGCGTTCGCCGCGGCCGTCGCCGGCACCCAGGCCGCGCTGGTCGCCACCGTGGAGAACGCGGCCAACGCCGGCCACGCGCTGCTCCTGTTCGGCCACCACGAGCGGGTGATGTCGCTGCCCGACGACCTCCCGGCGCCGCGCCTGCCCGCGGCGCTGCCGGCGCTCCGGCGCGGCATCGAGCTGCGCGACGTGTGGTTCCGCTACGACGAGAGCCACCCCTGGGTGCTGCGCGGCGTCGACCTCACGATCCCCCACGGCGCCTCGGTCGCGCTGGTGGGGCTCAACGGAGCCGGCAAGAGCACCCTCATCAAGCTGCTGTGCCGCTTCTACGACCCGGTCCGCGGGACGATCCTCTGGGACGGCGTGGACATCCGCGACGTACCGCCGGCCGAGCTGCGCGCCAGAATGGGCGTGCTCTTCCAGGACTACATGAGCTACGACCTCACCGCGGCGGAGAACATCGGCGTCGGCGAGCTCGCGGCGATGTCCGACCGGGCCAGGATCGAGGCCGCCGCCGAGGCGGCGGGAGCCGGCGAGACCGTGCGGGCCCTGCCGCAGGGGTACGACACGATGCTGAGCCGCATCTTCTTCGGACCGGAGGACGACGCCGGCGTGGTGCTGTCCGGCGGGCAGTGGCAGCGGCTCGCGCTGGCCCGTGCGCTGGTGCGCGAGCACCGCGACCTGCTCATCCTCGACGAGCCCAGCTCGGGACTCGACCCGGAGGCCGAGTACGAGGTGCACCGGCGGCTGCGCGAACATCGGGCGGGGCGCACCAGCCTGCTCGTCTCCCACCGGCTCGGCGCGGTACGGGACGCCGACCTCATCGTGGTGCTCGGCGACGGCCGGATCGCCGAGCACGGCACCCACGCCGACCTCATCGCCGCGAGCAACGGCTACGCCCGGCTGTTCGAGACCCAGGCCAGCGGCTACCGCGCCGAGGACGAGGCGGCGGCCGACCAGGCGACCTTCGCAGCCGGCTGAGCCCCCTGCCCGCGCCACTCCCGGCGACCTTCGCGACCGGCCGAGCCCCCTACCCGCCGCCGCTCCCGGCGACCTTCGCCACCCGGCCTGATCGTCGCGCGCCCTGGGAGCGGCTCTCGGGTCCCGGCACGCTTCCCAGGGTCGGGCGCGAGCGGTGGATTGTCGGAACCGGCTCCTACGATGCTGGGCACCGATCACCTGAAGGGACGTGCGATGACCGCCTCACCGCAGGACGCCTGGGACGCCGCCCTCTCCCGCGCCTTCGCGATCCTCCTCGGCCGGCCGCTGGAGACCTTCGACACGCGCGCCACGTACGCCGCGTACTACGCCTGCCACGACCTGTCGCTCGAGCTGTTCGACGAGGGCTTCGACGTCGCCCCGCTGGTCCGCGGCGAGATCGTCAGGGCGCCGTTCCCCAGCATGCCCATCCTGGGCGAGCTCTTCGACGGCTGGGACCTCATGGCCCCGCACTGGACCATCGACCTCGGCAACTCGCTCTTCTACGGCGAGGACTCAGGACACGGCGTGGACGGCCTGGAATCCGGCCTGCCGGGCGCCGAACTCGGCCGGACCCTCGTCGAACGCGGCATGAAGCCCCGCGACCTGTCGAAGGCGTTCCCGCTGGTCGCCTTCCGCGTCCACAGCGACGGCTCGCTGCTGGACGCGATGCGCGTCATCACCGGCACCATGCGCGGCCCCGACCACCTGACGTCGCTGGACCCCACGGGCGGCGTCGAAGGCCGCTGGAAGAAACGCCTGTCCACCGTCGACCACCCGGGACTGCGCGACCACCTGCTGAACCTGTGCAGGGACGAGGACACCGCCCGCGCCTACGGCGCCTTCTACCTGGAGAACGAGAACCCCGGATACGGCACTCCCCCGCACCCGGTCGTGGCGGCCTGGCAGTTCGGCGAAGCCGAAGCCTGGTCCGCCGTCATCCACCTCCCCGCCCCACAGGACCCAACCCCTTGACGACCCCAGCACCACACCCGTCCCACCTCCGGATCGCACCCGAACGGCCTGGGGCAACCATCACGCTGGAGTCCTCGCCAACGTCTCCCGAGGCGACCCGCGCCCCGGTCGCCTGCCCTGCCTCCCCTCGCCGTGTCACTCGCTCTCGCCCTCTTGATCCACCGGCAGATGACGTCCACGACGTTCGCCCGCTCTTTCGGACGTCAGCTCTCTCCCCCGGGGGATGTCGTGCCAGCGGTGCAGGCAGGTACGGCAGCAGGTGGCGGTCGCGTGCTGGGCGACGAACACCGGATGGCCCCGGCAGGGCGTCTGCTCGCCGTCCTTGTACGGCTCGGCCGGTACCAGGCGCCTGGCGATCAGGTCGCAGGACCACGGTCCCCACACGGGTCAACGAGTGAGCGGCCGCCGCACTGGACGGCCCCACCTCCCAAGGAACTCGACGGGGCGTCGTCAGCAGTACGGATCCGTGCCCCCGCAGGCCTCGATCAACCAGTACAACGAGCCGGTGCCGAACGGCCAGCCGTCCGTGGCCACGTCGATCCAGCCCCTGTCCGGCCTGTCACTGCCCGCGTCCCACCACCACCAGCTCCGGTCACCGCCATCCCCCGCGGCCGGGTCGAAGAAGTGGAGCCAGCCGGACAGAGTCCACGACTCCCCGGACACCGCGGCCCTCTCCCCCGGCATTAAGAACCGCCACCACCACGCCGGCCGTCCAGCCCCGTCCTGCACCGAATCGGCCCGTGGTTCCGGCGCGCACTTCGCGACGAACCACGACGGCAGCAGGTCTGGCCATTCGTCCGCTGTCGGCCACGGCTCAGCCCGCTCGATGACGCGCGTGAGGACCTGCCCCGCCCGGGCGACCACGTTCGCGGGGGCGTCCGCCGTGAAGAACACGCGCACGACGAACGCCGGCTCTGCCTCGGCCGGCGGCCCGGACTCGATCCGGCGTAGCTCGCCTTCCGAGATCTCCATGAGGCGGCAGTATGCAGCACGCCGCGCGTTCTCGAGCTTGTCGGCGGGGTGGGCGACACGGGGTGGCCGATGCGCCGGTCATGGCCTCGGCGACGGCGGGCTGCCGTTCCAGGCATTGAGGTGGTGGAAACGACGGTTCGTCATCGAAGCGCGCCGGGCTCGCTCTGCGCGATGCGGCGTAGCAGCGGCGTCACCCAGTGGGCGCCGTATGCGCGCCGCAGGCGGGCGAGTCGCCAGTCGCCGCCGGTGACCGTACCGCGGCACAGAGGGCTCAGGCACCGGCACGGCATGGCCCAGGTGTCCGTTCCGCTGTGGGTGGCGTAGTCGAGGGAGAGCTCCTCGCCGGGCATGACGCGCCTGCGCGCGACCACCGTGGTGGAATCGTCGTGCCAGAGGTTCGGGTCGCACGAGTGGTTGCCGTAGCGGACCGGATGGCCGGGGTCAAGGAGCAGGTGGACGCCTTCCTCGACGGTCAGGCTGCTGTAGGGCGGGGTCAGGCCGGCCAGGGTCACGTCGTCGATGACCTGTCCGCCGAGCCGCATGACGAGGTCCCCTGGGTCGATCTCCGCGGTGGCGAAGAGCCCGAGTCCCTCGACAGGCGAGGGACGGACCTCCGCGCTCGGTGTGAGCCAGCACGTGGCCGGGTAGCGGTTCGTGACCATCCGGGCGATCCTCCCTTGCGACGGTGGGACTCGGGGCCTGCGCGGGTGCCGCGGATCCGGCACCTCCACCACACCGGAGGTGTCTTCACCGATCAAGTCCCACCGTTGACGACGCCTGTGATCAATCCAGCCAGCCCGCAGCGGGAGCGTGGCGAGCAGCGGTGCTCACCCGGCGTAGGAGCCGCTGGTCAGGTCCGTGGTGACGTACGGCCGGCTCGGCCGCCATCCCAGCTCGTCCCACGCCCGCCTGCCGGAGACGGTCTGGTCCAGGGCCAGCGCCTGGGCGAACGGCGCGCCCAGCGTCTCGGCGGCCTGCTCGACCGGCCACGGCTCGGCCCTGCCGGTTCCGCCCGCGGCCAGGTCGGCGGCGGCGGCCAGGGCGGCGGCCGGCACCGCCTCCAGCGCGATGCCGTGCAGCACGCTGCCCGCGGAGCCCTTCTCCAGCACCAGCCCGTACAGCGCGGCCAGGTCGTCCACGTGCACCATCGGCCAGCGCGTCCCCGCCGAGCCCACATACCGCCCGTGGCCGTGCTCCCTGGCCCAGGCCACCATCAGCGCGGGAATGCCGCCGCCGTTGCCGTAGGCGATGCCGGGCCGGATCACCGCGGAGCGCACGTCATCCGCCGCCGCGGCCAGCACCCGCTGCTCGATGCGCGGACGGTAGCCCACGATGTCGATCGCGTTCGTCGCCGAGCCCTCGTCCGCGACCCG
Source organism: Nonomuraea sp. NPDC003727 (assembly GCF_053586935.1). NCBI lineage: Bacteria > Bacillati > Actinomycetota > Actinomycetes > Streptosporangiales > Streptosporangiaceae > Nonomuraea > Nonomuraea sp. NPDC003727. The sequence goes on from NZ_JBSFNE010000007.1 coordinate 89,047, forward strand.
GTCGCCGGTCTCGCCCAGCACCCACACGCCGCTGGTGTAGACGAACGCCCGTCCGGTGCCCCGCAGCCGATCCAGCAGGGCGTCGACGGCGGCGGCGTCCACCGCCTCCTCGCCGGTCGGTGTCGCGATGTTCAGCACCGCGTCGATGTCCTCCGTCACCGCGGCCCGCAGCGAGCCGGGGTCGGACAGATCACCCACGCGCGTCCCTGCCTGGGCCGCCGCGGGGTCGTCGGCCTGCACGAACGGCACCACCTCGTGGCCGTCCTGCCGCAGCCGCCGCACCGCGGCCTTGCCGATGTAACCCGTCGCACCCAGCACCAGAACCTTCACGGGTCCTCCCCTTCGCGTCGTTGATCGAACGGAGGCGACGCTACGGGCGCGAGGGGATGGCCCGGATCTGCCGAATGACCGGGTTCTATGCCAGGTCGAGCCGCGCCAGCGCGGCCCGGCCGGTCACGCCGAGCTTGGGATAGGCGTTGGACAGGTGGTAGCCGACGGTCCGCGGGCTGAGGAACAGCTGGGCGCCGATGTCGCGGTTCGTCATCCCGGTCGCGGCCAGCCGTACCACCTGCAGCTCCTGCGCGGTCAGCCGGGCGGCGGGATCCACGCTGCCCGGCGCCCGCACCGTGGTGGTGCCGGCGGCCCGCAGCTCGCTCCTGGCCCGGTCGGCCCACGGCGTGGCGCGCATCCGCTCGAACGACTCCAGCGCCGATGCCAGCGCCTCGCGGGCGGTCGCGCGGCGCTTGGCGCGCCGCAGCCACTCGCCGTGGAGGAGCCGTGTGCGCGTCTGCTCGAACGGGCGGCCGTCCCCCTCGTGGACGGCCAGCGCGGCCTCGAAGAGCGGCCCGGCCGCCTCGCCCGGTTCGAGCAGGGCACGGCAGCGCAGCGCCACGGCCCGCGCCCAGGGCGTCCTGATGTTCGCCGCCCACTGCCGGAACCGGTCGCAGGCTTGGCGCGCCTCGGCGGCCCTGCCCAGCCGGGCGGCCGCCTCCACCTGCTCCGGCAGGCTGTGGAGGGCGATCACGGTGTGCCGGTCGGCGCCGGTGACGACACCGGCGAGCCGGGGCAGCGCGGTCTCGTACCGGCCGAGACCGAGATCGAGCAGGCCCAGGGCATACGCGTGCCAGGTGGGGTTCGGCGGGATGCCGTGTGACAGGTCGTCGCCGACGGGCCGGCGACAGCCGTCCTGGTCGCCCGCGAGCGCGGACAGGACGGCGAGCACCGCGCTGAGCATCGCGACGTAGTGGTGCTGCCCGGTGTCGCGGGCGATCTCCAGCCCCTCCGTGGCAGTCGCGTAGGCGTCGCGGTGCCTGCCCAGGAACAGCCGGCAGCGCGCCAGCCGCAGCAGCACCCTGGGCAGCACGCCGAGCGCGCCCTGTTCGCGGCATTCCTGGTCCAGCGCGACGGCCTGCTCGTGGACGCCTGCGTAGTCGCCGAGCAGCATCTCCCACCCCTGCAGCCGGGAGTGGTCGGACAGGCTGCGGTCCTGGCGGGTGGCCGCGACGTGGCCGGTGAACTCCCGTAGCGCGGCGACGCCACCGGCGAGATCCCCCGTGGCGAGCCCGAGCAGCCCGGCCGCGCCCCTGCGCAGGGCGCCGTCCCCCACGTCCGGGTCGGACAGCCTGAGGGCGGTGCCCGCGGCGGCCGTGGCCGGGTCGGGCAGCGTGGCGGCGGTGCCTGCGGCGGGGTCGGGCAGTCTCGCGGCGGTGTCCGTGGCGGCCGTGGCCGGGTCGGGTGTGTCCCAGGCCGCGGCCATCGCCTCGAAGGCCATCATCCGGCCCGCCGTGGAGTCGAGCGTCATGACCTCCCGTGCCGCGTCGATGAGCAGCAGGCGGGCCACCTCGGGCCGGCCCTTGGCGTGTTCCCTGCCGGCCCGGATCGCGGCCAGGCGGGCCAGCTGAGACGGGTCACGCACGTGTGCCGCCGCGGCGTCAGCCAGCGCGGCGGCGTGCTCGATCTGGCCGGCGTCGTGGGCGGCCAGCGCCGCGGCGGCCAGGCGACCGGCGCGGATGTCCAGGTCCTCCGTCAGCTGAGCGGCGCGACGGTAGGCGGCGGCGACCGCGGCCAGGCCGCCACGCGACCTGAACAGCTCCGCGTTGCGTGCCAGCTCGGCCGCGACCTCCTCGTCGTAGCCGGCGGTCGCGGCGGCCAGATGCCAGGCCCGGCGGCCCGCGTCCCGACCGGCGCCCATCGCCTCGGCCAGCGCCCGGTGGGCGGCCATGCGCTGTGCCAGCGGGGCACCCTGGTAGGCGGCGGCCCGTACCAGAGGGTGGCGGAACGCCACGCGTCCGTCCGCCGGCCGGATCAGCGCGGCCTCGGCCGCGAGCTCGAGATCCGTGGCCGAGGCGCCCATCAGCTGCCCGGCGCGCAGGACCATCGCCAGGTCGCCGGTGTCGTCCGCCGCCGTGATCGTCAGCAGGGTGCGCGCCGGGGCGGGCAGTGCGGCGATCCGCTCGTCGAAGATCCGCCGGACCCGCCAGGAGACCGGCAGGACGGCGATCTCCTGCTCGTCGACCGGTTCGCGCCCGTCACGCTGGGCGGGGGTGAGCGCGTCCGCCAGCTCCACCAGGGCGAGCGGATTGCCCCGCGCCTGCGCCAGCATCCGGCGGCGTACGGCGGCGTCCAGGTCAGGGGCGTGGTCGGCGAGCAGCGCGACCGCCGCCTCGTCGGTCAGCGGATCCAGCCGCAGCACCGGCAGGCCCGGCCCGTCGAAGACCATGGAGCCGTCACGGGCGGCGAAGATCATGGTCACCGGCTCCGCGCCCAGCCGGCGCGCCGCGAACACCAGCGCCTGCGCCGATTCGAGGTCGAGCCAGTGCGCGTCGTCGACCAGCACCAGCACCGGCAGGTCCGCGGCCAGCTCGCTGAGCAGCGTGAGCGTGGCGGCGCCGACCAGGAAGCGGTCGGCGCCCGAGCCCCCCGGCAGATCGATCGCCGCGCGCAGCGCCAGGGCCTGCCGTTCCGGCAGCCGGTCGACCAGCCCCGGCACCTCCCGCAACAGCACCTGGAGACCGGCGTAGGGCAACTCGGCCTCCGACTCGACGCCCGTCGCGCGCAGCAGCCGGACCTCCCCCGCGGCGGCGGGAACCGACTCCAGCAGGGCGGTCTTGCCCGTGCCCAGGTCCCCGCGGATCACCACGGCGCCGCCGTGACCGGCCCGCGCCCGCGAAAGAACCTCTCCCAGGACGGCCAGCTCGGCGGATCTCCCCCTCAACACGGTCGCCCACCCTACCCAGCGGGTGTCCGGCAGGAACTCGTGCCCGCCGTGCCGGCGGCCCCGTTTCACAGGGTTTCACGAGTTTCACGAGGGTTCACGAGGGTTCACGAGGGTGAAGGCGTGCCGCTCCGCTGACGGGCCTGCTCAGGCGTGAGCTCCGACTGCAGGAACTCCGACTCCGCGTCGACGAGGACGAGACCCGACACCTCGTGCGGGTACTCGCCGGCGTAGATCCTGACGATCGGACCGCCCGCCGACCAGCCGACAAGCACGTAGGGACCGGGCACTCGCGCCGCCTCCAGCAGTGCGTGCAGGTCGGCGACATCGCCCTTCGAGGTGGTGGGCTGCGGCACCGGCCCAGGCCGAGTGATCCTCTTCGCGGACCGGCGCGGCGACGACTCGATCCCTTCTTCCTCATCGGCCCTCCTGCCGGGAGCGGTCACGCGGACCGCGCCTTCATTCGGCCCGAGCGGCGATCCGCAGTTGCTTCTCGGCGTCCACCATCGAGGGCACGGTGCCCCACCACGGCAGGTCACGGAGGACGCCCAGCAGGCGCAGCCGTTCAGCGCGGGCCTCAAGGAGGTCGGCCATCGCCAGCGGCTCGAACGTGGCCCTGCCTTCGGCCACGTCGACGGACGACGGCATCGCGGCGGTGAGTTCCCTGACCCGGTCGTCGGCGGCGTCGTACGCCCTCCGGGCTTCGATCACGTCTTCGGGCAGCTCGAGGTCGGCCATCATTCCCCCAGGTCACAGCGCGGATTATGCGCCAGATCCTAGGACCGCGACAAGCTGGGACAACATCCGTCCCAACACCTCAAAAGGTAAAGTTTGGCTCCCGTACGGCGTGCGGCATCAGAAGCCCCAGCCGCACAGGGGCAGCGTCCGTCCCACAGGTGTCACGCTCAGGGCCTCGATCGGCGCCGCGGGGGCGGGGTTCCCGAGGGAGCGGCCCGCGCGGGCGTCCGGCGCCGGGTCCGTCAGGCATCGCGAAAGCCGCCGTCAAGTCACATAAGCCCAGGTGAAACCGGGTTCCCGTACACATGAGACTTACCAGCGAACCAGGCACGAAAGGTATGTCTCATGGAGTGCACGTTCCGGCTTCGCCTCCGCGACCGCGACAGCCGCTGCGGCTTTCACCGCGCCCGCCGCCACGGCCGGGTGGGGCCGTCCGGGTGGGTCGCGCGCGCCACGTCCGGCGGCTTCGGCTGCCCGACGTAGCGCCCGACGCCGCCCCGGAAGCGGAGCCACGCGCGGCCGTTCCGAGGGACACGACGCGTCGTAGGCGGGCCGTACAGCGGGCGGCAGGTGGCCATCCGGGCCGCTTCAGTGCCGATCCGCCCTTGCGTCGGGCCGGCGTGTCGCCGTGAACACCTTGAGCAGCAGCCCGTGCAACTGGGCTCGTTCGTCCGTCGTCAAGGGGGCCAGCACGTCGTCCTGGATGGTGCGGGCCTCGTGGACGAGCTCCTCCAGGGCGCGGCGTCCCGCATCGGTCAGGCCGACCGAGACCCGCCGCCGGTCGGTGACGTCGCGTGCGCGTGTCAGGTAGTCGAGGGCGGCCAGCTGCTCGACGACCTTGGCCATGTCGCTCGGGTCGACGGAAAGGCGTGCGCACAGGCCGCGTTGCGTGTGGGGGCCGAAGTCGGCGAGCGCGGCCAGTACGGCCATGTGCCAGAGGCGAAGGCCGCGGGAAGCGAGCCGGTCGGCTACGCGGCCCCGCGCCGCCTTGCCGGTCAGCGACAGCAGGTAGGTGCTGAGGCCGAGCAGCGTGGGCGGGAGCGCGTCCGGCGTTTCTGTTCCCATGGCGACATTGTAGGTGTCGACCTATAGTGGGTGAAGACCCACTATTTGGAAGGTAGGCCGCCCATGGACGCGCTGCATCCCCGTCTCCTGGTCGACGACTTCGCCACCGCTTTCAGGTTCTATGACGCCGTGCTGCCGGAGCTCGTCGGCGCGCGGCGCGTCAGGGGCACCGCGGCGGGGCCGTATGCGAACTGGGACGTCGGTGAGGAGGGCGTCCTCGTGTTGTTCGACCGGGCATCCCTGGCCGAGGTGGCGGGCACCGCCCACCTCCCCTCCAAGAGCGCGCCGGCGCAGGACGCGGTGATGTTCGTGTGCCGGGTCGACGACGTGGACGAAGGGCTGGCCCTGTGCCTGACGCACGGCGCCGCACAGGTCGTACCACCCACGGACCGGCCCGCCTGGGGACCGAATCTCCGGACCGCTCACCTACGCGACCCGGCCGGCACCCTGATCGAACTCCAGTCGTACTGAGGACGTTTCTCGTGCCGCCCGGCGGCTCCGTCCCGGCGACGCGACCGTGAAGCTGGGAGTCCGAAGTCCATGGCCGACCGCGCCATGCCTGGACGCGGAAACACGAACGCCCCGAAGCGATTCGCTTCGGGGCGTTCGCGCGGCTCGGGAATGCTGGCGTCAGATGCCGACGTAGGCCGCGAGGTGCTCGCCGGTGACGGTGGAGCGGGCGGCGACGAGGTCGGCGGGCGTGCCCTCGAAGACGATCCGGCCGCCGTCGTGGCCGGCGCCGGGGCCGAGGTCGATGATCCAGTCGGCGTGCGCCATGACCGCCTGGTGGTGCTCGACGACGATGACCGACTTGCCGGAGTCGACGAGCCGGTCGAGCAGGCCGAGCAGCTGCTCGACGTCGGCGAGGTGGAGGCCGGCGGTCGGCTCGTCGAGGACGTAGACGCCGCCCTTCTCGGCCATGTGGGTGGCCAGCTTGAGCCGCTGCCGCTCGCCGCCGGACAGCGTCGTGAGCGGCTGGCCCAGGCTGAGATAGCCGAGCCCGACGTCGGCGAGCCGGCCGAGGATGGCGTGCGCGGCCGGCGTGCGCGCCTCGCCGGCGCCGAAGAACTCCTCGGCCTCGGTCACCGACATCGCGAGCACCTCGCTGATGTCGCGGCCACCGAGGTGGTGGTCCAGCACCGATGCCTGGAACCGCTTCCCCTCGCACTCCTCGCAGGTGGTGGCCACGCCGGCCATCATCGCCAGGTCGGTGTAGATGACGCCGGCGCCGTTGCAGTCGGGGCAGGCGCCCTCGGAATTGGCGCTGAACAGCGCCGGCTTCACACCGTTGGCCTTCGCGAACGCCTTGCGGATCGGGTCGAGCAGCCCGGTGTACGTCGCCGGGTTGCTCCGCCGCGAGCCGCGGATCGCGCCCTGGTCGACCGACACCACACCCGCGCCGGCGGGGATCGACCCGTGCACGAGCGAGCTCTTGCCGGAGCCGGCGACGCCGGTGACGACGACGAGCACCCCGAGCGGGATGTCGACGTCGACGTCGCGCAGGTTGTGCGCCGTCGCGCCGCGGATCTCCAGCGTTCCGGTGGGCTTGCGCACCGTCTCCTTGAGGGCGGCCCGGTCGTCGAGATGGCGGCCGGTGATGGTGCCGCTGGCCCGCAGCCCCTCGACGGTGCCCTCGAAGCAGACGGCGCCGCCCGCCGTACCGGCGCCGGGGCCGAGATCGACGACGTGGTCGGCGATCGCGATCGTCTCCGGCTTGTGCTCCACGACGAGCACCGTGTTGCCCTTGTCCCGCAGCCGTCGCAGCAGGTCGTTCATCCGCTGGATGTCATGGGGGTGCAGGCCCGTGGTGGGCTCGTCGAAGACGTAGGTGGTGTCGGTGAGCGAGGAGCCGAGGTGGCGGATCATCTTGACGCGCTGCGCCTCGCCGCCCGACAGGGTGCCCGACGGCCGGTCGAGCGAGAGGTAGCCCAGCCCGATCTCCACGAACGAGTCGAGGGTCTGCTGCAACGTGGCGAGCAGCGGCGCCACCGACGGCTCGTCGAGGCCGCGGACCCATGCGGCCAGGTCGCTGATCTGCATCGCGCAGGCGTCGGCGATGCTGATCCCCTGGATCTTCGACGACCGGGCCGCCTCACTGAGCCTGGTGCCGCCGCAGTCGGGACAGGCGGTGAAGGTGACCGCCCGGTCCACGAACGCCCGGATGTGCGGCTGCAGCGCCGTCCTGTCCTTGGACAGGAACGACTTCTGGACCTTGGGGATCAGCCCCTCGTAGGTGAGGTTGACGCCCTCGACCTTCACCTTGGTCGGCTCCCGGTAGAGGAAGTCCCGCATTTCCTTCTCGGTGAACTCGCGGATCGGCTTGTTCGGGTCGAGGAAGCCCGACTCGGCGTAGACGCGCACCGTCCAGAAGCTGTCCGACTTCCAGCCGGGGATGGTGAACGCGCCCTCCGCGATCGACTTGGAGTCGTCGTAGAGCTGGGTCAGGTCGATGTCGGAGACCGTGCCCCGGCCCTCGCAGCGCGGGCACATGCCGCCGGTGCGGGTGAAGGTCTGTTTCACGGTCTTGCTGGCACCCCGTTCGACCGTGACCGCACCGCTCGCCCGGACCGACGGCACGTTGAAGGCGAACGCGTTGGGCGAGCCGATGTGCGGCTGCCCGAGCCGGCTGAAGAGGATGCGCAACATCGCGTTGGCGTCGGTGGCGGTGCCGACCGTGGAGCGGACGTCGCCACCCATCCGCTGCTGGTCGACGACGATCGCGGTCGTCAGCCCGTCGAGCACGTCGACCTCGGGCCGCGCCAGCGTCGGCATGAAGCCCTGCACGAAGGCGCTGTAGGTCTCGTTGATCAGCCGCTGCGACTCCGCCGCGATCGTGTTGAACACCAGCGAGCTCTTGCCCGAGCCGGAGACGCCGGTGAACACCGTCAACCTGCGCTTCGGGAGCTCGATGCTGACGTCCTTGAGGTTGTTCTCGCGCGCGCCGTGCACGCGGATCACATCGTGGCTGTCGGCAACGTGCGGCGCAGGCGACTGCGTGTCCGTCCTCGTGGCCATGCTCATGGTGTCTCCATCTGTTGGGCGGGGCCGCCTTCGCGGTCGCCGGGGTCACGCTCGGCGCAAGATACCAAGCCAGACACGCTGCTTCCGCATGAGCCGGTGGGCCCCGGCCACGCGGCGTGCCCGCCGACGCGTCAGCCTGCCGTTCAATCCTGGGGTTGCGACGCGGGCAGATGCGGAACCACCGGTACGGCGTGGCCGGCGACGCAGGCGGGCCGGCGCACGCAAGACAGGCCCGAGCACGCGGGGCGGGCCGGAGCACGCTAGGCGGCCGGTGACGGTGACCACCGGACGGCCGCCACTGACGCGCGCGCCCCTTCACGGTGCCGCCTGTCGCAGCTCATGGCCGCGATCGCCGGACGGCTCAGCGCAGCTGCTGGATGCGGATCAGGTTGCCCGCGGGATCGCGGACGGCGCAGTCGCGCACCCCGTACGGCTGCTCGGTCGGCTCCTGGACGATCTCGGCGTCGCCGGCCTGCAGCCGCTCGAAGGTGCCGTCGAGGTCGGGGGTGGCCAGGACGACGCCGGCGTAGGTGCCCTTGGCCATCATCTCGACGATGGTGCGGCGCTCGTCGTCGGTGACGCCGGGGTCGACGGCCGGCGGCTGCAGGACGATGGACGTGCCCGGCTGGTCGGCGGGGCCGACCGTGATCCAGCGCATCCCGCCGTATCCGACGTCGTTGCGGACCTCGAAGCCGAGGGCGTCGCGATAGAAGGCCAGCGATGCGTCCGGGTCGTCATGCGGTAGGAAGCTCGCGTGAATGGTGATGCCCATGACGGTCAGGTTAGGTGCGACTCCGTGACCCGCGCTTCTCGATTCCTGACCGGTCTGGTCACCTGCTTCGCCACGCACGACGGCATCCCGGCCGTCGCGCGCGCCGCGTGGCGCCGGTAGGCGCTGGGCGGCATGCCGACCAGCTCGGTGAAGCGGCTGCTGAAGGAGCCCAGCGACGAGCAACCGACCGCGAAGCAGACCTCGGTGACGCTGAGGTCGCCACGGCGCAGCAGCGCCATCGCGCGCTCGATGCGCCGCGTCATCAGATAGCCGTACGGCGACTCGCCGTAGGCGAGCCGGAACTGGCGGCTGAGGTGCCCGGCCGACATGTTGACGCCACGGGCGAGCGCCTCCACGTCCAGCGGCTGCGCGTACTCCCTGTCGATCCGGTCGCGGACGCGGCGCAGTCGCGCGAGGTCGCGCAGGTGCTGCGCCGCGGCGGGTCTGCTGCTCACCTGCGAAATCGTGTCACGTCACACCGGAGTTGCCCAGCGCCGCCGGCGCCGAGCAGGACGAGGGCGCTCCCAGGCGGTCTTCCCCGATGAACGATCAGGCCGGCTCACATCTCCGGCGGAAACCAGGCCTGGAGGTTCTGAGGGTTGATCGGCACCGAGATGTGTTCGTGCGTGATCAACCACTGGCCCCGTGACCGCCGCAAACAAACGGTCGATCGTACCCATATCGCGCTCTGGAGCCCGTTCTTGCGTGTTCCGCTGTCCAGGTGAAGCATGTGCGCGAACGCCACATCCCCACTCGCCGCAACGGTGAGCTCGTGCGTTTCCAAGCCGATGGGGCCGTCGTATTCGTCGAACCACCGCACGAAGTTGCCGCGGACTTCATCGGATCCGGCGAACTGGAGCGGGGGAACGACGTCGTAATACACGATGTCAGGAGAATAATGTGACATGAGGCGATCAATGTCTTTTGTCCGGCAGGCCTCGACCCGGCTGTCCAAGAACTCTCTGACCTCGGAATCGTTCGACGCCATCGCATCCTCCATTCACGAATCTGACCGCGACCAGCTCATCCGGCGCGGTCCCTGTGGTCTCAGTGGTCCGACGACGCAGCCCTCGGGAATGTGAGGTGCCGCAGGCCGACGGACCTGCCGTACCAGGCCCGTTTCCTCAGGCGGCGCGGCCGGTCTTGAGCGCGGCCGTGGTGTCGACGACGCGGCGGGCCTGGTGACGGGCCGCCTGCAAGGTCACCTCACCGGCCGGGCCATCGCCGGCCACGTGGGAGGTGCCGTAGGGATTGCCTGACTGGAACTGGATGGGGTCGGTGTAGCCGGGGGGCACGATGATGCCGCCCCAGTGGTAGAAGGTGTTCCCCAGCGCCAGGAGAGTGGATTCCTGTCCGCCGTGGGCGGTGTTGGAGGCGGTGAAGGCCGAGTACACCTTGCCCGCGAGCTTGCCCTGGTACCACAGGGGGCCGGTGGTGTCGATGAACTGCCTGAGCTGGCTGGCCGGGTTGCCGAAACGGCTGGGGGTGCCGAACAGCACCGCGTCGGCCCAGTCCAGATCGTCGTGGCCGGCCTCGGCGACGTCGGCGGTGTCCTGGAGGTGTTGGGCCCAGGCCGGATTGGCGCTGATCGCCGCGGGCGGGGCCGTTTCGGCGACCTTGCGCAGGCGCACGTTCGCGCCGGCCATCTCCGCGCCCTCGGCGACGGCTCGCGCCAGAGCGTGCACGTGGCCGGTGGCACTGTAGTAGATGATCGCGACGTTCACGGGTTCCATGATCGGTTTTCTTCCTTCGCGCTCGGGTTCATCGATACGACGACGCAGCCCTGCGCGATGTGAGGCGACCCGCCGGCCTCCCCGGCCGGCGCGACAGGGAACCGCCGCCGACGACCGGATCTCCCGGAGCACCACCCCGCCCTGTCGCACTGCCGGTCACTCGGCCGGTCCCACCCCCTGTCGCACTGCCGGTCACTCGGCCGGTCCCGGCTCCTGACGCGAGGAGCCGGGACCGGCCCGCGCTCCCTCCGACCCTCCCCTCGTCCCCGCGCCGGGAGCGGAGGGAAAGGCATGGCCCGGCGAGAGCGGGCGGGTGGCTAGTTCTCTTCGTACGGCGCGGGCGGCTGCAGGGAGGCGCACCCCTCGAAGACCTGCTTCTCGGCCGCCGAGCCGGGCTTGACCTGCTTGAACCCGGCAGGCTTCTCCTCCTTGCCGACGGGCTGCCAGACGCCGCCCTTCTGCAGGCACTGGGCCCACGCGGCGAACTTGGCCTCGTCCTCGGGAGAGGACGGCTCGGCGCTGCCGAGGATCACCGAGTCCCACTCCTTGCACGCCTTCATGGCGGCGTCGAGCTTGGCCTGGCTGACCTTGGTGACGGCGCTGGTGTCGAGGTCCTGTCCCTTGACCGGGTCCGGGATGTCGATCCCGTTCTCCCGCATGCACCCGGCGAACTTCACCGCGGTCTCGTGCCAGCTGGGCTTGGCGGAGCCGGGCGCAGGGCTCGACGTGCTGGCCAGGCTCTGGGCCCCGCACGCCGCGCTCAGCGCCAGGGTGGGAAGGGCCGCCAGGACGGCGAGGCGCCGCTTGGTGATGAACACATGTCCTCCAACAGGTCTGTGACTGCCCATCACCCTGGCCCGCCCCTGTGAGCGGCCCGTCCGCGCCATGTCATGAACGTGTAATAGCTTCCAAGCCCGGACGAACCGCACGTCGGAGCCGCCGATACTGGACCGCATGGCTCGCGTGTTGCTGATCGAGGACGACCCGAACGTCAGGGACGCTCTGACGCTCGCCCTCAAAGGCAGGGATCACGAGGTCGAATCGGCGGCATCCGGGGAGGAAGGGCTGGAGCGGCTGGCACGCTTCGCCGCCGACGTGGTCGTGCTCGACCTCATGCTGCCCGGCATCGACGGGTTCGAGGTCTGCCGGCGCATCCGCTCGGCCACCTCCACCTCGATCGTGATGCTGAGCGCGCGGGGCGACGACTTCGACGTGGTCGGCGGGCTGGAGGCCGGCGCGGACGACTACGTGGTCAAGCCGGTGCGGCCGCAGGTGCTGGAGGCTCGAATCAGGGCGGTGCTGCGCCGTACCGACGGTGTGCCCTCGCCCGTGGAGTCATACGGCGCGCTGTGCGTGGACCGCGCCAGCCTGACCGTGAGCAGGGACGGGCGGCAGGTCGCGCTGCCACCGATGGAGTTGCGGCTGCTGCTGCACCTGTCGGCCACACCCGGACAGGTCTTCAGCAGGCAGCAGCTGCTGGAGGCGGTGTGGGAGCACGACTACCTGGGCGACTCGCGGCTGGTGGACGCGTGCGTGCAGCGGCTGCGCGCCAAGATCGAGAGCGTGCCGGCCGAGCCGAGGTACGTGCAGACCGTGCGCGGATTCGGTTACCGCTTCGGGCCGGTATGACCTGGCTCCGGGGGTTGCGGGCCCGGCTGGTGATCACGTTCGTGCTGGTCGGCGGGCTGAGCGCGGTGGGGGCCGCCGGGCTGACCTACTACACCGCGCAGAACAACCTGCTTGCCGGGGCGCAGGACCGGTTGCTGAAGGACTTCAGGAACCGGGTGCTGCTGCTGTCGCGCGACGTCGTGCTGCCCGCCGGTGACGGGGAGCTCGCCCTGCTGGCCGAGGACCTCGAGGTGGGCGACCGCAAGGTGTACGTGGTCAGGGACGGCGCCATCCCCAGCGACGCCCGCATCACCGCCGAACTGCGCACCAGCGTTCTGCGGCGGCCGGAGCTGGCCTGGCAGCGGGTGACCCGCGACGGCGTGCCGTACCTGGTGGCCGGCAGCAGGGTCATGCTCCTCGCGGGCGGGACACCGTCGGGGATCACCGTCTACCTCGTCGAGTCGCTCGCGCAGGCCGCCTCCGACGAGGCGGCCGTGCTGCGCGCCGCGCAGGCGGCGGCCCTCCCCGTCGTGCTCCTGGCGGTGCTGGCCGGACTGCTGGCCGCGCGCGGCGTGCTGCGGCCGGTCGCCGACCTGGACCGCGCGGCCCGGCGGCTGGGCGAAGGCCGGCTGGAGACCCGCCTGCCCGTGCGCGGCGGCGACGAGCTGGCGCGGTTGGCGGGACGGTTCAACGAGACCGCCGCGGCGCTGGAACGCTCGGTCGGCGAGCTGCGCGAGATGGAGGCCAGGTCGCGGCGGTTCGTCGCCGACGTCTCCCACGAGCTGCGCACCCCGTTGGCCGCCGCCACCGCCGTCACCGACGTCCTCCAAGCCGGCGCCGACCGGCTGGACGCCGACGCCGGGACCGCCGCCCGGCTGGTCACCGCCGAGGTCGCCCGGCTCACCAAGCTCGTCGACGACCTGATGGAGATCTCCCGCTTCGACGCCGGAGCCGCCGTGCTCAACCTCAACGACGTGGACGTCGGCGCCGCCGTCGCCGCCTGCCTGCGCTCACGCGGCTGGAGTGCCGACGTCACCACGGACCTGCCGCCGGACATCCGCGTCCCCCTCGACCCGCGCCGCCTGGACGTCATCGTCGCCAACCTCGTCGGCAACGCGCTGCGGCACGGCACGCCGCCCGTCACGGTCCGGGTGCGCGCCACCGGCCAGGCCGTCGCCATCGAGGTCGCCGACCATGGGCCGGGCCTGCCCGCCGACGTCCTCCCGCACGTCTTCGAGCGCTTCTACAAGGCCGACGCCGCCCGCGCCCGCTCCGAAGGAAGCGGCCTGGGCCTGGCCATCGCCCGCGAGAACGCCCTCCTGCACGGCGGCGACCTGACCGTCGCCCCCGGCCCCGGAGCCGTGTTCACCCTCACCCTGCCGAGGAACCGCCCTGCCGGGGAACCGCCAACCACCCCACCGGGGAACCCGTGAGAACCTGGCCCCTCGCCCTGCTCCTGGCAGCCTGTACGGCCTGCGGAGTCGGCCCCACCGGCGTGGTCGGCGCCGGAGAGCCCGCCCGCGGCTTCACCCAGGGCACCCGCCTGTACTTCGTGCAGGACGACCGCCTCGTCTCCGTCGGCCGCCCCGAGGGCCCGCTGGACGCCGCCGAAGCCGTCGAGCTGCTGGCCGGCGGCCCCACCTCGAAGGAGCGCGAGCGCTCCCTCGACACACGCCTGCCCAAGAACATCGCCGTCCGGGTGAACGACGACGGGTTCGCGCTGGAGAAGGGCGCCCCGATGCTGGTGGGCGGCCGATGGCTGCCGCCGGTCTCCCGCCTGTCGCGGATGGCGACCGGGCAGCTCGTCTGCACGATCGCGGCCGCCACCGCCGCCAGGCGCGGCGTGGACGTGGATGACGTGCGGGTGACCGTACCGGCCGAGGGTCAGGCGCGCTGCGCGGACTTCACATGAGCGACGCTCCGGGGCTTCGCCGTCGAAGATCAGCGGGGAACCACCTGAGCGCGGACGCCGGGGAGACCGTCGAATGCGGCCGAGGCGTCCATCGTGATCACTGTTCTCGCCGTGGCTGCGGCCGTCGCCGCGATCAGCAGATCGTACGCGCCCCTGGACTTACCTTCTCGCCGAACATGCGCCATGAGCCGAACATGAACTCTGGCGACGTCTGTCGTGTACTCCTCGACGGGAATCAAGGCCAGGACTTCATCCACGAAGGCCTGTCGATCGGGGCGTCGGGCCGCATCGGCCATCTCCACGCCGACGAGGAGCTCAGCCACGGTGATCGCGGCGATCGCCACATCATCGGCATCGTCGATCACCGTGTCCACGGACGCCTTGCCTCGCTCAGCGGCGATGAGCACACCCGTGTCCAGGATCAGGCGTCGGGCCACGTGCCCCTCATCTCGTCCGTGATGGACTCGCGGGCCGCCGCGACATCAGCCTCGAAATCCGCGTCCAGTGTCCCCGCGCTTCTGGCCAGAAACGCCTTGACCATACGCCCCGGCGCAGTGGGCGCGGGGCCGATCACGGCGATTTGCTTCCCGCCACGGGTCACCACGATCGTTTCCCCGCGCTCCGCCTCGTCGAGGACCGTCGCGAAGCTCCGAGACGCTTCAGTGGCAGTCATCACCTTCATGAAATCAGATTATCTGATTCGATGCCCTCGCGTACGCGTACGCGTACGCGGACGCGTCACGTCCCCCGCTCCCTCGGCTCATCGAGTTCCGATCAGCCATCCACTCCAGGCAGGCCACCAGCCACATCGCCCTCGCCAGGCCGCGCATCAGCAGGACCGGTGCTCACCGTGACCGCCGGCGGTGCCTCGTGTGAGAGGCACCGCCGGATGCCTCCGAACGACCGTCCGCCCGGTGTGGCCGGCGGCGAGATCGGGGGCGAGTTCAGCGATACCCCGCGTCGAGCGGGCTTTCACGTCTGGGCGGTGAGCAGGGCGTCGGCCAGGCCGGTGCGGGCGTAGAGCACCGAGCGGCCCGCACGGTGGGTGCTGGTCAGGCCGGCGGCCCGCAGTGCGGTGAGGTGTTGGGACACGCCCGCCGCGGAAAGGCCCGACCGCTGGGCGAGTTCGGTGGTCGAGGCGGGTGAGTCCAGTTCGGTCAGGATCAGCGCGCGGGACCGGCCGATCACCGCGGCGAGGGCTTCCACGCGCTCGTGCGTCCGACGCTCCCACAACGTGCCGATCCCGCGTGCCGGGTAGGCCAACTGCGGTGGTTCCGACGCGACGGAACGCGTCAGCACTCGCGGCCACGCGAAGACCGACGGCACCAGGAGCAGCCCGGCCCCGGTCTCGATCCTGGTGATGGCGCAGTGCCGCTGTACCAGGTGGAGGCCGCCGCCGGCCCAACGCACCGTGTGGTGCAACTCGTTGAGCACCTGGGCCGTGCCCTGCTCGGCCACCTGGCGGCCCCGATGGAAGACGTCCGCCTCCAGCACCGTGCGGATCCTGGCCCAGTAAGGCGCTATCGCGAGCCGCCAGTAGGCCTCGATCTCCGCGACGATCCTGGGCAGGTAGGTCCCGGGGGTCCGGTGAAGGCTCCGCAGCCGGGAGGACAACCGGCCGTCGCGCTCGGCGGCCAGGCAGTCGAGGTCCCGCCGTACCTGCTCGGGGTCGGTGGCCTCGATGGCGGCCAGCTCGTCGGAAAGGTCGGGGGACGCGGTCGCCGGTGCCGGGTTGAGAAAGTCGGGGAGGTGGCCGACGAGCGGAATCATGTCAGCCAGCCAGCCGCGGTCGAGACCCGCGGCCGCGAGCCGCGGGCGTACCTGGTCGACCCAGCCCCGATGGGGGTCCGCCACCGCGGCGGCGGTCAACACTCTGCGACTGGTGACGACTTCCCACATGGGCGAGACGGCGAACCGGGTCTCGGCCAGATCGTTCACCGAGAAGGTCAGCCGCGCCTTCATACCGCCTCCCTTGCGTCCCATGATTCGGTCCGAGCTTAATCAATGGACGCTCGCCGTCCCGCCCGGCAGCATCCCGTTGCGGGTGCCCACGAGGCGGGGCGCCGCGAAGCAGAACGACGCGAAGGCGGTCATGCACATGTCTGTTGACCTCTCCCCCACCCCTGATGCCGCGACCGAGCGGAAGGCCCGGCTGTTCCGCGCCTTGAGCACCGAGTCCGTGCTGGTGCTGCCCAACGCCTGGGACGCCGCCAGCGCGACGGTGATCGCCGCGGCCGGCGCCACGGCGATAGCCACGACCAGCGGTGGCGTGTCGTGGTCCCTGGGTCGCGGGGACGGGCAACGGCTCAGCCGGGGCGAGATGATGGAGGCCGCGCGGCGCATCGTGGACTCCGTCGACCTGCCGGTGACGGTCGACGTGGAGGGAGGGTACGGCCCGGCCCCGGCGGATGTCGCCACAACCGTGCGGGCGGTGGTCGAGGCCGGTGCGGTGGGCGTCAACCTGGAGGACTCCACGGCTGTCGGCGGTCCGCTGTTCGACGTCGCCGAGCAGAGCGCCAGGCTGCGCGCCGCCAGGGATGCCGCGGCAGCGGCGGGCCTGCCGACACTGTTCATCAACGCACGCACCGACGTCTTCCTGTTCGCGATCGGTCCGTCCGACGCCCGACTGGGCGAGGTGCTGGCGCGCACGGCGGCATACGCCGAGGCGGGAGCCGACGGCATCTTCGTTCCCGGCCTGCTCGATCTGGACGTGCTGAGCACTCTCTGCGCCGAGTCGCCACTGCCGGTCAACGCGATGGCCGTCGCCGGTGGACCACGTGTCACCGAGCTCGCGCAGGCGGGGGTGCGCAGGATCAGCCTGGGCACCGGGCTGGCTCAGGCCGCCTACACCGCGGCCCGCAGAGCCGCCGCGGAACTGCTCGGCACGGGAAGCCTCACAGCCCTGGACGGCTCACTGGACTTCAGCGAACTCGACGTCCTGTTCCGTCGTTGACCGAGCCTAGGAGGACGGCTCGGGCAGGCGATCGAGGGCGGCGTCCGCTCTCCTGACCGGATAGCTGAGAATGAGATCCACGCTCTGACGCGTATACAGGCGCAGCCGGTAGACGCCAGGACCGCCGCGCGCAAGATCGGGGAAGCGCACCTTGCTCGCCGAGAGCGTCTGCATCACCAGGCGACCCGATTCGCTGACGATGTCCACCTCGACCACCTTCTCCCAGCCTTTGCGTCGCAGGGGTGGCGGGGCCGAGCGCAGCGCCTTCGCCGTGACGCAGGTCGCCCAGTCCTGGCTGGGCGTGAAGACCAGGGCCAGCGGACCGCTGGCCGCCAGGGTGCCGACCGATTCCGCGTTCCAGATCTTTTGGGAATGTTCCTCGGTGTCCGCTTCCGGGTCGTCGATGCCGTACGGCATGCCGTCCCAGTCGTAATAGGACGCGGTCGCCTGGAACCGAGTACGTAGCGCGGGCCACGGGTCGCGGCACATGGCGTCCTCCTTGCGCGCCTCGCGCTCTCGCCGTTTGCGCTCGGCGTTCTCCTTCTCTGCCTGCTGCCGGCGCATCTGAGCAGACGACAGCAACAGATCCGGATATTTCCGTCCGATCACCTCCGGACAGAGCAGCGCGAGCAGCGCGGGCCGAGCCTTGACCGGCTCCCCGGCTGCGAACCTGGCGCACGCGGCCCAGCCCTTGCCGAGCAGTTCCTGATCCGAGACACGCAGGTCAGAAGGCTTGTTCACGCTGCACATGTAGGCCCGGTCGCGCTCGTGGGCCGGGATGTCCGCGACGCGTGGCGGTGCCGACGACGCCCAACAGTCCATGAGGTCACCGCTCTGCCAGGTGTAGCCGAGATGGGGACGGCCCTCGGGTCCGACGACCATCAGCGGCAGGACCGCGGCCACAGCCGCGACCGCTGTGGGCACTCGCAGCGCCGTCTTCCGCCTCCGCTCACGGTTCAGCTCGTGCGCCGTACGCGCCAGCCAGACGATGTAGAGCACATCCATCGCCTCGGCGATCGACTCGATAGTGCTGCCGCGCGTCAGGCCATCCACGAGCTCCACCAGGAACGCGCTCGCGAACGTGCCCAGACCGATGAGGAGCGTCACCCGGCTCCAGCGTCCGTCACGCCGCTGAGCGACCAGCAGCAGCACCATCGCGACGAACGCGGCCACTCCCGCGGCCATGACACTCGCTCGGTCGGCCGGACTCATGAAGAGCTCGGGCTTCAGATCGTCCGCCAGGTCGCTCGCGAACGATATGGCCGGTCCCACCAGTCCGAGCAGGAGCAGAGCCAGCCGGAAGGGCCGACCTGACCCGGTGAGCATCACCGTGAGCAGCACCAGCGCAGGCACCCAGAGCGCCAGTCCGATGACCGTCTCAACCAGGTCTGGAAGGAACGAGGGGATCAGCAGCCACACCACGTCCGCGTACAGCAGCAGCCGTAGCCACGTGGCCGCGCGACGCATCGGCACGGCCGCAGGCGCGGGTCCCCGCAGAATCTGCCACAGCATCCACGAGTTCACCAGCCCGACCAGCAGCAACCCGCCCAGCACCGGCACCAGAGGAGACTTCCCGACGACCTCGCCGGGCGGGTACCACATGGTGACCAGCCATGCGGGTGTCGCGGTGCCGATCACCAGGCTGAGGACGATCGAACCGAGAGTGATGACCAGGTAGACAGACGTCGCTAAACGATCTATGCGCACAATGAGGCCCGATCGTAGTACGACCGCGTAGTTCCCCCGGAACTGGTCGAGCACCACGATCCACGGCAACATCCGTGGCGGCGGCCTGCTCGATGGCGCCCCCGGCTGGCCCGATGGCACCGAGCCTCTCCTGGCCGGAGGGAAGCGCGGGGTCGACGTGCCGGGGGTGGGGACCATCATGGAAAGCGACAGGTTCAGAGCGGGAGGCGGTGGATCCACCTGGCGCACCAACCCGCCGTCCGGAGTCAAGATCCCCGACGACTGCCTGCCTCCAGGGACCGACGGGACGGTATTCATCATCGGCGAAGTCCAGCGCTAGACACACGTCTGGCGCCGAGCACAGCGCGACTCGTCCTGCGGCTAGATCCGGCGAAGGAGAGGCCCCTGGTCGGCGATCAGAGTGACTCGAGCCAAGCCCGCCGGACTCACCCAAGCAAGCCGTCGCCGCCGCCTACATCGCCAAGTGCGCCACCCAAGCCGCCGAAGGCGTCGGCACACTCGATCGCCGCATCAACCCCCTCTGGCCGACCTGCGCCTCACCCAGTGGGCTCACATGCTCGGCTTCCGCGGCCACTTCTCCACCAAGTCCCGCCGCTACCCCACCACCCTCGGCGTCCTCCGTAACGCCCGCCAGCAACTCAGACTCCGCTGGCAGAGCGGCCACGTGAGGCTCTTGGACGGGAAGAGTGCGTCGACGACCGGCCGCCCGCTGATCACCCACCAGCCTTCCCGCCAGGCCGGCACGCCCCGATCTCACGTCCCGACCAGGTCGCCGCGACCACCACCGGCCCCCTCGCAACGGCCTGGCCCGTTCGAGTCACCCGCACCGTTGCAGAACCAGGAAGAAATAGGTGACGGTGTTACGATTATTCCGGATTCGTTGGTCGGCTCGCAGGAGCTGGTTTTCCACTAGAACAGCTGGAAAAAGACCGACAAGACGACACCGACGTATCTGGACACCGGCGACCCGGCGCGGCAGCGCACGGACTACTACCCCCCTTGGCTGGACAACCTTGCCGACGAGGTGACGATGGGGGGCTCGGTTCTGAACGGGATCGTGCGGCGGGCCGAGGACGTTCGCACGGTGCCGGCCTATGCGCGCACTCTCTACGAGTACCAGGGGATCTCATGGCCATGCCACAATCCATGCGCGCGCTCGTAGCCGGAAAGGTCGGCGAGCCGGCCGATGTCCTGCGGGTGGAATCCCGGCCTGTTCCCACGCCAGAAGCCGGTCAGGCGTTGATCCGCGTGAAGGCGACTCCGATTCACGCCAGCGATCTACACGTACTGCGTGGTCGCTACGGTTTCTCCCCCGAGTTCCCCACTGTTGGTGGTCACATGGAGTGCGTGGGCCGTATAGAGGCCCTGGGCCCGGACACCGAGGGGCTGGAGATCGGCGAGCGCGTGGTGACCGTTGCAGTCCCGGCGGTACCCGGGCCCCGTACGGCCGGCACTTGGCAGGAATACCTTGTCGCCGACACCCGAAGGCTCCTGCCGGTCCCCGACCATCTGAGCGACTCCGACGCCTGCCAACTCGCCGTCAACCCGTTGACCGCGCTGCTGCTGGTGACACGCGAACTCGACGTACAGCCGGGTGAATGGTTGTTGCAGACAGCCGCGGGCTCCACCGTCGGCCGGCTCGTCATTCAGCTGGCCAGGCATCTGGGCATTCCGACGATCAATGTCGTGCGGCGGCGCGATGCCGTCGAGGAGATCAAAGCGCTTGGTGGTGACGAGGTCATCTGCACTGAGGACGAGGACCTGTTGCAGCGTGTGGCTGAAACAGCAGGACCGGCTGGCGTGCGCAAGGCCATCGACTGTGTCGCGGGCCACGTGGGTGCCCAGGTATCCCACGCATTGGCTCCGGGAGGAGAGCTCGTGGTCTACGGCGCGCTCTCTACCCATCGGCAGACCGACCCGGCAGCGCTGACGATCCCGCTGCAGGCACGCTCGGTTATCTACGAGACCAAAGCAGTCCGTGGCTTCTGGCTGAACCGCTGGTTCGGCACTGCCTCACCTGCGGATGCGCTGCGCGCGCTTTCCGAGGTTCGCAGTCTCGTCGCGGACGGAGTGCTGAGTATCCCCCAGGGCCAGCCGTTCCCGCTCGAACGCTTCATGGAAGCCATCTCGCTCGCCGAAACACCCGCACGTGGCGCCAAGCCACTCTTCGTCTTCGAATAGGACGCGGTATTTGGATCGCGGGAGCCTGTCGCCGGGCGGGCTGTCGGTGGTGGTCGCGCACAGGTCTTCCGCGCCGGGCCCCTCAAACCGGCAGGCGAGGCCGACCGTGTTCAACGTGCAGGGTGCTGGACAGCCAGCCTGTGACGAGGTCGGCGATCACGGTGCCGGCCTGGTCGTTGAGGTGGATCTGGTCGGTGAGCATGGTCAGGCCATTGCCCGTGGCGATGTCGTCCCATGAGCGGCGCAGGAGATAGTGCTGCAGGGCGACGCGCAGCGCCAGGCCGAAGCTGAAGGCGAAGCGGGGCGCGGTGCCGTTTGAGCGGATGTGCTCGGCGATGCGCTCATATGCCGGCAGGTAGGCGACGCCCGCACGGGTGGCGGTCTGCCTGATGGCGGCGTTGTAAGGGGCAAGTTCCTGGTTGGCCCGGCCGTCGAGGTCCTCGCCCAGCCGGGGGCGCCGACAGCAGGGCGATGCGGGCAGTGGTACGGGACTGCAGCCGGCTGACGATCTGTTCCAGGTTGGTTTGGAAGCGGGTCACGGGGATGCCGTTGCGGGCGTCGTTGGTGCCGATGAGGATGGCGACGGCGTCCGGCCGGCAGGCCACGACCTGGTCCAGGCGGCCCAGCAGGTCGGCGCTGGTATGGCCGTTGATGCCCGCGTTGACGAACTCGTGCCCGCCGGGGCCGAGCCGCTCGCGCAGCGCGCCCACCCAGTCGGCGCTGAGGCTGGCGTGGGTGAGGCTGTCACCGAAGGCGACCGTGACGGTGTGGGTTCCGGGCCTGGGCCCACGAGTGCGGAACTTCTTGGGCGGGTTGGCGGGCGGGCGGCGGAAGGCCAGGTACATCAGGGCGCTCAGGCCGCCGATGAGCAGCAGGATCAGGGTGATGGCAACGGTCATGGTGATCTCCGGTGGAGGGTGAGCTGGAGGTTCAGCAGGCGTTGGGTGCTGTTGACAGCCAGTGGGAGGTGAGGCCGGTGATGATGGCCGCGCCGCGGTCGCTGAGGTGGACGTGGTCGATGAGGAGCTCGCGTCCGCCGTCGCGGGCGATCTCGTCCCAGCTGCGCCGCAGCAGGTAGTGCTGGGCGGCGGCGGTGAAGGCGAGCGGGAAGCTGAAGGCGTACGGCTGCCGCCCACCTTGCGGCCGCAGGTGGTCGGCCACGCGCTCGTGCACGGGCAGGTAGTCGACCTGCGCCTGGTGCGCGATGTCCTTGATCGCGGCGTTGTATCCGGCGAGCTTTCGGTTGATCGCTGTGTCCAGGTCCTCGCCGAGCGGCGGCAGGGACATCAGCGCGATCCTGGCTGTGGTGCGGGACTTGAGGCGGTCGACGATCACGCCGAGATTGTCTCGGTACTGATCCAGCGGGACGCCGTTGCGGACGTCGTCGGTGCCGATCAGGATCGTGACCGCGGCGGGGCGGCAGGCCACGATGTCGGCCTCGACCCGCCGGCGCAGGTCGGCGCTGGTGTTGCCGTTGGTGCCGGCGTTGATGAACGCGTATCCCTGATGCTCGGGCCGGGCGCGCAGCGAGCCGACCCAGTCCGCGCCGAGTGCGCCCTGGGTCATGCTGGCGCCGGCGGCGACCACGCGGGGGCGGGCGTCCGGCCCGTGCCCGTGGGCGCAGAGTTCGGCCGGAACGTCGAAGACCTGGACCCCGAGTTCCGCTGGGCCTGTGTCGTGTCGCGGAAGGAAGCGCAACCAGCCGCCTTCGGAGCGGATGCCCAGCAGGGCTTGGGCCACGGCGACCTGGCCGCACCGCCCACACACAGGTCGCCGTCGCCGGCAAAGGCGCGGATCGCGCGTTCGAACGGCGGCAAGGTGGCACACGCAGTCGCTTGCTGTAGCCCGATGGCACTCCGGGTGGCCGACTCCACCGGACGCCACGTTCACAGCGCTCGGGATGCACTCCCGAGCATCATCACCGACCTGACCGTGATCCGCGCCGACTCGACACCGAACCACGATCGGACCTGAGCGGCCTGCCGGGGCCATGATGTGCGTGACACATGGTGCTCGGACATGTGTGGCTAACTGGCCGCGCACACTATGAGACCCCACCCTTTCGGCAAGCTCGGAAACGCACTCAAGTAGAGCTTCCATTGCAGCGCCTCAGGCTTATGAGCTTGAGGCGCTGTTGTCATTCCAAGGAGGCGTCGATCCGTCGAGTGTGATTCGCACCTGGTGGTTGTGCTTGACATGGTCGGCAACGCGACCTTTCACCTGGGCGCCAAGCTGCGGAAGTTCGAAATCCAGAGGCATGCCGGCTACCTCGGCCAGTCCTACAGCATCAGGGACACCGTGGATCCTCAGGAAGATACCGAACGGTTGTCTGCCAATGACTGTTCCAGCGATGTGCTCATCCACCGGGAGCGCCTGGCATGTGGCAGGCCAGGATGCTTGGATCTTCTCAGCCGCCTCTGGCCCGATTTGCGGCCACGAATACTCGCCCACACTCTGACTCTTCACTGAAGGCTCACTGTTCGACGAGCGCATACTGTCGTCAGCGTTGTCGTCAAGGCAACAAAAACGCCCCGGAGCGATTTTCGCTTCGGGGCTTCTTTGCAGCTCAGGAATGGTGGTCAGGGGCAGGGTCGAACTGCCGACCTTCCGCTTTTCAGGCGGAGCAATCACACTGCTCGGCTGATCGAGACCGTGCTCAGGTGCGTGTGTGCGGTGGCGCGGATGCGTCGGCGTGTGGGGACGTTGCTGTCAGCGCTGCTGTCACCTCAGCCATGGTCATCCGGTGCCGGGGCCCGACGAAGGAGGGCTTCGGCGTCGATCGCCCCAGCCCCGGTCGGCGGGAACCGAAGTCAGCGATCGTCACGGCCTGGACGGATCACTTCGGTGTGAACTCGCGGCATGGAAGTCGCTGACGGTCGGCATCGAGGCCAGACGTCCGGTATAGATCGCGAGCGGCCGATTGCGGTTGGCGAGGTTGCTGCACGCGATTGCTGCACCCTTTGGGGTCGATGGATTGCCCGCGAACTCCGTAGCACCTATGGCCGAACGGTGTCCGAATACGGCTAGACCCTACCGGTTTCGGTAGTTTGATCCACCGCCTATGAGGTCTTTAAGATGTCACTTCTTCAACGTAGACTCAGACCCTGCCCTAAAGCTAGGAGAAGTCCAAGCCGCAGGAGGGTGACTTGGCCGGCACCTTGTTCTTTCGCCTACATGTTGCGCACATATATCAGCGCAGGTTCGACTCAACAAGCCTCGCCCAGGCACTCTCGGGCAGCCATTGGTATCTCCTTACTAGGAGACCAGCAGTTAAGCTGATGCCGAATTCTTTCAGATATGAAGACGAGATTCTGACAGCCGACTTCGTCACTCGCAATAGCAAGACAGGAAAAGCTGACGTTCATACATTAGGCACCGACACTCGACATCTAGGACACCTAAGCGATTTTCAGATTTATGCAGATGGCTCATATTTTTCGTTCAGAACATCAGAGACCGTGATTCACGGTGATTCATGGGCACTCGCTTCATTGCTGGCCGAGGCCAGAGGAGATGTATCGCTACAGGAAGTCCTCTACGTTGGACAAGCATTCGGATCGAACAATTCGCGCAACTCGTATGAGCGCACTCTTACCCACAAGAAGCTACAGCGAATCTACGAAGATCACATTGACAGTGGATACGAAATCTTTGTAGTTCCACTGGCATGCGAAAAGTCGATATTCATCAGCGATGATCACATTGAAGACGCGGAGCCTGGTCCGGACCTCGAAATATACTGGCGAGATCTCGTCACCGTAGAAGGTAAAGTCCTGCGCGCGTCAGTCGATTTGATCGAACACAGCATAATTTCACATTTCTCTCCTCACTATAATGAGAAGCTTGTCGAGTGGCGTGCTTCGAGGCCAACCGACGCGATGCAAAAGATGCGCAAGGCGGGATTCCGCCTTCTTCACATCCACCTGAGTGGATGGCATGGCCTTGCCCGCTTTTATTCATCGGCGACACCTACACCATATAAAAGTCATCTCATATCGCACGACCTACCACCGAGTGAGCTGGCCGCTCCAGATGTCTTGCGAGGGATTTCAGCGCAACAAATGAGTGATTGGCGCTTCGGCTCCTACATGTTGCGACAAGGCCAGGACATTGTGGCGAACCTGGCTGAGAATTCAGGTGCGGCGATGCGTATCTTTGGCGACGCAGCACCTGCCATTCGTAAACCTTCCGGCATCAAAATACCTCCTCCAGAGGTACCCGCCGATACTGCCACGGAACATCACGAAGTCATTAGAGGAGAAATCAATCGAGTCAGGGAATCGGAGCGCCAGGCTAAGGAGCCGCCACAACACCCTGGACTGCCGACGTATGATCCACGCAGAGGCACGATTCAGATAGGCAAATACTCGGATGGAAGTCCGTCGCACCTCC
Source organism: Nonomuraea sp. NPDC003727 (assembly GCF_053586935.1). NCBI lineage: Bacteria > Bacillati > Actinomycetota > Actinomycetes > Streptosporangiales > Streptosporangiaceae > Nonomuraea > Nonomuraea sp. NPDC003727. The sequence goes on from NZ_JBSFNE010000007.1 coordinate 114,343, forward strand.
AACTTTACGACCCAAAGACTGGGATAATCCAATCAGTTCTTATTATTGGCAGCCACGGCATGGGCAAATCAGCTAGCTTGCAAACCCTGATCATAGAAGCGTACGCCTCGGGCGTGTTTGATGTCATACCAGTCAATCCGCTCAATAACGACAGCTTGGCGGACATCTCCCGCGCGCTTCACAAGGACCGCCCACTAGTCACAAGCGTCAATGACGCCATTCATGTCCTAGAAATCGCGCTTCGCGTAATTGAGGAGCGGAAAGAGGGAGGGTATGTAGGGTTCCCCGGACGTGACAAGCCCGGACTATTTATAGCGATTGACGATGCTGACCAGATTCTTAGGGACGAGCGAGCCCACGAACTCGTCGAAGTAATTCGAAAGTCGGGAGGCAGAGTTGGTGTAGGACTTATGTTGGTCGTCTCTGAGATCTCATCCTTCGAGCTTAATGACGCCATCATGCAGACGCTCGTAACTTTCCCGCAACAATTGGCATTTATGAAGGACGGCTACTACGTGATGGCCGACCTTAAGGCTCGTTACGGACCAAAAAGAGAAATCACATGGGATCGTAACTCGGTCACTTTTGTTTTGCAGCGAGACTCGTCGAACACCCGCCTCGGCATCATTGTCGATACATTCGATCCTGCACTTGAGCCAGATCTCGCCAAGTCCAAATGTGCCCAGCAGATAATTCCCGACGAAGTTCGAGTTGGCAGTTGGAGGATGATTGATAGTGTAAATCGATGGAGCATCCATGGTCTCAATATGCGCGAGTGGATGCTGGCTCGACATGATGATGCTTGGGCCGTAACTGTGAACTTGGCCACCTTCTCGAATGAAGCTTTCGAGGATGCTGCAGACGTACTCAAGTGGGCAAACTCGGCTTTCAGTTATAGGTTCGATGGTGAGCTAGGTCGCTGGCAAGCAGGTCCGACCGTAGAGGGAGTTCTCACTCTCTACGCAGACGCAAAGAGAGAAATTGTTCCTAAGCATCGATCGCTTGAGTCGGTATATCAGATCATGGTCAAGAACTATTGGGCCAATGGCTAGCCTCAACAAAGAGGTTCTGATACTTCGGCAATCAGTACTCTCACGCGTTCTGCGGTCATCTCCTCGTCGGGCAGGCGCAGCCATACCGGGCCGGACGTGCCAGGGCAAGCCGTCATTCACGTGTACATGTATCCCGGTGAACTTCCGCGTGCGCTGGTTGTCCTGCCCGCACATGGCGGCTTGCCCTGGTGCGGCTGGTCTGGTGTCCCTTGGGGTGGCCGACGAGGAGATGGCCGCACAGGACCCCAGCCACTTCACATCACAGCAACCACCGATCTTTGGCCATCTCCGAGGAGGGCCGGGGTTTGGGGCGGAGCCCCATATTTCCCTCAAGCCGCGGGGCAGGTGCCTCGTGCGATTGGTCTGCCATGGACTCTGATCGTGGCGCTGCGGGAGTGGGCGAGGTCTGAGGAGGAGCGGGCGTCAGGGACGGCCAGGTCCATCATGCTCGGATGTGCCGCTTGCCGGCACGCGCGCCGCCGCGGCGGGACCGGCCGGAGAGCCGCAGCCCGCCGCGAGCGAGCGCGCAGGGGCCGGGGCTTCAGTGTTGGTGTCCCCGCGGTGGCGCGGTGTTGGCAGCGGAGACCGGAGAGCGGTGGACAGGCAGGCCCGGCGTTCGTCTCAGAGAGCTGCTACTCCTGCGAGCTGATGGAGTCGTGGTGATCGTTGCGCGTGGTACAGCCTCGCCTCGGAGTCCTCTCGTCGTCGCTCTTGGTGAAGCATTGCCGAAGCCCGCTCGTCTTGCTTATGGCCTTCCGCGTCAGGTCACACCCGAGGTCGCGGCCCCCTCCCCTGACCCGGCATGATCGCGCCGTACCCGCCGCTACGCGGCGGGCTTGAAGACGTGGAGAAAGTTCTCATTCATCGGCCCTCGATGGCCTGTGTCTAGTCCCAGAAGATGAGTGACGATTCTGTCCCAGGACATGCACGACAGGTGATCTAGGAAACATTGCTGACCTTGCGGGGCCGGTTAGCTTTGACATTGCGGATCGGAAGGTCGGTGGTGCGCCGCACGACTCGTGGCCCTTCCGGCAGGTCGATGGTCAAGGTGGTGTCACTGACGTGCACGGTGACGACCTGGCCCGCATGCAGGCGGCCCAGGCAGACCGTCTGACGTGCCACCATGACCACGCCGAACGCGTTGGCGCGGCGTTGCACCATCACCGGCGAGTTCGACACGACCGAAGCATCTGGCCCCGTAAGGACGGCCGATACGGCTATGCCGCGTTCGTTCAGACCACGGCGGGAACGGTCAAGCGAGTGCAGGGCTCTTCCCGGACCCAGGATGACGCACGGAAGAAGCTGACCGAGCTTCTCCGCCAAGCCGACCAAGGCATTCCCGTCTCGTCGGAGAACTGGACTGTGGCCGACTTCCTGACGTACTGGCTCAAGCACATCGTCAGCGAAGAGCGGCGCCCCAAGACCTATCAGGGTTACGAGGGCGTGGTCCGCCTCCATCTCATCCCTGGGTTGGGCAGGAAGCGGCTCGGCAAACTCAACGCCCAGGACGTCAGGTTGTTCATCAATCGAGTCCGCTCCGAGTGCCAGTGCTGCCGGAACGGCTGGGATGCTTCTCGCGAGACTTTTCAGTGCTGTGCCCTCAAGAATGGCACCTGCTGTCAGTCACGGTTGTCGACACGTATGGTGCAGTCCATTCATGCGGTTCTCCGGAACGCCTTGGAGTGCGCTGTCCGAGAGGAGATCATCGCCCGCAACGTCGCCAAACTGGTCAAGGTCCCGGTTCCCAAGTACAAGGTCAATCGCGGACTCACCGTTCCGCAAGCTCGGGCGGTCCTCAAGGCCGGTCGCGAACACCGGCTCTATGCCTTGTACGTCCTGGCGCTCTGCCTCGGCCTGCGCCGCGGGGAACTGCTTGGGCTCCGCTGGGAAGACGTCGATCTCGACGGCACCAAGCTAGAAGTCGTACAGAGCCTCCAGCGCGTCGGCGGACGCCTCCAGTTCGTCCGCCCCAAGACCGCCGACTCGGAGCGAACCGTCCCGCTACCTCTGATCTGCCTAGAAGCCCTGAAGGAGCACCGCAAGAAGCAGTTCGCAGAACGCTCAGACCGCTGGGAAGAGTGGAAGGAACACGGCCTTGTTTTCCCCTCCCGATGCGGCACCCCCATGGAGCCGGACAACCTACGACGAAGCTGGGGAGCCATTCGCAAGGCCGCCGGCCTCGGCGAGATGCGCTTCCACGATCTCCGCCACACCTGCGTGACACTCCTGCTCAACCTCGGTGTCCCGCCCCAGGTCGTCCGCGACATCGTAGGCCACAGCGACATCGAGGTGACCATGACCATCTACGCCCACGTCTCCCTCGACGACAAGCGCGCGGCACTGCACAGGCTCGGGGAAGCACTCTGGTAAGCCAAAGCAGCCGCACAGTGCCTCGACGCTCACTCCAGCGTCGAGGCACTCATCCTTACTTACCAGCGTCCTTCTCGGTCGTCTCGGAGGGTTCGTCATTCTGGCGAGACTGATCGGATCCGCCGGTGCGAGCGATCGCCTCGATCAGCTGCGCTACGGCTTCGGGCCGTTGGTCATCGTTAAGCTCCCGAATGAGCCTCTGCGCGACAAGAAATCTGAACGTCTCCTCGGGCTGAGCGAAGTATGACCGGAGGTGACGAGCTGTGGTCTCTTGTAGTCGCAGGAAAGTTCGCCCGATGTACGCGGCAAGTACCGCCCCGGCCGTACCGACCAGGCCAACAACGATGCTCGACGGCGGGGACAGTGTCTTCCAGGCTGCGATACCCGATGTGCCGACGATGATCAGGAAGCCGCCCAGAATCGCCCACTGAGCATTCCGAAAGCTCTGCTCCGCATGCTGATCGGCCCTTGTGTGATACCCACGCAGACGTTCATTGGTGATCTTCCAGAGCTCGCTGAGATAAGAATCGTCTTGTCCGATCAGTTCCGCCTCGCGAGAGCCCAGCTGAACATCCCGTCGGACTTCTCTGTTCTTGTCCTCGAAGCGCTGCTGTTGGGCCTGACGTGCATAGACCAAAGCTATGACGGCAACCAGGAAGATCACGGATAGGGCGAGCAGCACCCCAACCAAGTCGATAAAGGCGTCGGCGTACGCACCCTGGTAGACCGCCCATAGCGTGATCATCCACATCACGATTGCTAGCCACAAAGCAGCAAGAGTGACGGCGAGCCAACCGAACAATCGTGCCCGCTTCCGTTCAGGTGACCCCGACCATTCCTCTTGGTTCACATTACTGTCGAACGACACCTGACCAAGATTGCGCAACGGAACCTCAGCATGGCCTCAAACGATCAAACCGTTACAGAGCGTCAGGTGTAGTCGTTGCTGTCACTGCTGCTGTCACCGAATCAAAAAGCCCCGCACGCTGATCGCGTCGGGGCGTTTTTGCTGTTCAAGAAGGGTGGTCAGGGGCAGGGTCGAACTGCCGACCTTCCGCTTTTCAGGCGGACGCTCGTACCAACTGAGCTACCTGACCCAGAGCGGTCCTGACGGGACTTGAACCCGCGACCTCCACCTTGACAGGGTGGCGAGCACTCCAAACTGCTCTACAGGACCTTGCTTTCGTTCCGGCCTTCCGGCCGAACCGCCTCGCTTAGCTTACCAGTCTTTCGGAGGTCTTCGACCTTCCGTCCGGCTGGTGTCGCCGTGTGCCCCCAACGGGATTCGAACCCGTGCCGCCGCCTTGAAAGGGCGGTGTCCTAGGCCGCTAGACGATGGGGGCCCGGGACTTTCGTCCCGTTCCTGACGTCTTCCGTTGGAGACCTCTGAAGCATAGGGGACGAGTGCCCCAAGTGCCAAAGTGGTTGTCCACCGGAAGCTCCGCTGACGCTTCCCGTTGGCGACGGGGACGTCGTTGGTGCTGGGGAAATCATACGTCGAGGGTCCGGCTCGACGTGACGCTGGATGTGCACCGACTGCTCTCCGAGGCCGCCGAGCGTGATGTCGTCCCAGGCCTGGAGCCTGTGCGTGGTCTTGTCGAAGTACAGAACCGATGCCTGGACGGGTGTCGGTTCGGCGTGTTCGAGGGCGCGGAGTCCGGCGCCGCCGGTGGAGCCCTGGACGAGGACGCGGGTGCCGGACGGCAGGAGCGTGGTCGAGCGGCGGTGGGAGTGGCCGGCCAGGACCAGCGGAGCGAATCCGGAGAAGCCCTTGGCCGCGTCGGGGTCGTGGATGGCGACCAGGTCGACGGGAGAGGGCTGTGGCAGCCGTACGGCGTGCTCGCGGCCGAACTCACGCATGCGGGCCGGATCGTTGTCGGCCGGCACCGACTTGTCGGGGGTGAAGCGGGGGTCGCCCAGGCCGTAGATGCGCAGCCCGGCGACGGTGGTGGAGTCGTCGTCGAGGACGACCGCGTTCTTCTGCGCGGCGACCGCGCGCTCGGTGACCTTGGAGTCGTGGTTGCCGCGCACGAAGACGTACGGCACGCGGAGCTTGCCGATCTCCTCCATGAAGGCGTTCTCGGCCTTGGTGCCGTGGTCGGAGATGTCGCCGGTGTCCACGATGACGTCGACCATGAACTGCTCCTTGAGCGAGCGGACGACGTTCCACGCGATCGGGTTGATGTGGATGTCGGAGACGTGCAGGACCTTGATGGAGGCGGGGGCGGGGTCGTAGGTGGGCAGCGCGGAGACCGTGTCGTACAGCTTGGAGACGTTCGTCACGAGCTTGGTGAGCTGCTGGCGGTACGACTCGAACTTGGTCACGATCGACTGGGCGCTGCCCACGAGTGACGGCGCGGCGGCGATCAGCCCCGAGTAGCGGGGCTCCACGAGGGAGCTGGGGCGGAAGGTGAGGGCGGCGACGGCGCCGGTGCCCGCGAGGGCGACGGCGGCGGCCAGCAGGCTGTAGAGGGCGACCCTGGGCCGGCGGAAGACGAGGTATCCGGCGAGCAGCGCTCCCGCGGCGGCGCACAGCAGGGAACGGATCACCAACGCCTGGACTCCGCCGCGCAGGTCGTCCTCGATGATCTCGGGCAGCCGGGTGGCGAGCTTCGGGTCGTCGATGAAGGCTCTGGCCTTGTCCTGGTCGATGTTCTCGAGCGTGATGCGCAGGCGGAGCGGCGCGTCGTGGCTGCGGAACCTGAGGGTGCCGAGCGGGTGGGCGTCGACCACGGTCTCACCGGTCAACGCGGGCCTGAGCGACATCCCCGTCTCGACGGGACCGACCTGGGCGCGGACCGTCCCGCTGAGGATGATGCCGAGCCAGGCGCCGACCGCGGACACGAGAAGCACCGCCGCGACCCGGGCAGGCCGCGACCGTATGACGGTTCTGATGACGTTCATACGCCTTCTTGCCTACCTGACGGACGGGGCAGAATGGCAACCGTGATAGAGGTCTCCCGGGAGAAGTTCGAAGAACTCGTGGCCGAAGCATTGGACACGATCCCTCCCGACCTGACCCGCGTGATGGACAACGTCGTGGTGGTGGTCGTGGACGACCCGCCGGAGCCTGATCTTCTCGGGCTGTACACCGGTGTTCCCCTGACGCAGCGCGGCGATTGGTACTCGGCGGTCCTGCCCGACCGCATCGAGATCTACCGCAACCCCATCTGTGAAATGTGCGACAGCGAGGCACAGGTCGTGCAGGAAGTGCAGATCACGGTCGTCCACGAGATAGCGCACCATTTCGGGATCGACGACGAGCGGCTCCATCAGCTGGGCTGGTGATCGCGGGCCCGCGATTACAGTTTGCAAGAGCTTGGCTGCTTTCGGTTGCGCAGCAGCCCCCTCCCCGGCACCTTAGGTCACATAGCGAGCACACTGAGTCAGGTTCAGCGGGGACCTATGGGGGCTAGGCTTCCGGGGAGGCACAGGCGTGCCCCTGAACGGCGGGCCACGTACGGCGAGGTCTTCGCCCTACGTGAGTTCCGCGCGCTCTGGTACGGCCAGGGCCTTTCCCTGCTGGGCGACCAGCTCGCCCAGGTGGCGCTGGCCGTGCTCGTGTTCCACCGGACACAGTCCGCCCTCGCCACGGCCGCCGTCTACGCGCTGACCTACCTGCCGTCGATCCTCGGCGGGCCGCTGCTCGCGGGCCTGGCCGACCGCTTCGCGCGCCGCCGGGTGATGATCGTGTGCGATCTCCTGCGCGCGCTGCTCGTGGCCGTCATGGCCGTTCCCGGCATGCCGTTCGCCGTGCTGTGCGTGCTGGTGTTCTTCGTCGTGCTGCTCAGCGCGCCGTTCTCGGCGGCCAGGGCGGCGCTGCTGCCCGAGGTGCTCGAGGGCGACCGCTATGTCATGGGCTCGGCCCTGCAGAACATGACCAACCAGGCCGTCCAGATGCTCGGATTCGCCGCCGGCGGCGCCGCGATCGCCTTCCTCGGGCCCTACCGGGCGCTGGCGCTGGACGCGGCCACCTTCCTCGCCTCCGCACTGATCCTCGTCTCAGGGGTACGGCGGAGGCCGGCCGCCGGCCGTACGGACGGGAAGAAGCCGTCGATGTGGCACATGACGCGCGCCGGAGCCGTGCTCGTCTTCGGTGACAGGAAGCTGCGCACGCTCGTCCTGTTCGCCTGGCTGTGCGGGTTCTACGTGCTGCCTGAGGGCATCGCGGTGCCGTACGCCGTGGAGCTGGCGAAGGACGCCTCGCTGCCGGTACCGGTGATCACCGGCCTGCTGATGGCGGCCATGCCGGCGGGGACTGTGCTGGGGGCCTTCCTCCTCAGCAGGTTCGTCTCGCCCGCGGGGCGGCTGCACGCCATGGGGTGGCTGTCGATGCTCACGTGCGCGCCGCTGATCGTGTGCGCGATGCGGCCGTCGCTGGCGGTCGTGCTGGCCCTGTGGGTCCTGTCGGGGATCGGGGGCGCCTACCAGCTCGCGGCCAACGCCGCCTTCGTCCAGTGCGTCCCGGCCGAGCGGCGCGGCCAGGCGTTCGGCCTGGTGCAGTCAGGGCTGATGGCCGCGCAGGGCATCGGCATCCTGATCGGCGGCATAGCCGCCGAGAGACTCGGCCCCGAGCCCGTCGTCGCCCTGGCGGGGATCAGCGGGGTGACGGTCGCGGCCGTGCTGGCCATGATGTGGACCGAGTCTCGCGGCGACATCGTCGCCAGAGTGCGCGCCCAGGCCGCCGCCTGAGCCCGCCGGCACGGTCACGCCTGCGGCTTCTGGTCACCGGGCATGCCGGGCTCCTGGCGCTGCCAGCCTGCGGCCGGGCTGTAGTCGGGGGTCGCCTGGTGCCAGGTGTCCTTGGCCTGCTTGTTGTTGATCAGGTCCTGGACGATCGAGGTGTTCTTGCCCTCCTCGGGCATGAGCAGCCAGCCGATCGCGTAGACGCCGATGCCGGCGCCGCCGAACAGCGTGGCGATCGCCAGGCCGATCCTGACCAGGTTGGCGTCGATGCCGACGTAGTCGCCGATGCCCGAGCAGACGCCCGCGATGATCCTGCCCTGGCGGGTCCTGCGCAGCTGCTTGAAGTTCGATTCGCTCATGGCTCAAGACTGCCCCTGGGCCCGCTGTTTCCACATCGGGATTGCCCCTGGTAGAACCCTGGGGTATGGACGACTTGCTACGGGTCGACTTGCTACGGGTCGACGACAGGCTCACCGGCGACCAGAAACTGATCAGGGACACCGTCCGGTCGTTCGTCGCCGACCGCGTCCTGCCGTACGTGGGCGACTGGTTCGAAGAGGCCGTCTTCCCCGCCCGCGAGCTCGCGCCCGCCCTCGGCGAGCTGGGGCTGCTCGGCATGCACCTCGAGGGGTACGGCTGCGCCGGCACCGACGCGACCTCGTACGGCCTGGCCTGCCGCGAGCTCGAAGCGGGCGACTCGGGGCTGCGCTCGTTCGTGTCGGTCCAGGGTTCGCTGGCCATGTTCCCCATCTGGAAGTACGGGTCCGACGAGCAGAAGCGGCAATGGCTACCCCTGATGGCCTCAGGGTCGGCCATCGGGTGCTTCGGCCTCACCGAACCCGACCACGGATCCGACCCCTCCGCCATGCGCACCTTCGCCAAGCGCGACGGCTCCGACTGGATTCTCAACGGATCCAAGATGTGGATCACCAACGGGTCCATCGCCGACGTGGCCGTCGTCTGGGCCCAGACCGACGACGGCATCCGCGGCTTCGTCGTCCCGACCGACACGCCCGGATTCTCCGCGCCCCCGATCCACAAGAAGATGTCGCTGCGCGCGTCGGTGACCTCCTCGCTCTACTTCGACGACCTCCGCCTGCCCGGCTCGGCCGTCCTGCCCGGCGTGACCGGCCTGCGCGGGCCGCTCTCCTGCCTGTCGGAGGCCCGCTTCGGCATCCTCTGGGGCGTCGTCGGCGCCGCCCGCGCCTGCCTGGAGACGGCGCTCGACTACGCGCGCACCCGCGTCCAGTTCGACCGGCCCATCGCCGGATTCCAGCTCACGCAAGAGAAGCTTGCGTGGATGTACGTCGGACTGGCACAGTCGTCGCTGACCGCTTTCCACCTGGGAGCCCTGAAGGACGCGGGGGCACTCACGCCCCAGCAGATCAGCTTCGGGAAACTCGCCAACGTGCGGGCCGCGCTGGACATCGCCCGGCAGGCCCGCTCGATCCTCGGCGGAAACGGGATCACACTGGAGTACCCGGTGATCAGGCACATGACGAACCTGGAGAGCGTGCTGACGTACGAGGGGACTGAGGAGATCCATACGCTGGTGCTGGGAGAGGCGTTGACCGGGTTGTCGGCGTACAGGTGATGTGCCTGACGTCGCGCGGGGGGCGGTAGCCTCTGTACCCTGCATCTTGCGAGGGGCGTTAGCTCAATTGGCAGAGCTGCGGACTTTTAATCCGTAGGTTCCGGGTTCGAGCCCCGGGCGCCCTACCACTCTTCACCTCGAATACCGCTGCTGAGCTGGGGTTTCCCTCCCGTACGGCGTGAGCCAGGTGGGCAGCTGAATGCCACCGGATGCCGCCGTATGCCACGCCTCCCGGAATATACGCGGAATGGATCTTGGCGCGTTTGCCCAGGTCGGCCGCGCGTTTCGGAAGCTTCCAGGACTGTGCCTCCGAAAACTCTATCCATGCAGGTCAAGCGGCATGTGAGTACTCGTGGAGGACCCGCCGAGCAGGTTCCCGCCGGCGTATGTTCAGGTCGGCGATGCGCTTCGGATCGGTGATCGGATCCGGCACGGTACGCAACGGTGCCGCTTGGGCCAGGGCCTGATGGGCTCGGTGCTTGTTGTAGAACTTTTCGTACTCGCGCAGGGCGTGCCGTAGGTGGCGTTCGTTCCAGATCAGGCAGCGGTCGAGACGCTCTCGGCGGCACGACTGCACCCATCGTTCCATGATCGCGTTCATGCGCGGCATCCGGATACCGGTGAGTCCGACGCCGAAGCCAGCATCCGGCTCCGACAGCCACTCGCGATTGAAGCCGCGCTCCTCAAACCAGCGACAGATCCACGGCACTCGATCAGGAGCCGCGCGGTGCCGAGTCTTGCGGCCCCGTTCAGTGATCGTCGCCTGTACATGGCCGACCGCCTGTCCGTCGGCTACCCTGCGGATGATCCAGTTGTGCCATTCCGCCTGCCCATCGGGAGAATGGCCGACGACCTGCCGCGTGTAGAGGGCGCGCAGGCCGTCCAGCGTGGGGGCCGAACCGCCGATGAAGGCGTAGAGATCGTCACCGCTCAGGACGTCCACCATCTCGTCGGCGTCGGCCACGGTCAGCGGGGTGAGCGAGACCCGGGTCATGCTCCCCTTGTCCCGGGTACGCGCCTTGCCCTTGCCCTTGGGCTTCACGAAGATCCCCAATCTTGTAGCGCAGGATAGCGACCGGTTCCGCAGGAGGCGCATACTGGAGGGGATGAAGCCAGCTAGCGGCGGTCCCCGCCGTCACCTGCCCACAAGTCCCTTCAAACCCGCGCCCCCCGCTCCACCTGCCGAGCGGTTCAGCCTCAACGACCAAGTGACCCACGATCGGTATGGCCTTGGCGTCGTCGTCGGTGTCGAAGACGAGATCGCCGTGTTCGTCGATTTCGGATCACGGCGGGAACGAATCACAACGCCATTCAACAAGCTGTACAAGCTCTGAGACCACTGCACCACGGGGAAACACACAGCGCGAGCACATCCACGCCGGCGCCCGCCCACCTGGGCCGGCTGTTCCTCGACGAGCCCGTTCCCGCCGCCCGCTACGCCTCCGAGTTGCTCGACGACCCGGCCATGGAGCGCATCACACGCGCCTCCCTGCCCTGTGCGCCGCCTCGCTGCTCTTGTCTTTCGTGGCGGGCTGGGCGATCAGCGGCAGCCTGTACGGCAGGCTGACCGCGCCTCTGGAGCCGCTATGCCCAGGCGACAGCAAGGGCGCAGTGACCAGCGCGGACCCAACCCCTGTGATTCCCCGAGCGAAGGCCGCCACCATGACAATCACCGGCATTGCCAGGAGATCTGCGGATATCACCAGATCAGTTCTTTTCAACCATGTTCAGGCTTCAGAATGGGACACCACACGCGCAGCGAGACGACGTCGACACCCGCCGTGGTGTAGTACGGGTCCTCGGCCATGATCCGATCCACCCGCGCACGGTCAACGGTGAAGACCAGCAACGCTCCCGAGTCGTCCTCCCAAGGGCCGGCCAGAAGCAGAGCGCCCTGCTCGTGCAGCGCGCGCAACCGTTCGCGGTGAGCGGGCCGCGCCGCCAGACGCGCGCGGTCGTTGGTGAAGGACAGTTCTACGCAGATCATGGAGGGGAACGGTACGGACTCCTCGCCCGCGCTTCTGTATCGCGAGATACTCTCCCAGATGTGGACAAAGGGGAACTGGCGGCGGTGCCTCTGTTCTCAATGCTCAAGGATGCGCGCCTCGAGCGGCTCGCCGAGCAGTGCCCGCCGCGGGAAGTCCCCGCGGGCGCCACTGTCGCGCGTTTCGGTGACCCGGCTCAGCATCTGGTCATTCTCGAGCAGGGGACCCTGTCTGCCACTTACGACACCGGTGACGGCTCGAGGGTTCGATTCGCGACGGTGACGGGGCCCTGCGTGATCGACAAAGCCGCGGTGCTGGACGGCGGAGCGCACACGGCCACCTGGACCGCCTCGGCCACCTGCCGGGTTCGCTTCCTGCCGGTAAGCCTCCTTCGAGGTCTCATCGACGAAGTGCCGGCGCTACGCGACCACGTACTGCGCCACCTGTCAGGGCAGGTGAACCGTGACCGGCGGGCCCATGTCCGCCGGGCCGCGCCGCGACCGGTCGTCCAGATCGCAGACTGGGTCGCCGAGTCCATGCGTGAACAAGGGAGCCGGATCACGCTGCCAGGGGCGCAACAAGGACTCGGCGAGGAGATCGGCCTGTCGCGGGTCACGGTCAACCGCGCCCTGCGAGTTCTCGCCGAGGCAGGCGCCATCCGCGTCGAGCCCGGCGTCATCGTGGTGCTAGATCCCAGACGACTCAGCGCCATGTCCCGTAGAAGCTGAACCTCCCGCTGCAGAAATCTGGTGCTGCACAGCAGCCCCGGCTATCGCAGTCCCGCCACCTCCGAGTCCTCCCTCTCAGCCTGACCGCCACACCGGTGGCGTGTTTGAGATGGATGATCAGCATCAGTCGCAGATGTAGCGGGGCTGTCGTGCCAGGACGCGCTGTCCGACCGGGTGGAGCGGCTCGTCCCCGCCGCTGACGGGGTCGGCCTCCGGGGCCCGACAGGCCGGGATGTCGGCCTGGCCCGGGCCCACATCCATGACCAGGCCAAGCTGGCGGACAGCCCGCTGCTGTCCTGCGCCCGCACGGCGACGGTGCAGGACCCGCAGGAGTGGCTGCGGGATGCCGTGCGCCTGCTGGAGGACGGCGACGCACCGGAGGACGCCAAGGCGGGGTGGATCTAGCTGACCGGCGCGGTGATGATCGCGGTGACCAGGTCTTCCACCTCGGCCCGCGACATCGCCGCAGCCGCGGCGTACGCGGCGGCGAAACCGGACTCAAGATGAAAAGGGCTCGGCCGGGAATTTCCCGTCCCGGTCTCGGATCAGATAACCCGCCGACTTCATCGCCTGAATGACCCGGCCCGCAGTCGGGTACGCAGTGGTGCCGGGCACGCGGACACGCCATGTCCGGGCAATGAAATTGGCCTCGGCCATAAGGATGCCGAGGCCCATCAGGCGCGCTGGCTCAGAAGACGTATACTTCTTGCCAGGTTACCCGGTAGTTGGTCTTACAGGTGTACTCGTGGCGCGAGCCCGCCGCGAGGGGATGGAAGTGCTTCAGGTACCTGGCGTTGCCATAAGTGCATTGCACGGAGTGCTGCCATTCGCCTAGGTACTGCGCACAGAAGGCATAGGCTGTACGGCCCCCATCGATGGTTCCGGAGTAGCATCCGTCGGGAGCCGCCCTTTTAGCAGCGGGAACCTCCGGCTGCTCGCCGGCCGTCACCAGAGCTCTTCCAGCCCGGTGGATGGTGTGCGATTTGACACGAGCGTCGCCGCCCAATGAGCAGGAGATCTCATTGGTGGTCGTGAAGGGTTCGAAGTATTGCTCGTCCCCATTGCTGCCAGAGCAGTACACCTCATGGATATACGATCCGGGGGTACAGGATGCGCGTGACGTGCGTCCAGCGTCCAAGAGGCGGATCGTGCATGGCGCGGCCGACGTGCTGGAAGTAGTCGCGGTGGCGGCAGAAGCCGCTGCCGGGACGGTCAGCACAATAGTGGAGAGGGCTGCCGCCAGGACGGAACATAAGGCAATGAAGCGCTTGATGACCTGACTCCTTTCATGAGGGGTAGGAGCCCCAGGTTGAGACGGGACGAGAGTTGCATACGGCGAGCAGATCGCTCGAGCCTTGACTTGCAGCATCTCATGTGTCAATCAATGCGGTTGAGTTGCTGCTTCATGCTTGAGCGTGAGACATCCCTGGTGAGGGTTAAACAACATCGCAGCCCCTTCTCTCCGGACGCCTGCGTTTAAATAGATTTGTAAGCAGGTTCCGGACAGCCGAATTCGGAGATATGCTGCAGACGCCACGCCCGAACTCGTTGACCATGGCTGCAGGTGTCGTTAATCCGTTGCCGGCCGCCATGCGCATCGCCGATGATTGCGGCCATGGCCACGACTCGACGAGCCGACATGTTCACCGAGGACGGCAAGCCGTCCGACGACGACCCGCGTGAGAACGGACCGACGTTGGGCGACGAGCGCGTCACGCTGGTCGAAGCCCTGCGCTGTGCACGCCTCACCTTGGAGATGAAATGCTCAGGGCTTGATGCGGAGGCCATGGCGCGGCGTGCCGTTGAACCATCGACGATGTCGCTCCTGGGGCTGGTGCGACACCTGGCCGAGATGGAGCGTCGAACGTTCCGGGAGATGATGGCGGGACAGGACGTGTCCCCGCTGTTCTGCTCCGACATCGACCGTGACGGTGATTTCGATGGTGCTGTCCCCGACCCCCATGTAGTCACGCAGGCGTGGGAGGCATGGCGTACGGAGGTGGACTTCGCCACGCGATTGGTGGCCGAGGCGCCCAGTCTCGACATCACCGGCGACGATCCCTTGAATCAGCATGGCGGCGGTGGAGGGGCGATGTCGCTGCGCGAGGTGCTGGTCGGAATGATCTGGGAGTACGGCCGCCACATGGGTCACGTCGACCTGTTGCGCGAGCGGATCGACGGACGCATAGGCCAGTGATGATCACGGGTAGGGCACGCCGACCCCGTTGACGTACGACGGAACGACGCAGGACTCCGGCATCTGAAGATGGTCCCACCACAGATCAACTTCACAGGAGCCCCGCGCCATCATGGGTGTCACATACACCGCCGCGCTGTCCGTGCGGGCGGAGACCGTGCTGTACCTGTCGCGGTAGTGCGCCACTGTGACCGCCCACCGTCCGCAGGCCGGTCTCAGCCCCGCCACAGGCCCGAACGGCTCAGCCGGTCGGCGGGGGAAGGACCGGCTTGAACGCCGTGAGAAGGATGCTGCCCATTCCGGACATCGCGGCGCAGTTGGCGATCGCGCTCTCGACGCGTTCCACGGCCTCGACTCCGTATTCGGCCGTCAGCTCGTCCCGGTGGCGGTCGAATCTCTCAAGGATCCGGCCGTAGAAGGGTTCGGTGTGTTCGCTGATGTCTTCCGTGGACTCGATCTCGAGATCCGCCACGCGCAGGGCCCTCGTGTAGGCCTCCTCGGGTTCTATGGACAGGACCTGGAACATGTCGAAGTACGCCGCCAACCGTGACCGCATCTCGTCGGTGAGGGGGGCGCGCAGGTACGGGGTCTCGACCACCACCCGTCCACCGGGCCGCAGCACCCGGGCGATCTCCGCGAACAGCGGTTCCGGCATGAAATGTGGTGTCGTCTCCAGAATCAGCACCGCGTCGAACGAGGCTTCGGGGTACGAGGTGGCCAGGGCGTCGCACCGTTCGAAGGACACCGACGATTCCACGCCGCGTTCACGCGCCCAGGCCCTTCCACGTTCCAGGGCGTGCTCGTTGACGTCGATCGCCGTCACTCGCGCTCCGGTGGTCTCGGCTACCGCCACGGCGGGGCGTCCGTTCCCGCAGCCGACATCCAGCACGTGGTCGCCGGCGACGGCTTTCAGCCTTTCGATCACCACGCGGGTCAGCCGTTCGGTGGCCTCCTCGATCGAGGACCGGTCCTCCGGTCCCGACCAGTACCCGTAGTGCAGGTCGGGTCCGCCGACCTTCTCGGTCAGGGCGGCCAGGTACTCGTATGAGCCGGCGATGTCTTCGGTTCCGGGAAGCGATCCGCTCGACATTTCTCCTCCATCCGTTGAAAGGGGTCCGCTGCAGGCCGCCGGCGCAACAGAGCGACAGGCGACCGTCGCCGCGCTGCCGCGCGGAGACCGGCGCACATGGGTTTCCGCTCGCCGTCCGGTCCGGATGGCCGCTGGTTCCCAGCGCGGTGCTACCACGCCACCGGAAGCGATTCGACGCTGTATGCCGCGTTCATCGGGGTGAACCGCAGTTCGTCGAACGGGACGGCCAGACGCAGGCCGGGGAAGCGGCGTAGCAGGCGGGAGATGCCGATCCGTATCTCCATCCTGGCCAGTTCCGCTCCTAGACAGTGGCGCGGGCCGTGTCCGAAGGCGAGATGGGGCGGCGGTTCGCGGCTGATGTCGAACCGGTCCAATCCGGGGCCCAGGTCCCTGTCGCGATTGGCTGACGGCAGGTGGCACAGGACGTACTCTCCGGCCCTGACCTCCTGGCCACCGACCGTGGTGTCCTCGGCGGCGGTGAACACCTTCCCGAAGGCCACCACCGACAGGTGGCGGAGCAACTCCTCGACGGCGTGGTCCGTGTCGGCGGAGCCGTCACGCAGCGCGGCGGCCTGGTCGGGGTGGTACAGCAGCAGCAGGACGCCCAGAGCGATCGTCCCGGACGTCGTCGCGTATCCCGCGAGCAACAACTGGGCGGCGATCCCGGCGACCTCGGAGTCGGACAGCTCCGCTCCGTGCGAGGTGATCAGTCTGCCGACGAGCCCGGGAACCGTACGACGGCGGCACTCCCCGACGAAGCCGCTCAGGTACGTGTCCAGCTCGCCGAACGCGACCGCCTGGTCCTGCGGGTCTGCGGTGAAGTCGAGCAGCATGTCCACGTGCGGCAGGAGCCTGGGCCGGTCCGATTCCGGGATCCCGAGGAGTTCGAAGAACAGCCGTGACGGGACAGCGAGCGCGAAGTCCGCGACCAGGTCGGCGGGAGGTCCCAGCCGGTCTATCGCGTCCAGACAGTCGTCGACCACGCTCTCGACCCGCGGGAGGAACTCCCGCATCCGGCGCGCGCTGAACTCGGCGTTGAGCATCCGCCGGACGCGGCCGTGCTCGCGTGGACCGTACGTCGAGAAGAACCCCGGACGCGGTGGGGGGAAGCCTCCTTCCGGCATGGGTATGGGAATCGGGCCGTCGATCGCGGCTTCGGAGCTGAACCGGGCCTGGTCGGAGATCACCTGGAACACGTCGGTGTAGCGGGTGACCATCCAGGCGCTCGCTCCGGTGGACAGGGTGATGCGGGTCACCGGTTCCGAGGCCCGGAGACGGGCGAGTTCTTCGGCCGGGTCGAACGGGCAGGTGCTCGATCGGCGGACGAAGATCGGGACAGTCGAGCGGGGCGGGGTCACGGGCGTGGAACCTCTTTCACGAACGGGCCGACCTCGGAGGGCTCCTCGCGGCCGAGGCGCCGCGTGCCGGCGCCCGAGGCCGGAATCGAGCTGAGACGGTTACCGATGTCGGCGACGAGGTCCGCTTCCGCCTGCAGCAGGTAGAAGTGCCCTCCGGGGAAGGTACGGAACTCGACGCCGGCATCCGTGACCTGGCTCCAGGCGCGCATGTCCTCCTGGCTCACCTGCTCGTCGTCCGCTCCCCGGTAGGCGACGATCGGAATGGTGAGCCGCGGCGAGCGCGTGGGCCGATAGGCGTGAAGGAGATCATGGTCCGCCCGTAGCGCGGGCATCACCACGCTCATCAGCTCGGGGGCGTACCGTAGCAGCGGGTCCGCGGAGCGCGCCTGCTCGGCGAGCTCGTCATCACTGAGCGGGACCTTCCAGGTGCCGTCTGCGTGCGCGGGTGGCGCGATGTGCGCGGACACCAGCAGCGCGTGCGGAGTGATGCCCTGCTGGGTGATGAGCCGGACGGCGACCTCGTAGGCGACCACGGCGCCCATGCTGTGCCCGAACAGGGCGAGAGGCCGGTCGGCCAGGGGCGCCAGCGCCTGGCAGATGTGGTCGACCAGGAGGTCCATGCGGGTGATCGGATGTTCGTTGAACCTGTCCTGCCGGCCTGGGTAGCACACGGCGACGAACTCGACGTCCGCGGGGATCCGGGCCTGCCAGCCCCGGTAGAAGGCCGGGGTTCCGCCGGCGTGGGGTAGGCAGACGAGTCGCAGCCGTGGCTCGGGGAGCGTCCGCTGCCGGCGGAGCCAGAGCCGGGAGACGCCCGGGATCGTTTCGGTCATGGGACGTCACTTCCTTCGAGATCCATCAGGAGCCGCCCTTCGCCTGGCGTGTCGTCGCCGGCCGCCGGGGCCTCGGCGAGCGTTCTGGCCAAGCCCTCGATCGTCGGGGCGCTGAAGAGCGCCTTCACCGAAAGCCGCGCCCCGAACCGTTCCCTGCAGCGCTGGACGACTTGGAGTGCGCTGAGCGAATGTCCGCCCAGGCTGAAGAAGTCGTCGTGTCTGCCGATGGCGCTGGCACCGAGCACTTCCTGCCACACCGTCAGGAGTTCGAGCTCGTGGGGACTCCAGTCACCGGTGTCGCCGGAGCGGCCGGACGTGTCGGCCGCGGGTACGGCGGGAGCGGACCAGCGCGCAGGCCGGGGCTCGGTGGCGGACTCCGGGCTGGGGGCGTGGGCAGCTCCGGGAGGGCTGGAGGACACGATGACCTGTCCCAGGGGGACGGCCGCCAGGCACCTTTCGAAGGCCGCGATCCCTTCGTCGGGGCTCAGCCCGCCGGTCAGCGCCTCGCCGGTGAGGGCGTGATGGTGGCGTTCCACGTCGCGGGCCATCCCGACGCCGTTCCAGCGGTCCCAGTTGACCGACAGGATCGGTGTCCCGTCGCGACGCGTGTGCAGGGCGAAGGTGTCCTGGAAGGCGTTGGCCGCGCCGTAGCAGGACAGGCCGGGAGCGCCGGAGAAGGACGCGAGCGAGGAGCACAACAGGATGAATTCGGGGCGCGCGCCTGTCTCTGCGAGGGCGGAGACCAGGGTGGCGGTTCCCGTGGTCTTCGCCCGCAGGGCGGCGTCGATGCTCTCCCGGTCCAGGAACTGCGCCATGCCGCCGCCTGGCACGCCGGCGGCGTGGATCACGCCGTGGATCGTGCCGAACCTCATCTGGACTTCGCGCAGGATCTCGCCGAGGGCCGCCGGGTCGGCGACGTCCGCGTGGCGGAGCAGGATGTCGTTCTCACGCCCCGCGAGCAGTGCTCGCACATCCAGACCGGACTCGCCTTCGGGAGACGCGTCACGCGTGCCCCGCCCGATGAGGGCGAGCCGCGCCGAATGGCGGCGCGTCAGATGTTCGGCCAGCCGCAGGCCGATCCCGCTCGTTCCGCCGGTGATCACGTAGGTTCCGCCGGGGCGGAACGAGGGACCCGCCCCTGGCGGTGTCTCCAGCGCCTCGAATCCCCGCAGCCATCGGTGGCCTGCCCGGAGACCGACGGGGTCCTGCCGCGGAGGGCGGGAGAACTCGCCGAGGATCTGCCTGGCCCGTCGCCTGTGGTCTGCGCTGTCGTCGGCGTCCACGTCCACCAGCCGGACGGGCACGTCGGTCAGTTCGCAGCGGAGCGGTCCGGCGGCTCCGATCGTGAGAGCTGCCCGAGGATCGAGCAGTTCGCCTCCGGTGATCTCCAGGGCTCCTGTCGTGACCAGGCAGAGATCCGTCTTCCCGAGACGGCCGCCCAGCGCGTGGGCCAGGCCGACGATCTCGCTCAGTGGCCCGCCCACGTCCGCGGGGAGCGTCGCTCCCCACAGGCAGATGATCCGCAGGGGTCTGCCCGGTCCCTGTTCGGTCGCTTTCAGCAGCCGTTCGTAGTGCTCGGGACGCTGAGGGTCGATCTCGTAGTGTTCGGGGTGCCGCGGGATGGTCGTGGCCCGGGGTGAGGACCCGCGCCGGAACTCTCGTCCCGGGGTGACGACGGTGACGGACGCTCTCCGTTCCTCCAGCTCGGCGGTGATCGCCTCGGCGAGGGGCGAGACATCGGAGAACAGGATCCATCCCGTCTCGTCCGGGGCCGTCCCGGGATCCGCCGGATCCGTTTCCACGGCGCGTTTCCAGCTGACCCCGTAGAGCCCTTCAGATGAGCGCCGAGCGGGCGCGGGTTCCGGGGCCTGTGTCGGTTCGGGCAGGTGCAGGGTGGACGCGAATGGATAGGGCGCCGCGGGGTGCCGTCGGCGCGGCTGCGGCCAGAGCGCGGGCAGGTCGACGTCGACTCCGGCCTCCCACAGCCGGGCCAGCGCGCGGAGCAGGACCTCTCTGTCGGGGCGCTCGTCCAGCGGATGGCGGGTGGTGTTGATGACGACGGAGTCCTGACCGGCCCGTGCTCCGGCCAGCGTGGTCAGCGTGGTGCCGGGCCCCATCTCGATGAGGACCTTCGGGCCCCGTGCCAGGACGTGGTCGAGCCCCGCGTCGAACCGGACCGTCCGGCGCAGGTGGGAGACCCAGTACTCGGGGTCACTGAGATCGGCCTCGTCATCCCCTGTCACGTTGGAGACCACGGGTACCGACGGGGCCTGCAGTTCGATGCCGTTCAGGAAGTCGCGGAACTCGTCGAGGACCGGATCGACCAGGTGGGAGTGGGCGGCGGTGCTGAGCGGGAGCAGCCGACAGGCGATCCCCTGCCGGTCCAGCGACCGGCCGACCTCGGCGATCCGAGCGGACCGGCCGGCCAGCACGCACGCTCCCGGCCCGTTGACCGCCGACAGGCAGACCTCTTCGCCGAGGAACGGCTCGACCTGCCGTACCGGGGCCGAGACCGCGAGCATCGCACCGTCGCGCAGCCGGGACAGGAGCTCACCGCGTTTGGCCACGATCGCGAGGGCGTCGCGCAGCGACACCACGCCGGCGACGCAGGCCGCGGTGTACTCCCCGAGGCTGTGCCCGATCAGCAGGGCGGGTCTGACCCCGAAGGATCCGATGAGCCGGGTCAGCGCGATCTCCATGATGAACACGGCCGGTAGCGCCAGTGAAGGGTCGGTCTCCTCGGCCGCGCTCCTCGCATCCGGCGCGGCCCACAGGGCGTGCAGCCGCTCGGCGGTGGGACGGTCGGGCAGCAGGCGCAGGCACTCGTCCACGGCCATGCGGAAGACCGGTTCGTCGCGGTAGAGCTCCCGCCCCATCGAGGGATACTGCGTCCCCCCTCCAGGGAACATGAACACCACGTCGTCTCGGGTCGCCCAGGCGCGTGAGAACCGCCCTGCGGTCGCCCACTCCCGCGGGGCCGCCACGGCGGCGGATCGGTCGCGAAAGACTCCCGCGTACCGGTGGGGAAAGTGGCGGCGTCCGGCTGCCAGGGTGTAGGCGAGATCGGCGAACTCGGTGTCGGAGGCGTCCTGGAGCGCGTCGGCGCAGGATCGGGTCAGCTCGGCCAAGGCCGCGTCGTCACGCGCCGACAGGGCCACGAGCTGCCACGGCTCGGCGGGTGGCCGGGCCGGGAGGGCCGGTGGCTGTTCGAGGATCGCGTGGGCATTGGTGCCTCCGATGCCGAAGGCGCTGACGGCCGCCCTGCGCGGGGCGCCGGTCTCCGGCCAGTCCGCCGCCTCGACCGCGGGGCGAAACGGGCTCGTCTCGAAGTCGATCTCGGGGTTGGGGCGCAGGGGCGTGACGGGGCTCGGTGGGATCCGGCCGTGGTACAGCATCAACGCGACCTTGATGAAACCCGCCACCCCGGCCGCCGCATCGGTATGTCCGATGTTGGACTTCACCGAACCCACCCGGCAGTACCCCCGGCCTACCGCGGCGGCGGCCCGGTACGCCCGGGTCAGCGCGGCGACCTCCACGGCGTCTCCGATCGCGGTGGCCGTCCCGTGGGCCTCGACATAGGAGACGGTGTCCGGGCGGACCGCGGCGACCGCGAGCGCCGCCTCCACCACCGCCTGCTGGCCGCGCACGCCCGGCGCCGCATAGCTGAGCTTGTCCGAGCCGTCATTGTTGACGGCGCTCCCCTTGACCACGGCGTAGATGCGGTCCCCGTCGGCGAGCGCGTCGTCGAGCCTGCGCAGGACCACGATGCCGAGGCCGTCGGCGGGGACGAAGCCCGAGGCGTCCCGGTCGAAGGAGCGGACCTGGCCGTCGGCGGACCAGACGCCGCCTTCCTGATGAAGGTAGCCCTGACGGCGCAGAGGGGTCCAGGAGACCCCACCGGCCAGAGCCATGTCGCAGTCATGGGTGATGAGCGCCCGGCAGGCCAGATGGATCGCGACCAGGGACGTGGAGCAGGCGGTCTGCACAGCGATGCTCGGCCCGGTCAGGCCCAGCTTGTAGGAAACCCGGGTGGGCAGGAAGTCCTTGTCGTCGGCCGCCATGAGCAGGTCCGCGGACGTACCGAGGAAGGTCTGGTGGTTCCTCGCGCGGTGGGTGCCGAGGGTCTGGCCCGCGTAGACTCCGACGGTGCCGGCGAACCCCTCGGGTGTGTGACCGGCGTCCTCCATGGCGTGCCACGCCTCTTCGAGGAACATGCGCTGCTGTGGGTCGATGAGGGCTGCCTCGCGCGCCGGATAGCCGAAGAAGACCGCGTCGAAGCATTCGGCGTCCCACAGCACGCCGGCCGCGGGGACGAGGGCGGGATCGGCGATCCGCTCCCGACCCGCGCCGCCTGCCGCGAGCTCCTCTTGGGTGAGCTCGCGGATGCCCCGGCCACCGTCGCGGATGAGCCGCCAGTACTCGGCGGGGCCGCGGGCACCGGGGTACCTGCAGGCGATGCCGACGACGGCGATGTCGGTGCCCGCGGGATCACGCTCCGCCGCCTCCGGCCCACGGGTGCTCGTCGGGCTCACCTCGTCTGCTCCTTTCCGAGACGCTCCCCGAGCCGGCGCCCGCCGTCGTGCAGTCTCCTCCTGCTCCCGGCGGGCCTTTCGGCCCTGCATTCACCGTGTCCGTCGTGCTCGTCGAGCAACGCCGCCAGCAGCCGCACGTTGTGAGTCGCCATGAGGTCGGCGATCGGCACCAGCACCCCCCAGCGCTTCTTGATGTCGGCCTGGAGCTTGACGAGATCGGCCGAGGTGCCCCCGAGATCGAAGAAGTTCTCCTCGACAGCGACGTCGTCCAGGTGCAGGAGCCGTCCCACGACCTCGGCCAGCTCCCTTTCGCGCACCGACGCGGGGACCGTGTCCCCGCCCGCTGTCCGTGGCCGGACCTCCGGGCGGGGCAGCGCACCGCGGTCGACCTTGCCGTGGGACGTCAGCGGAAGCCGGTCCATCGTGACGAAGACCGACGGGATCATGTACGCCGGAAGGAGATCGGCCAGGAAGTCCCGATACTCTCCCGAGGAGAGCGGCAGCCCTGCCGTGAGCTGCACATGGGCGGTGAGCCTGACGGCTTCGGCCTCCCCGGTCGCGGTCACCACAGCCCCGGTGACGCGAGGATGGCACATCAGCGCCGCTTCGACCTCGCCCGGCTCGATGCGGTACCCCCGGATGTTGAGTTGCCCGTCGATCCGCCCCATGAAGTCGATGACGCCTCCGGGCAGCCGCCGGGCCAGGTCACCTGTCCGGTACAGACGTGCCCCGGCGCGACCGGAGAACGGGTCGGGAACGAACTTCTCCCGGGTCAGGTCCGGCCGGTTCGCGTATCCCCGCGCCACCCCACGTCCTGCGATGCACAACTCACCGGTCTCACCGTCCGGTACGGGGTCACCCGCCGGGCCGAGGATGTGGATCTCGACTCCCCTCATCGGATGGCCGATGGAGGGCTTGCCCTCTCCCGGCAGGCAGCGTCCCGCCGTCGCGGACACGGTCGCCTCCGTCGGGCCGTAGGCGTTGAACACCCGCAACCGCCTCCCCCACCGCTCCACCAGGAACTCCGGCAGCGGTTCGCCGCCCGACGTCATGGTGGTGACCGGTATCGACTCATCGTCCGGCAAGGTCGCCAGGAGCGACGGGGCGCCGGACAGGTGGGTGACGCCGAACTCGCGCAGGACCCGGCTCAGCTCCGGGCCGCACAGCGGTGACCTTGCCGAGGGGACGCACAAGGTTCCCCCGTTGAGCAGGCTCATGGAGAACTCCCACACCCAGGCGTCGAACGTGAACGGCGCGAACTGCAGGACCCTGGCCCCCTCCAGGTCGCCGAACAGGTCCCCCAGCCCCTCAGCCAGGTTGGTCACGCCACCGTGCTCCACCATCACCCCCTTCGGGGCGCCCGTCGATCCCGAGGTGTAGAGGAGGTAGGCGAGGTCTTCCCCATCAGGTACGGCGGCGCCGCCGTCCGGATCCTTACGCCCGGCGGCGCCTGTTGCCGCACGGCGGGGTGCGTCCGGTCGTACGGTTCGCACACCGCGCCCGGGCAGGACGCTGTGCGGGTCAAGCTCGGAGACGACAAGCCGGGCGCCCGTGTCGGCCAGCACCAGTTCGGTGCGCCTGGACAGGTGTGCGGGAGGCAGGGGCACATAGGCGGCACCGGCCTTCCAGACAGCCAATACCACGACGGGCAGCAGGTAGGAGTGCTCCGTGAGGACGCCCACCACGTCACCCGCGCCCGCCCCCGCTGCGACGAGTTCCTCGGACAGGATGGTGGCGCGCTCCTCCAGCTCCGCGTAGGTCATCCGGCCGCCCCGGTGGACGAGGGCGTCACGGTCGGGCACGGTCCGCGCCCATGTCGCGAAGAGATGGTGCGCGCCGACCTTCTCACCGCTCGGATCGATACCGCGCATGTTTCCGCCTCACCCGCCGCCGACGGGCACTCGGCCGGCGGACGATTCGCGGCGGTCGCGGAACCACGTGGTGAGCACCGCGATGTGCTCGCGCCGGTAGCCCCGGTCCATCGCTTCGCGCACGCGCTCGCGCATCACGCCGAGATAGGAGCGGTCGATCCCGGCCTGCTCCGCGATGCGGGTCAGGTTGTCGAGAACGTCCAGGTGGGAGGTGAGCGGAGCCTGTTCGTAGGTGTAGTCCCCGCGATCGATGAGGTCGAGGCCGACCTCGATCGTGTTCTGGAAACCGGGGTCGTAGAGCGGCACGGATTCGGCGAAATCCGCCAGCGGGACGCCCATGGCCTCCGCGATGGCCGAGCATTCGAGGAAGCCGTTGATGAACGCGTAGTAGAAGGCGCTGGAGACGACGTGGTACGCCTTCACGTAAGCGGGATCGGCGCCGAGATAGGCCTGCCTGCCGCCCAGCGCGGACGTCACGCTCTTCAACCGCTCGAAGTCCTCGACGGCCCCGCCGTAGACCGTGAAGCAATCCTCGGTCCCGATGGCGTCGGGGTAGTTGAGGATCGCGGCCTCCATGTACGCCCCTCCCCCGGCCTCCACCCGCCCGCGCAGCGGGGTGACGTTCTCGGGAGTGCCGCTGGCGTTCTGGACGACGAGCCTGCCGGAGAAGTTCGGAGCCGCCTCGTCGATGACCCGATGGGTGATGTCGTAGTTGAGCAGGCACATCAGCACGATCGGTGAGGCCGCGACAGCGTCGGCCGCCGTCGCGTGGGAGTGGATCCCCTCCTCGACGAGCACGTCCGACCGCTCGCGCGTACGGTTCCAGACCGAGACCTCCAGTCCGGAACGCGCACAGGCCCGCGCGACCGCCGAACCGATCACTCCGGTCCCGATGACCGTGACGTCCGTCATATCAGAGCTCCATCCTGGTGAAAGTCATGATCACGCCGCCGATCTCGGTGGCGTCCGCCCACGCGGAGAAGGTGTCCAGCAGCCGGTCAGCCTCGGCCGCACCGCCGACAGCCTCCAGGTCGGTCCTGCGTTCCCGGAGCCCTCGCACCAGGCGGGGGAAGGAGTGGCGGACGTTGTCGGTGATGTCGACGAGCTCCACGGCGGCCATTCCGGCCGCGCGCGCCGCCGAGAGGTGCTGCTCGGGCGAGTCGAGCGATACCGCGTTCAGCATGGTCAGATAGGGGCCGATCCGCCGCCAGGTCTCCTCGGTCATCGGCGTGCGAACGTACGGGGTCTCGACCACCAGGCGGCCTCCGGGGCGCAGAACCCGGGAGATGCGCTGGTAGAGCGGGGCGATCTCGAAATGCGGGGTGCTCTCGAACGCCAGCACCGCGTCGAACGAAGCGGGAGGGAACGGAAGGTCCGCCGCGTCGATCCGCCGGAACTCCACCAGAGCGTCCACCTGCCGCGACCGAGCGTGCTCGGCACCGTTGCGCAGTGCATGCCGGTCGACGTCGATCGCGGTGACCCGCGCCCCCGAAGTCTGTGCGATCCGTACGGCCGGGCGGCCGTTTCCGCAGCCCACGTCCAGCACATGAGACCCGGGCCCCACATGCAGCTTGGACGCCACGAGGTCGGTCAGCCGCTCGGTGGCCTCCTCGATCGAGGCTCCGTCGTGCGATCCGGCCCAGAAACCGTAATGGCGATCGGGTCCGGCGGCCGCGTCCACCAAGGCCGCGATTCCGTTGTACGCCGTCTCGGTCTCCGAGCGTGCGCGCGAAATCAACCGGTCACTTTCCATGCTCATGCGAGATGCTTCTCATATCCGTTCAGGGCTTGACATGACAGCCTTTTCCGAGAACAACGATGTGAATCATCGTCCATCGACTGATCCGGCCCGGGCGGCGACACTCCGTCACGCAGGTGAAGTTTTGACACGTATTGCATCGGGTCGGCGCGCCCAGGGAGCCACTTTCACCGGAAATTGATTCCGCGACCGTAGGTCCATGGAAAACGGCAGTCACCCAAGAATGGCGACGAACCCATGGGCCGGAGTGGCGAACCCGGTGCTCACGGTGGAACAGCCGGTGCCATCGCCCCTGGTATCTCCCACTCCGCGCACGTCGTCAAACCCAAGGAGAGGAAGATCCATCGCCGACGCCGCATCGGACGCCGACCATCGATACGGGTCCGCCGGTGGCGGGCTCCAGGGAGCGATCACGCAGGCCGGGACCCCATACCGTCAAGCTAATATCCGCGACGGTACAGGAAACGGATGGAAAACTTGCTCGATCCGGGCCGGAGTGCGTAACCGATAATCAATTGTCCCGCCGACGTGCAACGAAAGGCGCAGGCAGTCGGTCACAGATCCTCAGAAGGGTATAGCCCGTTCGGGAGTCCCGAGCCGACGCTCCGGAAACGATGAGCGGCCGACGGGCCGGGATACCGCCCCTCGCGTGTCGCCGACGAACGATTCCAAGACCGGAGAGAATATGGACACTGTTTCTGAACCTGCCGACTATCCTTTCGGGGAACCCGTCCGCCTCGACGTCCATCCGGAATACGCGCGGTGCCGCAAACGGCCGGGGCTGGTCAAGGTCCGCCCGCCCTACGGCGACGACGCCTGGCTGGTGACCCGCTTCCATGACATCCGCTTCGTGCTGCGCGACCGACGTTTCGTCCGAACGCCCCCTCCCGGGGGCGACGAGGCCCGCCTGACCGTCCTCCCCCTCCAGGACAGCATCCTCAACACCGACCCGCCCCAGCAGACCCGACTGCGTAAAGCCGTGGCCGGCGGGCTGGGGTTCAACACCGAGCGCGTCCACGCACTCCAGGAGCTGGCGGAGCGCCACTCCCGCAGATTCATGACCGTGCTTCTGGCCGAGTCGCCCCCGCTCGATCTGGTCGACGCCTACATCAAGCCGCTGGTCGTGGAGATCCTGTGTCCCGTCATCGGCATCCCCCAGCAGGACCTGTCGATCTTCCTGAACTGGTTCGAGGGATTCGCGAGCACCGCGCTTTCCGCCGACGTCGTGGCGGCCAGGGTCGAAGAGATCTCCGACTACACCGACCGTCTCATCGCCGAGCGGCGGAACCGGCCTCGCAACGATCTGGTCAGCGCTCTCACCGGTGCCGCCTATCGGGAGAAACAACTCACCGAGCCGGAGATCAAGGAACTGGTCAACGACATCCTCCTGGCGATCGACAACGTCACGACACAACTGACGAACGCCGCCTACCTGCTGATCACCTCGCCGGTCCACCTGCGGGAGCTGCAGGCCGATCCAGGACTGATCCCTCAGGCGGTCGAGGAACTCCTGCGCTACGCGCCGTTCCCCTCCCACGCCACCTTCTCCCGTTACGCCACGGAGGACATCGAGGTGGGAGGAACCCTGGTACGGGCAGGAGAGCAGGTCCTGCCCGCCCTTCCCGCGGGGAATCACGATCCGTCCGCGTTCCCCGATCCCGGTGAGATCGACTTCCACCGCACGACCAACCCGCATCTGTCCTTCGGGCACGGTACGCATCACTGCATGGGTCCCCCCCTGGTGCGCATGCTGATGAGGGTCATGGCCTCCTCCCTCACGCAGCATCCGTCCATGTGCCTCGCCGTACCGGAGGAACTGCTGGCGTGGCGGTCGGATCTCCTGATCCGGCGCCTGGAGTCCTTGCCTGTCACCTGGTGATCCATTCACCCGGACCAGGTCAGGCTGCACGGCCCGACTGTCCGCAGGACAGAAATTGTTCGGCGAAATTCGGAAGAATTGAAACATGAAATCGGCGGCCACGTCGTTCCGTGGCCGCCGATTCCGGCTATCTAGCAGATGTCACACCGCGCCGAAAGTCTTGCTGCTGCGCGCTCCGAGGTTTTCGCTGCCGACGAAGAAGTCGCGGCACGCCCGGAAGTATTCTTCGGGGCTGATGCGACCGTCACCGTCGGTGTCGATGCTCTGCGAACCGACCTGGGCGTCATTCTCGGACAGCCCCATGGCGGCCAGCAGCGCCCCGTACTCGGACCGGGACAGGTAGCCGTCGTCGTCGACGTCGGCCACCTCGAACTCGGCGTCGGTGATGGGACGCAGCAACTCGTCGGCGTTCTCCCTCTTGGCGTTGTTCTCCATGTAGGAGCGGAACTCCTCCCTGGAGATGGCGTGGTTCCTGTCCGTGTCCATGGCCTCAACCATGATCGTCCAGCACCGGTCGTACGCCTCGGTGATCCGCCTTCCCTTGACGGACGTCTTGTCCAGGTTGAAGCGCTTCAGCATCCTCTCTCCGAGGGCCTGGAGATCGCTGCGCTCGATCCTGTTATCGCCGTTGACGTCAACCAGGTTGAACCAGTGGTCTGACTTGCGGGCAACAGCGCCGACAGCCATTTATACCTCCCATTGAGATTGCGATCGGACCGAATAAGCCCGTTGATTGTCATGCCCGCACCGGTCGCCGCAAAAAACAAAGAGGACGGCTGTTCATCGCAAACCGTCGGCGAAGCGGAATCCGGCCGGCGGGGTACCCGCGGCCGCCATTCCGGAGACCCGGTAGGTTCGCCGGGCCCTTCTGCCTTGCGTGAAAGGCAGGGTCATCGGGATGCCGCCGCTCCGATGGCCGACGAGCCGGTAGACGTACGCCCTGGGAGCCGTGCGCGTTCCGTCATGTGCCGGTGATCCGCTTCAGTGCCTTGCGTCCCCGGGTCAGCGTGTCGCGCGCCTGGTTGAGGTCTCCGATCACGGTCGCCTTGTCCACCTGCTCCCTGGCCTGCTCGTAGGCGTCCAGGACGCGGTGCCAGTCCGTGGCGCTCGTCTCCCGCGCGCGGTCGTCCGCGGCGTCGATCTCCTCGCCGAAGCGCGTCACCTCCTCGGCCAGCTCGGCCCTGACCTCAGCCAGCCGGGCGGCGGTACGGGCCCCATGCTCACGGCGAGCCCGGCGGCGCTTGGCCGAGCCTCTCGCGACGCCGTAGGCGATCAGGAGCAGCAGTCCTGCGAGGATCCCCCAGAAGATCTTCCAGCCGAGCGCGAGGGTGGCGTGCGAGCCGGACAGGTCGACCCCGACCCCACTCTCGGGCCCGCCTGCCCCTGCGCCGGCTAGATGACCGAACAGAAGACGCGACGCGCCTACTCGAGCGCCTTGCGCTAACTGTCACACGGACAACGGCCAGTAGAGCGTGTAGGCCAACACCGCGCCCACCGCGATCGACAGCGGCCAGAGCGGTATGAGCCACAGCGCTACCAGGCGGGCGCGCCGACGCCGTTCAGGAATGAACGAGACCAACCACCCGAGCAGCGCACACCCGAACGGCGCACCGAGCCGGCCCGCCTCTCGTGCTGGAGAGTGAGGGCGCCGCTCTTTGCGCGGCATGGCGCGTGAAGAGCGGCGCGTGTGCTGCGGCGCCGTCATCTGGTGACGGGTTCAGCCTTTGTAGTCGGTGGTGTGGGTCTCGGAGCCGGTCGGCCACAGATATCTGCCGTGGTCCGCGGTCGAATAGTTGCTGTTGCCGTCTCCCGGACGGGCCTGGATGAGGTTGCGGCGCCAGGTGGAGCCGCGGGCCGATCCGCTCCAGAAATTGCCGTACAGGAAGCCGTACAGCTGCTCGAGTTCCGCCGAGAACACGTTGTCGGTGACGGTGATGTTCCTGGCGTTGTTGGTGACACCGATGCTGATGGCGTATCCCCAGCCGGAGACGTAGTTGTTGGTGACCTTGATGTTCTGGTAGACGCCGTTGCCCTGCAGGGCCAGGGCGTTGGTGTTGCCCACCGAGGCCAGGGTGTTGTGGTGGACGATCATGGGACCGCCGTTGCCTTCGCTCTGCGGGCCGATGCCGTCGTGATGGTAGACGTCGCGAGCCGTGTCGGCCATGTCATGGATGTAGTTGTTCGTCCAGGTCGACGGGCGGCCGGGGAAGCCCGTCACCATTTCCATGCCCGCGTTGCCCCAGATGTCGTTGTGGTCCATGACGGCCACGGCTTCCTTCATCGTCGTGGCGAGCTGCCAGGACTTCTTGAAAGGAGTACCGGGCTTGGAGTGGGCCGACGAGACGGTGCCGTTGTTGCCCGGCGGCCTCGAGTAGGAACTCGGCTTGAACGTCGAGTACAGGAACTTGATGCCGGTGTCCGAGTAGATCTGGACGAGGTTGTCGTTGGGGTTGGTGCCCTCGAAAAGACAGCCGACGAACGTGAGGTTGTCGCCGTAGATATAGATCTTCAACGCGCGGAAACGCTTGAAGGAGATGACGCTGTTGTCGGGGAACCTGAGCGTCAGCGGTTTGGTGTCGCTCATCTTCGGCGCGTGGTCGGTGAGCTTGCCGGGGTACTTGCCCAGGCCCAGGCCTCCGGCGTTGGCCGGCGTGTTGGCGTAACCGGTGTTCGAGAAGTCGGGCCAGACCCCGGAACCGTCGTTGGGCCGGGCGCCGAAGCCCGGAACCGGCTTCGCCGGCCCGCCGTTCGCGGCCGGGCTCGCGGACGGCGTGGGCGTGACGGCGCTCGCGGACGAGGTCGGCGTGACGGCGCTTGCCGACGGGGTGGGTGCGACGGCGCTCGCGGGCAGAGCAGGCGCGACGGCGCTCGCGGGCAGGGCGGGCGCGAGGAACGCGAGAGCGGCGACGGCGGCGAGGCCGCTGCGGGTGAACGCGCGGGCGAGCGGAGAGCTGCCTCGGCTGGATAATCTCTTGATCTTGTACTCCGGTGCAGTCGGTTGTGAGCGTTACCGGCGGGTCGAGGCCCCTGTGCGGTCCGGGAGGAACCGCCTCCTTCAGCCCAGAGGTTCCCTCGACACCAGGAAGTGCTCCGAGGCCACCGGAGGTTACAGGTGATTTTCCTGACCCACCCGCCGCAGGACGCAGCTCGCTCGGCGGGGTTCCACGCTCGTGGCCGGATTCTCCCGCCCTCGTCCGCTCCGTCCTCGGCAACCAGCGGCGATGATCCCGGAACACTACACCAACAAGATCGTTGACACCATGTACAACGATCTGTGACGTCACCAATACCAGGTCGAGGGCGGCCCCGGCGGCCCACCCGATCGCCGGGGCCACCGGATCGCGCGAGGCCACCGGATCGCGCAGGGCCACCGGGACGGCCTTGCCGGTGTTCCGGGGCGTGACCTCGTTCCCGAGGGTTCGCCGGCGCCGTACCCCGGACCGGCCCCAGGCTCAGCGCCTGATCACCCCGGGGTGCGCGGCGTCGAACTCGGCGAGCCCCTCGGGGGTGAGCCTCAGGTAGAGGCCGCCGGGAACGTCCACCACCAGAGGCTTGCCCTTGCCATAGACCACGACGGAGACGTCCAACGCGAGGTAGGTGTTCTCGTGCTGCTTCTCCAGGAAGTTGCGTTCGACGATGTTGGCGTTCCGCGAAGCGGCTTCGTCCGCCGTCTTCACGCTGCCGCCGATGCCGCCGAAGCCCAGCGTCCCGTCGCCGGTCGATCCGGCGGACCCGCCACCTCGGACCGACTGGCCCCGGCCCTGCTCCTGGCCGTGCCCGCTCGTGCTCATGGTCTGCTCGTAGACGCGTTGCTTGACCATCGCGCTGGCGACCTCGTGGGCCCCCGTGACGTCGATCCCCACCTTGCCGATCCCGGGGATCTCGTACTCATGCGCGAGCAGCTGCTCGAGATGGGCGCGCATGGTCCTTTCCTTGGTGGCCTCGGCGACGGACATGCCGGCCGGGCGAGAGAGTTCGTATCCGTTGGGCCGGTCGGCCAGCGAGGGCACCTCCGCCCGGAGCTTCGGCGGTACCGCGGCCATCGGTGCCCATTCCTCCACCAGACCGGCGGCCGGGAACGCGACCTGGCTGACGTCTCCCTTGGGGACGCCCTTCCCGAGCGTGCTGGACATGCTGTTGGGCCCTGCCGTCTCCGCCCATCGCGGGTCTGCGGCGACGACCGGCGTGTGCGCCGTGACGGGGGTTCCCTGCGGCACCTCCGTGGTGAGGTGTCCCGGCACCAGGACGCCGAGTTCGCCGCTCACGACCGCTCTGGACGTCGAGGTGACCCCGACATGCCGGTCGAAGAACCTCCCGGCTCCGTCGTGTCCGGTCACCTCGCCCACCTTGAGCAGCACCTTGCGGGCAGCGCCCTGCACGGGTTCCAGGACAGGGCGGACCGGGACGCGCTCGAGCGTGATCTCGTACGCGACCGGATGCCTGAACTCGTGCGGAGCTTCGCGCGTCTGGTAACGGTTGATCGCTTTCCCGATCGTTCCGTGCGCGTCCACGGTGTGGGAGTCGCGGTAGTTCGCGTACCCCGCTTCGGCTCCCCTGACGTCGTCCGAAGACTCCAGGTAGCGCCCGAGCAGCTCCGTGCCGCGGTCCGAGCCCCTTTCGTGCACCTGCAGGTCGCCGCTGAGGCGCTCGCTGCGGAGCATGAGGCCGGTGTCGGAACGCTCACCGACGTGTACGCCCTCGCCGGGCTGGGCCTTGACCCGGATGCCCACGCGTTCGATGACCCGGCCGTGTTCGTCGGTGATGAACAGCCAGGAGGACACTCCGTTCCCGCGGAGTTCCCCCAGTCTCGTGCCGAGCGCGTCCTGGCCGTAGAGGCCACGCAGGTGCTCGGCCACGGGGTGGTTCGTGAACTCCTGGTCAGGAAGGAGGAGCTGCTCGTCTCGGAGCATCTTGAAGATCGTCGGGAGTACGGCCTGCGCGTCGAGATACTGAACGGAGGCGGCGCTCATCGCCGCCTCGGGCGCGGCGTAGGCGCGGGTCGTGTCCCCCGCCTGCTGGGCGGGCTCCACGGGTTCCACGGGCTTCGGACCTTCCAGTCCGTTACGGCGTGCCACCTCGTCCGGAAGGACGAGGTCCATGATGTCCGCCACCCGGACGTACGTGGTCGGGCCCCGTTCGACCGTCGCCCCGTCGGTCTTGGTCGGTGTCACCTCCACGACCAGGTCCGCGCGGTACCAGTGCGAGGTGCTCCCGTCCGAGTAGGTGACCCGGGCCACGTCGCTGCCACCCAGGTAGGAGCTTTCCTGGGTCATCCGCTTCGCGGTGCCGTGCACGCCCGCTCGCGCGACGACCTTGCGCTCGGTTCCGCCGCCTTCCTCGCTTCCTCGCGCGTGACCTGCCTGCTCGCCGTCGCCGCCGAGGGTGACGCGCAGACCGGTCCGGGCGTGCCCGCCCAGGGACTGTCTGCTGCGCTCGCCGTCCGTCGCCCTCGAGTTGCTGTTCGAGTAGCTTTCGTGCTCCACCCCGGTCTCCGACTTGACGTGCTTCATGTCGGCCACGTGGACCTTCACATGCACGTCGTGGCGCGTCCCCCCGCGATCGGACACGGTGTAGTACAGGCCGTCGGGGTGAGAGGTGACCATGGTTTCCAGCTTGATCACATCAGTCGCGGTCTCGAACGCATGCGGTACGTCCAGACGCTCCGCGGGCACCGGCAGTCCCGCCCATCTGGCGTACGCCTCGGCCACCGCCATGGGCAGGTCAGGCATGGCGCCCAGACGGACGATGGCGGACAGCTCGCCCTCACGAGGCCGCCACACGTCGCCGGGCGGCTCCGTCGACGACTCGATGCGTCCCACGTGCGCGACGTCCTGCGCGAGCACGGGCGACTCCGGCAGGTGGACGTTCGGTACGAGGACCTCCGCCTTGCTTCCGTGCACCTCCCACCCGGTGTTCGTCACCTCTGTGCCGTTTCGCGAGATCCTCATCCTGACGTCGAAGGAGAGATCCCGCGTGAAGGTGAAGCCGCCCCTGGTCTCCGTGCGGTCGTACCTCGTGCTACCGGCGGAGAAGCCGGCGCCCTCCGCCTTCGTGCTGCTGCCGGTGAGAGCCAGGTTCACCGGGTCGACCTTGAGCCCGTCGTTCACTTCGAGGCGCGCGACACCACGCACCTCCCCACGGCCTGAGACAGAGGTCTCCCGCTGGCTGGTGTTGGTCTGCGACGTGATCCTGCGCTCGTTCACCGTCATGTCGGTCGAGCCGACCTCGTGCCGCCGGCCGAGAGCGCCCTCGGCCGCGATCTCGAAGGT
The DNA here is from genome assembly GCF_053586935.1 of Nonomuraea sp. NPDC003727. NCBI lineage: Bacteria > Bacillati > Actinomycetota > Actinomycetes > Streptosporangiales > Streptosporangiaceae > Nonomuraea > Nonomuraea sp. NPDC003727. Next base: position 148,546 of record NZ_JBSFNE010000007.1, read on the forward strand.
GTAGCCGCCGATCGTCTTCTCGTACCTGATGCCGTGCAGAGCATGCGTCAGGTCGGCTTCCAGGGCCGGGCCGCCGAAGCGGCTGTCGATGTCCCGCATGATCTGCCGTTTGATCTCCGGCGGGAGGTCGGGCAGCGCCTGGTCGACGGCCTGGCTGATCTCCGTGCTGAGGAGCGTCTCGGAGTGGACGCGGATGCCGCTGCCCAATCCTGTTCCCCGCCCGGCCGCGAGCGTCTCCGGCTCCAGCACGTGAGGGTCGTAGCCGCCGTTCGGATGCTCGCCCCTGGGCGGGTATTCGGCGAGCGGCTCGCTCCGCACGTACTCCGCACGGACGTCGTCCATCTCCCGGTGGAGATCGGCGAGTTTCTGCCGGATGTCGTTGAATTCCCCTGGCGGCCGGAGATCGTGCCCGAAGACGTCCTGCTCCATCCGGGGCGCGTCGCGGGCCGGTACGACCAGTTCGGCCTTCACCTCGACCTCGAAGGTGCCCATCCGCTCGGTCTCGACCTGCAGCAGCATGTGGGCGTCGTACATCGTGACGTCATCGATCCTGGTCAGGACGGTGTGGTTGCCGTGCGCCCGGCTGCTGGACGTCACATGGTCCGTGCCGAAGCCGAACCCGCCGATGAGGCGTGCGACGACCTCCACCTTTTCTCCCAGGCTCACGCCGAACTTGCCACCCGCATGGACATTGACGCTCGTGCCCTGCCGATGTGACGTCCCCTCGCTCTCGCGCCGCCCCATGTCGTCCCGGAACATCGTCTCGATCGGTGGCCGCGCGCTTCCGTCGACAGGCTCGATCCGCGTGATCCGGCCGGTGACCTTGACGGATTCCTCCGCTGATCCCAGCGCGGAACTCTTGTACCGGACCGCCTCGGAGGCGGTCCCGCTCGACAGCATCGACTGGCTGCGGTTCTTCATTCCCTGCTCGCTGAGCACGGTGGACGTGAGGTGCTCAACGATCTTGACCACCTCGCCCGCGGGCACGCCTGCCGACAACGCCCGACGTTGCACCTCCAGCACCAGAGGCGTGACGTCCATCCCGGTGATGGCGATTCCGTGATCGCGGAACTTGTGCTCGGCTCCGACCGGGACCTCGTGGCGGGGCAGCGACGGGGGGTGGTCGGCGGACAGCAGCGGCCCTTCCCTGGTGAACTGCTGGGGAAAGGGGAGGGTCAGGGACAGGTCGGGGACCGCCGCGGTTTCTGTGACCCTTTCACCGTTGCGGTAGACGTCGAGGGAGATGTCCGCGGCGAAGTAGTCGTGCGTCGGGGAAACGGCCTTGTGACCGCTGATGACCTCGATGCCGTTCGTGTGGGTCGTGCGCGACGTACTGCTGACGCCGATACGGGGCAGGGCGCTCGCCTCGGCCTCGTCCGGCGAGTGGTACAGCCCTCGCATCAGACCCGCGCTCCGGTCCAGCGACGAGGCGCGCGAGGACTTGCCTTCCACACCGTCCCCGCCGAACGCGACCGGCTTCTCGGGCGCCAGGCTCGGGTGCTCCACGTGCGTGAGCTCGCTCGGCTTCAGCTTGAGGTAGATCACGGTGTCCTTGACACTGAGCGCGACGCCTCTCTGGAGATGATCGGTCCAGGTGTCGCGGTCGCTGTCGGAAAGCGCCTCCTCGAGCCATTCGCGGATCGCGCGCCGTTCCCGCGGGGTGACACCCGTGATGCCGTCGGTCAGCGCCCGAGCCGCCGTCGTCACGTTCTCCGGGACCTTGACGTCGTGGACGGCCGTTTCGCCCAAGGCGCCGATCTCGACGGTGCGCGGCGGATGGATCACGGGCTTGACCGACGTGTCAAGCTGCTTCCAGGTCGGCGAACCATCAGGCCGCGACATCGGCCCACCCGCGGACTGCCCGGCGTTCACCCCCGCCGACCGCGACCCGTCGACCCGCCACGCCGGCGAACCGTCAGGCCGGAACGGCGCGGAGGCGTACGTCACCGGCTGCGGCGTCTCCATGCCGGAAGCCAGCCGGGACGCCTGCGGGACCAGCATGTCGGGGCTGTTCCAGGCAGGCGACTTGATGGCCTCCTGGTTATGCCTCATCGCCGCCAGCGTCGTTTCGGCGCTGGGCTCGGGCCCGCGCTCGGGGCCGGCGTCCGGGCGGGACGGAGGACGTTCGGACGAAGAGGTCGGGTGGGGCGAGGGCGAACCGTCGGCACCACGGAGCAGGGCCGCGCCCCCGTGCTGCCCGTCCGCCCCGAGCGCGCTGGACGTGATGCCCTTGGCCAGCATGTCCCAGCTGAAGTCCCCCTGGACCGCCAAGGTTCCCGCGGTCGTGATCCCGCCGGCCACGGCATACTGCGCGGCCTGCCCGTACAACGACGACGTGGCCGCGGCCAGCAGCTTCTCGGCCATGGTCATCTCGGCCCTGGTCAGGCCGGACCGCAGGGCCGAGGTGGCCAGCGCGTTCAGCCCGACAGAGAGCGCCCCCATGAGCCCGCCCATGGCACCACCGGTCAGCGCCGAGGTCCCCAACTGCCACCAGTCGATCTCGTCCCTGCGACCCTTCACCATCTGCAGGATCTGGAGGCCCAGGTCCATGCCGGCGACGATCCCGGCGAACAGCAGGATGTTGCGCACGCACTGCTTGGCGATCTGCCTGACCGTCAGCCGGGCAAGCTGGACACGTACTGGGATGAGCGCCAGACTCGCCCCGCCACTGGCCAGGGCCGCGCCCAGCAGATACACCAGTTGGGCGACCAGCAGCCAGACGGTGACCTCGATCATGTACTTGGTGTACTGGATCTGCACGCCCACGCCGTTGAGCGCGACAGCGGTCTCCACGAGCCGCTTGACCACAGCGGCGACCTGACCGCCGGCGACCCGGTCGACATGGGCGGCGAAGGCGAGATGGGCCTCCCCGTCCCAGTCGGCGCCGATTTTGGTCGCGCTTCCCGGCTGGTCGGCCCCCGTGCCCTCGACGAGCCGGTGCGCGGCCTTCACGCAGGCGTCGGCCAACCGGAAGCAGCCGGACTCGTCGCCTTCCGGCCAGTCCATGCCGACCACCCAGCCGACGTACGGCTTGGCGAAGTCGGGCACGAGGAACCCGTCGAACCCCATGGACGATCAGCCGCGCTCGACCGGGGGATGCTCCGCCCCCTCGTAGTTGCGAGCGGTGGCGTTCAGGCGTGAGGCGACACGCTCGAGCTCGTCGATGTGCGCCTTCAGGGCGTCGAAGATGCCTCCTTCCATTTCGGGCATCTTCTTGGCCAGTTCGGCGCCGTACATGTCGTCGCCGAGCGTGTTCCTGTCCCGGTCGAAGGCGGCGCGCAGCTCGGCACGCACCTCCTCCGCGTTGTGCGCGAGCTGGTCGTAGACCTTGGCCTGTCGGTGCAGCGACTCCCACCACACGGAGAAGCCGGTCACGGGGCCGGCTCCACGGGCCTGGGGAAGAACGCGTCGAGCACGGCCCGCTCTCCGAAGACCTCCTCGTACGGCACGCTCTCCGGCATCAGGGGCTCCAAGAGCTCCTTGCTCTGCTCGGAGACCGCGGCGGTGGCCTTGTCGACCTCGTGCATGATCGCGTCGGCCAGCTGCGAGGGGGACAGGGTGCGGTACACCCTGGGGTTCAGCTCGATGCCGAGCATCTGACCGTGGCGGCCGACGGTCACGCTCACCAGCCCGTCGGCTGAACGGGCCGTGTGCTCCATATCGGAAAGTTCTCCGTACGCTTCGCGAATGCGGGCCATCTGCTGATTGATCTCGCCCGCGAGCTCCCCGATCTCCACCTCGAACGCATCCGCCACAGAGGTACCTTCCGTACGTCCACTGCCAAATGGCATCTTAAGTTACTTTTCCCCCAAGATCCCGATGACTCACACCGTTTGCGCCGCTGTTAACGAAGTTGTCACTGAGCACACATGAAGTCGCAACCAACCACCGTCGTCCGGCGGCATCGCGACGTACACTTCATGAAGTACGTGCTTGACGACAATCGCGGAGTTGGCGCCAGTGGAGCCTCCGGAGATCGAGTTCGTCAATCGGATGGGGCTGGACATGGAGCGTCTGGGCGGGACGCGCACGATGGGCCGCTTGTACGCGTGGCTCATGATCTGTGATCCGCCCGACCGGTCCCTCACCGACCTGGCAGCGGAGCTCGGCGTGAGCAAGACAGCGGTCAGCACGGTCGCCAGGCAACTGGAGGCGGGCGGGATGATCGAGCGCGTGCCCACGGCCTCCCGCGAGCACCGCTACCGGATGACCGTCGGCGGGTGGACACAGGTCATGCGGGTCCAGCTCGCCGGCGTCCGGATGAGCCTGGACACGCTGGACTTCGGGCTGTCGGTCCTCGGCGGCGAGGACCTGCCCGAACGGCGCGCCCGGATGGCGGACACCCGGGAGTTCTTCGCCTTCGTCCTGCGGGACGCCGACGGGATGCTCCAGCGCTGGGAGGAACACCGCAAGAAGTCGTCGTGACGTACATCTCGACAGAGAGATCCTCAACCAAGGAGAGGCGATGGCCGACTTCGTCGAGCGGTACGACATCCCGAAGCAACACTTCTGGCTGCACGGACCCCGATCGGGCCCGCCCGTCGAGTTCGACGCCCAGGCCGGGATGTGGAACGTCTACGGTTACCCGGAGATGCAGGAGGTCCTCGGCGACCCCGCGACCTTCTCCTCCGACACGATGCGCGTGGTCCCCAAGGGCATGATGCCGGACGAGGACTTCTCGCTGGAGGGCTTCATCACCCAGATCGACCCGCCGGATCACGGCAAGCTGCGCAAGCTGGTCAGCAGCGCGTTCACCCGCAAGGTCGTCGCGGATCTCGAGCCGCGGATCGCCGCGATCACCCACGAACTGCTCGACGCGGCGCGGGAGCGCGAGCGGTTCGAGCTGGTGCGCGATCTGGCCTATCCGCTGCCGGTCATCGTCATCGCCGAGCTGCTGGGGGTGCCCAGCAGTGATCGTGCGCTGTTCAAGCGGTGGGCGGACGCGCTGTTCCAGCGTGACGCCGCGGTCTCGCTCAACCAGTCCGCCGAAGAACGGAACGCCGCCTTCGAAGCCACGATGAAGCCGTGGCGGGAGATGAGCGCCTATCTCGCCGGCCACGCCGCCGAACGCCGCCGGCAGCCGCGCGCCGACCTGCTCACCAGGCTGGTCGCGGCCGAGGTGGACGGCGAGCGCCTGCCCGACGGGCAGGTGGTCAACTTCGCGATCGTGCTCCTGCTGGCCGGGCACATCACCACGACGATGCTGCTCGGCAACACGGTGTTGTGCCTGGACGCCTTCCCCGCCCAGCAGGACAGGGTACGCGCCGACCGCGCCTCGGTCCCGGCCGTCATCGAGGAGTCGCTGCGGCTCCTCACCCCGTTCGCCGCCCTCGGCCGTGCCACGACGCGCGAGGTCGAGCTCGGCGGCGTGGTGATACCAGCCGATCAGATGGTCATGTGCTGGCTCGCGGCGGCCAACCGGGATCCCCGGCAGTTCCCCGACCCCGAGGCGTTCGATCCCGATCGCGACCCGAACCCGCATCTCGCCTTCGGCCGCGGCATCCACTTCTGCCTGGGCGCGCCCCTGGCCCGGTTGGAGGGGCGGGTCGCGCTGAACATCCTGCTCGACCGGTTCGATCCCCTGCGCACCGATCCGGAGGACCCGGTGCAGTTCATCCCCGCGCCGACCATGACGGGGGTGCGCCGCCTTCCGCTCCTGTAGGAGCGCGGGCGGACACGTCCTGTAGGAGCGCGGGCGGACACGGAGCCGCCCGCTCCAGGTCGTCTCGCCGAGGAAGCGTCCCTGCTGCGTGAGGTCGAGGGTGGGCCCACGCCGGAGGGACGGGTGGTGAAGTGCCGGCCGTTGGAGGGTGGGGCAGTCTGCGCTGTCGTCTGAGGGGATCCCGCGAAGGGTCGTCTACCCGGTGTCCATCGTGCGGCTATCCGCCTGCGCGAAGGTCTCCGGCGTACCTCGAATGCCCTGAAGGGATGACATATGCGCAAACAGCTCACGCTCGCGGGAACGGCCGCCGTCGTCGCTCTGACCGGGTGCGCCTCCACGGCCGCGCCATCCGCCGCCCCCGCGGCCGAGTCCGCCCCCGCCTCGACCGCGCCCGCGCGGCCCGACCCGGTCTGCGCGGAGCTGAAGAAGTTCCAGGAAGGTGTCGACCGGGAGGGCGCACCCGACGTGGTCGGGCTCGTCCTCCAGGTCGGCGACCTCAGCGCCGGCCTCCTCGGCAAGACAAAGAACGCCGACCTGATCAGGGCCTTGACGCTCAACACCGAGGTGGCCGGCTCGATCGAGAAGTCCATCGCCGCCGGCGACGACCCGAACAAGGCGTTCGAGACCGTCCAGACCCAGATCGACGAGTCGGACGCCCTCATCGACAAGGTGTGCGGCAAGATCTGACCCCGCGCCGGACGGCGGCCGGCTACGCCTCCCCCGGCAGGGCGTCCAGGAGCTGTCCGGTGTCGTACGCGTCGGTGACGCCCAACCGGTCGAAGATCGCGACGGCGCCGGTCAGCGCGGCCTTGGCACGCCCGTGCCGGCCGAGCGTGGACAGCGCCCGGCCGATCTCCGTCAGCGCCTCGGCCATGCCCCGCTCGTTCGGGTAGGTCGCCAGCCCCGCCAGGCCCGCCTCGGCGTACGCCAGCGCCTCTTCCGGCTGGTGGAGGTGGGTCTTCACGCGCGCGATCGCGATCTGGGCGGTCGCTGTCCAGAACAGGTAGCCCAGCGCGGTCGCGAGGCTCAGCGCGGACTCCAGATGCTCCAGCGCCTCCTCGTACTCACCGGCCCTGGCCAGCACGAAGCCGAGAAGGTAAGGCGTGATCGGCTCGACCTTGCCGTCGCCGATCTCGATCTGGAGGTCGAAGCCCCGCCGTGCCGCGGCCAGGGCGTCCTCCTTCCGGCCCATCGCCGACCAGGTCGTGCCCATGCGGCCGAGCAGCGCGGCCTCGAGCCGGCGATCCCCCGCCGCGCGCGCCAGTGTCATGCCGCGCTCGAAGCACTCCGCGGCACGGGCGCTGTCCCGCCGGAAACCGGCCTGGTAGCCCAGCAGGGCCCACCCGTGGGCCTGCACGCCCAGATCTCCTGCGGCCTCGGCGAGCGTCACGGCGAGCCGCCCGTGCCCGTCGGCGTCCAGGCCGGTGGCCGACCGCGAGCCGTCCATGTGTTCCAGGCCCTGCATGAGGTGGATGTAGCCCTCCGCCGCGCGGTCTCCCCTGCTCGTCGCCGCGGCGAGCAACTGGTCGAGGCGCTCGACGTACGGCTGGCCGAGAGTGCGGAGCTCCCCCAGCGCGTTCATCAGCCGGGCCAGCCCGTACAGGTCGCTGCCGGGCAGGTCGGTGACCTGGCTCACGCAGTTCAGCAGGATGTCGCAGCTGGTGTCCAGCCACGCGCCGACGTCCGCCAGATCCGCGAAGGCGATCGCCTCCCCCGCCTGCTGTTCGAGTCGGTCGGCGAGCGGGTTTCCGGGGGAGCCGAGCCGGAGGGCGCCTGCCATGCAGGCTTCGAAGTAGCGGTGGAGCCGGACGAGGGCCGCCCGCCGGGCGTCGTCCTCCTCTTCTTCCTTCAGCCGGGCCCGAGCGAAGAACTTCAGCAGGTCGTGCTGCCGGTAACGGCCCATCGCGGGTGACTGCAGGAGACTGAGGTCGACCAGTTCCTCGCCCAGCCGCTCGGCCTCGGGTTCGGCCAGGTCCAGCAGGCGCGCGGCCATCACGGTGGTGAGCTCGGCCGCGTCGGGAACGGCCAGCAGCCGGAACGCCCGCGCCAGCTCAGGGCGGAGCTGTTCGTAACCGAGGGAGAAGCTCACCTCCACAGCCAGGTTGCCGACCTGGAGTTCGGCCAGCCGCCTGCGCTCGTCGGCCAGGCGGGCGCACAATTGGGCGATCGACCACATGGGCCGGGTCACCAGGCGGGCGGCGGCGATCCGGATCGCCAGCGGCAGGAACCCGCAGGCGGTCACCAGCTCCAGCGCGGACTCCGGCTCCGCCGCCGCCCGTTCCTGTCCGAGGATCGTCCCGAGCAGCCGGATCGACTCGTCGGCGCTGAGCACCTCCAACCCCACCTGGAACGCTCCATCGAGGCCGATCGGCTTGGCACGGCTGGTCGCCAGCACGGCGCAGCCGGCCGATCCGGGCAGCAACGGGGTCATCTGGGCCACGTCGCGGGCGTTGTCCAGCACGACCAGCATGCGGCGGTCGGCGAGCAGGGACCGGTAGAGCGCGGCGCGTTCGGCGAGCCCGTCAGGGAGGTCGCCCTGGCCCAGCGATCGCACGAACCCGGCCAGCGCGGTCGCCGGAGGTATCGGATCCGGGCCGGCCCCCTGCAGATCCACGAAGAGCTGGCCGTCAGGGAAGAGGTCCTTCACGGCGTGCGCCACGTGCAGCGCCAGCGTGGTCTTCCCCACCCCGCCCTGGCCGGACACCGCCCAGATCAGCAGCGTCCGCACGTCGCCCGAGCGCAGCGATCCGACCATCTTCGCCACCTCGGCGTCCCGGCCGGTGAAGTCGGCCACGTCCAGCGGCAGCTGGCGGGGTACCGGCAAGGTCACCGCCGCGGGCTCGGCGGCCACCCTGCCCACGTGGAGCGTCGGGTCGCCGGTGATGATCCGCTGGTAGAGGCAGGCCAGCTCTGGCGAGGGATCCACCCCGAACTCCTCGGCCAGCAGCCGCCGCGTGTCGGTGAAGAGCCCGATCGCCTCCGCCTGCCGTCCGGACCGGTACAGCGCCAGCATCAGGAGCCTGCACACCCGCTCCCGTGCCGGGTGCGCGGTCATCAGCGACGTCAGCTCCGCCACCGACTCGTGGTGCCGCCCCAGCGCCAGGTCGCACTCCGCGCGCGCCTCCAGCGCCGACAACCGCATCTCGACGAGACGGGAGCGCTGCCGCCGGGCCCACGCCCCCGGCAATCCCGCCAGCGGCTCGCCGCGCCACAACCGCACCGCCCGCTCCAGCAGGTCCCTGGCCTCGGCCGGCGGCGCGTCTCGCGCGCGTGACACCAGCGCCACGAACTCCCGCACGTCCAGCCTGGCCGTGGAACTGTAGCCGCTCCGCAACGAGCGAATCGCGCCGTCGCCCAGCACTCCCCGCAGGCGTGACACGTAGTTGCGCACCGTACTCGCGGCCGTCGGCGGCGGGGCTTCGGCCCACAGGACGTTCACCAGCTGCTGGACGCTCAGCATCCGCCCCTCGGCCAGCAGCAGGGCCGCCAGCGTCAACCGCTGCTGCGGCGATCCCAGGTCGAGCTCCGTGTCCGCCCGCCAGCCCCGCACCGGGCCGAGAAGCTCGAAGCGCGTCTCCGTGAGTGGCATGTGGTTCACCGGCGGACGGCATCGTGCTCGGGAACGATGTCGCCGCCTGCGGGACGGCGGCGGCAGGCGACGCGTGATCCAGGGAAGCTGATGTCGATCTGCATGGCGTCAACCTGGTGCGGCCGCCTAATGAAAGCGTTGACGAATCGTATACAGGACGTAGATCGGGTTCCCTGAAAGTGATGCCGCATGTTTGTACATGGGGGGTCAATGATGAGGTTCGGCGTCTTGGGGACGGTGGAGGTCCACCGTGACGAGGGGCAACTCGACCTGGGCTCGCCGAGCAGCAGGGCGGTACTCGCGCGACTGCTGCTCTCGCGGGGCCGGGTGGTGCCACTGGACAGGCTGATCGAGGATCTGTGGGAAGCGGAGCCGCCACGCCAGGCGCTGGCCTCGCTGCGGACGTTCGTCTGCCGGCTGCGGCGCGTGCTGGAGCCGGCGGACAAGCCCACGGTGCTGCTGACCGAGCCGCGCGGCTACCGGCTCGACGCCTCGGCGGACCAGTTCGACGCGGACGTCTTCGAGAGGCTGGTGAGGCAGGCCGATCCGCAGCGTGATCCGGCGGCCGCGCTCGAGCTGCTGGATCCGGCCCTGGAGCTGTGGCGCGGGCCGGCCTACGCGGAGTTCGCCCACTCGACGTGGGCCCAGGTGGAGATCGCCAGGCTGGAGGAGCTGAAACTGGCGGCGGTCGAGCGGCGGCTGGCGACGCTGCTGGCGCTGGGACTGCACGCGCAGGCCATCCCGGACCTGGAGGCGTTCACGCGAACCCATCCGATGCGGGAGGAGGGGTGGCGGCTGCTCGCTCTGGCGCTGTACCGCTCCGCCCGCCAGGGCGACGCGCTGTCCGTGCTGCGCCGCGCACGCGGACACCTGGCGGAGGAGCTGGGCCTGGATCCCGGCCCTGCGCTGCGGCAGATGGAGGCCGACATCCTCGCCCAGGTGCCCGGCCTGGGCGCGCCACCGCTCCCGCCGGTCCGTGAACTGGCCGCGCCGGTCCGTGAACCGGCCGCGCCGGTGCGGATCCGCTGCCTCGGCCGCGACCATCTGCTGGACTCCGCCAGCGACGTGCTGGGCGCGGCCGAATCGGGTGACGGCGGTGCGCTGCTGGTGGCGGGCGAGCCGGGCACCGGCAGGACCCAGCTGCTGCGGAGTGTTGAGGCGTTGGCACGGCTGCGCGGCCTGCAGGTCGCCTGGGCGACGGCGTGCCCTCTGGAGAGCGGCTACGCCTTCGGCATCGCCCGGCAGCTGTTCGAGCCGATGCTGGCGGCACTGCCCGAGGAGGAACGCGCGCGGGTGCTGGAAGGAGTGACGCTCCCGGCTGCCGACGTGATCTGGCGCAACAGGCGCGGGGGCGATCTCGCGGAGGTGCTGCACGGGCTCTATTGGGTGACCGTACGGCTGGCGCGGCGAACCCCGCTGCTCATCGTGCTCGACGACGTGCAGTGGTGCGATCCGGAGTCGCTGCGATGGTTCGCCTACACGCTGCGGCGGCTGCACGGCGTACCGGTGGCGTTGGTCGTCTCCCGCGCGGCCGGCGTGCCCTCGGACTGGCCGGACACGCTCGAGACGACGTGCTCGATGATGCCGTCGGTACGCCTGGGCGCGTTGCCTCAGGAGGCGGCGACCGCGCTGGTCACGGAGCAGACGGGCGCCGAACCCGACCCGGCGTTCGTCTCCCGCTGCATCGCGGAGACCAGAGGGAACGCCTTCCTGCTCGCCGAGCACGTCAGGACGCTGGACCGCGGCGAGCGTCCGGAGACGATCGCCCGATGGGTGTCCGGCCTGCTGCGGGCGGCCGGCCCGGGGGCCGCCGAGCTCGCACGGGCCGTCGCCGTCCTGGGCGAGCAGGCCACGCCGGACGCCGTGGCCGGGATGGCCGAGCTGAGCTGCGCCCGCTTCCCCGCCGTGCTGTCCGTCCTGGTGCAGATGGGCCTGCTGCAAGACGGCTCGCCGCTGCGCTTCGTGCACCCGGTGGTCCAGCGGACCGTCCTCGACGAGGCGCTTATCGCTTCGCAATGTGCCATCTATATCGGCCGAACACCCTTCTAACCATGCACACCCAGACATACAACCCTGTCGAGCAGGTCGCTCCGCCCCAGGAACGTCCGCAGCCTGATCGCGGCAGCATCCTGGACGTCGTCGAGAAGATCGGGTCGGTGGCCGTGCCGATCGCGGTGGCCCTGTACGCGATGCTCTACCTGGGCCTCCAGCACGTCTACGCGATCTTCGGCATCACGCCCGAGCAGGCCGGCCTGGACCAGGCCACCGTCTTCGCCAGACTCGTCGGCACGCTGGTGGAGATCTTCCTCTACCTGCTCCCCGTCGTCGGCGTCATCGTCACGCTCTTCTGGCTGGTCAACCTCCTGACCAGGGGCGCGGCCGGGCGGGCGCTCGCCTGGGTCCGCGAGAAGTCATGGGTCGCCGCGACCCTCGCGGCGCTGCTCTCGGCGATCGGTTACTGGGCCTACCTGACGACCACCAACGGCGTGTCCGAAGACCTGGACATCGACTACGGCTCCGCCGTCCTGCCGGCGGTCGCCATCGCCTTCCTCGGCCTGCTGGCGCCGTACCGGATCATGCGCCAGCGCGGGTCCACCCGGGCCGGCATGAAGGTCATCACGGGTGCGCTCGTCGGCGTCGGTCTCGGCTTCCTCCTCGTCCTCCAGATGGTGATGGGAGCGGCGGACATCTACGTCAACGGCAACGGCAACGGCTTCCTCGACATGGTCGGGTTCAAGAACCAGTGGGCCACCGTCCATGACGGCGACGGCAAGCCGGTCGTCAAGGACGACGATCGCGTGCTGATACTGGGCGAGAAGGAGGGTGCCTACGTCTACTACAACTGCGGTGACCAGATCACCTACCGCCGCCCGGTCGAGGCGACCGTTCTCGGCCAGTTCGAGATCGACCCTGACTTCACCAACGGCGGTACCGAGGAGCCCATGGCCTGCGGCTACTTGACGGAGCAGCAGTGACCAGGGAGCGCCTGCGCTACTGGTTCGACTCCACCATGTCGAAGGGCACCCCTGCCCTCATCGGCTGGCTGGCGGTGGCCTCGGCACTGCTCGTCGCCGTCGTCACCCTGGCCGCCTGGCCGTTCGCCGACGGGCTCAGCCCGTGGCGGGTGGCCTGGATGGGTCTCCTGCGGACGCTCGATCCGGGCACCATGGGAGGCGACGACGGCAACTGGTTCTTCGTCTTCATGATGCTCGTGGTCACGCTGGGCGGCATCTTCATCGTCAGCGCCCTGGTCGGCGTGCTCAGCGCCGGCCTGGACACCAAGCTCGACGAGCTGCGCAAGGGGCGCTCCCGCGTGGTCGAGCGGGAGCACACCGTCGTCCTCGGCTGGTCGGAGGAGATCTTCGCCGTCGTGTCCGAGCTGGTCAAGGCCAAGAAGAGCGAGCGCAGGCCGGTCATCGCCGTCCTGGCCGACCGTGACAAGGTCGAGATGGAGGAGGAGCTCCGCGCCCGGCTGGGCGAGATCGGCAGAACCCGCCTGGTGGTCAGGTCCGGCGATCCGGCCGAGCCGTCCTCGCTGGCCCTGGTCAGCCCGGACGCGGCGCGCTCGATCCTGATCCTCTCGTCGGACGACGCCGAGCTCGTCAAGACGCTCCTGGCGCTGGGCAGCAGGCGGCGGACGGCATCGGGTCCGTCGGTCGTCGCCGCCGTCACCGACAGCGGCAACCTCACGGCCGCCCGCATCGCCGCCGGCCCCTTCGCCGAAGTGGTGGACTCGCAGAACCTCGCCGCACGGCTGGTCGTCCAGTCGTGCCGGCAGTCCGGCCTGTCGGCGGTTTACACCGAGCTGCTGGACTTCGACGGGGACGAGATCTACATGTGGACCGAGCGGATGCTCGTGGGCCGGATGTACGGCGAGGCGCTGTTCGCCTTCGACACCGCCACGGTCGTCGGGCTGCGGCTGGGCGGCGGCCGGGTGGTCCTCAACCCGCGCAGCGACACCGTCATCGGCGAGGGCGACCAGCTCATCCTCATCGCCGCCGACGATTCGGAGATCCGGCTGGCCACCGCGCCGCCCGCCGTCCTGCCGAACACCATCGGGCTACCACCGGTCCCCCAGGCGGAACCGGCCAGGACGCTGATCCTGGGGGACAACCGCCGCAGACGGCGCATCCTGCGGGAGCTCGGGCATCACCTGCTGCCCGGTTCGGAGATCCACCTGGTCGGCCCGGTCGCCGAGGACGTCCCGCTGCCGAGAGACGTCCTCGTCACGGCGAAGCAGGGAGACATCACCGACCGCGCCACCCTCGAAGCGCTCAATCCCGGGATCTACGACCAGGTGATCGTGCTGTCGTGTGACGCGTACGAGCCCCAGAAGGCCGACGCCCGCACGATGGTGACGTTGCTGCACCTGCGTGACATGGACACGGGGGCGGCGATCGTCAGCGAGATGAACGACGAGCGGAACCGGCTGCTGGCCCAGGTCGCCGAGGCCGACGATTTCGTGGTGGGCGGTCGGCTGGTCAGCATGCTGCTCGCCCAGCTGGCCGAGAACCGGCACCTCGGCCAGGTCTTCGACGCGCTGCTGGAGCACGACGGGCCGGACATCTACCTCGAGCCGGCGGAGAACTACATCACGCTCGGCGCGTCCTCGACTTTCGCGACCGTGATCGAGGCGGCCCGCCGGCGCGGCGAGACGGCCCTGGGGTACCGGCTGTCGTCGGACAGCGCCACAGCGCCCCGTTACGGCGTGCGGCTCAACCCGCCCAAGTCCGAGCACCTGGCGTTCCGGCCCGGCGACCAGGTCGTCGTGGTGGCCGACAGGTGACAACCTGACGAGGCCGTCCCTGATCAGGGACGGCCTCGTCAGGTTGTCATGCGGCCTTCAGATGCGGCTCCAGGAGCTTCGCCCAGGCGGCGCTGACCTTCTCCCACTCCTGCGGGCAGCGCTCCGCCCTGGCCGCCGGCAGGAAGGAGTCGTCCGCCTCGCCCACCAGATCGGCGAACTTCTCGGGGTCGGAGCCGTAGACGAGGCAGGCGTAGTTGTAGCCCCGCTGCTCGTCCATGGAGTGCTCGTCGTAGAACGGCAGGGAGTCGCGGTCGGTGTCGGCCGCGGCGATGAAGTACGACTGGGCGGCCTGCAGCGCGAAGTTCTCCCCCTCCTCGCCGGCCTGGATCATGAAGATCGCGGACAGCTGGTCGACGGCGTCGTCCTCCTTGCCGACCGTGGGAAGGTCGAAGATGCTGATGACGGCGTGGCCGAGCTCGTGGAAGAGCGTGTCCATCAGGACACCGGCGATGTAATCCTGCTTCTCCTGGTCGGTGCTGAAATTCTCCTCGGCCTTGGTGACGGCGTCGGTGAGCAGCTCGTAGCAGATGGTGATCTTCTTCTCGTCGGGGCTCCAGAAGGCGTTGGCCTGCTTGCATTCCTCGGCCGCGAGGGTGTAGTCCCCTTCCGGCAGCTTCAGCACGTCATTGAACAGGTCGGCCGCCTCCTCCAGCATTTTCTCGTCCTTGAAATTCTTGGCCATCGCCTGGTTCACCTCGTCCTCGGCATCCGCGACGACAACGGAGAACGCGCCTTTCGCTCCGCTGTGACCGCCGGACGCCGCGGGGCTCTTCTGCCGGGCAGCCGTCGGCTCGGCGCCGCACGCCGTGAGCATCGTCCCGGCCAGGAGCGCCGCGACGGCGATTTCTCTGATCTTCAGGGTCATGTGGGAAACCCTGCCGGTCAGGCATTGACAGTCAGTAGACACCGGCCGTGGGCCGCTGCGCGGCGACGTACCAGATCGTCAACGGCCGTCGGGGCCGGGATCCAGGAGAGCCGAGTCGGCGATCTCCTGGGACAGCGCGCGGGCTTCCTCCTCGTACTTCCGCGCCAGATCGGAGTGGCCGGCCTGGCGGTACGCGGCGGCGAGCCTGGAGGCGTTCTCCAGCGCCATCTGCATCAGGCCCTGCTTGCGGTACGCGGCAAGAGCCTCGGCGTAGCAGGGGATCGCTTCCTCGTATCGCCCCAAGGCGGTGAGCACGACGCCTTTGATCGAGATCTCGAAGGCCGCGACGCCCACCGAGGCCGCCAGCGCGATGGCGGCCTCGGTATGGGCGAGGGCTTCTTCCGCCTGCCCGATACGGAGAAGGATCTGGGAGAGGTACGTCAGCGTCCTGGCTTCCACGCGCGGGTCGCCGGACCGGCGGGCCGTCGCCACGGCGCGCCGTGCCACGCGGACCGCTTCCGGCCAGTCCTGCCGCGTGGCGATGGTGAGGGCGAGCAGCGTGCCGCTCTCGGCGAGGAGGATCCCGTCGGCCGCCTGCCCGACCGCTTCGCGCAGGAGCGGCTCGGCGTCGGCTCTGCGCCCCATCGAGTACAGCACGCTCGCCAGTACGCACGCGGCGCCGGCTCCGGTCTCGCGGTCCCCCCGGTCCTTGGCCGCCTGGCGGAGCCGTTCCGCCGCGCCGCTGAACTCGCGGTGGTGGACGACCCGGTCCACCCGTTCCTCCAGCAGGCGCAGGAGGCGGACCGCCAGATGGATGTCGGCGGCCTGCCCGAGCAGCGGCCAGATGCCTGCCAGCTCGGTCTCCAGCCAGGCGGAGGCCTCCTCCTCGCCGGAGAAGCTCAGGCCGGGCCGGGGGCTCGAGCCGGACCAGGATCGCCCGAGCCCCCATGCCGTGCAGGCGTTCTGCAGGGTGGCCAGCAGGTGACCGGCCAGCCGGTCGACCGCTTCCTCCCGCTCGGGATCGGGTTGCCGGCGGGCGTACACCTTGAGCAGGTCGTGGTAGCGGTAGCGGCCAGGAACGGGCGACTCCAGCAGGCTGAGGTCGACGAGCGACTCCAGGAGATGCTCGCTCTCGTCCTCGTCCAGGGCGAGCAGCTCCGCCGCCGCGTCCAGCGGCAGATCGTCGCAGTCCGGCGCGGCCGCCAGCCGGAAGGCCCGCGCCTGCGCGGGGGTGAGCTGGCGGTAGGACATCTCGAAGGTGCTCTGGACGTCCAGTTCTCCGGCGCGGAGCGCGTCAAGCCGGCCGCGCTCGTCGAGGAGTTCGGCGAGCATGGACTCGACGGTCCTGAGGCTGCTGAGCGCCAGCCGGGCGCCCACCACGCGGATGGCCAGCGGCAGATGCGCGCACAGGGCCACCAGCCGTTCGGCCGCGGCCCGCTCGGCCGCCACCCGCTCATGACCGACGATCCGGGCGAGCAGATCGACGGCCTCCCCGGGCGTGAGCGTGGCCAGATCGACCCCGTGGGCGCCACCCAGGCCCGGCAGCTTGGGCCGGCTGGTGACCAGCACCGCGCAACCGGGACTGCCGGGGATCAGCGGGGTCACCTGAGCGGCGGCCCGCGCGTTGTCCAGCACCAGGAGCATCCGCCGGTCGGACAGCAGCGAGCGGAACAGCGCGGAACGCTCCTGCACGCCCTCGGGAATCCGCTCGTCGCCCACGCCCAGGGCGTGCAGGAACGACGCCAGCACCGAGGAGGGGTCCAGCGGAGCCGGGTCCGCGCCCCGCAGGTCCACGTACAGCTGCCCGTCGGGATAGTCCTGCCGCAGGGCGTGGGCCAGGCGCACGGCAAGCGTGGTCTTGCCCACCCCACCGATCCCGGAGACGGCGACCACCGGGGGCGCCTGCCTTCCGGTTGCCCGCAACGCGCCGAGGAGGCTGTACGTCTGCGCCGCGCGGCCGGTGAAGTCAGGGATGTCGGGCGGTAGCCGGCAGGGAACAGGCGGGGCCGGTCGCCGCTCACCGGCATGGCGATGGGAAGCGGCCAGGGCCGGGTCACCGGAGATGATCTGCTGGTAACGGGCGGCGAGGTCCGTCGAGGGGGCGACGCCGAGCTCGCGGGCCAGGAACCTCGTGGTGTCGGTGTAGACGCCGATGGCCTCGCTCTGGCGGCCGGAGCGGTACAGGGCGAGCATCAGTTGCCCCACCAGGCGTTCCCTGGCCGGGTGGGCGCGGGTCAGCTCCGTCAGTTCGGCCACGAGGTACTGATGGCGGCCGAGCGTCAGATCGGCCTCGATCCTGGCCTCGAGAGCGGACAGCCGCAGCTCGGCGAAGCGGGCCCGCTGTCCTTCGGCCCACGCGCCGGGCAGTCCGGCCAGCGCCTCCCCGTGCCAGAGTCGCAGCGCGCTCGCGAGCATGTCGCCGGCCTCGGCCGGTGGGGCCTGCCGAGCCTGCCGGACCAACGTGGTGAAGTCGGAGGCGTCCAGGGAGGCGGAGCAGCCATACGCTCCGCCGACCGAACGGATGGCTCCCTCACCCAGCACGGCCCGCAGGCGGGACAGGTACGTGCGCACCGTGGCTGCCCCGGTCCGCGGCGGTTCGTCCGCCCACACGATGTCCACGAGCTGGTCGACGGTCAAGGATCGGCCCTCGGCCAGCAGCAGGGCCGCCAGGGTCAACCGCTGCTGCGGGGAGCCGAGCTGGAGTTCCTCCTCGCCCCGCCAGCCACGAACCGGCCCAAGCACCTCGAAACGCACAGATCACATCGTAGGTTGCGGCATACGACGAATCCGGCAGTCCCGGCAGGGCGGGGATAAATACCGGGACAGATCGCGGCAATGGGACCGGTTATCGCCTGTCAATGCCGCCCTGTGAGGCTCCAGCTCGTCCGTTGAGAACACGCTCAAGGAGAACTGATGAGCAACGAGATCGAGTTGACCGACGCCGAACTCGCGTCCGTCGTCGGCGGTGTGTGGCCGGATCTGGACTTCAGCCTGCCGGACTACATCGAGATCGGCCACGGCAGGGGCTGCCTCTGCCCGGGCCGGCCGAACCTGTACTAGCGGTTCGGGCCTGTCCGAGGGGACCCGGGCCCGCGTCTGAGGGGCTCGGATCAGTGTTGAGAGGCTCGCGCCCCGTTTGACGGCAAGGGCTGGAAAGAGCGCCGCCGGGGCAACCCGGCGGCGCTCGTCATGTGAGGAGTCAGTTGATGCGGCAGGTGTACCGCAAGGAAGCGCTACGACATCACCGGCGAGCGCAAGCTCAGGTTCCTTCGTCCAGCGAGATTCCCCGGGGGTGGATCGGCACCCTGTGGGCGGTGGTCGCCGCGCTGATCCTCGCCCTGGTCGTCATGAGCCTGCAGGTGGCGGGGAAGCTGTGAGGAAGGTTCGGCTGGTCCAGCAGAGCACGGCGGTGGACTGCGCGGCCGCCTGCCTGGCCATGGTCCTCAACCACCACGGCCACGGGGTGTCGCTGCGCGACGTGCGGGACAGGACGGGGGTCGGGAGGGACGGCCTGTCGGCGCGTGACATCATGCGCGCCGCCCGAGGATACGGGCTCAAGACGCGGGCCTTCTCGCTGGAACCGCAGGCGATGGCCGGCAAGCCACTTCCGGCCATCGCGCACTGGCGGTTCGAGCACTTCGTGGTGGTGGAAGCGTGGACGCCCCGCCAGGTGACCATCGTGGACCCGGCGGCAGGAAGGATGACGCTCAGCAGGAGGGAGTTCGCCAGGGACTTCACCGGCGTGCTGCTGACCTTCGAACCGGGACCCGGTTTCACCCGGCAGCCCCGGGCTCGCGGATGGTGGCACTCGCCCGTGGTGCGCGCCGCCGTACGCGACAAGAAGGCGCTGTTCGCGCAGATCATCGCCGCGTCGGCGCTGCTGCAGGTGATGGGGTTGCTGCTTCCCGCGGCCTCCGGTGTGATCACCGATCGGGTGCTGCCGGGAGGCGATGAGGGGTTGCTGGCGTTTCTCGGGATCATGCTCGCGGTCGGGGTGCTCACCCATCTGGCTGTGGGGCAGCTGAGGACGCTGCTGCTGGCGATGTTGCGCACACGCGTCGACGGGGAGATGACCGAAGGGATCGTCGCCCATCTGATGGCGCTGCCGTACCGGTTCTTCGCCCTGCGGGGAGCGGGGGACCTGGTGACGCGGACCGCCAGCCTGGCCCAGGTACGTGCCCTGCTCAGCGGGCAGATCGTCGCGGCGATGCTGGACGGGCCGATGGCCGCCGGCTATCTCGTCCTCCTGCTGGCCATGGAGCCGAGCTTCGGACTCGGCCTGATCATGATCGCGGGCCTGGAGATCCTCGCGCTCTTGCTCACCCAGCGCAGGGTCGGCGAGCTCATCACCCGCGAGCAGATCGCCCAGGCCGACGCGCAGACCAAGCTGATCGAGTCCATCAAGGGCATGGAGAACCTCAAGGCGGCGGGCGCCGAGCAGCGCGCGTTGAGCCGCTGGCGGGAAGCGTTCGCTCGTCAGCTGGCCGCCGCGCAGCTCGGCGGGCTGACAGCGGGCTCGGTCACCTCGGCGACGGCGACGGTGCGGTTCGCGGCCCCGGCCGCGTTCTTCTGGATGGGGGCCTGGCAGGTCCTGTCCGGGGACCTGAGCCTGGGACAGGTCCTGGCGCTGAACGCGATCGCCGTGGCGGCGCTCACCCCGCTGGGGTCGCTGATGGGCAGCCTGCACCAGCTCCAGACCGTGGGCGCGCACGTGGAGCGGCTCGACGACATCGCCGCCACCCCGCGCGAGACGTTTCCCGTCCAGGCGGAACGGCCGTCGGCCGTGGGCTTCATCCGGCTGCGCGACGTCAGCTTCCGCTACGACCAGCGGTCGCCGTGGATCCTGCGCAACATCTACCTGAGCATCAGCCCCGGAGAGAAGATCGCCCTGGTCGGCAGCTCCGGATCGGGCAAGAGCACGCTCGCCCGGCTGCTGCTGGGCCTCTACCAGCCGGACGAAGGCGAGATCTTCTACAACGGGCAGCCCGCCTCCCAGATCGACATCCGGCACCTGCGCACCCGTTTCGGCATCGTCAACCAGGAGCCCGTCCTGTTCAGCGGATCCATCAGGGAGAACATCTGCCTCAACGACCCTGACGCCTCCTACGAGCGCATGGTGCGAGCGGCCCGGCTGGCCCACATCCACGACACCATCGACGCCATGCCGATGAAGTACGAGACCATGCTCACCGACGGCGGGCTGATCTCCGGAGGCCAGCGCCAGCGCATCGCCCTCGCCCGCGCCCTGCTCACCGAGCCTGCGGTGCTGCTGCTGGACGAGGCGACCAGCCATCTCGACACCAGGACCGAGGCCATCATCGAGCACAACCTGAGCCATCTGCCGATCACCCGCATCGTGATCGCCCACCGGCTGAGCACGGTACGGGACGCCGCGCGCATCTTCGTCATCGACAAGGGCAGCGTCGCGGAGGTCGGCGACCACGACCACCTCATGAGCCGGAGAGGCCGATACGCGGCGCTGGTCGGCCATGACGCCTCCGCTGCGATCACCCGCGATCAGTCCTGACGGGCGGATTCCGCAGGTCCACGCGGCCGGCGCCCGCGCCCCTTCGCTCCTCGTGCCGGCAGCCCCGAAACCACGGGCGGGTCAGCTGATCGCGTGAAACAGGATGCCGTAGGTCTCCTGGGTGCTGATGGTGATCTCCCGCCAGCCCAGCGGATTGTCCTCCAGCAGGTAGGTGCCGCGATCGGTCCTCGTCATGTCCAGCTGGCCCAGATCCTCGAAGGCCGACTCGTCGAGCCGCTGCCTGATCCTCCCCACGGCCTCCGCACAGCCGGACACCCCCTCCTTGGCCGCCATCGCGGCCCTGGCCTGCTCGGTCATGTACGGCTCGGTGCAGATGCGCGAGATGGAGTCGCTGCCCATCAGGCTGAGGAACGCCTGCGCCTGCTCGACCTCCTCCGGCAGCCCGCTTCCGGAGAACCGGTCCACGGTGGTCAGCGTCGTGGTCAGACACAGGAACCAGGCGACCCCCAGGACCGCCGGCTTGACCCCGCGGAGCGTCCCCTTCCGGTAGAGGACGAACCCGACGATCGGCAGGACCACCACTCCGACGAAGCTGACGACGGTGAACAGGAACACCATGACGGCCAGCCCGACCAGGATCGCGGCGAACCCGCCCGTTCCCATCCCGCCCAGCGCCTGCTGCACCGCCCCGGGACCCTGATCGCCCCAGACCTGGCGGTTCTTGGCCGCCAGCTCGTCGATGACGCTCGACCCGCCGCCAGGCGGCGGGTCGGCATGAGACAGCCTGGGGGCCGACATGCGGGGCGGGGTGCTGGGGACGTGGTGGTCGCGGTACACGCCACCGGACGAGTCGCGCACCTGGTCACCCCATTGGCCGTTCTCGCTCCACCGGGTCTTGCCCTGGGGGTCCTGGCGCCAGCCGGGTCCGTACATGGTGGTCCTCTTCAAGGTGTTCGGGCAGTCGTGTCTGCCGGTCGGGGGTCGGGTGGGCTTCCTGCTCCGGGTTCGCGCGGGGTTCGCCGGCGCCGTGCGCCGCGCGCCGCCTCGTCGTGCTCGGTGCCGCCCGCCGTATCGACGTCGTCGGAGGCGGGCAGCGGCGGGGGTCAGCGGGTGGCTTCGCTGCTTTCCCTGACGGCCTCTTCGACGTCGCGCTGGGCGACACGGGCGCTGCTCACCCTGGCGATCGCCCGTGACTGGTTGGTCCCGTAGTTGTCGTTCCACCAGATCCGGCCGACGCCCATGATGTAGCCGTCCGTGATCCGCAGGGTGACCGCGTTACTGCGTCCGCTGCTCCACCCGCCGACCGCCGTCGACTGCAGCTGACCGTTGCACACCCCGCGCGTCTGGCTGGGCCGTTGGCAGTGCTTGAGCTGGATGGTCATGTGCTTGGAATAGCCCCAGGTCTGGTTGCTGGAATTGAGGTACGCGCAGGCGACGGCCGTCCGCGAGTCGTAGAAGACGTGGACGTACGCGGCGGTGTCCCCGCTCTGGATCCGCACGGGCGTGTGCAGGATGCGCACGCCTTCGCAGCTCGCCGACTGGGCCGACTGCGCCGGCTGGGCCGAGGCCGCCGCCGGTGAGACCAGCAGTCCGGCGGTGAGCAGACCTATGAACGCGGCACGCATGAGTTCTCCTCGTGTCGTTGGCATGCCAGACAGGTTGGCCAGGAAACGACATCGGTGGAAGGATTTTGGGACTTGAACTGTCCCACCGCCCATACAGCGCTCTGACCTGCTGTTTCAGCGGCCCGGCAACGGTTACACGGGGGATCGCGTGAACGTGGATGAAACGGCCGACGCGCTCGGCCATGCATTGGACGAGGCGGCCGCAGGCTTACGCGAAGCGCTGGAATCCGCAGGGAAACAGCAGAAGTACCTGGTGCATCGCGTGAGAAACGCCACGGCCTCGATGGTGTCGAACTGGTTGTCCGGTCAGCGCCAGCTCACCAAGGGCACCAGGCTGCCGGGTGTCGAGGACATGCGCGACATCGTCACCGCCCTCGAGGTGTCCGGCGATCGTGCCGAGCGGCTGCTGGCCATCGGCGAACGGATCGACGACCTTCGCGGCGCCCTGGAGAAGACCGGACGTGGATGGCGCCAGAACGCTGCCGGCCGTATCGCCTCCGCCGCAACGGGGTCTCCTGACGCGCCGCCGCCGTCCGCTGACGCGCCGCCGCCGTCCGTCGTCTCGCCGGACCCCCTGACCGCCACGGTGCGACCGGCGGTCGACGCCACGACCGCCGCGGTGGGATCGACGGTCGACGCCATGACAGCTCCGGCGGGAGCGGCGGTCTACGCCACGGCAGCCCCGGTGGGGTCGACGATCGACTTCACGACAGCCGCCATGGGATCGGCGGTCGACGCCACGGCAGCCGCGGTGGGACCCGTGGTCGGCTCCACGGCGGCCACCGTGGGCTCGATGGCCGGCTCCCCCACGTCGCCGCCCGTTGCGGGGGCGCTCTCCGCGGCGCCGCCATCCGTTGCTGCTTCGTCCGGCGGCGCCCCGGTGTCCGTGACGGCATCCATCGCCGCCGCACCGCCGCGCGCTGCCGGGACGCCGCAGCCAGACGTCAGGGATGCGCGTGCCGTACCCGTGGACACGCGAGACGTCGGGGTCCGGACCGACCCGGAGCGCAGCCACGGCGGCGGAACCGGGGGCCGGGGCAGGACCCCACGGACGGTCCCGGTGACACACGCCGCGCTGGCCGCAGTCGTCCTGGCGGGGCTGGCGTTCTACGGCGGCACCCTCGTCGGCGGCACCGACCGCCGCGCGGGCGAGGGCACCGAACGCTGCGGCGCGTGGACGCACGCCGGCCAGGGCGTGCAGCTACAGCCCTGCATCAAGGTCAGCGACGAGACCCTCATGGTACGGACGCGGCTGCGGGGCCCCGTCGGGATCAAGACCGACATGGCCGTCCAGCTGTACGACCCGATGACCGAGTTGCCGGTCTCCCAGCAGCTCAAGTGCCACCAGATGTACATCACGGTAGAGGGTCAGGTGCAGTCGTGCGGGTACTTCGCGGTCCGGACCCTCTCCGGGCGCGACTACGCCGCGAGAAGTTCCTGGAAGATCGAGAACGGCCCGGCGTTCATCGGCGAAGTCCTCAGCCCCACGCTGCGCTGGTGACGGAGGCCGGCTACGGGCACGGGCCGCCTGGTTAGAGACCCGGCCGGCGCTCACGGCCCCGGGTCAGAGCCCGTAGGCGCCGTCGGGCTCGATCATCCGCCGGTGGACGAACTGTCGGCCGCCGCTGCCATGATCACCGCGATACGCCCCCTAGGGAAGGCGCACGGATGAGCGGCGCGACAGCGGAGACGTACGAATGGCTCTACCAGGAGTTCACCGACGACGCCGACGACACGTGCCACACCACCTTCGTCCGAAACCTTTCGCCCCAAGACGCCCTGCGACGACTCGGTGTCGTCCCCGGCCCGCTGGGCGACTCCGGATTCGGCATCGCGGCCTACTTGGCGGCCGGCGGAACCGTACTGATCGAATGCGGCTGGGCGGGAATCAGCTACGACAGAGCCGACCTGCTGTCCGCAGGCACGGCCGCGGCCGCCGTGTTCGTCACCGTCGAGAGCGACGGTTTCGCCTACTGTCTCGACGGCCGGCTGGTCACCACGTTCGGCCTGTACTCCTACCCCCGCCGAACGGGCACCGACCCCGACCGGCTCCAAGCGGATGTCGAAGCCCTCGGCCTGGACGCCGACGGTGAGCTGCCTGAGTTCCCTCACGATCCCGTCCCCCGGGCCCTCGCCCTCGCCGAACGCGTCACAGGCGTCCATCTGTCGCCCGCCCGCTACGCCGGCCCCGCCTTGGTCGGGCCCACCGACCAGCTCGACCCCTATCGGTGACGCCCCTCGCTGGTCAGCACTGACCTGGGATCATCCTTGAGGGTCGCGTCCGGCTTGCAGCGGTTACTCGCGGGTGTCGACGGGATCAATGACGAGGTCCTGAACGCGGGGAAGCGGAGCCGGATCATCGTCGAGAGAGTAGACCTCAAGGCACGACAGGTAGCCGTCCTTGACGAACAGCAGTACACCGTCACCACGACCCGTCACACTGGCGGAGACCAGCACGCCGTCCCGCACCGGGGACGCGTCCGAACGGCGAGCAGTTCCTGGACCGAGGTCCCGCGTCGCGCAGCCACAGCCGCATCGACGCAGGACGACCACCTCAGGAACCTGCGCTCGCAGCTCGTCCACGCCAGGAAAGTCCTGAGCGAGAAGGGCCAGGATGACGGCTTGCTCCTCCTCGGACAGCGTGCGCTCGTGATCGGCCATATCGCCAAGGTAACCGTTCTTCAACGCCAAGGGCGTGCCGACGCGCGTCCGAGGGATGAGCATCGGGCATGCCCATGCCGTTCCAGACCGACCGGTGGCCGCGACTGGTCGCTCGTCGGCTAGTCCATCCAGTGGAACCAGGCGTCGAACAGCCTGTACGGCGGATCGCCGAGGACCGTTTCCACCCGAAGCCGAGCGTCCAGCGGTAAGGCGAGTACCTGCGAGCTCAGCAGTGCGACGCCGTGGCGGGCAAGGACCTGGCGCAGTTGCCGAGACGCCTCCTCCCATCCCGGAAGGTCGATATCCATCACCTGGGAGAGTTCGGGCAAGTCATAAGCGCTGGAACCATCGGGTCCGGAGGATCGGGTACTGGGCTTGAGCAGCACCGCCAAAGGGGCGAGCCGGCACAGCGCCAGGGACAGCCCCTCAACGTGTGTCCAACCATCCATGGATCGACACATCGAACCGTCGCGTTTGGTCACGAAGACGTCGACGTAGGAGGCATATCCAGAGCCGTAATGCCGGAACTCGGCGTGGTGGACGGTCACCTGCGGGAGCCGGTCAATATCGGCCACGAGCCACCGGAGGAATCCCTCAACAGCCGTGGCTTCACCAGCCCAAGCCCCCATTGTGCTTGCCGGCTCGTCTTTCACGGCGCGGTGAAGGGCCGCCGGATCGGTCGCCAGTTCCGTGCCCGCTGACTCGCTCCGTGGGCCGCCGGGCAGGGTCATCGACGCGTCGAGGTCGGCGTGCTTCATGCGTCGGTCACGTCCGGGAGCGTACGGGGGCTCGAGTGCCCTGTCGCCCGGTTTCTCGATCTTTGAGTGCTTTGGATCGGGTAGGGCGGACCAACAGGACGGGTGGACCGAACTTTCTGCGCACCGGCCGATCGTTTTCCCCACGCGTGCGCCCTCGCCCGAAGGAGGATGACGGCGTGGCCGAGAGCGTGATCCCGCAGCAGGGCATGTGGTTCGAACATGCCTTGGAGTACGAGATGGACCCCCAGAACGGCATCCGCCCCGCGCGTTGCGTGGTCACGTGCATCGCCGAACCGGGTGTCACAGTCCTGCCCCAGGTGCTCTGGCGGCGGCTTGACGACTCAGACGAGGACAGTCTGAGCAGCATCGACACCGACCTGTTCGACGACGTCGTGCTGCGCTGGCTGACTCCTGAGGAATGCGCTCTCGCGGTCATGGAGGCGCGATTCCACGAACATTGAGACCACCGGCGCAGCAGGCGCTTCGATCCCACTGCCGGAGCGGGTGTCAGTCGAGCAGGCGGAGAACTCGTTCGGCCTGACGTTCCAAGGTGCCTGCGGGGTTGTGGGGTGTGGCCGGCCCATCGGGGCCGAGCATGAGGAACCACCCCAGCGCGAACAGGCGGCGAAACCCGCGTACGCGTTGGGCTTCCCGCTGGGTCAGGTCGACGCAGGCCAGCAGCCGCTCCGCGTCCAGGGTGCCGTCGACGCGGGAGATGTGCTCGGCCACCTCGCCGAGTTCGAAGGCGCGATCGCTGCGTCCGGAGTCTTCCCAGTCGATGAGCCGCACCCGATGCTCATCCCACAGGTAGTTGGCGTGGTTCCCGTCAGCCAGGCCGAGGACGGGCGGCAGCGGGTTCGTGGCGAGTTCGTCCGGGACGGAGGAGGCAAGCCATGCGGCGCCCGCTCGGAACGCCTGCCGTACCGCAGGGTCCTCGCCGAGGTCGGGTTGCTTGTCGGCCCAGGCGCGGACTTTGCGCACGGCGGCGGCAGGCCCCCACGCGGCCGGCTCGACCGCCTCGACCACGCGAATGGGGATCTCCTGGTGCAACCGGTTCAGAGCAGCGGCCATCGCGCGGATCTGTTCATCGGTGGCGTGCTGACCGCGAAGGACGCGTCCGGGCAGTCTGGTCATCACGATCGCGGGAGGACAGCCGTCGAACTCGGCGCGGACGGGGCTGGGCGCGAGGCCGGGCGCGTGTTCGGCGAGGAGCGTGAGCGCCGCCCATTCCCGGTGAGGTTCTCCTCGTCCCCAGGATGTGTATCGCTTGGTCACGACGTCGTCGCCGAGTTCGAGGTCGTGCGTGCTGAATCGGTCAGCCGTCATGCGCCTGCTCCGCCCCTTCTGCCGCCGTGCGGGAGGAAGGTTCGCCGCCGCCACCGAGGCCGCGCGCGACGCTTCCACGTCCCGTGCGGCGCACTGCTCACCGCCGCTCGTTTCCACCGTCCAACAGGCACGAAACCCGAGCGGTCCCAGCGCAGGTCGGGTCGGCGCTGGGAATTCTCGCGCTCGTCTGGATCGCAGGGAGCCTACTGGTCCAGATTCTCGCGTTCACGGGGATCAGCGCGGGGCGGTGGCGGGTGTGCGGGCGGCGGCTCGGGTGACGATGCGCGTGCGGGTCCACCGGGCCATGACGCCGCGGCGTTCCAGTTCCAGGACGACGAGGAGGCCCAGGGCCGGTACGGCGCTGCCGACGACCGCACCCGCGAGGAGGGCGAGGTACGGCGCGCCGGAGCGGGCGAGGCGCCGGAGCGCCGGGGCGGGCCGTCCGGTCTGCGCGTCGCGGAACGTGACGTGTACGGACGCCCGGCCTGGTGTGGCGCCGTCCTCTCGCGCCGCCGGGATGAGGATGAAGATGACCAGCCCGGTCACCGCGTACGACAGGCCGGGCAGGAGGTCTCGCAGGAGGGCGTCGGCGGGCATCGGGCCGCCGGTGAGAAGCCGGTGGGCCTGGACGGCGAGCAGCCCGAACAGCGGGGAGGCGAAGAACCACACCACGCCGTCGAGCAGCATGGCGAGTGTCAGCCGTCCGATGGTGGGCGGCGCGAGGTCCGGGACGGGCGCCGGCCACGGATCTGGCAGCAGCCGGGCGGCCGGGACCCCCAGTGCCCAGCCGAGTCCGGCGCCGGCCGTGTTGATGATCAGATCGTCCAGGTCGAACAGCCGATACGCGCAGGGGTAGAGGCCCCACAGGCCGGTGAGCTGGGTCAGCTCGATCGCCAGCGAACCGGCGAAGGAGATCAGCAGGGTGCGCGGCAGGCCGAGCCGCTGCCGGTAGCGCAGCAGGAAGCCCAGTGGCACGAACAGGGCGACGTTGAACACGATCTGCAGCATCGACCTGCTGTACAGCGCGGCGAACAGGCCCTGTCCGGCGTTCTCCCTGATCACGTCCTGGACGCTCGACAGCGGCTGCCAGCGCGGCGTCGCGAGGCTCTGCCGGATCGCGCAGAAGTCCGGCGTCACCTCGGGCAGCGGGAACAGGGTGAAGGCCACCACGCCGCAGGCGTACAGGACGAGCAGCGCCGTGACGAACCCCGACCATCGCCCGATGCGCCCGAAACGGCCGTACTGCCGGGACACGAAGGGCAGCAGCAGCAACGCGATGGCCAGCGGGGCGAGCAGCAAGGCGATTTTCGCCTGGGTCAGGTAGATCTCCACAAGGGGCGGAGTCTAGCCAGAAAGGACATATCACCCTAAATTCCGCATAGACCGCATCCGCCCCACATGTCCTCTGCCGCCGTGCTCGCCCGTTCGTCGACGCGACCGCGCCGAAGACGCACGCCGTGCACGGGGAAGCGGGGCGCCCGAGAGCCCTCGCCGCCGCACCCGGCCGGGGCGGCGGCGAGGAGACGGGGTCAGGTCACCGGCTCCGCCTGTGAGCGGCGGAAGACGCGCGTGTCCCAGACGGCGACGCCCGCCAGCACCAGCAGCCCGGCGACGGTCAGCGCGAGCGGCGGGACGGCGGGCACCAGCAGCCCCACGACGACCATCGCGCACAGCACGCCGATCGCGACGATCCGGCCGGTCGACAGGGCGCCGAACACGGCCCGCTTGAACATCGTGTGCCCGGCCAGGTAGAGCACGGGCCCGCCGAGCGCCATCAGCACGGTCCAGGGGCTGGAGTGCCCGCCGGGGTGCGCGATCACCAGTTCGTCGCCGACCGCCGAGACGATGATGCCGGCCACCATCGGGATGTGCATGTAGGTGTAGGCGGAGCGTCCGAGGCGTCCGGGGTCGTCGGAGCTCTCGATGCGTTCCGCGGCGAGGTCGGCGGTGACGTCGAAGTACACCCACCACATGGCGATGCTGCCGAGCAGGCAGACGGCGAAGGCGACGAATGTCAGCGCGTCGGTCTTGGCGTCGGCCAGCGTGGTGCCGGTGACCAGGATCGACTCGCCGAGCGCGATGATGACGAACAGCTGGCAGCGCTCCGCCATGTGCCCGCCGTCGATCGTCCACTCGGTGGTGGTGGAACGTCCGAGCCCGGGGGTGCGGAAGCCGGTCGCCGGCGCGCCGTAGTCGATCAGCAGCGCGACCACCCAGAGGGCCGCCTGCGCGGTGCCGCCGAGGATCGCGCCCACGATCCAGAACACCGCGGAGAGGGCGAACCAGAACCCGACCCCCAGGAACACCCGTTGCAGCGCGTGTCCGCGGGTGAGCAGGGCGACCACGATGGTACGGCCGATCTGGATCGCCACGTAGGCGCACGCGAACCAGATCGCCCGGTCGCCGAACGCCTCGGGCACCGCGGCCGCCATGACCAGGCTGGCCAGCATGAGCCCGGCCAGCGTGAGTCTGATCACCGGGTGGTTGGGGTCGCAGAAGTTGGTGGTCCACGCGGTGTACATCCACGCCCACCACACGGCCAGCATCAGGAACAGCGTCTGCAGCGCGCCCCCGGCTGTCGGGTGTTCGAGCAGGAGGTGGGACAGCTGGGTGACGGCGAAGACGAAGACCAGGTCGAAGAAGAGCTCGAAGGGGGCGACCCTGGGGCCCTCCGCGTGGAGGCGCAGCACGCTCATCGGGGCGTGACGCCTTCCTGGCGGGCGCCGCGGGCCCCGGCGGCGGGCTCGGGCGCAGGCGTCTGCGATAAGGAGTCAGGCCCGGCGCTGCGCCGGACATCGATCAGGAGCGACATGCGGCACACCTTAGTGACACCGGCCCCCTGATGTTCGCGTCAGGCCTGTCCGGAAGCCCGCTGGCGCTGGTTGTAGCGGCCGACCTTGGCCCGGTTGCCGCACACGTCCATCCGGCACCAGCGACGGCTGCGGTTCTTGCTCACGTCGAGGAACCACAGCACGCACCGCGGGTTGCCGCAGGGCCGTACCCGTTCGGGGCGCTCGCCCAGCTCGCGCACCAGGTCGGCGGCCGCCGTCCACGCGGAGTGCCAGGACGGGTCGTCAAGCACCAGCTTCTCGTACGGCCCGCCGTCGCCGATCTGGGGCCGCCGGCCGCCGTGGGAGAGCACGGCGTTGAGCGGCGCGGAGCCGCGTCCTTCGAGCTGGTCGCGCATGGCGGCCCTGGCCTGTGTCAGGCGGTCTCGGACCCGATCGAGGTCGTCGCCGCCGGGCAGGTCGTGGTCGGCCAGCCAGGCCAGCACCCCTTCGGGCGTGTCGAACTGGTCGACGAGCGCCCCGTTCTCCACCCAGACGGTGTCGACCAGGTCCAGCCCCAGGGGCTCGTCGCGGAGCGGCCGGATCCTCAAAACTAACCCCTCAAGATGAGTTGACCGGTTAACGTCGGCCATGCTATCACTTAACCATCAAACCTCGTTTAGGGAGTTAATGATGACGATCGCGTACCGCACCGCGGTGATCGACGGGCTTGACGTCTTCTACCGTGAGGCCGGCGACCCCTCGGCGCCCACGCTTGTCCTGTTGCACGGCTTCCCGACCTCGTCGATCGCCTACCAGGAGCTGATCGCCGAGCTGGCCGACGAGTTCCATCTGATCGCGCCCGACTACCCCGGCTACGGGCACAGCTCGGCGCCCTCCGCGCAGGACTGGGAGTACACCTTCGACCACCTCGCCGACGTGGTCGACCGGCTGCTCGACTCGATCGGCGTGACCCGCTACGCCGTCTACGTGCACGACTACGGCGCCCCCGTGGGCTTCCGTCTCGCGGTGCGCCACCCCGAGCGGATCACCGGCATCGTCACCCAGAACGGCAACGCCTACGAGGAGGGCCTGACCCCCTTCTGGGAGCCGATCAGGGCCTACTGGGCCGAGCCGTCCAAGGAGAACGGCGACGCCCTGCGCGGCCTGCTCACCCGGGACGCCACGCACTGGCAGTACACCCACGGCGTGCCCGACACCTCGCTGGTCAACCCCGACAAGGAGGCCTTCGACCAGGCGCTCCTCGACCGGCCCGGCAACCAGGAGATCCAGCTCGCCCTGTTCCTGGACTACGGCACCAACCCGCCCCGCTACCAGGAATGGCAGGACTACCTGCGCACCCACCAGCCGCCGCTGCTGGCCGTCTGGGGACGCAACGACGAGATCTTCGGTCCTGACGGCGCGCGCGCCTTCGCCCGCGATCTCAAGCAGGCGCGCATCCACCTGCTGGACGCCGGCCACTTCCCGCTCACGACCGAACTGGAGCAGAGCGCCGCCCTGATCCGCGACTTCCTCCGCTCGCTGCGAACCTCGCTATGAACGGGGTCCAGCTGAAGAGCGTGCTGACGGCGACCTTGGCCGCCCTGGCCGGGTTACTGCTGCTGGCCGCCGTCACCAGCTTCACCGGGCTGGCGCTGTTCGCGCTGCCGTTCGCGGCCACCGCCGGGATCGTGGCGCTGGCGCCGAGCGCGCCGTTCGCGCAGCCGCGCAGCATCGTGCTCGGGCACGTCAGCGCGACGGTCGTCGCGCTCGTGCTCACCGCGCTGGCCGGCCCGTCGGTGTGGACGGCCGCGGTCGCGGCGGCGCTGTCCACGGCGCCGATGATGCTGCTGCGCGCTCCGCACCCGCCGGCCGGCGCCACCGCGGCGCTCGTCGGTCTCACCGCCCCCGCGCCGCTGTTCCTGCTGAGCCCGGTGGTCACGGCCAGCGCCGTCGTGATCGCGGGCGGCGTGGTGCTCGGCCGGATCCTGCCGGGCCACCGCTACCCGGCCTCCTGGCGGTGACGGCCGGTCACAGTCGCGGCTCGTCGGTGCCCAGCTCCGCCGTCCTCTTGAGGTCGGTGCCCAGCTCCGCCGTCCTCTTGAGGTCGGCCAGCCAGGCACGGATCGAGGCGTCGAGCGCCGCGCGCATGCCCTCGGGGTCGGCCTCGACGGGGGCGCCCGCCCAGGACTCGCGGGTGCGCACCAGCACCCCGCCGTCCACCGGCTCGAACGTCCAGACGTGGACCCCGTCGATGCCGTGGGCCGGGCCGCCCCAGACGATGCGGCGCCGCGGGACGAGTTCGGCGACGGTGGAGCTGATGCCCAGGCCGTGGGTCTCCCAGTCGAAGACCGCGCCGACCGCGAGTTCCTGTCGCAGGGCCGCGGTGTCGATGCCGGTGTTCCAGGTGGGCCAGGCGTCGATGTCGGTG
Source organism: Nonomuraea sp. NPDC003727 (assembly GCF_053586935.1). Taxonomy (NCBI): domain Bacteria; kingdom Bacillati; phylum Actinomycetota; class Actinomycetes; order Streptosporangiales; family Streptosporangiaceae; genus Nonomuraea; species Nonomuraea sp. NPDC003727. Next base: position 180,526 of record NZ_JBSFNE010000007.1, read on the forward strand.
TGCAGCCGCCAGACGTGGTCGAGCGGGGCGCGCACGAGGGTCTGGTGCTCGACGATGACGGGGGCGTGGAGGTCGATGTCCATGGGGGATCCTTCGCTGTCGGTGATGGCGGGGTGTCAGTTGTCGGCGATCCAGGAGCCGTGGATGCCCGCCACGACCCGGCGGGGCAGGTGCACGGTCGCCACCGGCGCCCCGCTCAGGTCGGTGGCGTCCAGCACCAGCAGTTGGGAGGCGTCGGCGTGCAGGTCGCTGACGACGGTCAGCAGGTAGCCGTCGTCCTCGCGGGCCGCGCCCTGGGCGGGCACGAAGACCGCCTCGCTGGGCAGGCGCCCGTCGCCGACCGGCAGGATCTGGCGGCCACCGGTGACCCGGTCGTACTTGACCACCCCGTAGCCGCCCACACCGCGCTCGTCAGGGAAGGAGACGGCGTAGTGGTAGCGGTGCTCGCGGCCGAGCAGGTCGTCGTTGATCGTCGGGAACTCCACCACCAGGTCGTCGACGACCTCCTCGGCGACCGCGCCGGCACGCAGGTCCACGGTCCACCGCCGGGTCAGCGACCGCGAGTTCGGCACGACGCCACGTCCGGGCAGGCCCGCCCACCACTTCCATGACTGCTCGAAACCCGCGCGGTCCATCGCCGGGCCCTCGACCACGATCCGCCCCTGGGCGTCCTCGTAGGCGTTGGCGGTGTGCAGCAGGTTGCCCGGCTCGACGTCGAACCACCGCACCTTCGCGGCTCCACCCTTGCCACGCGGCATCACGCCGATGCGCGTGGCCTGGGCGTCGCTCCACGCGTACGGGATGCCGGAAGTCTCGGTGTGGTCGAAGGTCACCGACCCCTCGACGAACACCACGAAGTGCTCGGTGATGGCGAAGTCGTGCTTGAGGGAGGCCGTCGCCCCCGGCACCTCCTCGCTGAGCACGATCTCGCCCGCCGCCGAGGCCACGTGGTAGGTCAGGTAGGGCGGGAACGGCGAGGAGCCGAAGAAGTGCAGCTCACCGGTGACCGGGTCGCTCTTGGGGTGCGCGGTCATCACCGTGGTCAGCTTGCCGGCGAAGTCGTAGGCGCCGACGGTCTCCAGCTCGGCGGTCAGCTCGAACGGGTAGTTCGCCTCGCACAGCGCCAGCAGCTTGCCCGCGTGCTCGATCACGTGCGTGCCGGCCGTGCTGGCGGTCAGGTCCGGGCCGCTCTCGGTCATGTACGGCGCGCCGTCCAGGGCGGGGGTCCGCACCCAGCGGTTGCGGTACCACTCCGCCCTGCCGTCGCGCAGCCGGATGCCGTGGACCATGCCGCTGCCCTTCCACCAGTGGGTCGGGGTCACGCCGGGCTTGGGGTTGTGGCTGTTGCGGACCAGCCGGCCGTTCAGCTCGACCGGCAGGCTGCCCTCGACCACCAGGTCACGGGCGGTGATCTCGTCGACGTGGGGGGCGTAGTGACCGGTCAGGTAGGGCGTGTTCACCAGGTGCGTCCTTTCAGCGGGCGACGGTCGCCGCCAGGAGGTGGGGGCCGCCGCCCGGCGCCGAAGGCACCATGGCGACAGCTCCTTTCGCTAGTTAGAAGTTATAACTAAAGTATGCAAGCATCACCGAAGGGCGTCAACCGGTGCCGAACACGCTTGTGCCCCGGCACAACGGGCTCGCGCGCCTCCCGACCGCTTCATCCGACGTGACCTGCGAAAACCCCCGTCGAACGCCTGCCTTCGTCCCAGCCACCCGCGACCGCGGTCGCTCCCAGCACGGCATGAAGTCGCCATCTCGATGCCTTGATGGCCGTCAGGAGACCGTGATGAGGTCATGTTCCGTCGGGTTGATCGCAGACGTCCCTTCCGATGACGGGGAGACGGAACCATGCACAGGAAACGCGTACGGGTTGCGCCCTCGGCCCCTGTCCCGGGAGCCCGCGATGGCGGTACGTGAGCGGCCGACGCGGCCGCCGGTGCCGCTCGACCAGGTGCCCGAGGTCACGGCGTTCCTCCGGAGGCTCGGTCTGGGAACGCTGCGGCAGGACGCGGTCACCGCGTTCCTCGGCCGCAACGACAGCTGGGCGGGCGTGACCGACGCCGGTGTCCCGGTCTTCGTGAAGAAGACCCTCGGCCAGGCGGACCTGGTCCGCCGGAAGGTGACGCGGTCCAGCGCGATGAGCACGCTGCTCGACGGGCATGCGGCGATCAACGCGCCCAGGCTCCTGGGCGGCGACGCCGCGTCCGGCCTGATGGCCTTCACCCTGCTGGAGGACGCCCGCAGCGGAGCCGACCTCGCCGCCGAGGACGCCTTCACCTGGGAGCTCGCCCGCGCGGCCGGCGTCCAGATCGGAACGCTCCACACCCTCCAGGCCCCGCCGGCGGTGGCCGAGGACACCTCGGAGCCGCCGCTGCCGCCGCTCGGCCGCCTGTCGGCGCTCCCGCTGAGCGTCTACGCGGCCGCGAGCGGGGCGGAGCTGGAGGCGTGGGCGATCCTGCACAACGACCCCGCGGTCGTCGACGCGATCAACGAGCTGTCCCGGTGGGAGAAGCGCGCCCCCCGCGTCCTGATGCACTGCGACATCCGGCTCGACCAGTTCCTCCACCACGACGGCACCCTTCACCTGACCGACTGGGAGGAGACCAGGCTGGCCGACGCCGCGCGCGACGTGGGCGCCTTCGCCGGCGAGTGGCTCCACCGGGGCGTGCTCGGCATGGCCGGCAGTGACGACTTCGTGAGCGACCGCGAGGTCGTCGCCAACGGCGCCCGCCGCTTCGAGGCGCTGCGGCCGTCCGTCGAGTCCTTCTGGTCGGGCTACCTCCAGGCCAGGCCGGAGGCGCGGGCCGACCACGAGCTGGCGGCCAGGGCGGCGGGCTTCGCCGGCTGGCACCTGATCGACCGCGTCATCGCCGCCGGCCACCAGCGCGGACGGCTGTCGCCGCTGGAGCGCGCCGCGGCCGGGGTCGGGCGCGGGCTCCTGCTCGACCCCGCCGGGTTCGTCACCACCCTGGGCCTGGGAGGCGGATGATGCGGGCACTCGACCGGGTGCGCGTCGGCGCGGACCTGACCTCGGCCACCGTGGACGACCGCGAGATCACCGCCGGCAGCCCCAAGGCGCTGCGCACGGCCCTGGCCGACGCGCTGTACGAGGCCTTCCACACCGGAGGCGCGCCCAGGGAGGGCCGGCCGCGCCGGCTGTCCCGCGACCCCGGCTTCGAGCACGCGCTCCGCGCGATGGTCCCGCACAGCGGCACCCGCGTCCTGGCCCCCGTGGAGCCCGGATCACCCGGGGTGGTCCGCCTGAACGGCGTGCGCGTGCTGGTCCCGGAGGCGCGGTTCGACGCCTCGGCCGACGGCGGGCTGTCGCGCTGGGTCACCCTGCCGGCCGTCATGCCGGCGCTGTCGCCCGGCTTCCTGCTGGTCAACGGATCGCTGGGGCACGGCATGGAGGAGGGCGTGTGCGTGCGGGTGTACGCCGGAGCCGACTCGCCCGACGCGGCACCCGGGCTGTGGGGCGCGATGCTCACCCGGCTGGAGGAGCTCCGGCTGCCCTACCGGGCCAAGGTTCTCTCGGCCCGCGCCCACTACCCGCGCCGCGACAGCATCGTCGTCTACCTGGGGCGGCGTTCGTGGCATGCCGTACCGGACGTCGCGCGGGCCGCGGCCACGGCCGGAGGGCTGCGCCGGGACCTGTCCGTCTACGTCGCCGAGCTCGGCCCCGGCGTCGGCTGGGCATGGGAGCCGCGCGATCCCCGGCCGGGGATGCGCGGGCTGAGCTTCGGCGAGCACCGCTCCCACGCCGTCGCCGCCGGGCTGCTGGCCCACGCCGAGCGGGCCGGCGACCGGGAGCACGCGGTGATCGAGGCGCTGCGGGACGCGGGGGTCGTGCCCGGCGCGGTCCACCGCAACCTCGGCTCGCCGGTGCTCCCCTTCGAGACCTCCGGGCCCGAACCCGGGCCCGGATCCCACGCGATCCAGGAAAGGAGGTGAACGACATGTCGATCGAGACCCTCATGAGGGGTGCCGACGCCTACACCTCGCTGTCCGAGGTCGCGAAGGCCTCGGATGGTGGCGACTACATAGACATCATCATCACCAGTTTGTGCACGCTGACCCTCGACGGTGGTTGCTGACGTGATCGCCGTGGCGGTGTCGTGGGCCCGCGACACCGCCTCGGATCGGGAGTGACATTCACCGAGGAGGTTTCATGGCTCCCGCGCTGCTGTTCCCGTTCCAGCCCGCGCATCCCGACGTGGTCGTGCCCTTCGGGGAGCTGGTGGCCGGCGGCCTGGCGAGCCGGCTCTGGATGGGACAGTCCGTGATGGCCGAGTCCCACCAGACGATCGCCTACCTGGCGGGCCGGGGGATCAAGGTGGCGTCCGGGCTGAGCGTGACGCTGATGCCGTTGCGCCACCCGATGGAGGCGGCGGCGCAGGCGCGCAGCCTCGCGGTGCTCACCGGCCGGCCGGTGGTCGCCGGGTACGGCGCCGCCACCCCCGAGCTGGTCAAGGCGCTGCGCGGCGCGCCGTACGAGAGGCCCGCGACGGCCGCGGCCGGGTACGCCGAGGCGATGCGCGGCGTCCTCGACGGCGGGGTCTCCCGGCACGCCTGCGAGGCGTGCGTGGCCGGCGGGGCGCTTCCCCCGATGAAGCACGCGCCCGTCGAGGTGGGCCTGGGCGTGCTGCGCCCCGGCATGGCGCGCAAGGCCGGCGCCGTCGCGGACGTCGCCATCACCTGGATGACGCCGCCCTGCTACGTGCGGGACACGCTGATCCCCGCCCTGTCGGAGGGCGCGGCGGGGCGCGGCTCGGTGCCCCGCGTCGCGGCCGTCGTGCACGTGGCGCTGGCCGACGCCGGCCGCGACCCGCGCAGGCTCGCGCTGGCGGGCGCGGGGCCCCACCTGCGGGCCCCCCACTACACCGACATGCTGAGGCGGGCCGGGGTGCCCGCCGACCCCGCCGACCCGGACGCCGGCGCCGCGGCCCTGGTGGAGTCTGGGGTCTACGTGTACGGCACGCCGGAGGAGGTCGCCGAGCGCCTGCGGGACTACCGCGAGGCGGGCGTCGACGAGATCGTGCTCAACCCGGCGGGCGTCATGCGGACCGAGGGGTACAAGGCCGCGCTGGCCGACGCCGAGCAGATCCTCGGCGCGATGGTGGACGCCGATGAATAGCGTGCCGCCCTTCCGCGCCGAACGCCTGCTCGTGCTCGCCACCGGGTCGCTCGGCGCCGCCTTCCTGCCGTACTGGCTGAACTGGCTGAGGCACGGCTACCAGCAGTTGGACGTCCGGGTGGTGCTGACCCGAAGCGCGGAGCGCTTCGTGACCCGGCAGGCGGTCGCCGCCATCACCGGCAAGGAGGTGCCGCTCGACGTCTGGCCGGACACCGCGGAGCCGACCTCGCCGCACGTGGAGTACGCGACCTGGCCGGACACCGTGCTGGTCCACCCGGCGACCTACCACTTCCTGAGCCGGTTCGCCAACGGCCTCGGCGACACGCCCGTGCTGCTGGCGCTCCAGTGCACCTCCGCGCTGATCGGGATCGCGCCGGCCCTGCCGCCCGGCGCCACCGGCTCGTACGCCTACCGGCAGAACCTCGCGGCGCTCGAGGCCCGGCCCAACGTCGTGGTCGCCGACCCCGTCCCGACGCTGAGCACCCACACCAGGAACCGGGACGGCCTGGGCGCCGCCCCGCTCTCCACCCTGATCGAGCAGGTGGAACGGCTACGCGAGGAGAAGGGTTCATGAGCGAGACGGTCGAGTCCTTCGGCTCGGGCTTCCTTCGCACCACGATCGTCAGGAACGGCGAGGACGGCTACGTGTGGACCCGGCGGCCAGGACCCGATCGGCGTGACGCGATGCGGATGCCCGATCCCGCCGTGCTGGCGGCCGTCCGGGGGGTGCCGCCAGGACGGGTCAGACTCACTCTCCCCGTGCGCGGCGACGGCGCCGGGATGGCCTACCGGACCGATCAGGCCACCACCCTCGCGGGTGTCTTCCGCAAGGGACACCCGGACGTGGCGCGGATCGCCGCCGACACCCTCGCGGAGACCGGCGCGACCCTCGCCCGGCTGCACGCGACACCCCTGCCACCGGCCGACCTGCGGCCCCCTGAGGGCCCGCGGCGTTTGCTGTCCTGGTTGCGGAACGGGGAAGGGCCCCGCGCCGCGCCGAAGCTGCGCCGGCACGCGGCCGAGATCCTCGGCCCGACCCGGACCGCCACGGTCGCGGGGTGGTGCGCGCCGGAACGGCCGCGCGCGCTGCTGCACGGCGCCCCCAGCCTCGGCGTTCTCCTGCCGCTGACGCCGGACCACGACGGCGCCCTGCTGACAGGGGAGAACCTGAGCGCCGGCGCGCCGGAGTCCGACGTCGGCTGGCTCGTCGGGGAACTGGTGGAGTTCCGCGAGCTGACCGACCGGTTCGGCAACGGCGCGCTGGACCACGACGCCCTCATCCGCCGCGTGCTGGACGGGTACGCCGCCCCCCTGGACCTGGCCGCCGTGGGCAGGAGCGCGACGGTGCGCTTCCTGAGCCACGCGCACGACTTCGCCGCCTACCTCCAATGGCACGACATCCTCGTGGACTACCTCAGGATGGTCGCCGACGTGATCGACGCGGCGGAGGCCGGGCGGCTGGTCCCGAGCTGACGGCCGACGTGATCGTCCTGCTGCCCGGGACGCGGCGGAGTGCCGAAGGGACGCGTTTCAGGCGAGCAGAGCGCGCGTGGCGGGGACGACCTCCCGAGCCCACCGCAGGAGCTGGGTGGCGTCGGGGTTCTCCGGCCAGTAGACGAAGGTGTCGAAACCGGTCTCGGTGGCCAGGTCGGCGAGCACCTGTGCCCATTCCTTCGCGGTGGCGCGGATCGGGGTCTCGCCCTCCAGCCGTACGGCGGCGCCCCGGGTCTCGGTGATGTCGCCGACCAGCTGCGCCATCCGCGTGATCGACGCCGGGTCGCGCCCGGCGTCGCGGGCGGCGTTGTCGATGAGGTCCTGGGAGGAGCGCCACTTCTCGTAGGGCAGGTAGTGCGGGATCGGCGCGGCCCAGCCGTCGGCCAGCCGTCCGGTCAGGGCGTGGGCGCGCGGCCCGACGCTGCCCACCCAGATGCCGACCTGGTGCGCGGGGGCGGGGCCCGCGTGCACGCCGTCGACGGTGTAGTACTCGCCCTTCACCCGCACGTTCTCGCCCGGCCGCCACATGGCGCGGATGATCTCGATGCTCTCCTCCAGGGCCCGCAACGCCTCGGGAGAGGTACGGGACGGCCCGCCCATGGCGGTGATCGCGGGCCAGAAGGCGCCCGAACCCAGCCCGAGTTCGAACCGGCCGCCGCTCAGCAGGTCGAGGGTCGCGGCGATCTTGCCGAGCATCGCGGGACCGCGCAGGGGCAGGCTGGCCACGTCAGGGAAGACCCGCAGCCGTTCGGTCTCGGCCAGGACGGTGGCCATCAGCGCGAAGGCGTCGGCGTGCGCGGCGGCGTACGGGTGGTCCTGGACGCCGAGCAGGTCGAGTCCTTCCTGGTCGGCGAGCCGGGCCAGGTCACGGATGGCGTTGATGCTCGCGGCGTCGGGCGCGAGCTGGATACCGAACCGGGGCGTCACGTCAGCCACCTTTCTGCGGCGCTCCGGGGAGCGACACCGATGATCTCGGGAATTCTAGTTTCCGGTCGGCTACAACAAAGCTCACCTCCGGTCCGAATCCCGGCACCCCGCCTGATGTTTGCCGCATTGCATGACAAATTAGGACAAAACGCCATATGGCGGTGCTGATAATGGGCGCATGCACAACCCCCCGAACGTCGACGGGCGGGACGACACCGGCGCACCGGCCTCCGAGGAGCTGCGCGCGCTCGTCCGCGACTGCCTGGACGACGTGGACGAGCTGGTCAGCCGCTACATCCCGAACGTCGCCACGCTCGACGGCTACGAGGGGACGGTCTCGGCCGAGGAACTGCGGGACACCGCCCGCGCCTGTTTCGAGCTGTTGCTGCGGCTGATCGGCGGCCTTCCGGTGAGCGACGACCTGCGCGAGGTGCCGACCCGGCTCGGCCGCCACCGCGCCCACCAGGGCGTGCCGCTCGAGCGGCTGTTGCAGGCGGTGCGCATGGACTTCCGGGTGCTGTGGACCGCTTTCCTGGAGCGCATCTCACCAGCGGACCTGCCCGAGCTGACCCGCTCGGCCGTACGGGTCTGGAACGCCGTGGAGTTCCACACCGTGAACGTGCACGCCGCCTACCTCGACGAGGTCGCCGTCCTCGCCCGCCGCCAGGAGCGCGAGCGCACCGCGCTCGTCGGCAGACTGCTGTCGTCCGACGGCCGCGATCCGCAGCTCGTGGCACAGGTGGCGACCCTGCTCCAGGTCCGCGCGACGTCGGGGTTCGCGGTCGCGGTGGCGCCGCAGGAATTCCAGCAGGACCTGCGCGGCGCCGTGGCGTCGCGGCTCACCGCCGGCGTCACCCACCTGCAGGACCACAACGGCTTCCTCGTCCTGATCGCCGAGCTGCCGCGCGCGGCTCGCGCGGTGCCGTCCCGATGGCTGCACGACGTGCCGTGCGCGCTCGCGCCGGTGGCGGCCGGGCTGTCCGGCGTGCCGGACATGGTGCGGGTGGCCGAGGCGATCGCCGCCACGATGGACGGCGGGGCGACCGGCGCCGTCGCGCTGGGCGACGCGTGGATGCCGGTCGCGGCGGCCCGGCTGGGCCCGATCGCCGGGCTGCTGGCCGACTCGGTGCTGTCCGGCCTGGACCCGCTGCCGCCGTACGAGCGTGACCGGCTGCTGGAGACGGTGACCGCGTACTGCCGGTCGGGCTCGATCGCGGCGACCACCCGCGAGCTGTACTGCCATCGCAACACGGTGCTGAACCGGCTGAACCGGTTCGCCGAGCTGACCGGCTACCAGCCGACCAGCCCGGTCGACGCGGCGACCGTGCTGTTCGCCCTGCACTGCGCGCGCCATCGCGCCCCCTGACCCCCGGTTGTGCAGATGCACACCTGCGGCGCCGCATGACGGAGCGTTTCGTCATTGTTCGTGCATGGTTCATCGCGCATTGTGTTGTGCATGCCCTAAGCCGGCCGCTCCGCCGGCCACGATTTCGGGGGACCATCCATGCATCTCACTCCACGCGAGCAGGAAAGGCTGACGCTCTTCGCGGCCGCCGAGCTCGCCCGACGGCGGCTGGCTCGCGGCGCGCTCCTCGGCGCGACCGAGTCCATCGCCCTGGTGTGCGACGAGATCCTGGAAATGGCCTGGGACGGCACGCCGCTGGAGACCATCCTCAAGCGCGTGCCGGGCATCATCCCGCCCGACCGGCTGCTGCCGGGCGTGGCCGAGGCCGTCCCGAGCCTCCAGGTGGAAGCGCTCTTCCCGCACGGCTCCAGCCTGGTGCACGTCGCCGAGCCGTTCGGCCCCGCCGACCCCACGGGGCCCGGCGCGGTGCTGGCCGCCGGGGACCACGTCGAGCTGGCTCCCGGCCGCCCGCGCGCCGCCCTGGAGATCGCCAACACCGGCGACCGGCCGATCTGGGTCTCCTCGCACTTCCCGCTGGAGGAGGCGAACGCCGCGCTCGCGTTCGACCGCGACGCCGCCCGCGGCCACCGGCTGGACATTCCCGCGGGAACCGCCGAGCGCTTCGCGCCCGGCGAGAGCCGTACCGTCACCGTCGTGGCCCGGGGAGGGACCCGATGACCCGGATGTCCCGGCGCGCGTACGCGTCCCTGTACGGCCCGACCACCGGCGACCGGATCCGGCTCGCCGACACCGGCCTGTGGGTGGAGGTCGAGGCCGACGACACCGAGCCGGGCGAGGAGCTCCTGGGCGGCTGCGGCAAGACCGCCAGGGACGGGCTGCTCGTCACCGGCCGCGCGCCCCGCGACAGCGCCCTGGACATGGTCATCCTCGGCGTCGTGGTCATGGACCCGCTGATCGGCGTCCGCAAGACCAACATCGGCATCAAGGACGGCCGGATCGTCGGCATCGGACGCGCGGGAAACCCGGAGGCCACCGACGGTGTGGAGCTGGTCGTCGACTCGCACACCGCGATGATCACCGGCGAGGGGCTCATCGCCACGCCCGGCATGGTCGACTCCCACGTGCACCTGTCCAGCCCCGAGGTCGTGCCCGCCGCGCTGTCGGCCGGCGTCACCTCCCTGGTGGGCATGGGGATCGGCGGCGTGTGGGACGTGGGCGCCAACCCCGCCTACAACCTGCACACCCTCATCGAGGCCTGGCGTGACACGCCGGTCAACGTCGCGTTCCTGGCCCGCGGCTCGTCGTCCTCGCAGGACCTGCTGGAACGGGCGGTGCTCGCCGGAGCCGGCGGATTCAAGATCCACGAGGACTGGGGGGCCACTCCCCGGATCGTCGACACCTGCCTGGGCGTCGCGGAGGCGGCGGACCTGCCCGTCGCGCTGCACACCGACACGCTCAACGAGTCGGGCAACCTCGCCGACACCCTCGACGCCACACGGGGGCGGACCGTCCACGCCTACCACGTCGAGGGCGGCGGCGGGCACCCCGATCTCCTGGAGATCGTCTCCCAGCCGCACGTCCTGACCTCCTCCACCACGCCCACGCTGCCCCTGACCGCCGCGACCGTCGCCGAGCTGCTGCCCATGACGCTCACGGTCCACCGCGGCCACCACGGCGTGGACAGCGATCTGTCCATCGCGGCCGGCCGGGTGCGCGAGCACGCCATCGCCGCCGAGAACGCCCTGCACGACCTCGGCGCGATCAGCATCGTCAACTCCGACTCGATGGGCATGGGCCGGATCGCCGAGACGGCGCGCCGTACCTGGCAGGTGGCCCACGTGCAGGCCACGCTGGCCGGACAGACCGGCCCCGGCGTCGTCAACAACGCCCGGGTGCTGCGGTACCTGGCCAAGATCACGCTCAATCCGGCCATCGCCCACGGCATGACCCCCGACGTGGGGTCGCTGCGGCCCGGGAGCATCGCCGACATCGTGCTGTGGCGGCCCGTCACGTTCGGCGCCCAGCCGGAGCTGGTGCTCAAGTCGGGCTTCGTGGCCTGGGGGCTGTCCGGCTCCGGCTCGGGCTCCACACGACTCACCCAGCCCCGCGTGATGAAGCCGTACTTCGGCGGGCTCGGCGCGGCCCCGCGCCGGCTGTCGACCGTCTTCGTCTCCGGGGCCTGCCTCGACGACCGCGCCGCCCGCGCGGCCCTGCCCTCCGGCATCCGCTACACCGCCCTGCGCGACAGCCGGGGACTCACCTGCGACGACATGGTCGCCAACAGCGCCGTGCCCGACGTGCGCGTCCCGACGACACCCGACCCCGTGCTGGTGGACGGCCGCCCGGTGGACATCCACCACGCCGCCGACCTGCCGCTGACCCGCCTGCAGAACCTGGCCTGACATGCTCGATCTCAAGCTGCGCAACGCCCGCATCCGTACCGTCGACGACCTGCGGCCACGCGCCCGTACCCTCGGGGTGTTCGCGGGACGTGTCGTCGGCCTCGACGACGCGGTGGAGGACCTTCCCGCCCGCACCACGCTCGACTGCTCGGGAGCCGTCGTCGTCCCCGGGTTCGGTGACGCCCACAACCACATGGCCTGGTTCGGCCAGTCCCTCGGCGAGCTCGACCTCGCCGGCGCGGCCACGCTCGACCAGGTGTACGACGCCGTCGCCCGCCGCGCGGCGGGACTGCCCGCCGGCGCCTGGATCGTCGGCTCCGGCTACGACGACACGGTCATGGGCGCCCACCCCCACCGCCACGGGCTGGACCGGGCGGCCGGTGGGCGGCCGGTATGGCTGAAGCACCGCTCCGGCCACATGTGTGCGGTCAGCAGCGAGGTGCTGCGGATGGCCGGCGTGCTCGACGGCACCGCGCGGGAGCCCGACGGCGGCGTGGTGGTCCGCGATCCCGGCGGCGCGCCGACGGGGCTGCTGCAGGAACGCGCCCAGAGCCTGGTGTCCGCCCTCGTCATGCCGTACCCCGTGGCCGAGCTCGCGGAGGCGATCTCCCGGGCGAGCGCCGTCTACGCCGCCGAGGGCCTCACCCACGTCGTGGAGGCGGGGATCGGCCTCGGCCTCATCGGCCGCAGCCCGGTCGAGGCCGTCGCCTACCAGATCGCCCGCGAACGCGGCGGCCTGCGCACGCGGGTGGAGCTCATGGTGGCCGCCGACAACATGCACGCGCTGCGCGCGCACGCCGACGACGCCATCACCACCGGGCTCGACCTCGGTCTGCGCACGGGCTTCGGCGACGACCGGCTGCGGCTCGGCCCGATGAAGATCTGGCTGGACGGCTCGCTCATCGGCAGGACCGCCGCCGTGTCCGAACCCTTCTGCGGCCACGACCACGCCGCAGGCGTCTACCAGGACAGCCCCGACGACATGCGCCGGCTGATCGTCGCGGCGCATCGGGCCGGCTGGCGGGTCGCCGCCCACGCGATCGGCGACAGCGCCGTCGACCTCGCTCTCGACGCGTTCGCCGAGGCCCAGCGCGCGGCGCCGCGCGCCGACGTACGGCACCGCATCGAGCACTCCGGCGTCGTCCGGCCCGACCAGCTCGACCGCTACGCCGAACTCGGCGTGGTCCCCGTCCCGCAGGCCCGCTTCCTGTACGCCGTCGGCGACACCATGGCCCAGGCGCTCGGCCCCGACCGCACCCCGTGGATGTACCGGCACCGCTCCTTCCTCGAGCGGGGCATCCGAGTCCCGGGCAGCTCCGACCGGCCGGTCGCGCCGGGAGCGCCCCTGCTCGGCATGCAGTCCATGGTCGAGCGTCTCAGCAACACCGGCGTCGTGCTCGCCCCCGACGAACGGGTGACCGCGGAGCAGGCGTTGCGCGCCTACACCCTCGACGCCGCGTGGGCCAGCCACGACGAGGCCAGGCGCGGCAGCATCAGCCCAGGCAAGTGCGCGGACTTCGTGCTGCTGTCCGACGACCCCGTCGAGGTGGGCAGCGACCGGATCGGCGCCATCGAGGTCATCGCGACCTTCGTGGACGGTGCCTGCGTCCACGGTGCCGACGCCATCGCGGCCGGCACGACAACGACACTCCCGCCCGCAAGGAGTCACCCATGAACACATCCCGCCATGCCGCCGCCGGACCTCCGCCGGGCACCTCTGTCGTCGTGACCGGCAAGGACGCGGCCCGCGTCGCCTTCGCCGCCTTCGTCGGCACGGCCCTGGAGTGGTACGACTACTTCCTCTTCGGCACCGCCGCGGCCATCGTCTTCAACCGGCTGTACTTCACCACGCTCGACCCGACGGCCGCCACCATGGCCGCGTTCGCGACCTTCGGCGTCGGCTTCGTGGCCAGGCCGTTCGGCGCCCTCATCTTCGGCTGGCTGGGCGACCGCATCGGACGGCGCCCCGCCCTGCTGATCACCGTGGTGATGATCGGCGTGGCGACCGGCTGCATCGGCCTGCTGCCCACCTTCGCGGCCGTCGGCGTCTGGGCGCCCGCGCTGCTGGTCCTGCTCCGGCTGCTCCAGGGCATCGCGGTCGGCGGTGAGTGGGGCGGCGCCGTCACCCTGGCCGTGGAGCACGCGCCGCCGGAGAAGCGCGGCCGCTACGCCGCCATGCCGCAGATCGGCTCGCCCGTCGGCACCCTGCTCTCGTCCGGCGCGTTCGCTCTGGCGCTGCTCGTGCCGGAGCAGCAGTTCGACTCCTGGGGCTGGCGCCTGCCGTTCCTCGCGGCCTTCCCGCTGCTGGCGATCGCCTTCTACATCCGCCGCAAGGTCGAGGAGTCGCCGCTGTTCGACCAGCTTCTCAAGCAGGACGAGCGGGCCAAGATCCCGGCGCTGGAGGTCCTCCGCACAGGGTGGCGGCGGCTGCTGGTGGCGATCGCCTCGGCGCTCCTGGGCATCGGCGGCTTCTACATCCTGACCACCTTCGTGATCAGCTACGGCACCAGCCAGCTGGGCATGTCCCCCGGCCTCATGGTCGACGCCACCCTGGCGGCGGCCGTCGTCGAGATCGTGGTCATCCTCGTCATGGGGCGGGTCGCCGAGCGTATCGGCCCCGGCCGGGTGACGCTGTGGGGCGGTCTGCTCGGGGCCGTGTGCGCCTTCCCGCTCTTCTGGCTGATCGACACCAGGAACCCGATGGTGATCGTGCTGGCGGTGGCGGCCGGCATCGGCGTGGTCTCCATCGCCTACGCGGTCTCCGGCGCGCTGCTCACCGAGCTGTTCCCGGCCCGCCTGCGCTACAGCGGGGTGGCCCTGGCCTACAACCTGGCGGGCGCGCTGACCGGCTTCCTGCCCTTCATCGCGACCGCGCTGCTGAAGACCAGCGGCGGCGCCTCGTGGCCGGTGGCCCTGCTGCTGGCGGGCCTGTCCCTGATCACGGCGCTCGGCGGGTTCCTGGGCGAGCGGCTGCGTGTGAAGGACAACGTGGTCACCGGCTGATCCCGCGTGCCGTATGGGCGGACTTCCCCTGATCGGGAGTCCGCCCGGCCTCGCCTAGCGGAGCGCCCAACGGGTGATCGCGGCCGCGATCGCCTCGGGCTGGTCCTCTGTGGCGTGGTGGCCGGACGGCCCGATGTGCTCGATCTCCAGGCCGGCGATGTTGTCCTTGCACCAGGCGGCCACCTCCGGGGTGATGAGAAGGGTGGGCGAGGAGTCGAAGGTGAGCAGCAGCTTGGGCACCTCGGGGCTGGCGGCCAGCCAGGCGTCGTAGGCGGTGACGCGCTCCGCCACGTCGGCGGGTTCGCCGTCGAGCGGGAGCGAGCGGGCCCACCGCAGCACCGGCCGGCGGCTCTCGCGGGTGGGGTAGGGGGCCAGGTAGGGGGCCAGCTCCTCCGGGCTCAGCGGGGTGAGGACGCCGCCGGTGTAGGCGGTCTCGATGAAGAAGTTGCGGTCGAGGACCAGGTCCTCGCCCTTGGGTGAGCGCATGGCCTCGGCGCGGTCGCGGGGGCCGTCGGCCAGTTCGCTCCAGGACATGGGGCGGACGATGGTCTCGAAGAAGGCGACGCCGCGCACGCGCTCGGGGTGGCGTGTGGCGTGGTCGAAGGCCAGTGCGCCGCCCCAGTCGTGTCCGACGAGCACGACGTCCCGCAGGTCGAGGGCGTCGAACCAGGCGTCCAGGTACCGCGCGTGGTCGTCGAAGGTGTAGGCGATGTCGGGCTTGCCGGACCGGCCCATGCCGATCAGGTCGGGGGCCAGCAGGCGGGCGGGCCCGCCGATCGCCGGCAGGACGTTGCGCCAGGAGTGGGACGAGGACGGGTTGCCGTGCAGGAAGACGATTACTGGGCCGCTGCCGGTGTCCTCGTAGTGGATGGTCGAGTCCAGGACGTCGATGGAAGGCATGATCGCACCAATCGTTAGTGTGGCAAACGTTTATGACACGAACGAATTTATATCGTTAGGGCGACTAACGCAAGGGGCTACGATCGTCGGCATGACCACCAGCGACATGCGGCATCACGGCGACGACCCGGCCACCCCCGCCCGGCTGCGGCGGACACCGAGCCGGCTGCTGTCACTCGCGGCTGCGCACGCCGACCGGCTGGTGGGCGCCGGGCTGGCCACCGCGGACGCCCGCAAGTGGCACTACGCCGTCCTGGCCGCCCTCCAGGAGTCAGGCCCGGCCAGCCAGGCCACGCTGAGCCGCCGCACCGGCATCTACCGCAGCGACCTGGTCGCCGTCATCAACGAACTCGCCGAGCGGGGCCAGGTCGACCGCGCCCCCGACGCGAACGACCGGCGCCGCAACGTCATCACCCTGACCGACAAGGGCCGCGACCAGCTGAACCACCTCGACACCCTGCTCGCCACCCTCCAGGACGACCTGCTCGCCCCCCTGGACGCCGCCGAGCGCGAGCAACTGGCCGACCTCCTCACCCGCCTGATCGCCCACCACTCCCGGACCACCGACGACACCTGATCCCAACGAAGCGACTTTCGCACACATGAGCGAATCCACTAGGCTGCCGTCTGCCAGAGAAGGCGAGGCGACAGCAGCCGGAGGATCGCTTTGGGGATCTTGTACGACTACTACCGGGCGGCCGGCAGGCAGGCCGCCGTGGCCGACCCGGACAGGGGCCGCGCCATGGCCGGGAGCCCCGCCTTCGACGCGGTCGAGGCCAAGGGGATCGAGCCGGCGACCGTCCTCGGACAGCTCGTCGCGCTCATCAGGGACGTCCCGTTCAGCGTGGATCTCGTACGGACGACCACCCTCCATCCGCCGCCGGAGGCCGGGCCCCAGAGTCTTGAGGAGTGGGAAGCGCTGCCGGAGGACTCGCCGTACATGGAGGGGCCTGGCATCGAGGAGCTTGCCGCCGACGTGCGTGACACGCTGGCCGGCGTTCCCGACGCCCGCCTGGCGGACCTCGCCGAGCGGTGGGGGCGGATCGAGGAGTTCTTCACGCCGCCCGACACCGGTTACCTGGTCACGCTGATCGGGGAGCTGCGGGAGCTCGCCCGGCGAGCGCAGGCGGACGGGCAGCTCATCTACTGCTGGTGGTGCCTCTAGAAACGGGGCTCACCGGCTGGCGGCGAAGGGGGACCACCGCGCGCACCGCCGGGCTGGCGGTGCGGGCCGGGCCAGGGCCAGGTCCAGGTCGACGCCGGTCGCGGCGCGCAGCCGGCGACGGTGCTGGGCGTCCAGGACGGCGAGCGCCGGATGCCCCGCGTGCGCGTCCAGCAGGAATCTCGCCTCCGGCATGGCGGCGGCGATCTCGCGCCAGAGCTGTAACAGAGCGGCGCGCATGTCGCGCGGCCACTCCTCCAGGACGGCGTCGAGGCGGGCGTCGAAGGCCCGGTACCAGCGGCGCTGCACCTCGCGCAGGAACTCCTCGACCTCACCGAACTCGGCGGTCACCTCCGCCGCCAGCGCGGCGGGCACGACCGGCTGCCCCGTCGCCGCGACCTCGGCCAGTACGGCATGGACCAGCTGATGACGACGGCGCACCCGATCCCATGACATGGCCTCGACCTACTCTGTGTCGGTGACATACACAGTGTATGTCGTATGCTCGGCGCATGTCATCTGTCAAGGGCCGGCGGGAGCAGTACGCGCAGGAGACCCGGTCCGCTCTTCTCGAAGCGGCCCGGCGCCGCTTCGCCGAGCAGGGCTTCGCCGGGACGGCACTTGAGGACGTCGCGGCCGACATCCAGGCCACCCGCGGCGCGGTCTATCACCACTTCGCGAACAAGACGGCGCTGTTCGAGGCGGTGCTCGACAGGCTGGAGACCGAGATGATCCACCGCGTGATCGAGTCGAGCGCGCGGGCCGACGACCCCTGGCAGGCGGCGATGGCGGCCGTTGAGGCGTTCCTCGACCACTGCTGCGACCCCGACTACGGGCGCGTGGTCTGGCAGGAGGCGCCCCGCGCGCTGGGACTGCAGCGATGGAAGGAGTACGAGGAGAAGTACGCCTACGGGCTGATCGGGCAGCTCATCCGGGGCCTCATGGACAGCGGCGAGGTCCCGCCGCTGCCGCTGGAGCCGATGACCCGCATCAGCTTCCACATTCTCGGCGCCGCGGGGATGGCCCTGGCCGAGGCCTCCGAGGCGGACAAGCCTCGCGTCAGGGACGAGTACTCGCGGGCGATCCGGCATCTGCTGAACGGCGCCCGCACCGCCAGGCCGGAGACCGGAACGGTCACCCGCCCGTCCACATCGCCGCCAGCGCCATGAGGTCGCGGGCCGACATGCTGGGGGCGGTCATCACGCTCGGGTACGGCGTGCCGCGCCGGTCCAGCCAGGCACCGCCCAGGCCGGCCCGCATGGCGCCGTCGACGTCCCAGGGATGCACCGCGACCAGGGCCGCCTGTTCGGGCCGCACCCCCGCCCGGTCGACCGCGTACTCGTAGGCGGCGCGCGCCGGCTTCCAGACCCGGGGGCCGCTCACGTCCAGCCTGGCCTCCACCAGGTCCAGCACCCCCTCGCGCGCCAGGATCCCTTCGATCGTCGCGGCGGCGCCGTTGGTCATGGTGAGCAGCCGGATGCCGCCGTCCCGCAGCATCCGCATGCCGTCGGGGACGTCCGGATGCAGCCGCAACTCGGTGAAGGCGCGAAGGATCCGCTCGATCGCCGCGTCGGCGTCGATGTCCCGGCCGGCGAGCAGGCCCCTGAGCACGTCGGCGGCGATCGCGGCGAACTCGGCGTACCCGCCGGCCGCGGTGAGCGCGAACCCGTCGCGCAGCACGCTCGCGAACCAGGTGGCCACGAGGTGCCCCGGCAGCCCGACGTCCTCGAAGCGGGCGCGCAGCGGGTCCATGTCGGTGAGCGTCTCGTTCACGTCGAAGATCACGACATGCGGTCTCGTCCGCGGTCCGTCGGTCATGGCTCCTCCTCCGGGCGAAGCGAGCGGGCCGCCGTCATCGCGGCGGCGCGCGGGCGAGCGCAGGCCCACGTCAGTCCATTCCCGGTACGGCGCGCGGCGTCACGAAGCGGCGGGCGGGGCCCCACCCGAGATAAGCAACTCGCGTTGACTAGCCCATCTTTGTCAACTAGAGTTGCTTACATGTCCGGTGCCGAGATTCCCTCATCCCAGGACCCCGCCGACGCGCTGGCGGCCGTGGCGGCGTTGCGGCGCCTGGCCGACCAGATCGAGGACGCCGCCGTCGAGCAGGCCATGCGCGCCGGCTGGAGCTGGCCGCAGGTCGCCGAGGCGCTCGGCGTCACACGCCAGGCCGTCCACAAGAAGCACGCCAAGCGGCTCATCGCCGCGGGCGTCACGCTCAGGAGACGCTGACGATGTCCACCTTCGACAAGTACCTTCAAACCATCATCGAGAACGGCGCGGCCGAAGCCCACGCCGACAGGTCGGCCACGATCGAGGCCCACCACCTCCTGCTGGCCATCGCCGGCGAGCCGGAGAGCGCCACCCGGCAGGCGCTGACCGAGGCCGGCCTCGACCGGCAGGCCATCCGCGACGCGCTCGACCGGGAGTTCGAGCACAGCCTGGGCGCGGCGGGAGTGTCCCTGGCGTCGTTCGACCTTCCCCGGCCGAGCCCCGCCGCCAAACGCCCGACGCAGCTGGGGGCCTCGGCCAAGCTCGCGCTCGAGCGGATCGCCCGCTCGCACCGCAAGAAGGACCTGCGACCGGCGCACCTGCTGCTCGCGATCCTGCGGGCCGAGGTCGGCATCGTGCCGAGGGCGCTGGCCATGGCCGGCGTCGACCGCGCCGGCCTGCAAGACCGCGTCCTGCAGACGCTCACCACCGAGACCACCTGACCGGCGGGCGCGGCTGAGGCCGAACGGCCGCTCCGGCGGGCCCTTCCGCCACACCGCCTGACGCGCCACGGGCCGGCTCGCTATCGGCGCCGACGCTCAGGTGCGGCACTGCCCCGGCTTCAGCACGCCGCTCCCCGCCGATTCCCCGGCGAGCCCTCTCTTCGAGGTCACCGGCCCTCCCCGATGCCGCCATCCTCCGGCGACCATGGGCACCTCGACACCCTCGACACCGGCCCCACACGCCCTCGGCGCCTTCGCATTCTCGGCATCCCCTCCATCCCCCGCATCCCGGCAACCGCATCTCCGCAACCGCATCCCTGGCATCCCGCCATCCCGCCATCCCGCACGCGCGTGTTACCCCGCATCCGGCATCCCGCACGCGCGCAACACCCGGCATCCCGGCGTCCCGACATCCCGCATGTGCGCATCCGCGGCGCCCGAAGCCTCGGAACCTCGGAACCTCGGACCCTCGGAACTCGGAACTCGGAGCCTCGGCATCGCCGGTGTTCTCGATCGGTGCCGGCACGCCCACCTCGCGGGCGGCCCACCCGACGCCGGGCCACCGCACTCCTCCGCGCCCATCGCCCAGCACGCGAGGCCCTACGCCGGGCCTCGCTCCCCCGCGCCCAAGCCGTACGCCGGGCCGTACCCCCGGAGTAGCGCCGCCGTGCGCGTTCCGTGGCGCGGCATCTCGAAAACACTCATCCACGAGCGGGTCCGTGCCGCCCTGGCACGGCCCGCGCGACCCCGAAGGACACCCTCATGCTCACACGCACCACCGGCCTGCTGCTCATCACCGGGGCCATGGTCGCCGCAGGTGCCATGCCCCACGCCGCGTCCGCCGAGCCCGGCCACGCCGGAGTCCAGCGCGTGCTCGACCGCGCCGTGACCGAGGGCGGCGTTCCCGGCATCCTCGCCGAGATCCGCGACGGCCGGCAGCGCTGGTACGGCACGGCGGGCGTGGCCGACACCGCGACCGGCAGGGAGCGCCGTCCGCAGGACCGCTTCCGCATCGGCAGCACCACCAAGGCGTTCGTGGCCACCGTGGTCCTTCGGCTCGCCGCCGAGGGCAGGCTCGATCTCGACGACACCGTGGAGAAGTGGCTGCCCGGCCTGGTCCGCGGCAACGGCCACGACGGCGCGGCGGTCACCCTCAGGCAGTTGCTCGGCAACACCAGCGGGATCCACGACTACCTGCAGGATCAGGCGGCGGTGAACCAGCACGAGTACCCCACCCCTGAGCAGCTCGTCCGCATCGCGATGACCCACCCGCCCGTCTTCCGGCCCGGCACGAGCTGGGGGTACTCCCAGACCAACTACGTGCTCGCCGGCATGGTCGTCGAGCGGGCGACCGGCAGGACGCTGGCCGACGAGATCGCCCAGCGGATCACCGGCCCGCTCGGACTGTCAGGGACGTACCTGCCGCGCGCCGACGACCTGACGATCCGCGGGCCGCACTCCCTGCACTACACCAGGCTCAACTCGCCCGAACCCGACGCCAAGATCTACGACGTGACCGAGTTGAACACCTCCCCGTTCTGGGCGGCCGGCGGCATGATCTCCACGGCCGGAGACCTCAACCGGTTCTTCCGCGCGCTGCTGGGCGGCCGGCTCCTGCCGCCGGCCCAGCAGCGCGAGATGTTCACCACGGTCCCGACCAAGGACTGGATCCCCGGCACCGCCTACGGCCTCGGCGTCTCCTCGATGAAACTGCCGTGCGGCACGACTGTCTGGGGCATGGGCGGCGCCATCTTCGGCTCGTGGTCGTACACGTACGGCACCCGCGACGGCAGCCGCGTGCTCGCGACCAACGTCAACGGCGACTGGGCCCGCGGCCCGTGGAAGGACCCGCTCGGCATCTTCACCGACGTGCTGGAGGCGGAGTTCTGCCCCGGCGGCGCCTCCCGGCGGTCGTAGGCACCGCGGCGGGACCGGGGACGCGACCCGGTCCCGCCGTTCTGCCCGGTGCGGCGCTGTAAGAAAGAGCGGGTTTCGACCACTTCCCTAGTGACGGCCCACCGAAGGGAAGGAACGACACATGACCGAACCTGATCCTCGGGATCGGTTCACCTCCCTGTACGACTCCTGCTACGCGAGCGTGTACGCGTACGCGGTCAGTCGTGCGGGGCGGCAGCTCGCCGAGGAGGTGGCGAGCGAGACGTTCTGCGTCGCGTGGCAGCGAATCGACGACGTGCCGGCCCAGGCGCTCCCCTGGCTGCTCGGCGTCGCCCGCAACGTCCTGCGCGAGTCGTACCGGGCGGAGGCGCGCCGCCAGTCGCTCGAGGCCGAGCTGTCGGCGTGGGTCTCGGCCGAGGAGCTGACGGCGGGCGACGTCGCGGAGTCGGTGACCGAGAGGGCAGCACACCTGCGGGGGCTGGCGGCGCTCTCCGACGACGACCGCGAAGTGCTCACCCTGGTCGCCTGGCACGGCCTGCGGGCCGCGGACGCGGCGAAGGTCGTCGGCTGCTCCACCGCCACGTTCTTCGTCCGGCTGCACCGGGCCCGGCGCCGCCTGGAGCGCGCGCTCGCCCCGAGGTCCGGCTCGACCGCCGGCACCGCCCTCCTCCTCTCCCCCGAGCCGCTCGCAGTCACGAAGGAGGCAACCCGATGAGCAGGACCGATGTGATGAAGGGGCTCTCGAAGGCCCGTCCCGCCGCTCTCACGCCGCCGGACGACCCCGCGCGTCTCGAGCGGATCATCGCCGCCGCGGCCGTACGGCCGCCCGCGAAGGTGGCCGCGCCCGGGCGGCGCCGTACCACGATGGGGTGGGGGCTGACGGCCGGGGCGCTGGCCGCGGGCCTCACGGCGGTCGTGGTCCTGACCCCTGGAACGGCCGGCGACCAGGGCGTGGATCCCGCCGTGCGGGGGATGTTGCTCACCGCGGCGGAGCAGACCATGAAGACGCCGCAGACCGCGGGACGGTACTGGCACACCCGCGGGGTGAACTCCGGTGCCCGCTTCTCTGAAAGGCGGACGCAGGGGGTCTGCCGCGACGAGACGTGGGTGGCGCGGTCGCCCGAGGACCCGAGCTGGTGGATCGTCCACTCCTGGACCCGCGTGGCGGCCGTCGACGGGGCCCCGCCGCCCCAGGACGGCGTGTGGAGCTCGGCGCAGGAGCACTTCGTCTGTGCCCGCGGCAACCGCGAGCTGTCCGACCCGACGGGCGAGACCCCCTACGCCAGCCGGCTCAACTCCTTCGCCGAGCCGGGGTCGAGCTGGCCGAACATCAACGGCAAGGCGGTGAGCGTCGCCGAGATCGAGCGCCTGCCCACC
The DNA here is from genome assembly GCF_053586935.1 of Nonomuraea sp. NPDC003727. Classification (NCBI taxonomy): domain Bacteria; kingdom Bacillati; phylum Actinomycetota; class Actinomycetes; order Streptosporangiales; family Streptosporangiaceae; genus Nonomuraea; species Nonomuraea sp. NPDC003727. Next base: position 202,898 of record NZ_JBSFNE010000007.1, read on the forward strand.
GATCCGGAGGAACTGAAGCGGGTGCTGATCCAGTGGCAGGGCGACGGGGTCAGCGAGCCGCGACGCACCCAGCTTCTCGTCGAGCAGGCGGCCGAACTGCTGCTCGAGCTGCCCGCACCCGCCGGTGTCAGGGCGGGGCTGTTCCGGATGATGGCCGATCTTCCGGGAGTGCGTTCGCTCGGCGGCGTGCGGGACCCGCTCGGCCGCGCCGCGGACGGGGTCGCCCTGCGGACCTGCGAGCCCGGCTACGGCACCGACCTGCAGCTCCTGTTCGACAAGGACGCCGGCCGCCTGCTGTCGGTGAACAGGTCGGCCGGCTCGCAGGGCTGCTCGGACCTCCGGCCCGCCGGGTGGAGCGCCGTCCTGGAGACCGGCTGGACGGACGAGTCGCCCGAGCTTCCCGCGAACCGCTCGTGACCGCTTGACTTGAACCCCGCTTCAGGTTTCAGACTTCCGGCGTGGCCGTCGCCGCTCGCGACGCCGTACTGAACCTGACTCGCGGAGGAATCGCCATGCCGGAACAGCCGACCGCCGACCTGTGGCCCGACATCGCCCGCCCCGACGCCGGCACCGTCCTGGTGACGGAGTCGCCCGCTCAGCACCGCGCCACGGTGGAGCAGGCCGTCGCCGGCCTGGAGCGCGGGCCCTGGCCGGAGGGGCTCCTCTCGTTCAGCGCCTTCGCGAGCACCGACGGGGAGAAGGTGCTCACCTACACCCAGTGGGCGGACGGCGGCGCCGACCGGGAGTTCACGGCCGGCGCCACCGGTGCCGAGCCGGTCGAGTACCGGCTCTACCGCGCCGTCCCGAAGAACGGCGTGCCCTCTCCCCCACAGGACGGCCCGCCGTCCCCCGGGATTCTCGTGGCGGCCGGTGTCGGGTTCGACGGCCCTGACCCGGAACGGCAGCGGCGCTGGGTCGACACCGTGCTGGCCGCGCTGGACGGCGAGACGGCACCCGCGCCGGGCGGGATCTCGGGCTACTTCCACGTCAGCACCGACGGCACCCGCGCGCTCGCCTACGCGGAGTGGACCGACGAGCAGGCGCACCGCGACGCCGTCGAGGGCTCCGGTCAGGGCACGGTGGGGTCGTCGCCCGGGTGGCGGCTGGTCAGGGAGTTCCCGGGGGTGACGAGTGGCGGCTTCACCCGCTATCGCCTGCTGCGCAGCCTGTCCACGCCCGCACCGGGGACCCAGGACGAGACGGGAACCCGGGACGAGGTCAGGGCGCAGGACGAGGTCGTCGACAACCCGACCGGCTGGGTCGCCGCGCACATCCAGGCCTACGTCGAGTCCGACGGCGCCCGTGGCCACCTGTACCAGGGCTGGCCGACGCTGCTGCTCACCACCCGGGGCCGCCGGTCGGGCAAGCGGCGCCGTACCGCGCTGATCTACGGCCAGGACGGCGACCGCTACCTGCTGGTGGCCTCGAACGCCGGGTCGGCCCAGCACCCCGCCTGGTATCTCAACCTGATCGCGGATCCCGAGGTCGACGTCCAGGTCGCCGCGGAGAAGTTCACCGCCCGCGCCCGTCTCGCCACCGCCGAGGAGAAGGGGCCGCTGTGGGAGCGGATGGCGGAGATCTTTCCGCTCTATGACAGCTACCAGGAGAAATCCGCTCGCGACATCCCGCTGGTGATCCTCGAGCGCCTTGACGGCAAGAAGAGCTGATCCAGAATTCGGTCCACTCATAATGCCTGCTCCAGCCGGGTAAGAACGTCGTATGAAGGTGAAGGCCGAGGACATTGGAGTGCTGCTGCTGCGCGTGCCCGCCGGACTGCTGCTCATGGGGCACGGCGCGCAGAAGCTGTTCGGCTGGTTCGACGGCGGCGGCCCCGACAAGACCGGCGAGGTGATGACCGCGCTCGGATACCCGCACGGCAAGCTCGTCGGCACGGTCGCGGGGCTCGGCGAGCTCGGCTCCGGCGCGGGGATCGCCCTGGGCGCGGCCACACCGGTGTCGGCCGCCGGACTCATCGCCACGATGACCAACGCGATCGTCGCCGCCCACCTGCCGCAGGGGCTGTGGGCGCAGCACGGCGGGTTCGAGTACCCGCTCGTGCTCGGCACGGCCGCGACGGCGCTGGCGGTGCACGGCCCTGGCAGCCTGTCGGTCGACGCGATGCTCGGCGTCGAGCGCAAGGGGCTCACCTGGGGGATGGTGGCGCTGGTTCTCGGCGTCAGCAGCGCGGCGGTCGTCCTCTCGTTGCGCCGGCAGAACCAGGCCGGCGAGGCGGAGAATCCGTAGATCGGGTGAGCCGTTCGCCGATCTCATACGTCAAACGGTCATGAGGATCTGGCGAATCGCGCTTCTCCCGGCGCTCCTGCTGTCCCTGGGACTCTCCTCCGCGCAGCCCGCCCAGGCGGCCGACGTCGAGACGAAGGTGCTCGTCGCGCTCCGCAAGCAGGGCGGTTTCGCGGGCTTCGACGACCGGGTGACCGTCTACACCAACGGGTGCGTACGGCTGAGCCGCAGGACCGGGCCGACCGTCGACAAGTGCCTGACCAAGAAGGAGGTCGCCGCACTTCGCGGCCACCTGAAGCGCCTGCGCCTGGGCCGCTCCGAGGCGCAGCCGCAGGGGGCCGACTTCATCAAGTACACGATCAGCTACAAGGGTCACCGCGCCAGCCGCTACACGCTGACCACCAGCTGGAGCCCGGTCGTGCGGAACCTGGAGCAGCTCCTCGAGAGGTACTGGGCGCCGGACTGAGGCACGACCCTCCGGCCGCCCCGCCTGCGCGCAGCTTCTCCGCTGGACGGCAGGTTCTCCTCTTGACGGCAGGTTCTCCGCTGGACGGCAGGTTCTTCGCTGGACGGCAGGTCAGGGACGTATTGGAGCTCCACCCTGACGATCCGGCCGTCCCGCCGGGTGAAGCCGTCGTGGGCGCGCCGGCCGTCCGGATCGCTGGGCGCCCAGCGGACAGACACGTCGGCGATCTCGGCGTCCTGCGCGAGCGACCTCCCGTGAAGGACCAGCCCTCCCGCGGGGAGCCGGCGAGCACCGATTGAGAGGACCGGCGACCCCCGGGAAGGACCGGCGAACTCCCGCGCAGAGCCGGCGAGCACCGGTTGAGAGGGCCGGCGACCCCGGGGAGGACCGGTGAACTACCGCGCAGATCGAGCAACCTCCTGTGGGGAGCCGGCGACCTCCCGCGGAGGACCGGCGACCCCCGCTGAAGGGCCGGCGACCCCCGGGAGGGCCGGTGGCCTCCGGTGGAGGTCGGGTGCAGGGGCCGGGCGAAGGGTGGGTGGGGCTCAGGAGGCCGTCGAGCGGTCGCAGAGGGCCCGGTCGATCAGGTCGCCCACGGCCTTCTCCTGCGCCATGGACCGCTGGTCGCCCAGCTGCGTGCTCATGGACACCACGACGCTGCGGCGGCCGTCCGCCGTGACCCCGGTCCGCGTCTTGTACCCGTAGTCGTCGCCGCCGTGGTGCCAGTAGACGCCCCCGCACGACAGCGGCCGCGAGCTGAGCCCCAGGCCGTAGCGGGCTCCGGGCCAGACCGCCTCGTGAGCGGGGGCCCTGACGGTCTTCTTCATCTCGGCGAGCTGCTCGGCGGGCACCAGCGTGCCGCCCAGCAGGGCGCGCAGGAACCGGTTGGTGTCGGCGGTGGTGGAGATGAGGCCGCCGGCGGCGTCGCCGTCGAAGTGCTTGGTGACGTCCAGCGGGGCGGCCGGCGGAATGATCAAGTAGCCCCTGGCATGCGGGTGCGGGACGTCGTTCGAGGTGCCCGACCACACGGTACGGCGCAGCCCGAGCGGCCGGCTGATCCGGTCGGCGACCTCCTGGTGCCACGCCCGCCCGGTGACCTTCTTGATGATCATGCTGATCAGCAGGTAGCCGGTGTTGGAGTAGCGCCAGGCGGTGCCGGGCGCGAAGTCCGGCTTGTGCTTCACGGCCTTGGCGACGATCTCCTCCTCGGTGAACCGGTCGTACCGGTGCTCCAGGAGCTCCTCGACCGAGGCGTAGGCGGGGTAGGCGTCGTAGATGCCGCTGGTGTGCTGGAGGAGCTGGCGGACGGTGATCTTGCTGCCGTCGTTGCCGTTGCCCTGGACGACTCCGGGCAGCAGTTCCTCCACCGTGTCGTCGAGGGAGAGCTTGCCCTCGGCCGCGAGCTGCAGGACCACGGCGGCCACGAACGTCTTGGTGGTGCTGGCGATCCTCAGGTAGCCGTTGGCGGGGACGGGGCGCCGGGTCCCGTGGACGGCGGTGCCGCTGGTGGCCACCAGGTTCGCGCCGGTCGGGGTGACCACCCGGGCCTGCACGCCGATGGTGCCGATCTTCTTGAGCGCGTCGACGTCGCGTTGGAGGTCGGCCTGGCCGTACCGTGGCGTGGCGGTGGCGCCGGCGGGGAGGGCGGTGGCGAGCACGGCCGCGGCCACGGCGGTCAGCAGCGCGGAGCGGGGTGTGTGACGCATGTGTTCTCCTGGGTGTTCGGATCTGTGGTTCACTTCCGCGAAGCCCCGGCGAGGCCCCCGGGACGACCCGAGGAAGCCCGGGACCGCCCACGGAAGCCCCGGGACGATCCACGGAAGTCCGGGGACGGCCCGAGGAGGCCCCGGGACCGTCCGCGGAAGCCGGGGACTGCCCGCGGCAGCCCCGGGATCGCGTGGAGGCCCCGGGACGGCCCCGCCGGTGCCGTGAAGGCGCTGGACGCCGGGGAGAGCCGGGGAAGGCCCTCCGTCGGGGGTTCGCGATACGACCCTAGAAAAGGGAAACGGCCAGGTGATCGGCCGTGAGCGGGGTTCCGGCGTCGGCCGGAAGGAGGATCTGCGGGCCGTACGGGCAACTTTGGATGCGTATGGCGGGAACACGCCCTCCCCCGCTCTAGGGTGGCGTGGTGATGGGGAGGATCCCGGCCGCGCGGCGGTGGTTCGCCGAGCACCCCCGCGTGGCCGACGTCATGCTCGCCGCCGCGCTGACCACGGAGGTGCTGCTGGTCAGAGTGAGCGTCGGGATTCCCGACGATCCCGGCAGGACGGCCGTGGTAGGGGCGTTGCTGCTCGCGCAGGCTGTCCCGCTGCTGTGGCGCAGGTCGCGAGCCTGGCTCGTGATGGCCGTGGTGAGTGTCGCCTACATGGCGTTCGAGATGGCCGATCCCATGATCGGGTTCCGCGACGGCCTGTCCGTGGGGTTCGCCGTCTACGCCGTCGCCCGCTACACGTCCCCACCGGCGAGCCTGGCGGCGGTCGGCGCGGGGGTGGTCGTGGTGCTCGCGCCCGATGTGGTGCTCAGACCGCTGGCGGGCATGCCGCTGCCGCCCGACCTGCGCCCCGGGTTCGTGGAGGGCCTGCTGGTCATCGGGCTGCTGTGGGGGGTGTGGCTGCTGGGCAGCTCCCAGCGCCACATCCGCGCCGACGCGGCCACGTTGCTGGAGCTGACCGCGCGGTTGCGCGCCGAGCAGGAGGTGAGCGCCGCGCGGGCGGTGACCGCCGAGCGCTCCCGCATCGCCAGGGACCTGCACGACCTGGTGGCCCACCACGTCAGCGCCATCGCCATGCAGGCGCGGGTCACGGCCGAGGTGCTGACCGACGATCCCGAGCTGGCGGGCCGCGGCATGGCGGGGATCGGGACGGCCGCCGACACGGCGCTGCTGGAGATGCGCAGAATGCTCAAGCTTCTGGCGGACGACGAGGCGGGAGCGGCGGGGCCGCTCAGCCCGGAGCCGTCGCTGCGGCACCTCCACCGGCTCGCGTCGGCGGCGCGGGCGGCCGGCGGCGAGGTCGAGGTGAGCGTCGAGATCGGTCCCGACGGGGAGGGCGGGGTGCCGCCCGCCGTCCAGGTGTCGGCCTGCCGGGTGGTGCAGGAGGCGCTGACGAACGTCCTCAAGCACGCGGGCCCCACCTCGGCCCGCGTCGAGGTGCGGCAGGTGGGAGAGGAGCTCGTCGTGATGGTCGCCAACGCCCCCGGTCCGCCGGGGCACGTGCCCATGACGGGCTCGGGGCTGGGACTGATCGGCATGCGGGAGCGCGTCGCGCTGTTCGGCGGCACGCTCGGCGCCGGTCCTCGCCCGGACGGCGGCTGGCAGATCCTGGCGACCTTCCGATGGGAGGGGGCGGCGTGACGACCGCGGGAGACGCGGCCGCGGGCGGGGTGACGACGGTCCGGGTGCTGATCGCCGACGACCAGGATCTGGTCCGGGCGGCCCTGCGCGCCATGCTGGACCGGCGGCCGGGTCTGGAGGTGGTCGGCGACGTGGCCGACGGCGAGCAGGTGGTGGCCGCCGCCGTCGAGCTGCGGCCTGACGTGGTGCTCATGGACGTGCGCATGCCCGGCATGACGGGCATCGAGGCCACGGGACGCATCGTGGGCACCTGGCCGTACCCGGGTCCGGCCCCGAGGGTCCTGGTGCTGACCACCTTCGACCTCGACGAGTACGTCCACGCCGCGCTGCGCGCCGGGGCCAGCGGTTTCCTGCTGAAGAACTCCTCGCCCGACCAGCTCGCCCACGCCATCAGGGTGGTGGCCGCCGGGGAGGCCATGCTGGCGCCCGCCGTCACCCAGCGGCTGATCGGCGCCTTCGCCGCGATCCCGCCCGCCCTGCTGGCCCGGCCGGCGCCGGCCGAGGGCGCGGGACGGCTGGACAGCCTCACCCGGCGGGAGTTGGAGGTGCTCGTGCTGGTCGCCAGGGGCCTGTCCAACGCCCGGATCGCCGAGAGCCTCAAGCTGTCGGAGGCCGGGGTGAAGAGCAGGGTCAACCGCATCCTCACCCGGCTCGGCCTGGACAACCGCGTCCAGGCGGCCATCCTGGCGCACGAGTGCGGCCTCCTCGACGGCGGCTGGGCGGACCCTCACATCCGATAGGTCACATTTCCCACATATGCCGCACTGACCTCTTGAAAAGCTGACTGACGGGGGTCACGCTTCGTGCACATGGAGGTAAAGATCGCCTAGGAGCGCCCGTGACCCAGTCCCCCCGGCACCGGCGAGCGATCCTGTTAGGGATCCTCGCGATGCTCGCCCTCCTTCTCCCCTTCGGCGTCGCGCACGCCGCACCGGAACCACAGAAGATCAGCGAAGCCGTCCGCGCCGACCTGTCCCAGGACGACAAGGCCAGGTTCTGGGTGCGGTTGAAGGGCGAGGCCGGCCTCAGCGCCGCGCACCGGGCCACCACCAAGGTCGACAAGGCCAGGCAGGTCTTCGCCGCCAAGACGCAGCACGCCAGTGCCTCCCAGGCGAACCTCCGCAAGCTGCTCGAGGCCCGCGACGCCGAGTTCACCCCCTTCTGGATCGTCAACGCGGTCGTCGTCACCGCCGACGCCAAGCTCGCCGCCGAGATCGCCGAGCTGCCCGAAGTCACGGCCATCGAGCCGGTCAGGACGCTCTCCCTGCCCAAGCCCGTCCCCGGTACGGCGGAGGCGAAGGTCAACGCCGTCGAGTGGAACGTCGACCGCGTCAACGCCCCCCGCGTCTGGAACGAGCTGGGCACCAGGGGCGAGGGCGTCGTCGTCGCGCACATCGACACCGGCGCCCAGTTCGACCACCCGGAGATCGCCGCGCAGTACCGGGGCAGGATCCCGGGCGGCGGCTACGACCACGACTACAACTGGTTCGACCCCGCGCGGGTCTGCCCCAGCCCGGCCCCGTGTGACAACAACGGCCACGGCACCCACGTGATGGGCACCATGGTGGGCGCCTCGGGCATCGGCGTCGCGCCCGGCGCCACGTGGATCGCGGCCAAGGGCTGCGAGGGCCAGACCTGCACGGACGCCTCGCTGCTGGCGGCCGGCCAGTGGGTGCTCGCGCCGACGGACCTGACCGGCGCCAACCCGCGCCCCGACCTGGCCCCGGACATCGTCAACAACTCCTGGGGCGGGCCCGGCTTCGACCCCTGGTACAAGGCGACGGTCGACGCGTGGATCGCGGCCGGGATCTTCCCGATGTTCGCCAACGGCAACGAGGGGCCCGCCTGCCGTACCAGTGGCTCGCCCGGCCAGTACGTGACCGGTTACAGCACCGGCGGCTTCGACGTGAACAACGTCGTCTACAACCGCTCCAGCCGGGGCGAGGGCGAGAACGGCGAGATCAAGCCGAACATCTCGGCGCCCGCCGTGAACGTCCGCTCGTCGGTGCCCGGCGGCGGCTACAGCAGCTTCACCGGCACCTCGATGGCCTCGCCGCACGTGGCGGCCACGGTCGCGCTGATCTGGTCGGCCTCGCCGCGCCTGCAGGGCGACATCGCGGCGACACGGCCGCTGCTGGACAGCACCGCGATCGACGTCAACGACACCACCTGCGGCGGCACCGCGGCCGACAACAACGTGTGGGGCGAGGGCCGGCTCGACGCCTTCGCCGCGGTCAGCGCCGCGCCACGCGAAGGGCTCGGCGGGCTCAAGGGCACGATCACCGCGGAGGGCGCGCCGGTCGCGGGCGCCACTGTCGCCGTCACGGGGCCGCTGAGCCGTACGGTCACCACCGGACAGGACGGCGCCTACACCCTGCCGCGCCTGGTGCCCGGCGAGTACCGGATCACGGTGACCAAGTTCGGCTACGGCGAGGCCACCGCGACCGCCACGGTCGTCGCCGAGCAGAGCACGACCACGGACGTGACGCTGACGCCGACCGCCTCGGCCGTCGTCTCCGGTACGGTCACCACCGCCGGCACGCCCGAGCCGGGCGCCACGGTCGCCGCCCGGGGCACGCCGGTCAGCGCGGTCACCGACGCGTCGGGCAGGTACCGGCTGACGCTGCCGCACGGCAGCTACGAGCTCACCGTCACCCCTGCCTCGCGCTGCTCCAGCGGCGCCACCGCCGAGGTCACCGTCGCGGGCGACGTGACCAAGGACATCGAGCTGCCGCTGCGCGGCGACAACTTCGGCTACACCTGCAGGAGCGGCTCCGACGCCTACGTGGCCGGCACCGAGAAGCTCGCGCTCACCGGCGACGACGAGGCGACGCAGGTGACGCTGCCGTTCACCGTTCCCTACTACGGCACGGGCCAGTCGCGCGCGTGGGTGACCACCAACGGCTTCGCCACCTTCGCCACCGACCGGGCCACCTCGGGCAGCAACGGCACCCTCCCGACGACCACGGCGCCCAACCTGGCGGTCTACCCGTTCTGGGACGACCTGGTGGTGGACGCCCAGGCGGGCGTCCACACCGCGACGAGCGGCACCGCTCCCCGCAGGACCTTCGTCATCGAGTGGCGGAACGTCACCTTCTACTCCGACACCACCCAGCGGATGTCGTTCTCCGTCGTGCTGGGCGAGGACGGCTCGATCGGCTACCGCTACAAGGACGTGGACAGCGAGCGGGAGCAGGGGTCGAGCGCCACCGTCGGCATCGAGAACGCGGGCGGCACCGACGCCCTGCTGTACTCCTACAACGCCGCGGCGCTCGCCAACGGGCAGAGCCTGACGGTGACGCCGAGCAGGCACGGCCTGGCGATCGGCACCGTCACCGACGCCAACGACGGCGACCCGCTCGCCGGGGCGCAGGTGAGGATCGGCGACGTGGCGACCTTCACCACCGGCGCGGACGGCACCTTCTACGGGCAGGTCCCGGCCGGCGACTACACGGTGGAGGTCTCCAGGGAGCACTACGGCACCTTCTCCAAGCAGGTCACCATCGCGCCCGGCACGCTCACCAGGATCGACACCGCGCTGGTCACCGGGCGGGTGAGCGCCTCGGTGGCCGAGGTGACCGTGGTGATGCCCGCGGGGGCGAGCAGGACCCGCACGGTGGAGCTGACCAACCTGGGCTCGCCCACCGCCTACACGGCCACGACGGCCGACGGGGCGTGGCTCTCCGTCACCCCGGCCGCGGGCGAGCTGGCCAAGGGGCAGTCGGCGGCCCTGAAGATCACCGCCTCCGGCGCCGGGCTCCAGCCGGGCAGCGTCAGGACCGGCACGCTGACCGTCCGCTCGGCCAGCGGCCGGCAGCCGGTCATCGAGATCAAGGTGACGGTCGCGGTGCCGAAGCTCCAGGTGGCCGTGGACGCGGGCGGCACCAAGGCGCTGGTGGACGGCGAGGGCGACGCCTGGACGGCCGACCGGAAGTACGCCCAGGGCGCCCACGGCTACGTCGCCACCTCCTCCTCGACGCACTCCACGACCAGGACCATCCAGGGCACGACCGAGCAGGAGCTGTTCCGCCGGGTCAGGGAGAACATGCTGGAGTACCGCTTCGACAACGTCCCGTCCGGCACGTACACCGTGGAGCTGGGCTTCGCGGAGACCAGGTCGACGGCGATGGGCAAGCGCGTCTTCGACGTGATCGTCGAGGGCCAGCTGGCCATCCCGGCGCTCGACCTGGCGCTGGAGGCCGGCACGTACACCGCGGTGACCAGGCAGCACACGGTGAAGGTGACCGACGGCCAGCTCAACGTGCGCTTCGCGGCACGCAAGGGGGCGCCGATCGTCAGCTTCGTCCGCATCTCGGAGCGGCCCGACAAGCCGTGACATGACGCCGCGGCCCCCTCCGCCCGGAGGGGGCCGCGGCCGTTTACCGGGCCGGTCGCGCGGTCCGCCATCCACCGTTCGGTGGATTCGGGGATCAGCAGGATCGGCCGGTGATCGTGGCCGCGCGGCCGATTCGCCGCCGGGCGCGGCGGATCATGCTTCTTACATGGCAGTCATCGAGGTCAACGACCTGACCAAGAAGTACGCGGACCTGACGGTCCTGGACAGGATGTCGTTCTCCGTGGAGGAGGGCGAGATCTTCGGCATCCTCGGCCCCAACGGAGCCGGCAAGACCACGACGGTGGAGTGCGTGGAGGGCCTGCGGCGGCCCGACGGCGGGTCGATCAGGGTGCTCGGGCTCGACCCGGTCAAGGACGGCCGCCGGCTGCGGGAGCGCATCGGCGTCCAGCTGCAGCACACCCAGCTGCCGGAGAACATCAAGGTGTGGGAGGCGCTCGACCTCTACGCCGCCTTCTACGCCGAGCCCCGCGACTGGCGGCGGCTGCTGGAGGAGTGGGGCCTGGCCGACAAGCGCGACACCCGCTTCGGGAAGCTGTCGGGCGGCCAGAAGCAGCGGCTGTTCATCGCGCTGGCGCTGGTGGGCAACCCCCGGGTGGCCTTCCTCGACGAGCTCACCACGGGGCTCGACCCGCAGGCCCGCCGCGCCACCTGGGAGCTGATCAAGCAGGTCAGGGCGTCGGGCGTGACCGTGGTGCTGGTCAGCCACTTCATGGACGAGGTGGAGGAGCTGTGCGACAGGGTGGCGGTCGTCGACCGCGGCTCCGTCGTCGCGCTCGACACGCCCGCCGGCCTGATCGACGCGACCGACGCCGAGCACCAGATGCGCTTCACGCTCATGGCGGGCGAGGCCACCGACCCGGCGGTCCTGCTGGGCGGCCTGCCCGGCGTCTCGGGCGTGTCCAGGAACGGCGGTCAGGTGGTCGTCAGCGGACGGGGCGACTTCGCCACGGCCGTCACCGCCACCCTGGCCCGCAACCACGTCCTGGTCGCCGACCTGCGCATCGACAAGCGCACCCTCGACGACGCGTTCGTGGCCCTGACCGGCCGTTCCTTCCACCGCTGACCACCCGTTCCCCAGGGAGACCCGCCATGACCGCGATCACCAAGCTCACCACCGTCGAGCTGAAGCTGCTCGTCCGCGAGCCCGGCTCGATGTTCACCGTCCTCATCCCCCTCTTCATCCTGGTGATCTTCGGCAGCTCGATCACGCCGGGCGACACCGTGCTGCTGCCCATGTCGCTGGCGATCGCCGTGGGGCTCGTGGCCCTGTACATGCTGCCCACCACCCTGGCCACCTACCGGGAGCGCGGCATCCTGCGCAGGCTCTCCACCACTCCGGTCCGGCCGGGGAGCATGCTGGCGGTCCAGCTGATCCTGCAGCTGGTCCTCGTGGTGGTCGCCTGCGGCCTGCTGGTCGCCGTCGCGGGGACGATCCTCGGCGCCGACCTGCCCGACCGCGTCCTGCCGCTGGCCGCCGCCTTCGCGCTGGGCACGGCCGCGATGTTCGCGATCGGCCTGCTCATCGCGGCCGTGGCCGCCAACGGCCGCGCCGCCAACGGTGTGGGTGTCCTGCTGTACTTCCCGATGGCCTACCTCGCCGGACTTATCCAGCCGACGACCCAGATGCCGGTTTTCCTGGCCCGCGTCGGCGCGTACACTCCCCTGGGCGCCTTCAGGCAGGCGCTGCAGGACGTCTGGGCGGGCGGTACGCCGAGCCTCCTGCTGCTGGGCGTCATGGCCGCGTACGCGGTGATCGTCAGCCTGGCCGCGGCCACGTTCTTCCGCTGGGAGTGATCACGATGTCGGTGGCGGGTGAGCGCCTCGACCGGTGGGAGAGGCGCCTGGACGGCTTCATGTCCGCCACGCCCTACCTCCTCCTGGCGATCTCCACGACGCTCGCCTGGCTCACCGGTGACTCCGCGTGGGACCACCGCCTGGTCACCCTCGGCCTGGCCGCCCTCGCCGCCGCCTGGATCCGGGTGATGACCGCCCGCCGCCCCTCGTGGCGGTCGAACGGCACCGCGGGAGCCGTCTACATCACCGGCCTGGTGGTCCTGATCGCGGTGCTGAGCACCCGCGGGGTGTGGTTCGCCGGCTTCTTCGCCTTCACCGGCTACCTCCACTCCTGGCACTACCTCCAGGGGAAGTGGAGGTTCGCGGGAGTGACCGCCACCGCGGCGATCTGCATCACCGCCTACACCGGCGGGCTGCCCGCGCCCACCCCGTCCGCCGTCCTGACCCATCTCTTCTTCATCGCCGCGATCGTGGCCGTCGTGAGCCTGTTCAGCTTCGTCGGCGAGGTCACGGCCGAGCGCAGCGCCGAACGGAAGCGGATGGTGGCCCAGCTCGAGGAGACGATGCGGGAGAACGCGGGGCTGCACACCCAGCTGCTGATCCAGGCGCGGGAGGCAGGCGTGCTCGACGAACGGCAGCGCATGGCGGGCGAGATCCACGACACGATCGCCCAGGGGCTGACCGGCATCATCACCCAGCTCCAGGCCGCGGCGCACGCCAAGGAGTCGGGCGAGGACCACGCCGAGTGGCGGCGCCACGTCGACAACGCCACCCGCCTGGCCCGCGAGAGCCTCGCCGAGGCGCGCCGGTCCGTCCACGCCGTCGGGCCCGGCCAGCTGGAGTCGGCGCCGCTCCCCGACGCGCTGGCCGAGGTGGCCGGCGCCTGGTCGGAGCTCAACGGCGTGCGCGCCGACGTCACCACGACCGGTACGGCCCGCCCCCTGCATCCCGAACTGGAGACGACCCTGCTGCGGACAGCCCAGGAAGCCCTCGCGAACGTGGCCAAGCACGCACGCGCCACCCGCGTCGGGATCACCCTGTCGTACATGGAGGACCTGGTCACCCTGGACGTGCGCGACGACGGCGCGGGCTTCGACCCCGAGCGCGTCGCGGACGGCGGCGGTTTCGGCCTGACGTCCATGCGCCGGCGGGTGAGCCGCCTGGCGGGCACCCTGGAGATCGAGTCAGAGCCCGGCGGCGGCACCGCGGTCTCCGCGAGTGTCCCCGCCGTCACGAGGGAGGCCCCGCATGTCTGAGACCCCCGTCAGGCTGCTGATCGCCGACGACCACCCCATCGTCCGCGACGGCATCCGCGGGATGTTCACCGCGGACCCGCGCTTCGAGGTGGTCGGCGAGGCGGGCGACGGCGCACAGGCCGTCGAGCTCGCCCGCGCACTGCGCCCCGACGTCGTCCTCATGGACCTGCGGATGCCGAGGATGGACGGCGTGACGGCCATCAAGAAGCTCGCCGAGATCGGCAGCACGGCCCGCGTCCTCGTGCTCACCACCTACGACACCGACAGCGACGTGCTGCCCGCCATCGAGGCAGGAGCCACCGGCTACCTCCTCAAGGACGCGCCGCGCGACGAGCTCATGCGGGCCGTCCACGCGGCGGCCCGCGGCGAGGCCGTCCTGTCCCCCTCGGTCGCCACCCGCCTGCTCGGCCGGGTGCGCGCGCCCGTCGACCCGCTGAGCGCCAGGGAGCTGGAGATCCTGCGGCTGATCGCCCAGGGCACCACCAACCGCGAGGCGGCCGCGCGCCTGTTCATCAGCGAGGCCACGGTCAAGACCCACGTGCTGCACATCTACACCAAGCTCGGCGTCAACGACCGCGCGGCGGCCGTCGCGGTCGCCTACCAGCGCGGGCTGCTCACCCTCGACGACGGCTGACGCTACTTCTTCAGCACCACCGTCCTGCGGGACTCACCCGGATAGACCATGACGAGGAACCGCTGGCGAGCGTCGCCGTCCTCCTCCAGCGCGGCCGCGCTGCCGCGCACGTGCACGCGGATCCGGTAGCGGCCCGGCCCCTTCACGAGCGGGTCGGGGAAGGTCTCGTCCTCCCAGGTGGACAGCTCGCCCGTGGGGCTGGTGTAGCCGATCTCGACGACCTTCTCCCAGCCGGCGCGCTCGACCGGGGGACGCCTGCCGTACCCCTCGACCGTGACGCAGACGTGCATCGCCTCGTCCGCGGTGAGGACGGAGACCTCGCCGTCGACGGCTCCCACGAGGTCGTTGCCGAACGCCTTGTCGAGCGACGCGCCGTTCCAGTCCTCGTTCTCGACGGCGGTCACCGCGCCGAAGTCCGACCACACCGGCGCCGTGCCCCGCACCGCCGGCCTGATCCGCGGCCGGTGCGGCGGGCCGGTCGCGCAGCGTTCCTTCGCGGTCGCGTTGAACGCGTCGTTCTCCGCGTCCTGCCGTTGCCGCTCGGCCTGTTCCCTGGCGTCCACCTCGGGGCAGAGCAGCGCCAGTGCCTGCGTGGTGCCGAAGCCGGCGGCGTCCACGCCGGTCCGGGCGCGGAGCCGCTCGATCTCTCCGGGGTCGGCGCGCATGCTCGCCCGGCACAGGCTCCTGCCGAAGGCGACCAGTTCGGCGTCGGGCCGTTCGGCGAACGTCCGCGGCACGACGTACTCCTCCCGCCGCGCCACGCAGACGAAGGCCCGTTCCCTGTCGGCCCGGCTGACCGGCTGATCGCCGTAGCTCAGGCGCCAGCGCCCGCAGCCCTCCGCGTCGGCCTGCGTCACCTTCCCCACGACCCCGTCGCCGTTGTGCAGGGCCAGCAGCAGCAGCAGGCCGGAGACGGCGGCGACCGCCGCACGCGCGATCCGGCCTCGCGGGCGCGTTCGGGGCACCCGCACCGCGACGAGGATCAGCACGCCGGCGAGCACGTCGCACGCGTTCCAGAGGGCGAACCCGTCCAGGGCGAAGAACGGCGCCCATGACCGCGCGCACTCCGCCTCTACCGCCAGATCGACCGCCGCGAACCCGAGCGTCATGAGGGAACCCCACGTCAGCCCGAACCCGGTCAGCCAGCCCACGGCGCGGCCCCAGCGCGGCGACCTCCTGCGCATCAGGAGCAGCCAGAGGCCGAACCCGGTCAGGACGATCACCGGTTGCGGCACCACGGCCAGCGGCAGGAGCGCCATGCCGACCTCGCCGTGGAGATCGAAGCCCGGACACGGCTGCCCCGCGATGATCGCGAGACCGGGCTCCGCGAGGAAGGCGGCCCCTTCGCGCACCACGATCAGCACCAGGGCGACCGCCCACAGGACGATTGATGATCGCCGTAACATGGGCCGCCACCCTACCGCCCGGCTCCGACAGGCCGCCGGAAACGACCTAGCTGAACGGGGTCTTCGGGCGGTCCTGCGGCTGCTCGTCGACGTAGATGTCCACCTTCTCGTTGTAGAAGGCGATCAGCCCGCCGATCCGCTGGCTCTCGGGCAGCGGCGTGCGGTACGACCAGGCCAGATCCCTGCGGCCGTTGACCGTCCAGTACTCCGCCGTCCCCTTGTACGGGCACTGGGTGGCGGTGTCGGTCGGCTCCAGCAGGTCGAAGCGGACGTCCGTCTTCGGCAGGTAGTACCGCGGCGGCAGCCCCGTCTCGAACAGGATCACCGGGCGCGTCGAGTCGGCCACGGTCACGCCGTCGACCTCGACCCTGACCCGGCGGGAGCTGGGCAGGATGTCGACGCGCGTGTAGGGGTCGCGAGGGTGGACGTAGACCTCCTCGTCCTCCTCGAACCAGGCGTCCATCGCCGACCACTCCAGCCGGACGTACTCCCGTAGCTCCTCGATCGGGGAGTCGGGGTGGGTGAGGGCCGCGTCGGCCGCCTCCTTGCCGTCCACGACGACGGTGTGGACGACGCCCTCGCCGCGGCTGGGCGAGTGGGTGGTGGCGCCGGTCGGCTTGAGCTCCGCCCGCTCGAGGTCGGCGAGGGGCAGGTAGTAGGTCGGGTAGTGGGGGCTCTCCCAGACCAGGAGCGCCCGCGTCGTGTCGACGATCTTGCGTCCGCCGAGGTAGGTGCGCACGCGCTTCGCCGTCGGCTCGACCTTCAATCGGCTCTTCATTCCTTCGCCAACCCCGCCGGCGCCCGGCCTATTCCTCAGGCGAGTGTGCGCGAGTGTATTGACGCTGCCGCAGGTAGAGGTTAACGTCATCTCAAAATTAAAAGGAAACCTTACTAATAGTTTCCTGATCAGGCCTCCCATCCCACACCCCGTTCACCCCCCAACAGGATGTCGGAGCATCGATGAGACACACCGTCCTCAGCAAGGTCCTCGCAGGCGCGGCGGCGTTACTCATGCCGCTCACCGCGGCCGCCGTCGCCCCCGCCAGCGCGTACGGCGCCGCCACCTCCACCAGCTCGGCGGCCGCCTTCGCCGCCTGGGCGCCGTGGACCGCCTACACGGCCGGCACCCGCGTCACCTACAACGGCGTCGAGTACGAGTGCCTGCAGAGCCACACCTCCCAGCCCGGCTGGGAGCCGCCCAACGTCCCCGCCCTGTGGAAGGTCGCGGGCGGCGGCGGAGGCGACACCACCGCGCCGTCCGTCCCCGGCAACGTGCGCTCCACCGGCGTCACCTCCAACAGCGTCTCGCTGGCCTGGAACGCCTCCACCGACAACGTCGGCGTCACCGGCTACGAGATCTACCGCGGCGGCACCCTCGTCAGCACCGTCACCGGCACCACCCACACCGACACCGGCCTGACCGCCAACACCGCCTACACCTACACCGTCCGCGCCCGCGACGCCGCCGGCAACCAGTCCGCCCACAGCACCGCCGTCACCGCCACAACCACGGGCGGCGGCGGAGGCGGCGGCAACAAGGTCCTCGGCTACTTCGTCCAGTGGGGCGTCTACCAGCGCGCCTACCACGTCAAGAACATCGACACCAGCGGCTCGGCGGCCAAGCTGACCCACATCAACTACGCCTTCGGCAACGTCCAGAACGGCCAGTGCACGATCGGCGGCAGCTACGCCGACTACGACCGCTTCTACCAGGCGGGCGAGAGCGTGGACGGCGTCGCCGACACGTGGGACGCCGGCGCCCTGCGCGGCAACTTCAACCAGTTGCGCAAGCTCAAGAAGAAGTACCCGAACCTCAAGGTGCTGTTCTCCTTCGGCGGCTGGACCTGGTCCGGCGGCTTCGGCCAGGCCGCGCAGAACCCCACCGCCTTCGCCGAGTCCTGCTACCGCCTGGTGGAGGACCCGCGCTGGGCCGACGTCTTCGACGGCATCGACATCGACTGGGAGTACCCGAACGCCTGCGGCCTCACCTGCGACACCAGCGGGCCCGCCGCGTTCAGGAACCTGATGTCCGCCCTGCGCACCCGCTTCGGCTCGGGCAACCTGGTCACCGCGGCCATCACCGCCGACGGCACCAGCGGCGGCAAGATCGACGCGGCCGACTACGGCGGCGCCGCGCAGTACGTCGACTGGTACAACGTCATGACCTACGACTTCTTCGGCGCGTGGGCGGCCCAGGGCCCGACCGCCCCGCACTCGCCGCTCACCAGCTACAACGGCATCCCGATCGCGGGCTTCCACTCCGACAGCGCCATCCAGAAGCTGAAGAGCAAGGGCGTCCCGGCCAGCAAGCTCCTGCTCGGCATCGGCTTCTACGGCCGCGGCTGGACCGGCGTCACCCAGGCCGCGCCCGGCGGCACGGCGACGGGCCCCGCGCCCGGCACCTACGAGCAGGGCATCGAGGACTACAAGGTCCTCAAGACCCGCTGCCCCGCCACTGGGACGGTCGCGGGCACGGCCTACGCCTACTGCGGCAACCAGTGGTGGAGCTACGACACGCCGAGCACGATCGGCGGCAAGATGAGCTACTCGAAGGACCAGGGCCTGGGCGGCGCGTTCTTCTGGGAGCTCAGCGGTGACACCACCAACGGCGAGCTGATCACCGCGATGAAGAACGGCCTGGGGTGACCTCGGGCTGACCCGTCAGGGCCGGTCTCCGCTCAGGGGACCGGCCCTCCCTCTGTCCCGCCGAACACCACGGGGCCTCGCCAGACACCAGGGAGCCTGTCTCTCCGAACACCACAGGGCCTATCTCCGGACGCCACGGGGCCTGGCTCTCCGGACGCCACGGGGTCGCCGGGACCGCCCAGGCGGGCGCAGGAGTGGAACGCGTTCAGCGGGAGGCGACGAACAGCGTGTGGGTGGCCGAGCGGCTCAGGTCGTGCCGTTCGACCTGGCCGAGCCCGGCATCGGCCAGCCAGCCGGCCACCGTGCGCGTGCTGGGCACGCCGCCGCCCTGGGTGTGCCACAGGTTGAGGCCGAAGCCGGCGGTGAAGGCGCCCTCCGCCGCTCCCGCCCGGTGCTCGGCGACCGTCTCGAGGACCAGCACCCGCCCGCCCGACCGGGTCGCGGCGGCCACAGGCCACTTCCGGAGGGACAGACACCCGGCCGGAGCGACCCCGGCAGGCCGGGATGCCCCAGGCAGGCCCGAAGCACCCCCAGGCACACCCGAAGCGGCCGAAGCGGGCAGGCAGGCCCGAAGCGCCGGGCCATCGGGGGCGGGCCGCCAGCAGGGGCGGGCCGTCAGGAGCGGGCGGTCAGGGGCGGGCCGCGACGGCGTCGATCTCGAAGAGCATGCCGGGCAGCGCGAGCGCCGCCACCCCGATCAGCGTCTGCACGGGCGGCCGGTCGCCCCAGATCTCGCCGATCGCCCCGGCGATCACGGCCAGCTTGTCGAGGTCGTGGTCCACGACGAACGTGCGGATCTGCGCCACGTCCTGGACGGACAGTCCGGCCGCCGCCAGCGCCGCGCGCAGGTTGTCGAGTGACTGCGCGACCTGCTCGGCGAAGTCGGGCGAGGTGACGTGCCCTTCGTGGTCGGAGGCGTACTGCCCGGCGATGATGACGAGCTCGCCGGTGACCTGGGCGACGTGGCTGTAGCCGAAGGAGACCGGGTCGTGCAGGGTGGCCGGGTTGACGATGGTGACGGACATGCGGGGTTCCTTTACTTGTCGCGGGTGGTGACGGCGAAGGCGGACAGCAGGACGGCGGCGGCGAGCCACAGGGCGGCGACCGTGCCGAGCCGGTCGACGGCCAGGCCGCCGAGCAGCGCGCCGAGGGCGATCGACAGGTTGAAGGTGGCGACGAGGAGCGACGAGGCCGCCTCGGTCGCCTGGGGCGCGGCCTTCAGCATCCAACTCTGCAGGCTCACCGACACGCCTCCGTAGGCCAGGCCCCAGACGACCAGCAGGGCGATGCCGGCGGCGGGCGTCCCGCCGTACGCGGCCAGCAGGGCCGTGGTGGCGGTCAACGCGAGCGTGATCACCAGGAGCGTGCCCCGGGGACGGCGGGCGGCGCGGGCGCCGGCCAGGAAGTTGCCGGCGATGCCCGCCACGCCGTAGCCGAGGAGCAGCAGGCTGATGAGGTCGGGGTCGATCCCGGAGATCTCCTGTAGGACCGGGCGGACGAAGGTGTAGGCGGCGAAGTGGCCGGTGATCAGCAGGAGTGTCAGGGCCACGCCGACCCGTACGGCACGCACGCGCAGCAGCCGGGGCAGCTCGCCGAAGGTGATCGTCCGGGTGGCGGGCAGCGCGGGCACCAGCAGGACCAGGCACGCCAGCGCGACCAGCCCCAGGATCCCCACCGCGCCGAAGGCGAGGCGCCAGCCGCCGAGCTCCCCGGCGAGCGTTCCCGCGGGGACGCCGGCGACGGAGGCGGTGGACACCCCACCGAAGATCACCGCGGTGGCGCGGGCGACGTGCCGCTCGGGTACCAGCCGGAGGGCGAGCCCGCCCGCGACGGCCCAGAACCCGCCGACGCTCACGCCGACGGCCAGCCGGGCGGCGAGCACGACGGCGAAGTCCGGTGCCACGGCGCCGGCGAGGTTGGCCAGGCCCATGAGTCCGGTGAGCGTGACCAGCATGACGCGTCGGTCGATCCGCCCGGCCGCGACGGTGAGCAGCGGCGCGGCGATCGCGGCCACCAGGCCGGGGACGGTCACCATCAGGCCCGCCGCGCCTTCGGAGACGCGCAGGTCGGCACTGATGGGGGTGAGCAGGCCGACCGGCAGCAGCTCGGAGGTCATCAGGGAGAAGATCCCCAACGCCACGGCCGCGACGGCGAGCCATCCTCTGGTCGCCGATCGGCTCAGCGCCTCATTCAAGACATCAGACATCCAGAATCACCTTCCACGACGACCCAGGAGAAGGGCGCGGATATTTCTGGATATTAGATGTCTAGAATGCTCGCCGCAACTCTGAGCGGGTAGGGCGGAGGACATGGTTCGCCACGGATCGCTGGACGAGGACACACCCGCCGCACCGCACGCCGCCGGCAGGAACCCGGTCACGGCCTGGCTGCTGGACGGCCTGAGACCGGAGGACCGCCACTCGACCGGGATGCACGAGGAACATCCCGACAAGCAATACCCGTGGTGGCAGACGATGTGCCTGACCGGCGTGGACTACTTCTCCACGCTGGGCTACCAGCCGGGCATCGCGGCCCTGGCGGCCGGGGCCCTCTCCCCCGTCGCGACCTCGTTCCTGGTGCTCCTGACGCTGTTCGGCGCGCTGCCCACTTATCGGGCGGTGGCGGCGGAGAGCCCCAGGGGCCTCGGCTCGATCGCGATGCTGGAGAACCTGCTGCCCAGCTGGTGGGGCAAGCTCCTGGTGCTGGTCCTGCTGGGCTTCGTGGCGACGGCGTTCATCTTCACGATCACACTGTCCGCCTCCGACGCGACCGCGCACGTCGTGGAGAACCCGTTCTTCCCCGCCGCCCTGCACGGCCAGGAGGTCCTCGTCACGATCCTGCTGATCCTCGCGCTGGGCGCGATCTTCCTGCGCGGCTTCAGCGAGGCGATCGGCCTCGCGGTGGTCCTCGTGGCCGTCTACCTCTCGCTCAACCTCGTGGTCGTGGGCATGGGCCTGCTCCAGGTGATCGAGCACCCGGCCCTGGTGGACGGCTGGCAGGAGGCGCTGACGACGGGCTATTCGGGCCCGCTCGCGATGATCGGCGTCTCCCTCCTCGTCCTGCCCAGGCTCGCCCTGGGCCTGTCGGGCTTCGAGACGGGCGTCGCCGTGATGCCGCAGATCCGGGGCGACCTGGAGGAGCGCATCAGAGGCGCCCGCCGGCTGCTCACCACCGCCGCGCTGATCATGAGCGGGTTCCTGATCGCCAGCAGCTTCGCCACGGCCATCCTCATCCCGCACGAGGAGTTCGAGGAGGGCGGCAAGGCGAGCGGGCGGGCGCTGGCCTTCCTCGCCCACGAGTACCTCGACGACTGGTTCGGCACGGTCTACGACCTCAGCACCATCGCCATCCTGTGGTTCGCGGGCGCCTCCGCCATGACCGGCCTGCTCAACATCGTCCCCCGCTACCTGCCCAGGTACGGCATGGCGCCGGACTGGGCCCGCGCCATCAGGCCGCTGGTGCTGGTGTTCACCGCGATCGCCGTCGTGATCACCATCGCGTTCGACGCCGAGGTCGAGTCCCAGGGCGGCGCGTACGCCACGGGCGTCCTGGCGCTGATCCTGTCGGCGGCCGTGGCCGTCACGATCTCCCGCTACCGCCAGGGCAGGCGCGCGGCCGTCTACGGGTTCGGGGTGATCGCCCTCGTCCTCGGCTACGCGACCGTGGTCAACAT
The DNA here is from genome assembly GCF_053586935.1 of Nonomuraea sp. NPDC003727. NCBI lineage: Bacteria > Bacillati > Actinomycetota > Actinomycetes > Streptosporangiales > Streptosporangiaceae > Nonomuraea > Nonomuraea sp. NPDC003727. Next base: position 224,723 of record NZ_JBSFNE010000007.1, read on the forward strand.
CGTCGAACGCCCCGACGGCCTGAAGATCGCGCTGCTGTTCGTCCTGGCCATCGTCGTCACCTCGATCATCTCCCGTGCCACCCGCTCGACCGAGCTGCGGGTCGGCCATATCGAGTTCGACCCCACCGCGCTGCGCCTGGTCCGGGAGATCGACGGCCCGCTGCGCGTGATCGCCAACGAACCCGACGAGCGCGACCCTCTGGAGTACGCCGAGAAGGAGCGGGAGGCCAGGGAGCACCACCATCTGCCGCCGGACGAGCCGGTGCTCTTCCTCGAGGTGACCGTCGGTGACGCGTCCGAGTTCTCGTCGGACCTGAAGGTGGTCGGCGAGGAGCGTCACGGCTACCGCGTTCTGCGGGTGTGCGGTTCCAACGTGCCCAACACGATCGCGGCGATCCTGCTCCGCCTGCGGGACGTCACGGGCAAGAAGCCGCACGTCTACTTCCACTGGATGGAGGGCGATCCGGTCAAGGCGATGCTGCGCTACCTGCTGTTCGGCGGCGGTGACGTGCCGCCGCTGACGCGCGAGGTGCTCCGCCAGGCCGAGCCCGACCCGGCCAAGCGACCACAGGTGCACGTCGGCTGATCAGGCCGAACCGCCGGTGCCCGCCCGGCCGACCAGCCGCAACCGGTCACGTCGAGCCGCGGATGCCCGGCCGATCAGCCGATCGGTCAGGTTCGCGGAACCGCGCGGTATTCGCGGACGCGGATGGCGAGCCCGTGCCCGAGCGACGCCCCGATGTCGCCGCGCGCCGGCCCGGCCACGGCGGCCACGCCGTACCCGGCCAACGCCACGCCGTACCCGGCGAGCGCCACGCCGCCGAACATCCCGAGCCTGAGCAGGTCCGGCGCGGTGAGGCTCAGCTCGCCCAGGCCGTTCACCAGGAAGCCGGTCGTGAAGAGCCACCCCATGAGCGCCGTGGCCGACGCCGCGAGCAGGCTCCGTGACCATGCCGCGTACGCTCCCACCACGAGCGCCATGGCGGCGACACGTGGCGTGCCCGGAGGGAGCAGTGCCGCGACGGCGGCGCACGCGGCGACGCTGACCACGAATCCTCCGCTGATCATGAACTCCAGCGGCGACCTTTCCCGACTGAATGTCATGAATTCATCACATCGCATTTCCAGCCGCGCGGGGAGTGTCCATACGCCATTCCTTCGCGTTCATGACGCGTTATTGATGCCGGTCGAGCCGCCCGGGAGGCCGACGTCAAGCGGGCGTCAGGGTTTCGGCGGTCGCCGTTCGGATCCCCTCTGGAATACGCCCGGACCGAATATCCGGCCATAGCATCATTTTCTATAAATTTCTGCGGTGCGTACCGAGGAGGAATGTGATGCACTCAGGTGGCCCGCCCTTCCTGCCCACCCGTATCGGAAGGAGCACGATGAAAGCCCCGAAAATACGGCCGGAAGCCTTCGGGCTGCTCGTGCTCATCGCCGTCGTGGCCGTGGTCACGCTGGCGATCGAGCTGCTCCCCTGACCGGCGTCCGGCACGGGGCCGGGCCGGCGTGACGGATCACGCCGGCCCGGCTTCGTCGTGAGCGGCGAGGCGGGTCAGCGACGAACGTTCGCCGAGCGGGCCCCATGAGCGGGTGCGTCGTGGCGGGCAGGAGCTCAGGGGGTGAAGCGGTAGCCCATGCCCGGCTCGGTGATCAGGTGGACGGGTCGTGCGGGGTCGCGTTCCAGCTTGCGGCGCAGCTGGGCCATGTACTGGCGCAGGTAGTGCGACTCCTTCAGGTACTTCTCCCCCCACACCTCGCTCAGCAGGTACCGCTGGCTGACCAGCTTGCCCGGGTTGCGCAGCAGGATCTCGAGGATGTGCCACTCGGTGGGCGTCAGCCGTACACCGTCGGAGACCGTCTTGTCGGTCAGGTCGATCACCCGGTCCCCGATCTGGATGCGGGCCAGCTCCGCCTCCTGCAGGCCGGTCCTGCGGGTGACGGCCCGCATGCGGGCCAGCAGCTCCTCGATGTTGAACGGCTTGGTGACGTAGTCGTCCGCGCCCGCGTCCAGCGCCTCGATCTTGTCCTGGTTGCCGGTCCTGCCGGACAGCACGAGGATCGGCACCGACGTCCACCCGCGCAGGCCGTGGATGACGTCGACCCCGTCGAGGTCGGGCAGCCCGAGATCGAGCAGGACGAGGTCGGGCTGCCGTTCGGCGGCCTCCCTGAGCGCCGACCCCCCGTCGGCGGCCACCGTGACCTCGTAGTGGCGCGCGACCAGGTTGATGCGCAGCGCCCGCAGGAGCTGCGGTTCGTCGTCGACGACGAGGACGCGGGTCATGCGACCACCGCCCGCGAGGAGATGGGAAACGTGAGGATCATCGTGAGACCTCCCCCTGGTGTCTCGTCAGGGACCAGCGTGCCGCCCATCGCCTCGGTCAGCCCGCGCGAGAGCGCGAGGCCGAGGCCGACGCCCGTGTCGTTGTCACGGTCGCCGAGGCGCTGGAACGGCAGGAAGATGCGGTCGTGGGCGTCGGCGGGGACGCCCGGCCCCCTGTCGATCACCCGGATCTCGACGTGGGCGCCGTGCCCGCTCGCGGTGATGAGCACCTTGGCGTCCTGCGGGCTGTAGCGCACCGCGTTGGTCATCAGGTTGACCAGCACCCGTTCGAGCAGCGTCGGGTCGGCGACGATCTCGGGCAGCTCGACGGAGATGTCGCCCTCCACCCTGTCCCGCACCGGGCCCAGGTCGTCGATCGCGCGGGGCACGACCTCCTCCAGAGCCACCGGCTGGTGGTCGACCCCCAGGACGCCCGCCTGCAGGCGGCTCATGTCGAGCAGGTTCGCGACCAGGCGGTCCAGCTTGGCCAGCGACTCGTCGGCCGTGGCCAGCAGCTCCTGGCGGTCCTCCTCGGTCCAGGCGATCGCGGTGTTGCTCAGGCTCTCCACGGCGGCCTTGGCGGAGGCGAGCGGGGTGCGCAGGTCGTGGCTGACGGCGGCCAGCAGCGCGGTGCGCATCCTGTCGGCCTCGGCCAGCGGCTTGGCCTGGTCCGCCGCCTCCTCGAGGCGCTGCTGGCGCAGCGCCACGGCCGACTCGGCGGCGAACGCCTCGAGCACCCTGCGGTCGGCGGCGTCGAGGAGCCGTCCGCGGGCGGTGAGGACCAGGTTCTCGTCGATGACCACGTCGGTGTCGGCGGCCGACGGGGACGTGCACGGCGTGCCGCCGGTGGTGGCGATGATCCGCCAGGCGTCCGGATCCGTCTGGTCGTCCGGCATGCTGCCGGTGTCGGGCCGCCGCTCCAGCAGCGTGACCGAGGTCAGCCCGAACGTCTCCCGCAGCCGCGCGAGCAGCGAGGGCACCGCCGCCTCGCCGCGCAGCACGTGCCCCGCCAGGGTGGCGAGGATCTCGGCGTCCGCGCCGGCTCTGGCGGCCTCCCTGGTACGGCGGGCCGCGACGTCGACGATCGTGCTCACCATGGCGGCGACCACGACGAACACGATGAGCGCGAACAGGTTCTCGGGATCGGCGATCGTGAACTCGCCGACCGGCGGGGTGAAGAAGTAGTTCAGCAGCAGCGAGCCCACGACGGCCGCGGTGATGGCCGGCCACATGCCGCCGATCAGCGCGACGCCCACCACCGTCACCAGGTAGAAGAGGATCTCGGTCGGCAGCGACAGGTCGTCCCTGAACGGGATCAGCGCCGCCGTCAGCGCGAGCATGCCCGCGAGGGCGACCGCCCATCCGGCCAGCCGCCGCTTCCTGGTCAGCGCCGCGCGGCTGTGTTCGGGGCGCCGGCGGCCCTTCTTCGCCTCGTCGTGCGTGATCATGTGCACGTCGATGCTGCCGGACAGCGCGGTGGTCTCCACGCCGACGCCGCGGGAGAAGATCTGCGCGAACCTGCCGCGCCGGGAGGCGCCGAGCACCAGCTGGGTGGCGTTGACGCCGCGGGCGAAGTCGAGCAGGGCGCGGGGGATGTCGTCACCGACCACCTGGTGGTAGGTGCCGCCGAGGCTCTCCACCAGCGTGCGCTGCCTGGCCAGGTTGGCGGGGTCGCCGCCGGCCAGGCCGTCGGCGCTGGTGACGTGGACGGCCAGCAGGTCGGCGCCCTTGGTCCTGGCCGCGACGCGGGCGGCCCGCCGTACCAGGGTGTCGCCTTCGGGTCCGCCGGTGAGGGCCACGACGACGCGCTCGCGCGTCTCCCAGGTGCCTTCGATGCCGTGGTCGGCGCGGTAGCGGTCGAGCTGCTCGTCGACCTTGCCCGCGACCCACAGGAGGGCGAGCTCGCGCAGCGCGGTCAGGTTGCCGACCCTGAAGTAGTTGGACAAGGCGGCGTCCACCTTCTCCGGAGCGTAGACGTTGCCGTGCGCCATCCGCCGCCGCAGCGCCTCGGGCGACATGTCGACCAGCTCGATCTGGTCGGCCCTGCGCACCACCTCGTCCGGCACGGTCTCCCGCTGGGGGATGCCGGTGATCTGCTGGACGACGTCGTTGAGCGACTCCAGGTGCTGGATGTTGACCGTCGAGATGACGTCGACGCCGGCGTCGAGGATCTCCTCGATGTCCTGCCAGCGCTTGACGTTCCTCGACCCGGGCACGTTCGTGTGGGCCAGCTCGTCGATCAGCGCGATCTTCGGCGCGCGCTCGATGACGGCGTCCACGTCGAGCTCGGTGAAGGTCGACCCGCGGTAGCGGAGCTGCCTGCGCGGGATGATCTCCATGCCCTCGAGGAGGGCGGCGGTGCGGGGACGCCCGTGGGTCTCGACGAAACCCACGACGACGTCCCTGCCCCGCTCCATCCCCCTGCGGCCCTCGCCGAGCATCGCGAAGGTCTTGCCCACCCCGGGCGCCGCGCCCAGGTAGACCCTCAGCCGACCGCGTGGCATCGCCCTATCCCTTGTCGAGTGCCAGGTTGAGCTCGAGCACGTTGACCGCGGGCTCGCCCATGAACCCGAGCGCCCTGCCGGTGGTGTGCTCCTTGACGAGCGCGGTCACCCTCTCCAGGGGAAGGCCGCGCTCCTTGGCGACGCGGGGCGCCTGCAGCTCGGCGTAGGCGACCGAGATGTGCGGGTCCAGGCCCGAGCCGCTGGCGGTGACCGCGTCCGCGGGGACCTTCACGTCGGTGACGGTCCCGCGCACCGGCACGGTACGGCCGGCCGCGTAGTCCTCGCCGGGCTTGCCGCACTCGACCTTGACGCCCTCGTAGGTGGCGACGAACGGCTGGGCGGGGCAGGCCTGGTTGACGCTGACCGCCCTGGTCGGGGTGCCGACGGCGGGGAACACCTTCAGCACCGCGCCCACGCCGTCCGGCGTGCAGTACGGCCGGGTGCCGCTGACGCCCTCCAGCTCGCCGACCGCCTTGGAGCGGGCGCAGACCTGGGTGAGCAGCGACTGCCTGCCCTCGTCGGGGTTGCCCTCGTCGTCTTTGGCGCCCGGCACGGGCAGGGTGTCGACGACGTCCTCGGGGCCGAGGTTGCCGGCCGCGGTGGACAGCATGTCGTACCCGTCACCGGCGGCCGACGGCCGGCTCTGGAAGTACTTCCTGATGGGGTCGCCGTCCTTGTCGGTGAAGAGCTGGCCCACGACGGCGCTGCCGACGGTCTTGCCGTCGCGCTCGACCGGGGAGCCGTTGGCCTTGTTGTGGAAGGCGGCCTGGGCGATGCCGGTGACCGCCAGCGGGTAGATCCCGCCGAGGATCAGGGTCAGGACGATGACCGCGCGGACGGCGGCGAGGTGCTGGCGGATCCAGCTGGGCAGGCGTTCCATTACGACATCCCCGGAAGGAACTGGATGAGAAGGTCGATCAGCTTGATGCCGACGAAGGGCGCGACGATGCCGCCCAGACCGTAGACGGACAGGTTCCGGTTGAGCAGCTTGGAGGCGCTGGACGGCCGGTAGCGCACGCCGCGGAGGGCGAGCGGGATGAGCGCGACGATGATGATCGCGTTGAAGACGACCGCGGACAGGATCGCCGACTGCGGGCTGGCCAGGCGCATGATGTTGAGCGCGTCCAGGCCCGGGTAGACCGCCGCGAACATCGCCGGGATGATCGCGAAGTACTTGGCGATGTCGTTGGCGATCGAGAACGTGGTCAGGGCGCCGCGCGTGATCAGCAGTTGCTTGCCGATCTCGACGATCTCGATGAGCTTGGTCGGGTTGGAGTCGAGGTCCACCATGTTGCCCGCCTCTTTGGCGGCGCTGGTGCCGGTGTTCATCGCCACGCCGACGTCCGACTGCGCGAGCGCGGGGGCGTCGTTGGTGCCGTCACCGGTCATGGCGACCAGTCGGCCGCCTTCCTGCTCCTTCTTGATGAGGGCGAGCTTGTCCTCGGGGGTGGCCTCGGCGAGGAAGTCGTCCACACCGGCCTCGTCGGCGATGGCCCTGGCGGTCAGCGGGTTGTCACCGGTGATCATGACGGTGCGGATGCCCATGCGGCGCATCTCGTCGAACCGCTCGCGCATGCCCTGCTTGACGACGTCCTTCAGGTGGATGACGCCGAGCACGCGGCCCTTCTCGGCCACGACCAGCGGGGTGCCGCCCGTGCCGGAGATCCCGTCCACGATGTGGCCGACCTCGTCGGTCGGGTGACCGCCGTGGTCCCTGACCCACTTCATGACGGCCGTCGCCGCGCCCTTGCGGACCTCCTTGCCGTCCAGGTTCACGCCCGACATGCGGGTCTGCGCGGTGAACTGCACCCACTCGGCGTGGGCCAGCTCGCCGGGCTCCCGCTCGCGCAGGCCGTACGCGGTCTTGGCGTACACCACGATCGAGCGGCCCTCTGGCGTCTCGTCGGCGAGGCTGGACAGCTGCGCCGCCCGCGCCAGCTCCATCTCGGGCACGCCGGCCACCGGCACGAACTCGGACGCCTGGCGGTTGCCCAGCGTGATGGTGCCGGTCTTGTCCAGCAGCAGCGTGCTGACGTCGCCGGCGGCCTCGACCGCGCGGCCCGACATGGCCAGGACGTTGCGCTGCACGAGCCGGTCCATGCCGGCGATGCCGATGGCCGACAGCAGCGCGCCGATCGTCGTCGGGATGAGGCAGACCAGCAGCGAGACGAGCACGATGCCCGTGACGCCGTCGCCTGTCAGGGCGAGCGAGTCGGGGATGCCAGGGTTGGTGTCCTTGGCGTAGATGGCCAGCGGCTGCATGGTCACGGTGGCGACCAGGAAGATGACGGTCAGCGCGGCCAGCAGGATGTTGAGGGCGATCTCGTTGGGGGTCTTCTGCCGGTCGGCGCCCTCGACCAGGGAGATCATCCGGTCGATGAAGCTCTCGCCCGGCTTCTGGGTGATCTGGACGATGATCTTGTCGGACAGCACCTTGGTGCCGCCCGTCACCGCTGACCTGTCACCGCCGGACTCCCGGATGACCGGCGCGGACTCGCCGGTGATCGCGGACTCGTCGACGCTCGCGATGCCCTCGATCACGTCGCCGTCACAGGGGATGATCTCTCCGGCCTCGACGACCACGAAGTCGCCCTGCCTGAGCTCGGCAGCGCCCACGGTGTCCCACTCCGTGGAGGTGCGGCTCCTGAGCCTGCGGGCCATGGTGTCGCGCTTGGTCGCGCGAAGCGTGGCCGCCTGCGCCTTGCCCCTGCCCTCCGCGACCGCCTCCGCCAGGTTGGCGAAGATGACCGTCAGCCAGAGCCAGACCACGATCGCCCAGGCGAAGAACGACGGGTCGAGGACGGCCAGGACCGTGGTGAACACCGCGCCGATCTCCACGATCAGCATCACGGGGTTGCGCCAGAGCGTGACGGGGTTCAGCTTGACGAGCGCGTCGGGCAGCGACCTGACGAGCTGTTTCGGGTCGAGCAGGCCGCCGCCGATCCTGCCGTTCTTCTTGGGCGCCGGCTCCTTCCCCGGCGCCTCGACCAGGTGGGTCGTCATCACATGAGTCCTTCTGCGAGCGGGCCGAGCGCCAGGGCGGGGAGGAAGGTCAGCGCGACCAGGACGATCGTCACGCCGACGACCATGCCGACGAACTGCGGCCGGTGGGTCGGCAGCGTGCCCGCGGATTCGGGCACCGGCGTCTGCCTGGCCAGGGAGCCCGCCAGGGCGAGCACGAAGATGATCGGCAGGAACCGGCCGAAGACCATGCACAGGCCGAGCGCCACGTCGTACCAGGGGGTGTTCACGGTGACGCCGGCGAAGGCCGAGCCGTTGTTGTTCGACGCGCTGGTGAAGGCGTAGAGGATCTCGGAGAAGCCGTGCGGGCCGCTGTTCAGCATGGCCGCCAGGCCCGCCTTGTTGCCCATGGCCACGGCCGTGCCGACCAGCACCAGGACCGGGGTGACCAGGAAGTAGAGCGAGGCCAGCTTGATCTCGCGGGAGCCGATCTTCTTGCCGAGGTACTCGGGCGTCCTGCCGACCATGAGCCCCGCGACGAACACGGTGATCACGGCCAGGACGAGCATGCCGTACAGGCCGGCGCCGACACCGCCGGGGGCGACCTCGCCCAGCATCATGTTGAACAGCGTCATCATGCCGCCGAACGGGGTGTAGGAGTCGTGGAAGGAGTTCACGGCACCGGTGCTGGTGAGCGTGGTGGCGGCGGCGAACGTCGCGGAGTTGGCGACGCCGAACCGCACCTCCTTGCCCTCCATGGCCGCGCCGACCGCCTGCGGGACGGTGGCGTCGCCCGACAGCTCGAAGACGTTGGTGAGCACGACGCTGACGACGGCGATCGTGGCCATCACGGCGAGGATCGCGTAGCCCTGCCGGACCTGGCCGACCATCCGGCCGAAGGTGCGGGTCAGGCTGAAGGGGATGACGAGGATCAGGAAGATCTCGAACCAGTTCGTCCAGGAGGCGGCGTTCTCGAACGGGTGGGCCGCGTTGGCGTTGTAGAAGCCGCCGCCGTTGGTGCCGAGTTCCTTGATGACCTCCTGGCTGGCCACGGGGCCGCCGGTCATGTTCTGCGTGTTGCCGGCGAGGGTGGTGATCTCGTGCGGGCCGACGAAGTTCTGCACCAGGCCGCCCGCCACCAGGACGAGCGCGCCGACGAAGGCGATCGGCAGCAGGATGCGGAGCGTGCCGCGCACCAGGTCCACCCAGAAGTTGCCGATGGTGTCGGCGTTCTTGCGGGCGAAGCCGCGCACCAGCGCGATCGCCACGGCCATGCCGACGGCGGCCGACACGAAGTTCTGCACGGCGAGCGCGGCCATCTGGACCAGGTGGCCCATGGTGCTCTCACCGGAGTAGGCCTGCCAGTTGGTGTTGGTGACGAAGCTGATCGCGGTGTTCCACGCGACGTGGTCGGTGACGGGCGGGAAGCCGAGCGAGAGCCACAGCTTGTCCTGCAGGCGCTGCATGCCGTACACGACCAGGATGGAGATGATCGAGAAGGCCAGCAGGCTGCGCGCGTAGACGGGCCAGCGCTGCTCCGCGTCGGCGCGGACGCCGAGCAGGCGGTAGACGATCCGCTCGACGGCGGTGTCCTTGGTGCCGCTGTAGACCCGGTGCATGTAGTCGCCGAACGGCTTGTGCACCACGGCCAGCGCGATGACCAGGGAGGCGAGGAAGATCCAGCCCATCAGAACCGCTCCGGGAAGAGCAGGGCCGCGACCATGAAGATCACCAGGCCGATGGCCACGACGAGGCCGGCGGCGTTGACGGCGCTCACAGGCGCTCCACCGCCTTGACGACAAGCCCGAAGATCACGAAGATCGCGATCGTCAGGGCGACGAAGATGACGTCGGCCATCCCCACTCCTCAGTTTTCGGACATAGCTTTCATGACCAGCAAACTTGGAGATTCAGGGAGCTTTGCCGTTCTTGACGGGTTCCCTACGGCTCAAGGCGGACTATTGACGCGATCCGTACGTCATGCGCGCCGCCACCCGGGGGGCGACGCCGTCGATCGCCCGTCCTTCACAGACGCAGAAGCCGGGGCCCGGTCATGGTGCTGACCGGGCCCCGGCTCCTGGCGTGAGTATCCGTCAGATGACGGGAACGATGTTCTCCGCCTGCGGGCCCTTCTGACCCTGCGTGACGTCGAAGCTCACCTTCTGGCCCTCGTGAAGCTCACGGTAGCCCTGGGTGGCGATGTTGGAGTAGTGGGCGAAGACGTCCGCGCCGCCGCCGTCCTGGGCGATGAAGCCGAAGCCCTTCTCCGCGTTGAACCACTTGACAATGCCAGTCGCCATGTCGATCTCCTTCGATAGGCGCAGTAATGGGACACGCACCTTGCGTGGCCCATGTCGCCGCAATGACCCATCCGGACATGACCGGCAAAAACAAAATGCGCCTGGGGGGTTACATCCCGTCAGGCGCACACAACGTTCATGGGTACCAGAACTGCAACACCCTCAAAGCTAGCACGCGTCGCGGCCGCTGTGACCCGTACGGGCGGCTTGGTTCTCGCTGCCACCAGGACCGATCCAGCCCTCCACAGGTATATCCATACCAAAATGATCCTCACATATGAGTGTATAGTCGGCTATCTGGGACATTTCGCATGTCGACAGCCGCGTCGGCGTCGCCTCAGAGATGACATCGGCTCTGGCGGGCCGGAGACAGGCGGCACATCTGATGCCGAACCACGACATGCATCTCGTCCAGCCCCTCCCCCAGCCGAGCGCCCGGATCCGTCTGGAGCCGACCCTCACCCGCGAGGGAAGCCTCGACGGCGCGTGGTGGCCACGCTCGACCGACCTGCACAGCGAGCTCCCCTCCCTCCTCAACGCGCTGGATGCGCTACTCGGTCCCATCGTGCGGGTCAGGCTCGACCCGGGCGCCTGGGACGACGTTCCCGCCCATCTCGTGATCGACGGCCGTTTCCTCAGGGTCAGCGGCTGGCCGGGAACACCCGACACGGTCAGTCTGATCCGTGGCGACCAGGACGGGTTCCACCTGCTGGTGATCCCACCGGACACCGCATCGTCGACGGCCGCGGCCGCGATGAGGACCGCCGCGCGTAGCGGCAACAGCCTGTCGGCGGAGGAGATCCTCGCCCATTGCCGCCCATGCGAGTCGAGACCGGCGTTCGACCAGGCAATACGTCCCTACCAGCCGTCCGATCAGGCAGCCGTCCTCGCGCTGGTCGAGGCCGACCACCTGCCTGGCCAGCCCGTGTGCTCGGCGGAGAGGCTCGCCGAGGCCATCGACGGAACATGCCGTCGCGATCCCGCGCCCTGGGCCCGGCTGCACCGGCCCAGCACCGAGGTGATCGTGGACGGTGACGGCAAGGTGCTGGGTGCGGTCTCCTACGCGGTACGCCGCGACAACGGTGAGGGAGTGGTCCTGTGGCTGCACGGCCGCGAGATCCTGCTCGTCGTCGAGGCGCTCGTCTCACACGCCCTGCATGAGCTGAAGAGCAGCGGAACCGTGCACGCCTTCGTCGCCACGCTGGGTCTCTGCCCCTCGGCACTTCCTTCGGGGCGCCGACCGGTCACGCGCAAGGTGCTGGAGCACGCCGGGTTCGCCGGCCGGAACTCGTGGCGATATCTGCATCGCGCCACAACAGGGGACCACCGTCCTGAGGCGGCCGGCCCGCCCGTCGAGGTGATCCTCAGCAATGCCCCGCTCGGCTGGTGGCTGCGAAGCCGCGACGACGACCTCGCCGCCGAAGCCGTGGCCCAGGTGCCCGTTGACGACGTGGGAATCCTCTGGTGGTTCGGCGCGGACGCCCTCCACGCGGACGGATCGTTCGAGCGGGCGATGCTGTGGGAGGCCGTCACGCTCCTCCATCGGCACGGCGCGTCCGAGACGATCCTGTACGCCGACGACAAGCAGACCGACGGACACCCCACATGGTCGGTGTTCACCGACGCGGGGTTCACGGAGATCGACCGTCTCGTCTCGTACACCAGGCGGGGCGGCGCCCCTCGCGGCACCTGACGAGTGGGTCACGCGCCCCCGACGGGGTTCCTCTTGCGGGCGTCGCCCAGCGCGCTCACCACGGCCTCGACGTCCTCCACCCGGGTGCGGTGGCTGGTCAGGCACAGCCGGATGGCGGGCCGTCCGGCCAGGCGAACGGTGCTGATCCACGCCTGCCCGCCGCGGACCACCTCGTCGGCGACCGCGTCGTGCCACGCCGCGCTGCTCTCGGCACCGCCCGCCTCCGCCTCGGGGGCGGCCACGCAGACGACGGGCAGCACCGTGTCGTTGACCCGCCGCCACCCCTCCTCCCGCAGGCGGCGCGCGAGCAGCTCGCCGAGCCGCACGTCCCGCTCGATCTGGGCGGCGTAGGCGGGCCTGCCCGCCATCGCCAGCGCGAGGAACACCTTCAAACCCGCGAAACGGCGCGACCACTGCACGCTGGTGGCGTAGGGGTCGGGGGCGCCGTCGGTCTCCGCCGGCATGTAGGAGGTGGTCGCGCGGAAGCTCTCGGCCAGCACGGTCCCGTGCGGGGTGAGCAGCATGCCCGCGCCCATGGGCGCCGACATCCACTTGTGCGCGTCCACCGTGACGCTGTCGGCCCGCTCCACCCCGGCCAGCAGCGGGCGCAGGGAGTCGGACAGCGCGATCGCGCCCGCCCACGCGGCGTCGACGTGGAAGTGCAGCCCCCACTCCGCGGCCAGGCCGGCCAGCTCCGGCAACGGGTCCACCGCGCCTCCCGCCGTCGTGCCGGCGGTCGCGGCCAGCAGGAACGGGTCGCGGTCCGCGGCACGGTCGGCCTCGACCATCTCGCGCAGCCTGCCGGTGTCCATGCGGTGCGCCGCGTCGACCGGCACCAGGCGGACGGCCTCGCGCCCGATGCCCGTCATGTGGGCGATCTTGAGCCACGCCAGGTGGCTCTCGGCTGAGGCGTAGAACACCGGCCGCCGCGGCAGGCCGTACGTGCCGGTGCCGGGGTAGGAGGGGAACCGGCGGGTCAGGGCGACGATCACCGCGGTCAGGTTGGCCTCGGCGCCGCCCACCGTGAAACTGCCCTCCGTGGTGGCGGGCAGGCCGAGGCGGGCCGCCATGAAGCGCAGCACGTGCCGTTCCATCTCGACGGCCGCGGGGGCGTGGCTGTAGGCGGCCAGCTGCGGGTTGACCCCTGCCGCGAGCAGCTCGCCGGCCACGCCCCACCAGGTGGGGGTGGGGTTGAACAGCCCGAAGTAGCGGGGGTGCGTCGTGTGCACGCCCCAGCGGCGCAGGGCCGCCATCACCTCCCGCAGCGTGTGCTCGGGCCGCCCCGCCGTCTCGAAGTCCTGGCCGGCCAGCCAGTCGCGCAGCCACGCGGTGCCTGTCTCCGGTGGCGCGACGGGGCCGCCTGCCACGTCCTTCGCGTGCCGTACGACCAGGTCCACGGCGGCGGTCAGCAGCCGGGCGCCTTCGTCCTCACCGATGTCCAGCGGTCCCTTTTCGTCCATGGACACCACTGTCGCGAGGGCCGTATCCGGTCACTAGTGGCAAAGATGTCGTGTTCCACTATATTTGCGCCATGGGCCGGATCAGAGTCGTCGTCCCGGTGCTGGACAACTGCCCGCTCTTCGAGCTCGCCGTCCCCTGCGAGGTCTTCGGCAGGGACCGGCTCGACCTCAGCCCCGACTGGTACGACCTGCGCCTGTGCCGGACCGCGGACGGCGAGCAGGAGTCGCTCAGCGGCCTGTGGCTGCGCGCCCCGCACGGGCTGGAGGCGATGCGCACGGCCGACCTCGTCGTGGTGCCCGCCTGCGCCGACGGCTCCTACCGGCCGCCGGACACGCTGCTCGAAGCGCTCGTCGCGGCGCACGAGAGAGGCGCGCGGGTCGCCGCGCTGTGCTCGGGGGCGTTCGTGCTCGCCGCGGCGGGCCTGCTCGACGGCCGCGAGGCCGCCACCCACTGGATGCACGCCGCGGACCTGCGGCGCCGCCATCCACGGGTGCGCGTCAACGAGCGCGCCCTCTACCTCGACGACGGCGACATCCTCACCAGCGCCGGCACCGCGGCGGGCATCGACCTGTGCCTGCACATCGTCAGGCGCGACTTCGGCGCCGCCGTGGCGGCGGAGGTGGGGCGCCGCATGGTGATCGCGCCCCAGCGGGAGGGCGACCAGACGCAGTACGTCTCGCCGGCCGTGCCCGTCCCCGCTCCCGACAAGGGCCTGGCGCCGGTGCTGACGTGGGCGCTGGAACGGCTGCACGAGCCGCTCACCGTCCCGCGCATGGCCGAGCGGGGCGCGATGAGCACCAGGACCTTCATCCGCCGCTTCCACCAGGAGACCGGCCTCACCCCGATCAGGTGGCTCACCCAGCAGCGCGTCGTCAGGGCCAGGGAACTGCTGGAGACCACGCGGCTGCCCGTCGACGTGGTGGCCGAGCGCTCCGGCTTCAGCACCGGCAACGGCCTGCGCCAGCACTTCACCAAGCTGCTCGGCACCACGCCCTCCGCCTACCGGCGCACCTTCCAGGGGGCGGGCGGCGCTCAGGCGGCCGGCAGGAGGGCGCGAGCCACCTCGGCCGCCGACGAGGAGGTCTCGATCGAGGTGTAGCCGCCGCGCAGGGAGGCGTCCACGTCCTTGAGGCCGTTGCCGCTGAGCGTGATCACGATCCGCTGGCCCGGGTCGAGCCTGCCCCTGGCGTGCTGGTCGAGCAGGCCGGCGATCCCCGCCGCCGAGGCGGGCTCGGCGAAGACGCCGTCGCGGCGGGCCACCTCCCGGTAGGCCGCGAAGATCTGCTCGTCGGTCACGGCGGCGATCAGACCGCCGGACTCGTCGCGGGCGGTGACGGCACCGTCCCAGGTCGCCGGGCTGCCGACGCGGATGGCGCTCGCCTCGGTCACGGGCTCCGCGACGGGCGTGCCGCTCACGAGCGGCGCGGCCCCCGCCGCCTGGAAACCCCACATGCGCGGCAGCCGGGTGGCCAGGCCCGCGTCCCGGTAGGTCCGGTAGCCGCCCCAGGTGGCGGTGATGTTGCCGCCGTTGCCCACCGGCAGGCAGTGGATGTCGGGCGCGTCACCCAGGGCGTCGACGATCTCGTAGGCGACGGTCCGCTGCCCCGCCAGGCGCCACTCGTTGCCCACGGAGTTGACCAGCGCGACCGGGTGGTCGGCGGCCAGCTCGCGGGCGACGCGCAGGCAGTCGTCGAACCCGCCGGCGATCTCGACGATCCGCGCGCCGTGCCGTACGGCCTGGCCGAGCTTGCCGAGCGCGATCCGCCCGCGGGGCACCAGCACGGCCGCCGCCATCCCCGCGCGAGCGGCGTAGGCGGCCGCGGAGGCGCTGGTGTTGCCGGTGGAGGCGCAGATGACCAGCTCGGCGCCGGCTTCGGCGGCCCTGCTGATCGCCACGGTCATGCCGCGGTCCTTGAACGAGCCCGTGGGGTTGGCGCCCTCGACCTTCAGCCAGACGTCGCAGCCCGTGACGGCCGACAGGTGCGCCGAGCGCAGCAGCGGGGTGTTGCCCTCGTTCAGGGTGACTGACGGGGTGTCGCCGGTGACGGGCAGCCAGCGCCGGTAGCCGCTGTCCAGCAGCCCATGCCAGGTACTCATGGCGCCTACCGTAACACCCGTTTCATTCTTCTGCGGCAGTCGGGATTGATGTAACATTCGTTAGCGTGGATCCCATCGTGACCCGGCTGAGCGAGGTCTACTCCGAGCTGCCGCGCGGCGAGCGGGCGATCGTCAGGGTGCTGCTCGACGACTACCCCTTCGCCGCGCTCGGATCGCTGCGCGCGCTGGCCGACCGCGCCGGCGTCAGCCCGCCGACGGCCTCGCGCCTGTTCGACCGGCTCGGCTACGCCGGCTTCGCCGCCTTCCAGTCCGCCGTCAGGGCCGGCGCCCGCGAGCACGACAGGTCACGCCTGCAGGAGTTCGTGGCCCGCTCGCCCGGCACCCGCGGGGCCGCCGAAGACCTTCGCGCCGGCCTAGACGGCACCCTCGCCGCCGTGAGCGAATCCCAGCTCGCCGCCGTCGCCGCCCTCCTCGCCGAGGCGGGCGGCGTGTGGGCCGTCGGCGGGCCGCTGAGCGAGCTGGCCGCCGAATACCTCGTCCGCCAGCTCGCCGGCCTGCGCCCGGGAGCGCACCGTGTGCCCGGCTCCCCCGCCGCCAGAGCGCGCGTCCTGCTCGACCTCGGGCCCTCCGACGTCGTCGTGGCCTACGACTTCCGCCGCTACTCCCCCGACACCGCGGCGTTCGTGCGGGCCGCCCGGTCCCGGGAGGCCCGCCTGGTGCTCGTCACCGACGCGTGGGAGTCACCGCTGGGGCCGCACGCCGAGATCCTGATCCGGCTGCCACGCGAGGCGGCCGGGCCGATCGCGCCGCTGACCCACGAGATCGCCGTCACCGAGCTCGTGCTGGTGGCCACCGCCTCCCGCCTCGCCCCCGCCGTACGGCTGGCCGAACTCGACGAGCTCACCCAGTCGCTGCAGTGACCACGACGAGCCCGTCCATCCCGCCCCGTCTCCGGCCTCGACCAGCCCGCATGGCCATCCCGCTCCATCGTCGCCCTCGACCAGCCCACACGGCCATCCCGCTCCATCGTCGCCCTCGACCGGCCCACACGGCCATCCCGCTCCATCGTCGCCCTCGACCGGCCCGCACGGCCGCCCCGGCACCCGACGAGCAGCACCACAGGGGTCGCGGTGACCTCACAACCCCATGGTGTCGGCCAGCGTCTCCATCTCGACGGTCAGCAGCGTGGCCGAGCGGTGCCCCATCCCGGCGAACTGGCCCTGCACCTCCAGGCTCGTCAGCCCGTGCAGCCGCGACCAGACCATGATCGTCCCGGTGAGGGCGGTGGCGGGATCGCCGTCGGGCGCGAAGGCCCTGACCCATTCGGCCACCGCGGGCACCTCCTCGACCCATCGCCGCATCTCCTCGCGCAGCGTCTCGGCGGCCGGACCGCACCGGCCCCCCGCGAACACCGGCAGGAAAGGCCCGAGCACCTCGCGGGCCCGCTGGACGCTCTCCGGCGGAGCCTGGTAGCCGGGTGACGGCGTGCCTGCCAGCAGCTGGTAGACGTGCGGGTGCGCCAGCGCCCACCCGTGGAAGGCCCCGGCCAGCGCGTGCAGGCGCGCCCGCGGCGCCCCCTCGCCGACCGCGGCCCGTACGGCCGCCGCGACCTGGTCGAAACCGTCAAGGATGAGCTCGGTCAGCAGGTCGTCGCGACTGCCGAAGTACTTGTAGATCGCCGGCCCCGTGACACCGAGTTGCTTGGCCACGGCGTTCAGGCTCAGCGCCGCGGCCCCACCCTGGCCGATCTGGGCCAGCGCGGCCTCCTTGATCTCGGCACGGACCTGGTCCCGGTAGCGCTGTCGCGGCGATGACACCCTCTCATCGTAGTGAGCGCGTCTCATCACGACGTCCGCCGCTTCGTGAAGGCGATGACCGCCGCCAGCAGGGAGATGGCCGCCGCCGCCGCGAAGGCGCGGTGATAGCCGGACAGCTCACTGGGCGCGAGACCCGCGACCGAGGCGAGCACGGCAAGACCGAGCGCGCCGCCGACCTGCCGGGTGGTGTTGATCAGGCCGCCCGCCACCCCGGACCGCTCGCCGGGCACCCCGGCCACGCCGAGCGCGGTCAGCGGCACGAACGCGAGCCCCAGCCCGGCGCCGACCAGCAGGGACGGGCCGAGCAGGTCCGCCAGGAAGGTGCCGTTCTCAGGCGCGCTCGCCAGCCAGGCCAGCCCCGCCGCCAACGTCACCAGCCCCGGCACGAGAGGGGCGCGCAACCGGCCGGCCGCCAGCGGCGCCAGCATGAGCGCCAGCGCGAGCGGCAGCTGGGTGAGGCCGGCCGCCAGCGGCGAGTAGCCGAGCACGCGCTGCTGGTAGAGCGGCAGGAAGAAGAACGTGCCGACCCACACCATGCCCAGCAGGAGCATGACCAGGTTGCCGACCCCGACGGAGGCGGTACGCAGCAGCCCCGCCGGGACCAGCGGATCGGCCGCCCGCCGTTCGACCAGCACGAACCCCGCCAGCAGCAGCACCCCGACCCCGACCGTCACCGCACCGCCGCCGCCCAGCCCGTGGACGACACCGGTCAGGCCCGCGGTCACCGTGACCGCGCCGGCGAGGTCGAGCCGGCCGCCGGCCGTCCGCGCGTCGCCCGTGACCAGCCGCGCCACGGCGGCCAGCGCGAACACGCCGACGGGGACGCTCACCGCGAAGATCGACCACCAGCCGAACGCGTCGGTCAGCAGACCGCTCAGCAGCACGCCCGCCGCGCCGCCCGCCGCTGACACCGATCCCCAGACCCCGAGCGCCCTGGCCCGTTCCTCGCCCGGCGCGTAGAGAGCCAGCAGGACGGCCAGCGCGGCCGGCGACAGGACGGCGGCGCCGACGCCCTGGACCGCGCGCGCCGCGACCAGCCACCCCGCCCCGGCGGGTACGGCGGCGGCGAGCGAGCCCGCGGTGAACAGCGCGAGACCGGCGAGGAGGACGCGCCGCCTGCCGTACAGGTCGGCCAGCCTGCCGCCCACCAGGAGGAGGGCGCCGAAGGCGATCAGGTAGGCGTTGACGACCCACGACAGGCCCGCGGGCGTCAGCCCCAGGTCGTCGCCGATCACGGGGAGGGCGACGTTGACGATCGAGGTGTTGAGCACCACGAGGAACTGGGAGGCGGCCAGCAGCGCCAGGACGGCACCCCTGGTCCCGGTCGACGTCGACATGACAGCTTCTTTCTTTGGTTACAAGTTATAACCAGAGTATGTGACTGTCACACAACAGCGTCAAGACGGCAACACGAAAGGACACCCGCGACACGCGGGCGTCCTTTCGTGAGAAGAGGTCGACTGCTCGCCATCCCGGCCGAGCCACGATCCGCGTCACCGATCGGAAACTCTCAACCGGAGCGCCATCACCCCTGTGCGGCACAGGCTCCATTCGACCGCGCGGGAGTCAACCCGTACGGCGAAAGCGGGCCCCGCGCGGGGCGGCCGGAGGTCAACCCGTACGGCGGAAGGGGGCCACGCGGCACGACGGCCAGGACAGCGGTGCGGAGGTCAATGTGTACGGCGGAAACGGGCCACGCGCGGCACGGACGGAAGTCAACCTGTACGGCAGAAGCGGGCCACGCGGCACGACGGCCAGGACAGCGGTGCGGAGGTCAATGTGTACGGCGGAAACGGGCCCCGCGCGGCGCGGACGGAAGTCAACCTGTACGGCAGAAGCGGGCCACGCGGCACGACGGCCAGGACGGCGGTGCGGAGGTCAACGTGAACGGCGGAAACGGGCCCCGCGCGGCGCGGACGGAAGTCAACCCCTACGGCGGAAACGGGCCACGCGCGGCACCACGGCCAGGACGGCGGTGCGGAGGTCAACGTGAACGGCGGAAACGGGCCCCGCGCGGCGCGGACGGAAGTCAACCCCTACGGCGGAAACGGGCCACG